>DXXM01000031.1 GCA_019416285.1 Bacteroidales bacterium
TAACGTATAAGTCATGAAGATATTTTACAATAAATAAATTTGATTACTCACTTATCAGGTAGAATTATGAAAGGGAAAATGTCACCCATGATCATTCTGGTCATTGTTCTGGCAGCACTTTTGCTGATTGCAGTCGGTTTTGGCGTCACACAGGTAGCATCGCTGAAATCACAGGTGCAGGAAGCGCAACTCGAAAACGAGGAACTCAAGCTCTCCAACGAGCAGATGCAACTCTCCAATGAATTCGATATGCTCAACGCCGAGTTCCAACAGTATGAGGACCAGGCCCAGCGTCTTGCCAACGACACTATCCTTGCCAAATATACCGCGGCCAAGGCCAAGGTGGAACAGCTCATGCAGGAGCTTAAGAGTCAGAAAGTGAAATCCCAGGCCCGCATCAATGAACTGCAGAACGAAATCAATACCCTCAAAGGCCTTCTCCGCCACTACATAGCGCAGATTGATTCGCTCAACAAGGAAAACGCTGCCCTCCGCGACGAAAATGCCGAAATCAAGGATCAGAACCAGCGCCTTTCGTCGAGAGTACAGGAAGTGACCCGCACCGCCGAGACCCTCAGCGAGAGAATGACCCTTGCCGAGAAGCTCAATGTGACCGGTGTCTCGATTGTGGGCCTCAAGAAGAACGGCAAGATTGAGAAAAATATCACCAAGGCCAAGCAGCTCATGGTGACATTCACCATTCCGCAGAACAATTCGACTCCCGTCGGCGAAAAGACCATCTATCTCCGCATTGTCAATCCCGAAGGCCAGTTGCTCGGCGGTTCGGGCTCGTTCAGCTTCGAGGGTAAGTCGATTCCCTGTACAGCCCGCAAGTCCATCGAATATGGCGGCGACGAAATCGCAGGCTTAAAGATTTACTGGGATGTCAACACCACCCTTACCCCCGGCGATTACACCGTCGAACTCTTTACCGACGGCTACAGACTGACCTCGCGCCACTTCACGCTCAAAAAATAATCCCCGGATGGAGCATTTCTGGCACATAGTCAACAACGTCGAGCTGACCACGGCTTCCGCTATCTTCAGGATTGTTCTGAGTCTTGTGTTCGGCAGCATAATCGGTATCGAGCGAAAGCGCAAGGGTCAGATGGCCGGTCTGCGCACCTTCTCGCTCATCTCGATGGGCGCCTGTATAGCCATGATGCTGTCGATTTACGTCTGCCAGGAGACCGTGGGGCTGCTCCGCGGCGACCCGAGCCGTATCGCGGCCCAGGTACTTTCGGGCATCGGCTTCCTCGGCGCGGGCACCATAATCCAGATGAAAGGCTCGGTGCGCGGCCTCACCACCGCGGCCGGTATATGGATTATAGCCACCATAGGCATGGCGGTGGGGTGCGGTCTGTATCTGATAGCCTTTGTCGCCACCTTGCTCGTCCTCGTGGTACTCACCATACTGGAGCAGCTTGAACACCGTGTCAACGTCGGTAACGAGGCCCGCACGATACGCCTGAAAGTCAAGGGTATCGTAAAGACCATACAGCCTTACCGCGATGTGCTGGAGCGCTACAATATTCATCTGTCGCGCGTCTATGTCGAGTATGATTACGAGTGCGACACCACAAGGATGAATCTCCTGATTCTCATCCGCGAACATTCGGATTTCATCGAGGTATTTTCGGCGCTCCACGATGTGCGCCCCACTATTTCAATCTCTCTCTCCAATCAGGCCGACCTCTCCTGACACCTCCACCTCTCTGCCCGGCGGCACACACCGCCACAAGTCCAACCCCTTTCTGATTTCTGAAAACGTTTATGATACTCAATCTGATTCTCGCCAATGCAGTGGCAGCGGTCTCGGAGACTTTCAATGTCGAGGGCCTTATCCGTGACCTCGCTTTTATCCTGATTCTCGGCGCAGTCACGACTCTGCTTTTCAAATGGCTCAAGCAACCGGTAGTCCTTGGCTATATAGTGGCCGGATTCCTTGCCAGCCCGCAGTTTGAGTATCTTCCTTCGGTCAGCACGGAGGACAATATTGAGTTCTGGGCGCAGATAGGCATCGTGGTTCTCCTTTTCTCGCTCGGACTGGAGTTCAGCTTCAAAAAACTCGTCAATGCCGGCGGGTCGGCGGTTGTCACGGCCCTGTTCATAGTCTGCGGCATGATGGGAGCGGGCTTTGCCGTGGGGCATATCCTCGGATTTTCGCATATCAACAGTCTTTTCCTCGGCGGCATGCTCTCCATGTCGTCGACCACCATTATTATAAAGGCTTTCACTGACCTCAACCTGCGCCACCGCAAGTTTGCATCGCTTGTGTTCGCGGTGCTTATCGTCGAGGATCTTTTCGCGGTGTTGATGATGGTGATTCTTTCGTCAATCGCGCTCAACAACAGTGTGGAGGGAGGAGAGATGCTCTACAGCATCAGTAAGCTCGCCTTCTTCCTCATCATCTGGTTTGTGGTGGGAGTGTTCGTTCTCCCCTCGCTGCTGAACTCGCAACGCCGTTTCCTCAATTCGGAGACGCTGCTCATTGTCTCGATGGGGCTCTGCCTGGGCATGGCGGTATTCTCTGTGGCCTGCGGTTTCTCGCTCGCGCTCGGAGCCTTCGTCATGGGCTCGATACTCGCCGGTACGAGCTTTGCGGAGCGTATCGAAAAGGTGACACTCCCGGTCAAGGACCTCTTCGGCTCGGTGTTCTTCATCTCCGTCGGCATGATGGTCAATCCGCATATCATTTTTGAATACTGGGCGCCGATTCTCTTCCTGTCCTTTGTCGTGATAGTCGGCATGATATTTTTCGGCACCACGGGCATGCTCATCACCGGGCAGTCCCTGCGTGTGGCCATCGAATCCGGTTTCTCGCTCACGCAGATAGGTGAGTTCGCTTTCATCATCGCCTCGCTCGGTATGTCGCTCGGAGTCCTCGAACCGGAAATCTATCCGATTGTCGTGGCCGTGTCGGTAATCACCACCTTCACCACACCTTATTTTATACGCATGGCTGACCCCGCATGTGATTTCGTAGAAGCGCATCTCCCGCGCCGTCTCCATTTCCTGATTGACCGCTATGCCGAGGAAGCCACCTCGTCGGCCAGCGCCACGAAGCAGCTCTGGCAGTCGCTTTTCAAACGTTATCTGTGGCGCGTTGTGCTCTACACCATCGTGCTTATCGCCCTCTCTATCATATCGCTCGACTATATTCTGCCCCTCTTCACCGGGCTTTTCCCCTCGTGGGGGCGTTTCCTGACTGTCGTGGTGGCACTGGTGCTCATGGCTCCGTTCCTGCTGGCCATGACCTATCCGGCATCCAAGAAAACAGAGCGCGAGAGGCTCATAGCCGCAAATGCCCGTTATGACATACCGCTGATTATAATGACAATAGTGCGCCTGCTCCTTGCCATGGTAGTGCTTGTCTATCTCATCAGCTCGATTTACTCGATGGCTGTCGGCTGGACTCTCGGCGTGGGGCTCTTCCTTATACTCGCGCTGTCATTCTCAAAATCGGCCCACAGGCGCATGGTGAGAATCGAATCCCGCTTCATCGACAATCTCAACGAGCGTGAACTCCGCCGCAGTGGTGCGAAAAACCGTCTTGTCCCCAACATGCATCTCGCCTATATGACTGTGGGGTATAAATGTCCATTCGTGGGCGAACAGCTTAAGAACTCCGGTCTGCGCAACCGTTTCGGCGTCTCTATTTCATCGATTCAGCGTGGCGGACGCATGATTATGGTGCCTGGAGCCACGGAGCGCGTATTTCCCGGCGATGTGCTCGGCGTAATCGGTTCCGACGAGGAAATCCAGCAGCTTCTCCCCGTGGTGGAGGCCAACGAGGACGAGATGTCTGACACCAATTCAACCGATGTCAAGCTCACTGCAATCCGTCTCAAGGCCACTTCGCCGCTGATAGGCAAGACCATAGTCAGCTCCGACTTCCGCAATGTGTGGGAAGCGCTGCTTGTGGCGGTCCAGCGCGGTGAGGATTATCTGCAGCCCGATCCTTCGATAGTGTTTGCCGAGGACGATACCGTGTGGGTCGTAGGCAATCTGAAACGCATCGCACCCATCGAGGGTTGATTCGGAAAATTTGCCGCCTTGGAGTTATTTTTGGAATATGAGGCCGTTTGCAAAATATTTTTTGGAAAGACCGCGAAAACGTTGTATCTTTAGCCACGGAATCAAATGAACTTTTTTCCGCGTGAAGCGTTTAACCAATGTAAAATCTTATAAACCCTAAAAAATCTCAAAAATGAAAGCATTAAACATCGTTCTCGCAGTTATCGGCGGTGCAGTCGCCGGCGCAACAGTTGGTCTCCTTCTCGCTCCCGAAAAAGGTGAGAATACCCGCAAGAATATCGTGAAATATCTCGAAAGCAAGGGTATCAAACTCCAGAAGAGCAAACTTGAAGAACTCGCTGACGAGATTGCAGAAGAAATCGAAAAGTAATCTGCCACAGCTCTCATCCGCCACGCAGGATTTCGATTGAATCATATTTTATACCGACACTAAATTAACACCATTATTACGCTATGTCTAATATATCATTGCTTTATGCCTTCATCGGCGGTGCTATTGTAGGCGCAGGCGCGGCTCTTCTCTTCGCTCCGGAAAAGGGTGAGGATGTACGTGCACGTATCGCAGATCTACTCCGCAAGAAAGGCATTATCTGTTCGGATAATGAAATAGATGCCCTCGTCGAGCAGCTCACCACCGAGATTGACGACTGATAAGGCACTCCGACCCGCATAACAGACAGGCCCGTGTCCACATCTTCCAGGCCTTCGCTCCGGAAGACGACACGGGTTTCTTAATATCATTCCAAATTATATCTTATGTCTGAGACTAAACAGGACCAATTCCATTCACTCTGGGCTGAGTTGAAATCCACACTCAAACTCAATGTCGACTACGCCAGGCTGACGGCCGCTGAAAAGATGACCATGCTCCTGACCACCGTCACATTAGCCCTCATAGCATTTGTGCTCGTTTCACTCATCATGTTCTTCTTGTCAATCGCAATCGTGCGCTGCATAGCCACAGGCGTGGGGATGATATGGGCTTATTTTATAATGTGCGCTTTCTATGTGGTTGTGCTGGGAGTGGTTTTCGTGTTGCGCAAGCAGTTGGTGATAAACCCGATTGCCCGCTTTGTCTCGCGCCTCTTTTTCAATCCCTGAGACTCGCGGCTCAACCGGCTCCATTTTTCACTAATCAAAAAAAGAAAATCAATCAATGAGCGCTACTAAGACACTACCCCACGAAAAGCCCGAATGGAATGGCTATACCCTCGAAGAACTCCGCTACATGCGTGCCTACACAGCAGCCCGTCTCGAAATCAACCGCGACAGGCTCCAGCGCAATCTCGTGACACTGAAAAATGCGGGACCCGTCTCCAAATCAGGCATATTCGGGAAGATTCTCGGGACTCTCAGCTATCTCGACATTGCCCTGGTGACTTTCCGCATAGGCAGCAAGGCCCTCAGAGCCATGAGGCTTCTGAAAAGAAAATGATATCATCCACATTCATCTAAATTAGTGCTATAAGTGAACGATTATGTTGAAGTCCGTCTCGATCTCAAGCCATGCGACGAGACGCGCACCGATATTCTCGCCGCCCTGCTCGCCCAGCAGGGATTTGAAAGTTTTGTCCCCGACGAAAAAGGCCTCACCGCCTACGTCCAGGCCGAGTCATATAACCGCCCGGAACTCGACGCAGTTCTTGCCAATTTCCCTATGGAGACGGAGTTTACCGTCAGCGACACTGTAGTAGAAGGACGCGACTGGAATAGCGAATGGGAGAAAAACTATTTCAAACCTATTGTCATCGACAACCAGTGTGTCATCCACAGTTCCTTCCATAAGGATATTCCCGAGTGTCGCTACGATATTGTCATCGACCCCAAGATGGCCTTCGGCACCGGACATCATGCTACCACGAGCCTTGTGCTCCGGCAGTTGCTCGCCATGAACCTCAACGGCCTGAAAATCGTCGACATGGGTACAGGCACCGGCATACTTGCAATCCTCGCCTCGATGCGCGGCGCCAAGAGAGTCGATGCCATAGAAATCGATGAATTTGCTTTCAACAACGCTGTCGACAACGTCCGGCTGAATTTTGCCGACGCCGTATGCCCCCGTCTCGGCGACGCCTCGCTTCTTGCCGGAATAGGCGGAGTCAATCTATTTATAGCCAATATCAACCGCAATATCATCACCGCCGACCTTCCGGCCTACGTCAAGACCCTCGCCCCCGGTGCGAAGATGGTATTGAGCGGCTTCTACGAAGAGGACGTCCCCGTGATTCTCGACATCGCCCGTCCCCTTGGCCTCACCTACGAATCCCACCACGTCCTCGACCGCTGGACCTGCCTCCTCCTCCACAATTAGTAAATAAAAGTCGAAAAAATAATTTTTAATCGCCATTATTCGCAATAATGGCGATTATTTTATGCTTATTAAGAATTTTTGAGTAATTTTGCGCCTTAATTATGAAATAGTAACACAGTCACTGTTTAAGTTCGTACATTTAAGGTAATTATAAAATATAGATGAATTTTACAGGTTCAATTGATTTCAGGCCGAAACTATTGTCGACCTTGAAAGATTATTCCGCCGACAAGTTTAAAAACGACCTTGTGGCTGGTATTGTCGTGGGCATCGTGGCCCTTCCTCTTGCAATCGCTTTCGGTATAGCGAGCGGTGTCAGCCCAACAGTGGGTCTTATCACAGCCATTATCGGTGGCTTCATTGTTTCTGCAGCCGGCGGCTGTTCGGTGCAGATTGGCGGCCCGACGGGTGCGTTTATCGTAATTGTATACAATATTATTGCAACTTTCGGTCTTGAGGGGCTCGCTGTAGCCACATTCATGGCGGGTCTCATACTGGTGGCTCTTGGATTTTTCCGCCTCGGCACGGTCATCAAATTTATTCCTTACCCTATCGTGGTCGGTTTCACGGCAGGTATTGCCCTGACAATTTTCTCGACGCAGATCAATGACTTTTTCGGTCTCGGACTGAAGAATGTCCCCAGCGAATTTATCCCCAAGTGGGGCGTCTATCTGTCCAATTTCGGTAATATCGACTGGACCACACTCGCTGTCGGCGTTGCGGCACTTGCCATAATCATACTGACTCCGAAGGTTTCGCGCCGTCTGCCTGGCGCGCTGATAGCCATTATCCTCGTGACAGCCGCCGTGTCGCTCATCCCCGGCGTGCATGTCGAGACCATCGGCGACCGCTTCGGTTCGCTGTCGACCGACATACCCGAGCCTCACGGTTTTGAGCTCAATATGGCCACCATCAACCGACTTCTTCCTTCGGCTTTCACAATTGCAATCCTCGGCGCTATCGAATCGCTCCTCTCGGCTACAGTGGCCGATGGTGTGACCGGCACACGCACCAACAGCAACACTGAGCTTATCGGCCAGGGCATGGCCAACATCATAGTGCCCTTCTTCGGCGGTATTCCCGTGACAGGCGCTATTGCACGCACAATGACCAATATCACCAACGGCGGACGCACTCCGGTGGCAGGTGTGGTTCATGCAATCGTGCTCTTCCTCATCTTCCTTTTCCTCATGCCTCTAATCAACCTTATCCCGATGGCCTGTCTCGCGGCAGTGCTTATCGTGGTGAGCTACAACATGAGTGGCTGGCGCACTATCCGCTCGATTTTCCACAACCCGAAGAGCGACATCTCTGTGCTTGCCGTAACCTTCCTCCTCACAGTGATTTTCGACCTCACAATCGCTATCGAGATGGGCTTGCTGCTCGCTATCATCCTCTTCCTCCGTCGTGTGATGGAGAATACCGAAATCAAGGCCTACTCCGGCCAGCTTGAGGTTGACGAAAATTCGGAGATGGCCCACCATGAGGTTCTGAACGTCAATCCCGGTGTGGAGGTTTATGAAATCGATGGTCCGTTCTTCTTCGGCGTGGCTACGAAATTCGACGAGCTTATGCGCAACACGATGGGTCGCAAACCTGTTGTCCGTATCATCCGTATGCGCAAGGTTCCCTTCATCGACTCAACCGGTATCCACAACCTTGAGACACTTATCAAATCTTCGCAGGAAGAGGGCATCCATGTGGTTCTTTCGGGTGTCAAAGACAATGTGCACGCTTCACTCGTCCACGCCGGAGTCAACAAGCTCATCGGCGAGGACCACATCTGCGACCATATCACCAAGGCCGTCATGATGGCCAACAAGATTGCCCCTGTTGCCACTTCCGCTTCTGCTGTTACGGCCTGATTAAGCACAGTTTTTATCATCCAGATACAAAAGCGGGTAGCCGACCGAATCTCAGGTGGTTACCCGCTGATATTTTGTAGGGTACGTGTTACAGATATTGATCAATACCTTTTATCGCTTTTACGATACCTTCATTATTCCGTTTGCGGAGGATCGCCAGGTTGTCGGATCCGTTGCCCCGCTGCGGATGATAGAGGTGGAACTGGATGGCGGCGTAGCGTAAGTCACATTTCTTTACTCCTATACGGCTGAGGCGGAAAAGGAAGTCTGAGTCCTCATGTCCCCAGCCTTTGAAGGTTTCATCGAATCCGTTGACAGCGATGGCGTCGCTGCGCCAGAAAGCCATATTGCAACCTATGGCAAAGTATTTGTGGGGCTTGAAACGGTCGAGAAAAAGCCCCGACAACCAAAGAAGCCTGATGGCTTTGGTACGGTCTTTAAGTATCCCTCTTGATATTGGACCGAGTTTGCGTGTTCTGTGAGTGGCACAGATTTTTTCAGTCATCTGCTGATTCAACCTTACACGCGAGCCGTTTACGGCATATCCGGGGCGTGCGATGCGTTTGTGGTCCTCGATAAAACGGGGATGGAGCATCATATCGCCGTCAATCTGAATGATGTATTCGCTTTTTGCGGCGGCTATGGCCCGGTTGCGTATCGCTCCCGGTCTGAAGCCCTCATCAGGTTGCCATATATGGCGGATTAAATGGCCTATACGGTCATCGTTCATCCAGTTTTTGATAAGTTCGGCTGTCTCGGCGCCGGAACCGTCGTCGGCAATCAGGATTTCATCAGGCAGCCTGGTCTGCGCCCTGACACTGTCGAGGATTACGGCGAGCGCATCGGGACGATTATATGTGGTTATTACAAGTGCTGTAGAGTAAGACATTGCAGATATGGGATGTGATTATTTAGCGGTGACATTGTTGGCATCCATGCGCTGTTTGTAGCTCTGGATGATGGCACACATGTGTTCGAACATATCGCGCTCCTGGTCTTTGGGGAGTTTTCCCTTGAGATTTTCCTTGAGCAGCGGGTCTTTTTTGTAATTGTAGATTTCTGATATCTGTTGGTTTTCCATGCGCATGACATAGTCGCCTTTGAAATATTGGGGGAAGAAGTCCCAGTTGAAGGCCCACATCTCGTCGTCGGGGGTGTTGAGGATGTCTTTGCCGAAGGCGATGTAGGGGCGGTCGTAGCCCACATAGTTGAGCATGGTCGGCATTATGTCCATCTGCTGCACTATGCCTGACCTGCGGCCGGAGGGAAATTCACCCGAGGGATCGTAGAAGAGGATGGGGATTCTGAATCCGCCAACTTCGCCGAAGTAGACATCGTGGGTACGCTTGCTGCTCGCATGGTCGGCGGTGATGATGAAGATGGTGTTTTTGAACCACGGTTCCTTGCTCGCGCTTTCGAAGAAACGTTTGAGCGAGTAGTCGGCATAGCGGATGCACTTGTGGAGCTTGTGGAGACCTTCGTCGACGAACACATCTTTATATTTTTCGGGTACAGCGAAGGGATGGTGTGACGAGAGGGTGAACACGCTCGCCATGAAAGGCTGGGGCATCTCGCTGATTTCAGCGCAGAAATATTGCAGGAAGGGCTCGTCCCATATACCCCATTTGCCGTCAAATTCTTTCATGCCGCCGAAACGCGGATCGGCCACAAACTCATTTTTGCCGAAATATCTGTCGATTCCGGCCTGCTTCATGAAGGCGTTGAAGCCGAGCGATTCATTGTCGGCTCCGTGGAAGAAGGCCGAGAAGTAGCCCATGTTCTTCAGCTCGCTTGCGAGAGAATTGATGTGGTTGAGCGAGTGGGGCGAGAGGACGAAGGGTCGGTCCATACGGGGAATGGAGGCTATGACAGCGGGCAGGGCGTCGATGCTGAATCCGCCGTTGGCAAATGACTGCTCAAACGAGAGACAGTGCTGGAGGAGGGAATCGGTGAAAGGTGTGTAGCCCTTGTAAGTGCCGTTGTCGAGGTCTTTGTTGAGGGCGCCGATAAATTCCTGTGCGAAGCTCTCGACAACGAGTATCACGATGTTTCTTTTTCTCACAGTCAGGGAGTCGGAGGGGGTGTGGAGCGGAGAGTAGACTGCGGCGAGCGATTCCTCGTCCTTGAACAGTATCGGTGTCTTTTCGGCCATCTGATTGACCGTGCGAATCATCGAGAAGGGTGTGTTGAGCACAATACCGGTCTGCATCGGGTCGTTGACGAACTTATGCGCATAGTTGACCGATATAGGACGGGTGGCGGTGAAGAATGTGTTGCCGCGCATACCGCAGATGGCTATAGGCGCGATGATTACAAGAGTAATTATCTGAGTCAGATAGTAGCGTCCGCGCGGTTTCACGGGGGTGCCGGGGTAACGGTAGCATTTCCAGAGGAAATAAATCATCGCGGCGGCGAGTACGACGAAGTACCAGTGGTTGATGACTTCCACCCACACGATTCCGCCAAGATTGTTGTCGCCCTTGAATTCCTCGAATATGGCCATTGACGAGCGGTGTTTCCTGAACTCGAAGAATACAGAATCGGCGAGGTTCATCAGTATTGCAGCCGAGTTTATCACCACATAAATCCATTTTGTCGTGAGCCAGTAGCCGCGGCGCTCTTTGATGTGGAGCGGAAAGAGGTAGAGGAGAATCACGAGGGCATTGGTATAGAAAATGGCCGAGGTGTCGAAGCGCCATCCGCCGAGAGTGATGTTCCAGAACGTGTGCCACGACATATTGGCGCTGTAGAGGCTCCAGTTTTCAAATAGGAAAGCCAGGCGGCATATCTCATAGCAGATATATACCCAAAGTAGATTGAGAATCAGCCCGACGGGGTTGGAATTTATGATTTCGGAATATTTTTTCATAGCAAAATCTCTTTTCAAATATATGTGGTTAGATGTGGTATGTGAAAATACTGTCGATTGACTGCTGTGTGCCGTGGCGTCTCGTTTCACTTATCTTTGACTCAGATCCTCATAGAGTTTCTGAAGAATTGCGCGCCCTTGGCGCTCGCGTTGCGGGTCGGGGCCCTCGATGGCCTGGTCGGAAACGTTGTCGACAATGGTCACTCCGCGCCGGTCTGTCAGCATGAAGCCATTGGTGTAGGTGTGGAATGAGAATTGTTCCTTGTATGTATCGGCGAGCACGTCGCGGCTGAAAATAAATTCGTCGTGCGGGAGGCCCATCTGACCGAGAAGCGTGGCGGCGAGGTCTGTCTGACTCATTAGCGTGTCGATGCGGACCGGGCCGTTGACCGCACCTCCGGCAAGCAGCAGGGGAATATGGGCGTATTCGCTGCGTGATTTGGGTGTATGTGAAGCGTTGTAGCCGTGGTCGGCCACGCAGATGATCAACAGATTGTTCCAGGCGGGAGTTTTCTTGAGTTTGTCGACAAACTCTCCGAAACAGTGGTCGACATAGGCGAATGAGTTCGCCACCTCGTCGTCGGGCAGACGGTTGTAGGGGACTGTGAATGGCTCGTGAGAGCTGAGGGTCTGAAAGGTGGTGAACCAGCGCTCGCCACGCTTGGTTCTGTCCATTATGTCGTCGAAAACATAGTCGAACATGTAACCGTCCTGGACGCCCCACTTGCATGTGGGGGCTGACGACGGAATATCTTTCTGACTGACGAGAGTGTCGTGGCCGGAGGCAAGATAATAGTCCGATTTGTGCATGATAGTCAGCTCGCCGCCGTGGACGGCCGTGGTGACGTAGCCTTCCTCTTTCAGCCGCCGGGGAAGAGCGGGGAGATTGGGGAGCTTGCGGGTGTAGCGTATCACACTCGTGGTTGGCTGGCCGAGGTAGCCGCTCAGAAGGCACACGAGGCCGCGGTCGGTGCGGAAACTGCCGGCGGTGCAGTTGGTGAACATCACCCCCTCGGAGGCTATGCGGTCAACGTTGACAGCCACATCCTTGCGCCCTCCGAGCGACGGCACAAATTCCGCGCCGAGACTCTCCCACACAATCAGCAGGATATTGGGGCGCTCCGTGCGCAGCAGTTTGCGTGACGGTACTCCTCCGGTGGGGAAGAGCGGACCAACGATTTTCTCGCACTCCTCCGGCTCGAAGAAGCGGAATTTCCCCTTGAACTCATCTTTCGTGCTGAGAGAGTATATAAGATTGTAGGCGGGATTGAGCGCCCAGTGGTTGTAGAAGGGATTTTGGCTGTAGTAGACCACGCTCGGGTTGTTCGGGCGGATTTTCAGGCCGCGGATTATGGCGAAAAGCGCCCCGACGCAGACCGCCATGCCGAGAAATACCGGCAGGCATTTCCACCATGCGAGCCAGGGAGTGGTAAGAAGAGCCGACGTGCATTTTGCCGTCAGATATTCGGCACCGGCGAAAAACAGAGCTGCACAGAGGGCTACGAGAGTGAAGGCTCCGACGATATAGCCTGTTGAGACGCTTGCGAATGTCCCTTTGAGCGAGCGCAGGTAGACGAAGGCAGATGAGTCGAGCTTGTAGCCCCAGAAACGGTAGAGCAATGTGTCTGAAACACAGATAAGAGACACCGTTATCGAGATGATTATATTGTAAATCAACAGGACGGTTCCTGCGTTGAAACAGGGCAGCAGCGTGTGCAGTCCGCTGACAAGCAGGGGGAGGGCGGTGAGATACGAGGCTATGATGAGGTCGGATACAAATCCATGGGAATATACGCGGCGGATGTCGCCGGCAGTGAGGTTTTCGGTGTTCACGACCCGGTTGTAGAGGCCGAAAGCCGGCTTCTGCACCACTTCGAAGAAGAGGACGCAATAGCAGAAATATATCACCGTGAACAGTACAAAACCAAACATAACACTATGCTTATTATGATGTAATTTATTTTCCTACAGGGACGAGTTGTCGGATTCTGTCGACAATAACCTCGGGTTCGAGCTGACACATACAGTCGAAATGGCCTTTCGGACATTCCGGCGACCCGCCCACCGTGCATGGTTGACAAGGCAGGTCGAGGCAGATGGCATTTTCCTTGGTCTGACGGTAGCCCATGAAGCCGCAAGCCGGGGTAGTGCTTCCCCACACGCTCACGACCGGTGTTCCGGCGAGAGCCGCCATGTGCTGGTTGGATGAATCCATGCTGACCATTACATCCATCGCACCCATGAGCGCTATTTCTTCTTCAAGAGCGAAGCGGCCGGCAAACGACTCGCAATTGTCGTATACCGACGCCCACTGCTGCAACTCCTCCGCTTCCTGTCCGCGCCCTCCGAAGAGATAGACATGGTAACCGTCGGCTATGAGAGAGCCGATTACCTCACGCATACTTCCTGCGGGATATGTCTTGTTGAAATACCTTGCGAAAGGCGCTATGCCGATTGCCGGATGCTGCGGTTTGGCGGGGAGAACAGCCGCTCCCTTTTCATACAGATTGCGGAAGGTGAGGTCAATCGGATAGCCGAGACGGGCAAACACGTCGGCGTATCGACTGATGAACGACTGCTGTTGTTCTCCGGTCCTGAAAAGCTGTCCGCGCTTTGACCTTTTCTTGTCGACCATCTCGACTCTGACTCCCCGCAGACGGAAATAGTTGTCGATAATCCATGAGCGGAGTACATTGTGAAGATCGGCCACGCAGTCTGGATTCAGTTTCCCGAGCCTACGCAGCAGTTTCAGAGTCCCGCCGATGCCCTTGTACTCACCCTTGAAATCCACACCGATAATATTGACATTGGCCGGTCTGTTGATGAACAGGCGGCCGAAAAACGGACGGGTGACTACATCGACAGTCAGCTGCGGATATTTTTCAGCAAGCGAATAGATTGCCGGGACTGTCATGGCCACATCGCCAAGCGCCGAAAGGCGTATAACCAACATTCGTTTTTTGTCGTTTTCCATATCGTTAGTGTGTTTTGGGGGATGAATCAGTGGAGCTGGCCGGTGAGTCTGAAATAGCGTTCAGCCGTCAGCCGGGCAATCAGCAACTGCCTGCTGCGGTCGCGGAACCCGTCAACATATTCATGGGCGTGGCTGATTATGGCCTCAGCCTTTTCAGGATGCGCTATATAATAGTTGAGCTTCTCGATGAGGTCGGAATAGTCAGGCTTTACCTCTATATAATGGTAGTCCGGGATGAGTGCCCCCTCCATGAACCACGATTCAATCCGCGGGCGCGGCATCACGGCGACGGAGTTTGACGACATCACCCATTTCAGGTTGGTGGCTACGTCGTGGCCCTCGATGCTGGCTATAAACTTGTAGTCGAGCTGCTCCTCCATGGGGATATAGGGCTTGACAAAGCGCGGATCGGCGGCGTCGCGGTTAATCTGCCCGACGTCACACATCGGATTGTCGATGAATTTCTCCAGGAAGAGTGAGCGCTGCGGTTGTCTGCGCACCACGTTGCGAAACACTATCATGTCCTTTTTCTGCAGGAAAGAGCGCGTATCGCTGATGAAACGGAAGTGGCGCACTTTGTTCAGCGGAAGGATGACGGTGTTGCTGTCGCCCTGCGTTATCGGTCGGGCTTTGGCGAAAGATGGCGAAAGGAGATTCCAGTCGACATCGCCCATAACGTAGTTGAAACGGCATTGGGCCGGAAAGCAGCGCACACATTCATAGAGGTCGAAGAAATATGTGGCATACTTGTGTTTCTTGTGCCACGGATAGCGGAAATCGCCCACGCTGACGGCCGTCGACTCATCGACTGCCGCTCCCTCGGGGATACGGGCGTAATACTTCACCCGGCGTTCAATCTCAGCCCTTTCACCGTCGGTCAGAGAGCGGAGCGCTGAGCGGAAGTTCAGCCTGAACAGGAGGTCCGGCAGGAAATAGCGTGAGAAATTTCCCGTGTAGAACGCCAGTCGCTGATAGCCTTTGATGAGAGAGCGGAAATCGGTGCGGATTCTCATTTATGTATGAAGAATATTATCTGGACTGTTCTTTAAGATATGCCTCCACTCCGTCGATGTCCTTGCGGTTGTCGACAGAAAGTGATTTGCAGTGACAGTTGTAATAATAAATCGGCATGTGGTTCTCGAGGAAGCGGAACGAGTCGTTTTCCTCAATCTTCTCGATGGGTCCGCGCGGTGTGTTGTGGTAGAAGTCGAGAGCCTTGCGGGTGAAGGCGCCCACGCCGACGAATTTGTGGAACACATAGTCCATCGCTCCCTTGGGATAGGGGATGGGGCTGCGAGAGATGAAGAGGCAGCGGTCATCCTTGGCGGTGACAATCTTGAGATTGGTGGCGTCGACAACCTCCACAGGATTGGTGAAGTCGGTCATGAGGTTGGAGACGAAGAAATCATCGGCCTTGAGTCCGTCGGGGATACACTGGATGATTGCGTCGCGTGTGAGAAGAGGCTCGTCGCCGTTGACCATCACATAGAGGTCGGCCTCGATGCGGCTCGACACTTCATAGAGACGCTCGGTGGCCGTGTCGTGATCCGACCGTGTCATTACTACTTTGGCCCCGAAACTTTCAGCGGCCTTCTGTATCTTCTCACTATCGGTAGCCACGTAGACCTCCTCGAATATCTCCACTTCCTTGCAATGGTCGTAGACCCATTGAATCATAGGTTTTCCACAGATAAGGGCGAGCGGCTTCTCGAAGAAGCGCGATGACTCGGCACGGGCTGGAATCACGCAGATTATTTTCATTATCGTCTGATTTTTCTATGTTTTGTATATATGAGAGTTCTGATAATAGTTGGCTTAGGCCGGATGGTAGGAGAGAGGGTGTGGCTGTTACTGGTACCTCCAGCGGCGGTGTGACCACAGCCACAGCCCGGGGCGCCGGCGTATGGTCTCTTCAAGCATCTCCATGTATCGGCGGGTGTAAGGCGAATCTTCCTCCATGTTCTCGGGCTTGATTTCCTTGAACGTGAAGTGATAGTGCCCGCGTTTTTCCTTCTCGACTTCCAGGTAGAGGTAAGCGGCGTTGATGCGGTTGCCGATTTCCTCTCCGCCGGGATTGAATGGGGTTGTCTGATTGAGGAAGGTGGTGCGGTGGTGGGAGAATCCGGAGTTCGAGCGGTGGTCCGAGATGAAGCCGGTGATGAACTTGCGGCCTTCGTTGCGCCACCTTACGAGTGTACGGAACACCTGCTTCTGCGGCACCGATACCGGATTGAAGCGGGAGCGCACCTTGAGCATGAGCCGGTCAAAGGCTTTGTCGCGTTGGGGCTTGTAGACCTGGGCGCATATTTCAGTGACTTTGAAGTGACGGACTACTGCGGGGACCCACTCCCAGTTGGCGTAATGGCCGAGATAGAGGACGACGGGATGCCCTTCGGAAGCGAGACGGTCGACGATTTCGGCGCCGCTCACTTTTATGCGTTTGTCTACCTGACGGTCGCTCATGTTGAGCAGTTTGACCGTCTCGACAATGTTGTCGGTAAACTGGCGGTAGAAGTCTTTCTCTATTTCACGCAGTTCTTTCTCATCCTTCTCGGGGAAGGAGTTGCGCAGATTCTGACGGATTACTTTCCTGCGGTATTTTATCCCCTTGCCGATGATGAGATACAGGATGTCGCTCAGACCGTAGAGGACGGGAAACGGAAGCAGGGCAAGGGCACCGAAGATGCCCCTGTAAAGGGTGTATTTTATTTTTTCGCGCATATATCCTCCATTATTCGGTTGACTACTCGCCGGGTGGCACCGACATTTTTCCCGACATACATGGCCGCCTTATCCGCTGTTTCCCGCAAGGCCTGAGGATTGTCCTTCAGATTGCTGAACCATCTGTCGAGCTCGTCGGAATTGCTGACAATCCGGCCTATTCCGAGGTCAATCATCTGTCGTGTCACGACCTTGCGGCTGACATTGGGCCCGAAAGAGACCGGCAGACCGTAGACAGCCGGCTCGATGACGCTGTGGAGCAGTTTGGTGAATCCTCCTCCCACGTATGCCCACGTAGCATAGCGGTAGATGTAGGCGAGGGCGCCCACGAAGTCTATCACGAGCACTTGCGTGTCGCTGAAATCCGTGTCCGGGGTGCACCGGGTATAAAATTTCACCTTTCCTTCGATGCTGTCGGTTATGCGGCGCAGGGTTGTGGGGCGGATTTCGTGGGGAACGATGATGAAGCGTGTGTCGCGGTGACGGTTAGCCAGGTCTGTAACCATTTTCAGGTCCTCGTCATCATGGACACTGCCTGCAATGAATACCTTGTGACCGCGGGTGAAGCTTTCGACGGTCTTGTCCTCCCACGGGGTCGAAGCCACGAGCGTCACGTTGTCGAAAAGCGGGTCACCGTTGACTCTTACATTTTCCACTCCGAGCCGCCCGAGAAGCTGGCGAGATTCCTCGTTGAGCACGAATATTTCCTTGAAATAGCTGACACTTTTGCGGTAGAGATTTCCATACCATTTGAAAAACGGGCCGTCCTCACGAATCACGGACGACACGAGATAGGTCGGGATTCCGCGGCGGTGGAGTTCGTGGAGGTAGGTGTGCCAGTATTCGGACACCATGAACACGGCGCAGTCGGGGCGCAGCAGGTCGAGAAATTTTCTGACATTGCAGGATGTGTCGAATGGCAGATACAGCACGCGGTCCACATCCTCGCACGTTTTGGCGTTAAGAGCCTCATAGCCGGTCGGCGAAAAGAATGTCACTACGATGTTGCACCTGCAACTCTCTTTGAGAAGCCTGATTATAGGACGGGCGATTCCGAACTCTCCCAGCGAGGCTGCATGAATCCAGACCACGGGACAGCTCCGGTCAAGGCCCTTGACAGCGGCTTCCACCTCATCTATAGCGCTCTTCTGCCCTTTGGCAAAACGTATGAATTTCGACGGCGATTCACCCCGCGCGGCTCCGGCCAATACAGAGAGAGCGCGCCGGCCTATTCTCATTCCTAAATCATATATCTCAAGCATGGAGGTGGTCGGGTAGGGTAGACAATGTCGGACTCTCCTCGGTTTCCGATAGCGGAACGGCGGGGAGACTCCTCATTTTTAGGCCACAAAATTACGATAAATGTTTGAATTAATTCAATTTTTTTGTGCTAATTTTGCAAGTGTATAACCATGAGCAGGATTTATGGAAATAAAATTTGACGACAACATACGGCAGGTGGCACCGGGGCTGCAGGTGGTGACTGTCGAGGCTACGGTGAGCAATTCGGAGACTTCCGACGAACTGTGGGCGCTTCTCGGACGGGCTGCCTCGGATCTGCGCGAAGTGTCTGAACTGGCCGACATCAACAAGCGTCCGGGCATACGTGCGACACGCGAGGCATACAAGGCCTGCGGCAAGGAGCCGAACCGCTATCGTCCGTCGGCTGAGGCTCTTTCTCGCCGTGCGGTCAAGGGTATGGAGCTCTACAGAATCAATGCGCTCGTCGACCTCATAAACCTCATATCCATCCAGTCGGGCTATTCGATAGGAGGTTTCGATATGGACAGGATTCAGGGCGACGTCCTGACTCTCGGAGTAGGCCGCGAGGGTGAACCCTTCGAGGGTATAGGCCGCGGTATGCTCAACATTGCCCACATGCCGGTCTATCGTGACGCGGTAGGAGGCGTCGGGACCCCGACGAGCGACAATGAGCGCACGAAACTGAGCATCGGAACCACACGGTTGCTGATGTGTATCAATATCTACGGGCTGGAAATGCCTGTCGAGGACACCGTGGCGCTTACTCTCTCGCTCCTGGAGAAGTATGCCGGAGCCGAGGATGTGAAAGTCAAATTCTATAAACCCTGAACATAAGCACCTCAATCATGAAAACTCTGAGAATGTATCCGACGAGTATCAACGACTGCTATCTCGACGAGACCGTAGAGTGTCTGAAGGATGGCGGAATCATCATATATCCGACCGACACGCTCTATGCCATCGGCTGTGACGCATTGAACAACTCGGCGATTGAGCGGCTGTGTAAGCTCAAGGGCGTGAACCCGCAGAAGCAGACCCTTTCGGTCGTGTGCGACGGCATATCTATGGCCAGCGAGTACGCGCGGATTGACAATGAGGCTTTCCGTGTGTTGCGTCGCAATCTCCCTGGCGCTTTCACCTTCATCCTGCCTGCGGCTACCACGCTCCCCAAGGTGTTCAAGGGACGCAAGGAGGTGGGCATACGTGTGCCCGACAATCCGATTGCTACCTCGATTGCCGAAAGACTCGGCCACCCCATCCTGTCATCGTCGCTGAAAGTCGACGACGAGGTGCCGGAGTTTGATGCTCAAGAGCTTGCAATGGCTTTCGAGGGTGTGGCCTCGATTCTGATTGACGACGGGGAGAGCGGAAATGGCGACAGCGGGTGGACTCCGGGCCCCTCTACAGTGGTAGACCTGACCGACAGCCGTAATCCCGAGATAATCCGCGAAGGAAAGGGTGATTTGCAGTAGATGAAATCTCTCGTTGACATGAAATTACGCAGATATGAGCCTTCGATGAAGGAGGCATGGGACTATTTTGTCGAGAAGTCGAAAAACGGGACATTTCTGCTCAAACGTGACTACATGGAGTATCATGCAGACCGTTTTCCAGACCATTCGTATGTATTTACCGACGATGAGGAGCGGCTGACGGCTCTTTTCCCTGCCACGCGGCGCGATAACATCCTGTCGAGCCATGCGGGGTTGACTTACGGGGGGCTTGTGATGAGCGACAGAACTTGCGGGACAGAACCGCTTGAGATGCTACGCTTGCTGACTGACGAAATGCGTGCAGAAGGAATGACAAGGCTTGTATATAAGCCTGTCCCCCACATCTATCACCGCCAGGGCGCCGAGGAGGATCTGTATGCGCTGTTCAGATTCGGCGCGAGGCTGAGTGTGAGGAATATGGCCACTGTGGTCAGTCTCCGTAATCCCATTCCGTCGTCGAGATTGGGAAAACGTGCCGAGAAGCGTCAGTGCAAGGGCGGTATCCGGGTCGAGGAGGTGGATTCGTGTGACGTTTTCTGGGAGATAATCGTAGAGGACAGGCGTGTGCGCCACAATACACGTCCCGTACATACGGGTGCGGAACTGGACTATCTCAAAGGTCATTTCCCGGAAAATATCCGGTTTTATGTTGCGAAAAATGATGAGGATGAGGTGCTTGGCGGCGCCGTAATCTATCTAGACCGCGGTGTCATACATTTGCAGTATGCAGCGTGTACACAGAAGGGCAAAGACCTCTACGCCACTGATGTGATTTATCACGAACTGATATTCCGCCTCCTGCCCGATAACGATTACTTTGATTTCGGCAGTTCAAACGAGGATGCCGGACGCTATCTCAACGGAGGCATGGTCCGCCACAAGGAGGAATTTGGCGGCCGCTCGGTAGTATATGATACCTATGAGCTTGATGTGTCCGACAGATAAGCACTGATGATATAAAAACCGACCGTCGGGAATGTCTGCGAGGCAGATTCCCGACGGTCGGTTTTTTCTTGCCGGTTCCAACGGGCATGGCGCGAGCCGGAATGAACGGTAGATGTATTGTGTTAATAGTGATATTATTCGTCGAAAGTCATTTCGTCGAAGCCTGCAGCGTCAAATTCGTCCTCGTTGAACTCGGTTGAACCGTAGAAATCGTCGTCAAGATCAGTTGATGCGGCAGTCTGTGCGGCTTTTGCGTCTATTTTCGCGTCGAAATCATCGAGATCTACAAACTGAGCGGGTGCTTCGCCCATTGAAATTGTGCAGAGGGGGTCGCGGAGGCTCTTGCCGGGGATGGATTTCTTCATCTCGATGAAGAAAGAACGGTCCGTCATATAGTCGAACACCCACACAAGGCGCTGACCGTCATCCTCGATGAAATCGCTGAGAGGAGTGTCCTCCATGAGATAAACGTCCTCGGATGAATCGGAACCCATGTCCTCCAGGCATATTTCCTGATTGCGTTCCCAGCCGTCATCGCAGAGGAAGAATGAACTGAACTGACCTTTGTCATAACCGACAGAGTCGCAGATCGCATTGCGTAGATCAAGGAAGGTTGCGTCGGCATCAATCTGTATTTCGCGTTTGAAGTTGTCAACTTCGTCAGAGACTATACGGAAATTAAATATCATATCTTATGGTGTATTGTTTTTCTGATTGTATTGAATTGGAGTTCGAGGCCCCGTGAAAGGGCTTGCTGTGAATCTATACTGCGAAAGTAATAACTTTTTTTTAAACCAAAAACACTTTAATGAAAAAAATACAGATGACTTCCGTATGAGTTTGCGGGTTTACGCTCCATGCGCTTATTTCGGCTGATAGAGATAGCGTTTGATAGAGCGTTTCGGAGTCTTTTCAAATTCCTCGGCCATGAGTTCAAAACGCTGTATCTGAGAGTATGAAGGAAGGTCGGCGTTGAGGCTCTTGATGTTTTCCTCCATAATTTCCGTCACGCTTTGGTTGGAAAGGCTCTGCGAGGAGATGCTTTCGTAGTCGGGATAGATGAGGGCGAGAAGCCGGCCACCGCCACCGTCCACGATGAGTGATTCCGAAACATAAGAGAGGTTGTTGAGCTTATCCTCGATTTCCTCGGGGTAGATGTTCTGTCCGGAGGGGCCGAGAATCATGTTCTTGTCGCGGCCGCGGATGTAGAGGAATCCGTCGGAGTCGAAGTTGCAGATGTCGCCGGTCGAGAGCCAGCCGTCGGCATCCATACATCCCTCGGTTGCCTCGGGATTCTTGTAGTAGCCGAGCATGACGTTGGCACCTTTGACATAGAGTATGCCTGGCTTGCTTATAGGGTCGGGGGAATCTATCATGGCCTCGATTCGGTTCACAATTCGGCCGCAGGATGCCATGCGGTTCTCCTTGGCTGAAGAGTAGGAGATAAGCGGGCCGCACTCGGTCATGCCGTAGCCCACGGTATAGGGGAAGCCTATGCGACGGAGGAATTTTTCGACGTCGCGGTTGAGACCTGCGCCGCCTATGATTATTTCCTCGACTTTCCCACCGAAGGTCTCTATGAGCCTGTCTTTTATTTTCCCCATGAGGCGCTCATCGACATACGGTACCATAAGCATCAGTTTCATAAGCGGCTTTTCAAGCATCGGGAATACGCGCGTGCGGATGATTTTCTCGATAATCAGAGGCACCGTGACGATGTAACGCGGATGGACTTTTGCAAAAGCGTCCATGATGATGCGGGGTGAGGGAGTTTTTGTCAGTATATAAATGTGGTTGCCGCTTATGAAGGGACGCAGCATGTCGATGGTGAGTCCGTACATGTGTGCGAGGGGGAGCATGCACACTACGCCGTCGCCGGGATTGGTCGGTAGATAGTCCATGCAGAACTGGACGTTTGACCACAGGCTGCGGTAAGGTAGCATTACGCCTTTGGAGAATCCGGTGGAGCCGGATGTGTAGCTGATAAGACAGAGCTCATCATTATCATCCTGATGGTAGTTGACATCCTTGGGGGTGAAGCGGTCGGGATAGCGCTGTCCGAAAAGTTCGTTGAGATGGGCGCGGGTATAGGTCAGCTTCTCGTTGTTGCTTTGTATGAGCGAGAAATCCTTCACGGAAAGCGCTCCAAGGAGCGAGGGCATGCCTTCAGGGTTGAGCTCGTCCCACACGTTTTCATCAATAATGGCGAGTTTGGCATCGCTGTGGTTGATGAGATGCTGCACATTGTCGGGCTTGAAATCCGAAAGAATCGGCACTATCACAGCCCCGTAGGTGAGAGCTCCGATGAACGACACACACCACATCGAGCTGTTTTTCGCGCAGAGTGCCACTTTGTCGCCGGGTTTTATCCCTACGTTTTCAAAAAGCAGATGGAGTTTTGCTATCTTGCGGGCTACATCTTTATATGTCATCGTGGAGCCTCCGAAATCAGTCAGTGACGGAAGATCCCAGTATTCGCGTACAGCCGCCTGGAAGTAGGAATTTAGGCTATCGTGGGCGTTCATTGGTTTTAAATGGATTGATATGAGCTAAACAAAAGATTGCTTTTTAGGCAACCTGTAATTTAATTCTCATTTATGAGAAATTTGTGCAAATGTAGAAAAAATAGGGGAGAGCGGGAGGTTTAATTTAATTAATAAATCTTAACGCTTGGGACAACAGCGGTTTAGCCGGGTCGAGAATTACTGCGTCAGTATCCTTGGACAGCCACAGAAGCTGCTTTTTGGCATAGACACGGGTGTTTTTTGCTATGCGTGCGATAGCTGTCGGGCGGTCCATGAGGCCGTCCATCATGGCGAAGAGCTCTTTGTAGCCTACCGTGTTGAGCGCGTTGAGATGGCGGAGCGGATACACAGCGCGTGCCTCCTCCTCAAGCCCCTCGGCTATCATCCGGTCGACACGGCTGTTTATGCGCTCGAAAAGTGTGGTTCTGTCCCATCCGATTGCGAATTTGACTATACGGAAGGGTCGCTTTTTAACTGCACCGGTGCGGAGTGAAGAGTAGGGAACTCCGGCCTGGAGGCAGATTTCTATGGCATGGACCAGCCGCCGGTGGTTTGAGAGGTCGGCTGTGGCGAGATAGTCGGAGTCAAGCTCGCGGAGGCGTTCATGAAGAGCCGTAAGCCCTCCCTCCTGATAGAGCCGGAGAGCATATTCCCTGATTTCAGGTGAGATTGTGGGCAGGGAGTCGATGCCGCGCGTGATAGCGTCGATATACATCATGGAGCCGCCACACATCACGGCATAATCGCTGCGTGTCCAGATGTCGTCGAGTATGCGCAGCGCATCCTCCTCGAAACATGCGGCGGAGTAGTAGTCGTTGAGGTCGAGTACGCCGACAAGGTGGTGGTGTACTTTCGACAGTTCCTCTGGTGTGGGAGCGGCGGTGCCTATCGGGAGGCCACGAAAAAGCTGGCGCGAGTCAGCCGACACTATTTCCGTGTCGAGTGCAAGCGCCAGCTCTATGGCAAGTGAAGTCTTTCCGCTCGCGGTCGGGCCGGTGACGATTACGAGTGTATTCAAGTCAGATGTGTTAGTTGGCTTGTTCGGCTGCGAGACGGGCTATCTCGACGATGACCTGAGTAGCTTTTTCCATCGAGGGAACGGGCACGAACTCATAGCGTCCGTGGAAATTCAGGCCGCCTGCGAAGATGTTGGGGCAGGGAAGGCCTTTGAATGAAAGCTGCGCGCCGTCTGTGCCGCCGCGTATGGGCTGTACTTTTGGGGTGACGTCGACATTTTTCATAGCCTGGACAGCGAGATCCACGATGTGCATCACCGGCTCAATCTTCTCGCGCATGTTGAAATACTGGTCCTTGATTTCAATCGACGCGCAGTCGGGGAACTCATTGTTGACTTTGCGGGTGAGGTGTTCAAGCTCTTTCTTGCGGCGCTCGAAACGGTCGCGGTCATGGTCGCGGATGATATATGTGAGCACTGTCTCCTCGACAGTTCCCTCAATCGAGATGAGGTGATAGAAGCCCTCGTAGCCTTCGGTGTGTTCGGGTGTCTCCCAACGGGGAAGCATGATAGCGAACTGGTTGGCCACACGGATTGAATTGAGCATCTTGTGCTTGGCGTAGCCGGGATGAACATTGCGTCCCTTGAACTTAACCTTTGCTACAGCGGCGTTGAAGTTTTCATATTCAAGTTCGCCGATTTCACCGCCATCCATTGTGTAGCCCCAGTCTGCGCCGAAGAGGTCGACATCGAATTTGTGGGCGCCCTGGCCTATTTCCTCGTCGGGATTGAAGGCGATGCGTATGTCGCCGTGTTTGATGTGTGGGTGCTTGATTAGATAGTCGACGGCTGTGATAATTTCAGCGATGCCGGCCTTGTCGTCGGCTCCGAGAAGCGTATTGCCGTCGGTGACGATGAGGTCCTGGCCGACGTAGTCGAGAAGCTCGGGGAACTGCGACGGCTGGAGGGTGATTCCGGCCGAGGCGTTGAGTATGATGTCGCCGCCGTCATATTCCTCTACGATTCGCGGGCTCACATGCTTGCCGCTGAGGTCGGGAGATGTGTCGAGGTGAGCGATGAAGCCTATGGTCGGGACTTTTTTGTCGGTGTTGCCCTTGAGGGTGGCCATAAGATAGCCATTGTCATCAAGGGTGATGTCTGTGAGGCCCATTGTGCGCAGCTCTTTTTCAAGATGCTGGGCGAATATCATCTGACCGGGGGTAGAGGGGGTCAGATTGGTCAGTTCGTCACTCTGAGTGTCGAACTTTACATATTCCAAAAAACGGTCAACTACTGTCATGGCGTAGGGTTTTCGGGTAAGTTTATTGTTTTACTGGCCACAAATTTAATGACTTTTTCCTTTTCTGACAATCAAAATAACTTAAAATCCGTCTGACTGCCGCCGGATGTCTGCTCTTTAATCGTGGCAAACGGCGGAAAATCAGACGGATTCAAACCAATGATTATTCTTTCATCAGGGAACTACCGGGGAGAGGATGAAAGAGTAGGAATAGCTTTTGTCGCTGAGCCTGTATGGGGCGTGGGGAGCGCTTCCCCAGCTGTTGTCGCCGCCGAGTCCGCGCTGGGCGAGGTCGACGTTGAGATAGACGTTGTGGCGGTCATGGCGCACGTCGCTGTTGTGCATCTGCGATTTTTTCATGCCTGGATCAAGGTCGGCCGGAGTGACATCGAGTGCGCTGACATTCAGAGGTTGCGTTCCGCAGACCTTGAGGCCGAATCCATTGTCGTCGGTGAGAGTGGCCCAGCGGACATCGGTCTTGTTGCCCGTCTCCTGCGGGCGGATATAGGGATAGAACTGGTCAGCGACTTTGCCTTCCCATATTCCCATGAAGGAGGCGGTGTTGCGGTCGGAATAGTTCTCCCACGGGCCGCGGCCATACCAGCGGAAGTTGCTTTTGGATTTGTCAAGCGGGATTCTCATGCCGAAACGCATCATCTCCGGAGTGTCTGTCTCATTACCATTGATGCAGCTCTCGATGCCGAGGCGTCCGTCGGGATAGATTGAATATATTACTGTGTAGGTTGCGTTGACTTCGGGGAGACGATAGCTTGCGGTGAGTATGTGGCGCTCGCCGTCGGTGCTGTGGTCGAGCGACAGGAGCTGTTTGTTGTCCGCTGCATGGCGCCATGCGTTGAGGCGGCGGTGAGCGCCGTTGCCCCAGTCGTTGTCTGTCGGAGCGCGCCAGAATGAGGGGGTGATTCTGCCGTTGAGAAGATTGTGGCCGTTGAGAGTGTAAGCGTAGACTTCACCGGAGCGACTGTCGATTTTCACCTGAGAGGCTTCTCCGGAGTCAAATATCCAGTTTTTGCCTTCGCGCGACATCTTCACTCCTTTGCCCATGCCCTGCCCGGCGGCGAAATTTCGGCCTGTAGCGAGTGTGAACTGCTCACGCGCAACCTCATGGCCGGCGGGGATTATATGGTCGCCATTGCGGGTGTAGGCGTAGACGGACAGATGATAGTCACTGCCGTCATTCAAATCTGTTTTGTCAAGTGGCACTCTGACTGTTTTCTTCTGTCCTGCGGGAAGCGTGATGTCGAGTTTCCCCTCTGCTGCAATTTCGCCGTCGCGCAGAAGCTCCCATGTGAAATCGTAATCTTTCAGATTGTTGTAGAGGAAATGGTTCTGCACTTCAAATTCACCTGTGGCGAGATTGACTGGCGCGAAGCGTATATCCTGATAGACCTTTTTTACCTCCATGAGTCCGGGGTGGGGTGTACGGTCGGGCTGCACGAGACCGTTGATGCAGAAGTTTTCATCGTGGGGATAGTCGTATGCGCCGAAATCACCGCCGTATGCCCAGTATTCGTCGCCGTTCTCGTCTTTGGTAAGCAGGCCCTGGTCCACCCAGTCCCAGATAAAGCCGCCCTGCATGTGGTCCGAGCTGCGGATTATATTGAAATACTCCTGGAAATTGCCGGTGCTGTTGCCCATGGCGTGCGCGTACTCACACATTATATATGGACGTGTCACGTCTGTGCGTGAGGCATAGTTTTTCATGCTGCTGACGCTGGGATACATCGGGCAGACAATGTCGGTATCGACGTTTTCGCCGGCCTGCTCGAACTGGACGGGTCGGCTTGTGTCGCGTGACTTGATCCAATCGTATGCCGCATAGAAATTCTCGCCGTTGCCACACTCGTTGCCCATCGACCAGATGATAACGCTGGGATGGTTCTTGTCACGTTCAACGAGCGCATACTCGCGGTCAAGCATAGCCTCTTTCCATGCAGGAAGGTAGGCGGGATGTACGCTCGTGTCGAATCCGCCCTGAAGCGAGGCGCCCATTCCGTGGATTTCTATGTTGGCTTCGTCGACGAGATAGATGCCGTATTGGTCACAGAGATCATACCACAGTGGCGGCTGCGGATAGTGGCTGGTGCGGACTGCGTTGATATTGTGCTGTTTCATCATTTTGATGTCGGCGAGCATCGTCTGGAGGTCGGTGACGTGTCCCTTGGTCTGATGGTGCTCATGGAGATTTACTCCGTGGACTTCAATCGGCTTGCCGTTGACAAGCAGCTGACTTCCCTTGATTTCGACTTTGCGGAAACCTACCCGGCCGGAAGTTGATTCGATAGTGTTGCCCTCTTTGTCGGAAAGCGTGAGAACGAGGGTGTAGAGATAGGGCGTTTCGCCGCTCCATTTGTTGACTTTGGCGATTTTGGCGTTGAAGTCGACGGTTTCGGAGGTGGCGGGGCGCAGAGTGACGCTGCGGGTGCTGTTTACCACACGTTTGTTATCGGCATCGAATAGCGCAATATTGAGCCGCGCGGCTTCTGCGGTTTCGCCGTGATTGAAAAGCACGGTCTGCAGCTTCAGCAGGCCGTCTTTATATGATGTGTCAAGGTCCGCGTTGGCAAAGAAATCAAGGATGCGTTTGTCGGCTGTGGAGTAGAGATAGACATCGCGGTCTATGCCTGAGAGACGCCAGAAGTCCTGATCCTCAAGATAGGAACCGTCGGTCCAGCGGTAGACCTCGCAGGCAAGCTGGTTTTCTCCTTTGAGGATGAGGGGTGTGATGTCGAATTCCGCAGGATTTTTTGTGCCCTGCACATAGCCGGCTTTCTCTCCGTTAACCCAAATATACATTCCGGCAGTGCTTCCGTCAAAATGAAGTATCACCCGGCGCCCCTCCCAGCTGTCGGGGATGGTGAAATTGCGTTTGTAGCTGCCGACCGGATTGTCGTGGTGTGGGATGTATGGAGGATTTTTAGGGAAGGGATAGGTGACGTTTGTATATATCGGTATGCCGTAACCCTCCATTTCCCAGTTGGAGGGGACAGGTATGTCGGCCCAGGAAGAGACATTGTAGTTGGTCTTGTAGAAATCCGCCGGGCGCGATGAAGGATTCTTTGAAAAGTGAAACTTCCATTTCCCGTTAAGTGTCCGGACATATTCCGATTCCATAGGCTTCCCGGCAAGAGCTTTCTCGGCAGAGGAATAGGGATAGGATGTGGCACGCGGAGCAAGTCGTCCCTCGGCGAATACTCCCGGATTTTCCCAGTCAGGAACCGCAGCCGAGACAGAGAGCGCGCAGGCGATACAGAGGAGTGCCGCGCCTGATGTCTTAAAGGTTTTCATTGTACAGAAACGTATATTAGATTGGTAAATTCATGGTCTTATTTCATCCACGACACAAAGATAATAAAAAAGTAGCCATGCAAAAACGGCAGAAATCAAAATGAAACAATTATACATAAAAATGATTGATTGCAACACCGGATGATTGTTTGGAACATTGGATAATTGACTGCGATTCGTTATTTCATAGAGGAATTTTTCCGAAGTCGTGCGTAGCCGATGGGTTTCACCTGATTTGGGACTTCTGCATTAGTGACTTTCTCGCATTATTCATGGATATATGGAGCTGAAATTGCTCTTTGCGATGGCTGGTGATGGTAATGCCTGAAAGGAAATGTCAAAATTTTTGAATTTTTTTCGGCGTGCTGCTGCCGGGTTCGCACGTGAGAGGTGTTGTCTCAAAAAAACTATCAAAAAAGTTTGATATGTAATTTGCGTAAAATAAGCTGGTTACTGAAATGGGGCGAATTTTTTTTGAAAAAAAATGCTAAAATATTTGTGAGATTCAAAAAGAACCCCTACCTTTGCACCGTCAAAAGGAAATAACCCACAGACCTTCTGACAAAGACATAAAAATTGCCTTGTGGTGTAATGGTAGCACGTCGGATTCTGGTTCCGCCTGTGAGGGTTCGAATCCTTCCAAGGCAACTCTCCGAAATTGCAGTTGGCTGATAATCAGCTGACTGCAATTTTCTTTTGCCAAATTTGTACAGCATTTGCACAACAGAATTATAAAGGGTCAATGTGAATAATCGGTTGAAATGTTAAAAAACTACGGGTCAATGTAAATAACCGGTTGAAATGTTAAAAATTTGTGAGAAAGGGTTTTCTGAGCTTATATTCTCATATTATCAATTGTTCTCAGATTGTCAATCTCTTTCTGAATTCCGTCTAAAAAGCGGGAAGCGTGGGCGCCGTCCATCTGCGTGTGGTGGAATTGGAAAGAAAGGGTGAGTGTCGTTTTCAGCAGGTGGCGTTTGTATTTGCTCCAGATAAGAAAGGGATTATTAAAAATGCCGCTATACATGCCTACAGCTCCGTCTATTTCGTATTGGGCCAATGCGGAAGTTCCGATAACCATGCTTTCCGTCAAATCGTGATTGACGCAATTTTCAGCCACTTGTTCGGTAAGTTGCAGATAGCGTCGGTTAAACAAAGATAAATCATCGCAGAAAGGAATATCACACGAACTTATCTCGCCCTTTCTGTTGGCGACAATGGTATTTACTGCAATGGTGTCGTACTGCATCAGTTTACCGCCGACGGGCAACAGATAGAATTCTTTCACGCCGCTTGCGGCTTTGCCGATACACCAGCACATCAACATATTGAATTTCATGTCCGATTTCCGACTGATTTTCACAAGGCGTGACACGTTGAGTGTCTTAAAGAATGTCACCATTGGCATGGGTGCGTTCATCCACATTTCAAAGGCATATGCCCGGCTGGTTTCTTGGGGATTTACTTCTTTCATACTTAATGCTATTTTAATTTAATGAATCAGGTGGCAAAAGTAGGAGAAGCGTTTGAGCCCGGATAGAACAATCGGGACATTTATACGGGACTGGTGAACAAATCGGAATAAGGATTTGATACTTTCAGCAAAGAGATGGGTGTATATCCGGAGAATCTCTTAAATTCCCGTATAAAGTGCGACTGGTCAGCATAGCCGCTGGCGTATGCTATTTGTGCCTGATTCAGTTCTTTGCTCCCCTTATGTTGCATCTGCGCCAAAGCCTTCTGGAAGCGGACGATACGGGTGTATTCTTTGGGGTTAATGCCGACAAATGAATGAAACAAGCGCTCAAACTGCTTTTTACTCAGGCAGGCAATCGAAGATAATTCGTTTACGTAGATTTGCGGAGTGATGTATATTTGCTGTATGGCGGCGTCTATTTTTTTAATTTGGGATGTGGCATCAGTTATGTTAGCGGCAATTTGTGTCAATAGCCATTTTTCTATATAGCTTATGCAGATAGAATTATTCTCACAGTCGAATATCCGTGTAGCCAGTTCATTCAAACTTTTGTTTTCAAGGCTGTAACCGGAAACTTCCTGATTGTAAAAGAGTGAAGTCGGCATGTTCAGAAACATACTCATAGCGTGAGGGTGGAATACGACCACTATCATTTCCGTATTGCCACCGGTACACAAATGAGATGAAAAATTGACTTGTCCGCTGACAGTCAGTTTGTCTTGCGTAACTTCAAGCTCAGGGATATATAATGGCGCTTGTTTATGGAAAATGATTTGAGTACAGCCGATAGGATAAGTAAAGGTCTCCAGCTGTCGATTGCTTTTGAATACCCAATAATATCTTATGTAAGGTTGCAGCAACTTACATGGCTTGTAAAATTTGAACTCCTCGTGAATCATGTTGCAAAGGTACTTATTTTAGCAGCTGATTGTTTATTACAAGATAGTTTTTTAGGAGGAAGGTGCAGATATATTCTTTTACCGTTACGCATAACAATGACAAAGACAGACTTCGGCCGATGTTTAACCGATGAAGTTTGTCTTTATTATTGTTCGATAGTAGATTGTATTACTGTTTTAATGTGTAGGCTTTTTACTGGTTAATCCACGCTTTAATCCTGTCAGATTGGCGGGGAGACGGAGGCCTGTTTTCCAGTCGAGGTCGGGATAGCCTTTCATCAGGGTCGCGTCAGCTTCCGACGTCGGACTTTCATAGGAAGTACAGAATGGCTACGTGGCCTTTCCTTTGAGCTCTTTACGATAGTTGTCAAGGGACGTGCGGATCACCGCTGGTTCCTCATGCCACCAGATAGGGAAGCCGATAAATATGGTATCGACATCGGCAAAATTTACATCCATTGGCTTTATGGCGGGACGAAGAGACTGATTGAGATGCTCCTGAGTGCAGCGTGACTGCTCGTTGACCCAGTCCACATCTTCCGAGAAATAGGGCTGTTGCGGCATCAGGCGAATCATTTTCGAACCGGTGACGGCCGCGAGTCTTTTGGCCGCGAGTTCTGTGTTGCCCGAGTGGGTGAAATAAATAATAACTGATTTCATTTCATTGTCGTTTTGAGACTGCCCAGCAGCGCTACCATGCGTAGACTGTTCAGGTGGTATGCAATCGGGTGGATATTGACTTTACTCAGCTCGTTGGCCATGGTAGCGTTGTCGTAGACGAGGCCGTAAGGGTTGCCATTGTAGGAAAGGATATCTTCGACAGCTACTTCAAAAATAGGTTTGTAATTCATATCATTTCCACAATGGTAATATTACTGTTTTCAGAACTTAGTGATGTAAAAACAGAAATATTTATAAGCGGATAATAGCCGATTTTGACTATATTTGCAAATTGGAAATTTAGCTGTAAAACCATGAAATTTCGAAATTTAATATTGATGCTCCTCCTTTTAAGCGGAATTGGAGTTTGCCTGGCCGATAATCAGCCAACGGACAGTCTTGTGGTCATATCGGGAACCATAAAGGAAAAAGCCCATAAAAAGAAACTGGCCGATGTCAGTCTGTCGGTTCCCGGAAGTAATATAGCCACTATTACCAATACCGACGGCTTTTTCTCTATCAAAGTTCCTCGTAAGAGAATTAAAGAAGGCATCCGGGCAGAGCATATAGGGTATAAAACAACTATTATCAATCCACAGAATCTGATAGGAAAGGAGGATTATGTGGTGTGGATGGAGCCGTCGGTAATGATGCTTGACGAGGTTACAGTCTATGGTGCCGAACCGCGCTCTCTCATCGAATCGGCGATTAATAAAATTCCGCAGAACTATTCCGCTAATCATAATCTGTTTTCAGCCTTTTATCGTGAGACCATACAGAAGGGCAGACGATATATAGGTGTGTCAGAGGCAATCGTGAATGTTTCAAAAAAGCCATACCGTATTCGTCATATCAAAGGCGACCGCGTTCAGATTGTCAAAGGCCGTAGGCTAATGAGTCAGAAGAGCAGCGACACTATTGCTGTCAAGATTGTCGGTGGGCCCGCTCTTCCGGTTGTGCTTGATGTCGTGAAGAATCCGAATATACTGTTGAACCTGTCGGAACTGGATTATTATGATTTCAAAATGGAACCGATGGCACTGATTGATGACCGTCAGCAGTTCGTCGTCAGCTTTAGACCAAAGGTTAAAGTTGACTATGCCCTGCATATAGGCAAAGTATATATAGACCGGGAAACCCAATCGTTTACTCGTGCCGAATTTTCACTTGATGTTTCGGATAAGGAGAAAGCCACCAAAGCTATATTATATAAAAAACCGAGAGGGCTGCATTTCAAACCTCAGGAAATTGAATTTGTAGTCACATATAAATTTCAGGACGGCATCTCATATCTGAATTATATCCGGACAAAGACGCGTTTCAAATGCGACTGGAAAAGACGCCTGTTTTCATCCGGTTATGCCGCTTATGCTGAAATGGTTATGGTGGACAGAGAGGAAAACCCGTTATCGTCAATATCAAGAAAAGACGCGTTTGATACCAAAGAAATATTCTATGATATGGTGGATAATTTCAGCGATGCAGATTTTTGGAACGACTATAACATTATCGAGCCTACCGAATCTCTTGAAAAAGCGGTATTGAAGTTAAGGAAGTGAATATGATATACTGTGTGCATGTCTTTATGCTTGATTACATAGTCTGACAGATTGTTATCACGCAGCCAGTTCATTACATGTGCGGCGATGGCGTCGTTGTTGAGTTCCTGCATCAGAAAATGCGAGTTACCCTTGATATCCTCCGGGTTCGAGAGCGACTACATCCTTGACCTCAGTGTTGTTCATGGCTGCCATCCACCCAGGGAATCATCCGGCCGAGTGGGGCACGAGTATATGGTTGCCGATTTTCTGCGCCATCGCATCGAGTGCGGTTACATCAAGTTTGTGGTCACTCATATCTGGAACCATCTGGCAGAAGAAAATCGACACACTCAGTGAATCTTTCGGGAACTGTATGCATTCGTTCCACTCCGGCCACAGCCCAATACGCCATATATCGAACCAGAATTATTTCAATAAAGTTGGGAAAATGCCTCAGACTTTACAAAGACATGTCAACTTGGTATGGCTGTAATTTTTTTATTAGTTCAGAATTAGGTGTGCTTGGAATCAGGTGGTTTCTTTTTGTGGCGGGGGAAGATGATTGTCGTACTGGTTATTTCTTCTATTGCGGATATGAAGGAGCGATACTATCCGTAATAATCCAAATCTCTTGCAAAGAGATATTTAATTGAGTACAAAGTTACGAAAATCATTGGTAAATATCAAATTTTCATTCTCTTGTTTGGGCGATAAACTAATCGTCCAAACTCAATTATAGGGTAAACGGGAATTTAATCATGAGTATAGCTCGCTAATAATCAGGCATATTTAAGAATATTAAAATCTCTTTGCAAGAGATACATGATTTCTTGCATTTCCGAATACAGTTTGGAAGTGATATTTTTCTTTTTGACCTGCTTATTAGTGAACCTTTGTTTTGAGTATGTAACTCAAGGTGAGGGGTCGGGAATGACATTCTCGAAAATCCCGTTTATTAACCGGCATAATCATGGCGGACTGGGCTGATATAAAAGACTATATCCCGAATGATGCCTGCAGCTATTTTCGGGTCAAATCGGAAGAGACACTTAGAGCGAAAAGCACAGCCAGTATGTTGCAGACGGTAGCATGTCTGGAGCGATATGTCGGGAAAACCGGACTTGCGTTTGATGATATTGACGAAAATTTTGTCCGGGACTGGACCTCCTGGCTATTGACGGAGGGCTATACTATAAAGACCACCTCTTATTATATAAAGAATTTCTCTGCACTTTACGGTAAAGCTGTTGCAGACGGTTTTGCACAATCCACAGATGTATTTGGTCGCGTGCGGTCAGAATTGGCCTTGTTGCCGGAGCCGATTGCTCTTCAGGATGATTTTCTTGCAAGACTCCAAAAACTGGTGCTTTCAGCAGGGCAGGAGAGTGGAGCCTCTCGGCCTGCGGTAGATATCCTCGTGTTCGGGATACTTTGCGGAGGCCTTTCGACTGATGAAATTGGCAAATTCGTCAAAAATGGTTACAGTGGCTCGGACGTGTTGTTGCAGTCTATTGTGCGGCGTTATTCTACGCCAAAAAATAAATATCTTTTCCCGTTGCATCAGGTGGAAAGAACTCCGCGACAGCTGAAAGAATATCTCAGGGCGCTCTTTTCGACAGCTTTGTCGCAAGCCGGCATAAAGTTGAGGGAATTGTCCGATTCTACTGCCTCAGATTTATGGTGTATGGCGGCATTGAAATGTGGCATATCACCTCGGATTGTGGCTGCGTGTGCGCGTCATAGTCTCAGACTGAATCCGGCTCTTTCCATTATTCGACCCGAGAGCATAGAAGATGATGAGCGGGAGAGAATTGTAGAGCAGGTGGCGTCAATGTTGGCTCAGAACCCTGTCCGCTGGCACGCCATGCAACTCCGCCCCTCTGTCACCTACGACCGTATTCTCCAGCGTATCGAACATCAGGATTGTAAGGCTGTCGTCGATACCTACTATCCCATGAGGGATATTGCGATGAAAGTAGGTCACAAAGTCGTGTTTGCAAAACGACCGGTAATTTCTGGGCTTGTATATTTCAGATGTCATCTCTCGGAAGTGGCACCCATTTTTCGCTCCATCGGAGATTTGGCATGGTGTTACCGCAACAGCAGTCGTGTAGGTTATCCCTATGCCGTTATACCGGACCGTGAGATTATGAGGCTCAGACTTGCGCTTGCTGATTTCGACAGCGATTCGGAAATATTTCCGGTCGGGTCGATACCCTTGCGGAAGAATGATAAGGTAGAGATTGTCGGTGGCCTTTTTTCCGGTCGCGGTGCCGTGTTCGATTCAATGAAGAGTGCAGTATTCGATGTTGGCAACCAGGGTAAGACTATCTGTCGTCTCCTTCTGCCCGATGGTAATGGACTGGAATGGGAAGTGAAAGTTGATTCCCGTATGATAAGGAAAATTTCAGAAGTAAAGTTCGACCAGCTGACAAGTCAACGCTGCGACTAAACTTAAAAAACTTATGCTTGATTATATAAGTCTCATTCCGGATTGCCGGACGGTAGATTACGCAGATGCCGATGCGATAAGCGGTTGCGGACATCTTATTGCCGCACTCATGCAACGGACGTCTGAATACAGCTGTGGTTCGGAGCCAACAGTGGCATCGGCCCCGGTTGTGAAGGCCGCAAAAGAGTGGATCAGACTTGTGGAAGATAATGTCGGATTTCTCCCTGTGACTAAGGTCATTGAGGCTTTGAGTGATTTTGATTTGATATATCGCCTTGTATATGGCCGACCTGCGCCCAGAAATTTCCTAAACACCAATTATCTACGTGTTTTTGATGCGCGGATTCATGGAAATTATCGTATAGAGGAGTCATGGCTTGTGCGAGTGATTTCTGACGGCCTGAATTGCCGCTATAAAATCTATTTAGATCAGCCGCTTAAATGGAGAAGTCTTACTCTCGATGCCTGGATTGATGAGATTCAGAATAACGGACGTTTTGTTAACGTCAATGCCGATGAAGCTTTGCGACGTGTAAGTCAGATTGTGTCTACAGACCTTTTCGTCTTCTGTGGTTCCAGGCAGGAAGCCTTCAAGAGACAGTTGGTACAGACTTATCTTCCGTATACAGAGAAGATTGCCGACATGGACAACATCACAAAAAAATCCCTGCTGATGTTCATCAGAAGTATCTATGGAAAATATCTCGACAGCGATACCGCCTGGGAACTCGAAACAGAAATAATGACCCACCTCTCAACATCTCCCTCCCTCACACCTCACGACCGCCACGCCTACCGCCTCGACTGCGAATTCCGAAAAATGATAGAAGTGGCGTGATTTTATTACTATATGGCTTCAGTAAAAGGTAATATTATTCTTAATGGTATCAATACTATTACGGGGATATTATTTCCTGTAATAACCTTCCCATACGCGGCACGAGTATTAATGCCGGAGGGAATTGGTGCTGTAAATTTCCTCAATTCTATCATCGGATATATAGTATTGCTTACAAGCCTTGGTATTCCGATGTATGCTGTCAAGGAGGTAGCTAAATACCGTAACGATAAATTGACGCGGGATAAAATTACTGTGGAAATCATATTGTTAAGTACGATATTATGTCTTTTAGGATATGTTGCGGTATGGTTATTGGCAGAGTTTGTGCCGCAGATTCATCAGCAGGCGGCATTGTTCTATATTCTTAGTCTGACCATAGTATTCACATCCATTGGAGTCAACTGGTTTTATCAGGGAATAGAGGATTTTAAATTCATAACCATTAGGGCCATAATTATTCGGACACTTGCGGCAGCTGCACTTTTTATTTTTGTCCGGGATCCGTCTGATTTGTTGATTTACGGTATGATTATAGTAGGTTCTACTGTCGGGAATAATTTCATAAACTTTATCCATCTCCGTAAGCATATCGATAAAAGGAGTTTAAACTTACGCGAGTTGTCTGTTTTTCGGCATCTGAAACCGGCGTTACAGGTCTTTATCCTGAATCTGATTATAAGTCTTTATATTCAGCTAAATTCCATTATGCTCGGCTTTATCTCGGGAGATGAAGCTGTCGGATATTTCACGGCGGGTACAAAAATTACACATATAGGATTGACTATAGTTTGTTCTATTGGAACCGTTTTATTACCCCGCTGCTCACATCTCATCAAGGAGGGAAATGTCTCAGGTTTTACGTCAGTTATAAATAAGTCATTGAATATTGCTTTAGCTTTGTCTTTACCCATGACTGTTGGAATTATTTTATTGGCATCTCCTATTATCGAAGTATTTTGTGGAATTGATTATTTGGCCGCTATTCCAATACTTTATCTTAATGCTCCAGTAATAATATTAGGTAGCTTAACGAATGTCATGGGAGTCCAGATACTATATCCAATGGATAAAATGAAAATTGTGATAATGAGTGTTTCTGGTGGAGCTATTATGAATCTTATTTTTAACATAATATTAATACCATTATATGATGCCACTGGAGCAGCTGTGTCAACTTTAATAGCTGAAACATCAGCATTTATAATACAATTATTATGTGGTAAAAGATACTATCCTTTTAAGTTACATTCATTACTTAACATCAAATATATTTTATCAACTATAATTATGGGAGTTGTTATTATCCCTATAAATCTGATGGATGATGCAATTTATAAACTTATCTTAGGCCTTTTAGCTGGAATTGTTTCGTATGGTCTATTGCTCGTTATAGCAAAAGAATCTATGTTGATTGATTTATATAGATTATTATTCCATAAAGGTCCCTATAATAAAAATAAATAAATGGCTGGTAATTTCTACTTTGGTTGGTTCTTGTACAATATCATATGTATTGGTCTATTGGTAAATCAATATAGACAAATTAAGAATAATCAAATCAAAGGATTTATCGCTTTGTTATCGTTACTATTTTTTATATTGGCTTTATTTGGTAACGCGATTTCACCAGATTATTGGCCATATAGAAATTTAGTGGATTTAATTGCTAGAACACAGCATCCAACCACTCATGTGGAAGATATATATGTCTGGCTAATACATAGGATAGGTGATAATTTTAATTTATATCAATTAATTATTTATTTCCCGCAGTTCTTAATTTTCTATATTATAACTATAGCTTTATCCAGCAAGAAAATTATATTATATTTATATTGTTTTTCTATTATTGGATTATATCCGTCTATAGTAGGACGTTTTTTTTTATTTAATGTAGTACTAATCTTAGGTGTTATTAGTATAGGATGTAATCACAAGATAACAGGAATAATACTTATTATTGCTTCGAGTTTTCTTCATAAATTGGGATTATTTTTAGCTCCTATAACGCTTTTAATCCTTATATTTCCATTCTGTCCCCAAAAAAGATATTTATTGATTGTATTATGCGTATTTGTAGTTTTATCTCTTACTGTCAGATATATTATAGAGAATTATTTCATGTATTTGTTTGAAACTTTGGATGGTGTTCAAGGGAGTAATTATGTAGCAAAAGAGGAGGGTTATAATTCAGGCGGAAATTTTATGTGGCAGATAATATACATATATCAACATTTAACTACAATTTTATTGTCTTTTTATGTATTATGTAAATTACGAGGATTTTTTAATTCCTTTACATTATGTGATAAATTAATTTATAAAATGCTTTTTTGGTTAACAGTGATAGGAACTTTTTATTTTTCGTTAGGCTTACCTGACATAACAATTGGTTCAAGGATAATAACAGTTGCTATAATCCCTCTCTCTTATATTATTTCTATATACTCTAATTATAGAAAAATATTTAGGTATCAAAAATATATCTATATTATGTGGGGAATATTCTATTTAATGTTCAATAATGCCTATATTATAGGTGTGAGTCATATGAATTTCAGATGAATATATTGTTTTTCTTTGCAAATGCTATCATAAAATCATCAGGTGGCGTAGAGAACGTAACAGCCTTTTGGTATGATTATTTCCGAGAACATGGTCATAATGTCTATATAATATATTGGAGAAATAATTCTTCTAATTTACCTGTTATCCCGCAAATCGGATTACCGGATAAGAAAAAATGTAATAGTTCTGAGAATATATATTTTTTTCATAATTTTATTAATGATAATAGCATTGACATTGTAATTAATCAATCAGGTTTAAATAACAGGACTTCATCCATATGTACTGAAGGTTGTAAAAATAGTCCTGCAAAATTGATTTCAGTTATACATAATACTCCATTTTATTTTATTAAATCAAAACCATTATTGGCAAAAATAGATAGAATTTGGCTCATTGGAAATATATTTAGACGAATTTTCTCTTATATAAATAAGAATTTATATAAATATAATGGAAATTATCAATATATTAATTCTGATGCAGTAGTAGTACTTTCTCCAAATTATAAAAAAGAGTATGCGTTACTTAATATAAAGAAAGAAAAATCTGAGGTCGTTTCAATTCCCAACCCACTCACATTGAAAATTGCTGTCCAAGA
>DXXM01000032.1:0-32842 GCA_019416285.1 Bacteroidales bacterium
GGCGAAGGAACGCTTCAGGTTCTTTATCAAGGTACCTGAACTTGCGGCATTCTACAATGAGATAACGGATTACCGTACCGCCGAAGATGTTGGAGTGGATAGACCGATGAAGAACGAGATTCTTCATAATATCCCGCCGACACCACAGCAGGAGGCCTTCATCGAGAAACTGATGAAGTTTGCCGAGAGTGGCGACGCCACAATACTCGGCAGGGCACCGTTGTCGGAGACTGAGGAAAAGGCGAAGATGCTCATTGCCACGGACTATGCCCGCAAGATGGCTCTTGATATGCGTATGATTGACCCCAGTTATGAGGATGATCCGAATAACAAAGCGAGCCACTGTGCCAAGATGATTGCTGATTACTACCGCAAGTATGACGCTCAGCGCGGTACGCAGTTTGTATTCAGCGACCTCGGGACTTACAAGCCCGGCGAGTGGAACGTCTATTCTGAAATCAAGCGCAAGCTGATAGAAGATTATGGTATTCCGGCGCATGAAATCAGGTTTATACAGGAGTGTAAAACCGAGCGGTCAAGAAAGGCTGTAATAGAGGCTATGAACAGTGGTGATGTGAGAGTTTTGTTCGGCTCAACAACAATGTTGGGTACCGGAGTCAATGCACAGCAGCGGTGTGTCGCAGTCCATCACCTCGATACACCCTGGCGTCCAAGCGATTTGCAACAGCGTGACGGTCGGGCAGTCAGAGCGGGCAACGAGATTGCTAAGTTATATGCTGATAATAAGGTTGATGTAATCATCTATGCGGTCGAGAAGTCTCTGGATTCCTACAAGTTCAATCTTCTTCACTGCAAAGCGACATTCATAGACCAGCTCAAATCCGGCGCACTTGGAGCGAGAACCATCGACGAGGGTGCGATGGACGAGAAGAACGGCATGAACTTCTCGGAGTATATGGCTATTCTCAGCGGTAACACTGACCTTCTCGAAAAGGCTAAACTCGAAAAGCGTATCGCGGCACTGGAGTCAGAGCGCAAAGCCCACAACAAGGGCATTTCCGATTCCAAGTTCAGGCTCCAGACCATCAGCCACGACATTGCCAACAATGAGGCGGCAATCAGTCGTATGAAGGCGGATGCCGAAAGGTATCAGTCGGTTGTTCAGCGAGACAAGGACGGGAATCCCATCAACAATCTCACTATCGACACCTGCAACCTTCGTGACGAGCAGAACATGGGTATCCATCTGCAAGGTCTGGCGATGAAAACCGACACCCACGGTCAGTATAAGCGTATAGGCGAGGTCTATGGTTTCCCCATCAGCATTATCTCGGAGCGTAATGTTGTTGACGGCAAGGAGACCGTTCAGAATCGCTTTGTGGTCGAAGGCAACTACAAATACAAGTTCAACAACGGCTTCATAGCGATGTCCGACACCCATGCCGCCTGTATGAACTTCGTCAACGCTCTGGAAAAGATCCCCGGCATCATCTCCCAATATGAGGAACGCACCGCCAAACTCAAAGCCGACGTTCCTCAGCTCGAAGCCATCGTCGCCAAGCAGTGGGGCAAAGAGGAAGAACTGAGAGGTTTGAAATCCGAACTCACCGCCCTCGATCGCAAAATTACCGCCGCCCTCGCTCCCAAGAAAGAGGAACAGGACGGCGAGGAGAGCAAGCAGGTCAACACTGTCGAGGCTCCAACCACCGACACCAAAAAATCGATGGTTGCAGAACCTACCAATCCGTACCAGCGAGAACCGTTAAGTTCCCGTATTATAATCGGTGGGTGCGGTGCAACTCCACCCGGAGGGTTTCGCGCCGCCGGACCCAAACTCTAAAATTAGGTCAGCCGACCATGATGAAATAAAATTCATTGTGGTCGGCTGCTTATGTTCAGTCGTTAACGATATCTCATGGGAATATTATATAGTTCCATCCATTTATAAAGTGTTTTTCTGGAAACACGCAATGTCGATGCAGCCTTAGCTTTGTTCCCTCTGCTTTCTCTTAATGCCTGTTTTATAAGTCTGGCTTTATCATGATCAGTGTCAAACTTATCTATGTTAGGAGTAAGAACTATATCATCCGGCTTTATCTTCTTTCTTGTTGTAACAGTTGCAGCGTGTCGCAAAACATGGAACAACTCTCTTATATTCCATGACCACACATGTCCTGCCAACTTCTTATAGGATTCTTTTGAAAGGCTGATATGCGCCCGGTCGTTTATTACGCAAAATATATCAAGCAGTTCTGTCGCCATAGGTTCAATGTCCGACTTAAAATCAGTAATTGACGGTATGTTCATCACATGACGAGTTATTATTCTATACAGATTCTCGGAAAAGAATTTATCCGAAACACGATTTTCCAGAACACTGCTTGTGGAACATATGACCAGACCGTTGAATCTACGCTCTCCCTTGGGTGCCCTCGTTGCCAGACTTGAAAGCAGCACATCTGCCAAAATTTCCTGAGCCTCATAATCCAGTTTCTCTATTTCATGAAAATACAGAGTGCCCTTTTCAGCTTCAGAAAACATTGACTTCAGATTGTTTCTAAACGAGTCTTTCTCCGCCTTACCCCAGATCACATGGCCGTCCTCATCATCACTGTTGCAGTTTGCAAAAAGGAAACGATAAGCGCTTCTGCTGCTTTTTGAATGAGCCAATTGTGACAGGCAGTATTTTCCTGTACCCGGTGCCCCTTTTATCAGGACCACTTCACCGGGAGTGCCGTTGATTTCTTTTCTCATGCTCATGAACTCGCTTTTTACATTTCCAACCCATTTTAGCGATGAGTCATGGCTGAACAGACTCATCAAAGGGATTGAAAAGGCATCCTGTTCGCTGCCAATATGGTAGAAGAAACCATTTTTTCCAACTTTCCACGAGTCCGCCGATACAGTGCTGTATCTTGAATGTGCTACACAAAAAGCCTTTATCTTGTCATGATTAGCACTGGCTATCTGAATCAACTCTTTTCCAACAGTGTCATACATTGTGATGTCCGCAATAAGGACACGGTATTTGCCCGAAAGCATTGCCTCCATTGCTTCCTGCTCATCAGTGAACGGGTCTACATATTCAGTCTTGAATGGAAGATGATGCAGTAAAAGATCAACTCCATCGCGAGTCGGACTGAATAGAAGTGCTCTCCATGAATCGGAAGCGCACCCTTCGTTTGTGGATATTTTGAATATTTCTTCCATTTTTTGAAAAATCGAATAAAAAAATATCAATGCAATTTGCGTAATATTTTTATACCACGCAAAATTAGCAATTTACGCCTTTATATCCAAATTGTAGGGTTACACTTTTTGCATATTTAAGGTAACACATTGGAAACACAAAATGGTAATTAGGTAACACATTTTGCTATTTAATTCACTGTTATGCAAGGTGACATCACGAACCAAAAGCGTATGTTTATGGTTTTTAGCTCAGAAACAGTTGATAAAATCAGCCGATTCCACGTTCAACTAAATCAAGTAAAAATGATTAATAATAATTTACTACAAACGCAATTTGTATCTTCTCTTAAAAACGGAGACCACTCGGCGCTACACTCCGTATACGACACTTTCGCAGCCGAGGTAGTAGCCACATGCAAAATCCAGCCGGAGGAGTGGCTTGACGCACGCACTGCACTTCTGGCGGTCGAGGTGGAAATCCAGTCGTTCATCCACATAGCGTCTGTTGCCGCCAAAGAAACAATCGCAATCGCGAAGAAGGCCCTTGACCTTGTGAAAGGCGTGGCGGATATTATCAGGGAGTATTGCTCCCGCATAGCCATTCATATTCCTTCACGCACTACCGTCAATGATTCGGCACCTCCCAAGAAGGAACCAAAGCGCGAGTCAAAAATGAAGTGGACAGGCACCAAGGCAGACCTCTATGAGAAAATCTACGGAGACTATCTCATGGGCAGCTTCAACAATGGCAAAGCCACACTCGCGGAGCTGGTCGGGCATCATGGCGAGATATATGGGATGGCACTCACTGAAGAAGAGTGTTATCAGACCCTGCGCCGGATGAAAGGACGCAGAGGCAAAGACAAACGCCCTTACCACGACCACACATTCAAAATCCATTCCCGCGCCTACTATATCAGTGAAGCCGCATGGAGGCTCAATGAACTGATGAGACAGCAGGAGGACGGCGACGGACGCCGCAACAGAACGGAAGTCAAACCTTATCCCGGCAGCACTATGATGTAAATCTACACGACTACATAAAAAGGTAAAGCCCGTCAGACACGACTGGGGGTGTGTCCGACGGGCTTATTACCTTGACCCTTGTTTCTTACAATATATCAGGGTGAGAAGGCTTACTCTTTTTAGAGTTGGCCTTTTTTGTTGCCTCATCAATTTCTTCTGCCGTCATGTTGCCGATTTCAGGAAGAGCCGAGGCAAGGCGTTGCATATCAGCCCTGATTTTCTCATTGGTGATTCGGGCGTATATCTGAGTCGTTTTAATATTGGTATGACCGAGCATCTTCGATACCGTCTCGATGGGCATACCGTTGGCAAGTGTCACCGTTGTGGCAAAGGTGTGGCGGGCGAGGTGAAACGTAATGTTCTTGTCGATGCCGCACACAGTGGCAAGTTCTTTCAGATAACTGTTGGTGCGCTGATTCGATATGACAGGAAGGACATGCCCGTCTGTGCATTGGCCCTTGTACTTCTCGATTATCGCGAGGGGATAATCAAGAAGTGGCACGTTGACGGCAACGCCGGTTTTCTGGCGATGGGTCATAATCCATTTTGACCCGTCAAAAGCCTCCTTGATGTCGCTCTCCATGAGATTGGCCACATCAATATATGCCAGCCCGGTGAAGCAAGCGAACAGAAACATGTCTCTCACATGGTCGAGACGAGGAATGGGAATCACCTTTGAGGCGATACGGTCAAGCTCGTCAGTGGTCAGGTAGCCACGATCCACTTCCTCCTTCTTGAGCTTGTAGTTGAGGAAAGGATCCTTGAATATCATGCCGTTGTTCTTGGCGTAAAGAACAATCATGCGGAGAGTCTGAATGAACTTGGCGGTAGTGTTCACACCGCACTTTGACACCCGGCGGAGATAACTCTCGTAGTCCACGATAAATTCGTAGGAGAGTTCACGCAGGGCAATGTCGGTGATGTTGTAGGTCTCCTTCATGAATTCCTGAAGGCGACGGTAGCCGCGCTCGTATTTGCGGTAGGTCTCTCGGCTCTTGCTTACATCAACGAGCTTTTCAGCGTTGTCAAGCCACTTCTTGAAAATCTCCATCAGAGTCTCGGCGCGGGCCGAGATACCGAGATAGGCGTTCTTGACCTTTTCGAGGGTCACTATCTCGTCACGTCGCTCCATTTCCTGAATATGGAAAAGGATGGCAGCTCTTATCTCTGCGAGGAAATCGTTGAGCTGATTCGCCTTCTTCGTCTTTCCCCTCATCTTGCCGGCTTCAGTGTCCCAGTCGCCGACTGCACAGGTTGCCTTGGTAGAAATCTGTGCTGCTTCCTTGTTGACGGTGAGACGGAGGAAAATTCCCGACTCTCCGTTCTTGTTGACCACGTTCTTCCTGAGGAAAAAGGAGGTCTTGTAATTGGTTCTTACCATACCTTTTGGATTTGAGAATTGTGCAACTTGCTGGGTACAGTTCAAAGCGCAACGGAGGAGGGTTCATTGTCTCTGCCCTTTGATAATGTCCCCGGGTTCCGGGTACACCGTACCATGTGCAAAATTACGGGTTAAAAATCAGGTTGGCGAAGACTTGTGTCCGACTAAATTGCGACTTTTCAGATACTTATGAGGGGCACTGTTGCAATTGGCAGTTTTACTGTTGCATTTTCGGTTTCTGCAACGATTTTTGCAACGGATATGCAACGTCATAGGGTCTGAAAGGGTCGTTTTCGAGTCGTTTTACTGTCGCAATTAACAATTCTTAACAATAGTATTAGTAAGATAAAAGCCTGTAACTTTGATAGTTACAGGCTTTTTCTTTTGATGTACGTGGGTACATTCGCGGAAAGACAGGGATTCGAACCCTGGGTTCCCGTAAGGGAACAACGGTTTTCGAGACCGCCCCGATCGACCACTCCGGCATCTTTCCTTTGAAAGTTGAATTATGTCGATTTTATTTCAACGGTGCAAAGGTAGAAATTTTATTTTAATTTTATCTGATATGACACCTAAATTTTTATCATTTGATGATGAATTTTTTGATTTTTCTCATTTTTGAGCCATTCAGAGGGAGATGTTGACACTGAATTTCCCGTCTTTTCAGGTTGTGAGGGGGAGGGGGTGGCGGGGGAAGGCGTCGATGAAGGAGCCGGGGGTGGAGATGTAGATGGGGCAGCCGCGAGTAAGGGAGTAGCGCCGGGCGGAGTGATATGATTTGAAGGCGAGATAGAAGCTGAGAAGGATGTCGTGAAGGCGCACGTTGCGGTAGACGGATGCAACGCGTTTTTTCTCGGAGTCATTGTCCTTGTAGAAATGCGGCTGGATGCTGACGACTTCGTTTTCTTCGGTGACACTCAGTGTTGTCAGCCAGCCGTGGTCGGCGCCAGTCAGATATATGTCGCGGAATCCGGCGCGGATTGCGGTCATGATAGCGGGGACGAGGACGTTGCGGGGGCGGGGCATGCCGAGACCGGCGCCGTAGACTCTGTTTTCGAACCATCCGAAGCCTTCCGCTCCGACAAAGTTGAAATTCTCGACTGTGATGTCGGGGTTGGTTATGCCGAGACTTCGGGCATCATGACCTGCTGGCACATAGAGGGTCATAGGCCAGGTGACTTCCGTATTGAAACGGCTGAACATGCGACCGACATTCGGATCGCTGTCGCGTCCGGTGAAAAAGTGGGGGTCGGCGAGCAGGTAGAAGTCAGGTTTGAGCAGGGTAAATTCCTCGGCGTTGGCCGCGAAGTTCAGGGCCATTGTGATGCTTCCGGCAAGTGCTTCGGCATCGGTTGCGATAAGGTCGGCGAGCGAGGGGCCGTTGCCCATGATTATCAGTGGGGCGCCTTCGGTCGCTTTTTTCTGGCGGCTGACGGTGTTGCGGCGCGATTGCAATGCTATTTTTACGATGCTCTTTCCCGTCGAAGCGACGTCGGTGATAAAAGCTGATATGCGGTCTGACAGTTTCATGACGCAAATTTACACTTTTCTTGCGAAGTAACCATCAAAAAAACGAGGCCCTCGGCCTCCCTTACCGGAAAGCCGACGGCTTCGTCAGTCAGATTTGTGTGTCGAGGATTCCTTGTCTTACCACAATTCAATAATCGGGAGTAGACCAAATATGAACCCTCACTGTGTCTTTCAGTGTATCGCGGGATATATCGCTTATATCTCACTGCTTATTTTTCAACTTCGACACGGGCGCTGCTGAAAGCGTTGAGCTCGAGTTTGTCGAGTATTTCCTTTATAGCGCAAGAGGCCTTGGCGGAGATACCGGCGTCGTTAAGCTCGGGCGCGAAAGCCGCGATTGAGCCGAAGCCCGGGATAACTGTAATGAATCCGCCTCCGAATCCCGACATTGCAGGAACGCCGGTGCGGATGAGCCATGCCTTACCGGAATGTTTTGGGCCCTTGGCTGCCATCATCGCGCAGATAGTTGCGGAGAGGGTGCCGTCGAAAGCTATATTTTTGCTGACGGGATTGACACCGTCGGCCGCGATGGTAGCACCCATTTCGGCAAGCTGCTCGGTGGTGACCATCATAGAGCGCAGACGAGTGTAGAGGTCGACCGAGAGAGCGGCGTTGTCGTAAAGCTCATAGCCGACCTCGGCAAAAGCGTTGACGATATTCTTTTCTTCATTTTTCTGCTTCGAGGCCTCATAGAGCTTGTCGCAGAGCACGGGAGAAGTGCCCATCAAATCCGTCATGAGGTTAGAAAGGATATCCATCTTTCCGTCGAAGTCGCCGATTGGCTCTACCAGACTGGTAGCCCTGACGCCTTTAGCGTGCATGCCTTTGGGTTTCTTTTCCTTATTTTCGGCAGATTTATCCTTGGAGGCACATCCGCACCCGCAGCCACATGCCTTGGCGAGTCCCATCTTCGAGACGAAATCCTCGGGTTTCATCTGGGTGAAAAGCTGAATGACGATGGGCAGACGGCTGATGGCACCCATGGCGAACTGAGCCTGTGTGTGGCCCACGTCAAATTTTGTTCCATCGGCCAGGCGGACGGAAATACCGAACATACCGTCGTTCATCCCGGCCACTTTAGGACTTGGAGCGCCGGTTGTATCGTTTTTGTGGTTATCGTAAGCTTCCTGTACGGCTGCCTTTATGTCGGCGAGCTTGATTTTTCTATCCATAACAGTTATAGTATTTTATTGGTTAATCCGAATATGCGAGTGGCTTCAAGCGGAGAGCCCAAAGTCGCTTTTCATTGAGAATAACTACGACCACAACCGCCTGGTTGACCGAATTACGGAAACTTAGACTATTTTATCAATCGTTATGAATATCTGTGCGCCATATCAGCGGGAATCAAGGCCTAAAATTAACCTAATGTGTTAATCTACAACTCCTATTCAACATTTTCGGATTAAAAAATGTTGTTAAATCTAAAGAATCATAATTTCTCACCCCAACACAATATATCTGTCCTATGAGCCGTCTTGAAAAAACAATTCTTTTCCCTCTCCTGTTGACCATCATATTTCTCGGAGCATGTTCAAACAATCTTTGGGATGAGGTTCCGACACCAATAACGTCGTTTATCGAACAGTATTTCCCCGGCAGCGGTGTCAAGGAGTTCAGTGAGACAGAGACATCCTACAGGATTAAAATCAACAACGGGGCTACACTTACTTTTGACAAGGAATATGACTGGACCTCCATCAACGGCAACGGCGTGCATCTGCCGGAAGTGCTTGTGTATGACAAACTGCCCCCGGCGCTGTTCAACTATCTTCAGGGAATCCAGCAGCAAAACGCGGTCTATGCGATGACACGCGACAAGACTTATTATAAACTCACTATGGAGGATACTGTGATTACCTACGAAATCGCAACGGGTAAAATCACTTACCCGGACGGAAAGACGCTTGATTCATAGCCTTCAGCCCACACTCAGACACGGTAACTGGTGTCGGTTCCCGCCGACGGAATGAGCCAATCAGATGAACTGGCTGGCCAGGACGATGGCGATAAGCACCGGCGCAATCCATTTCACGATAAAGGCTATGAGGCCGAACACGTGAGATGTGAGAGTGCCGTTGTTTGTGAGTTCGTTGCGGAAGAAAGAGCGTGGCGCCACCCATCCCATATAGATGCAGAGGAGGATTCCGCCGATGGGGAGCATGATGTTTGTGGCCACGGTATCGAGAAAATCAAAGATGGTGAGGCCGCAGATTTTAAAATCGCTCCACGGGCCGACTGAGAGCGAGCAGATTGAGCTTAGAAGCAGAAGCGGGAGCACTACAGCCATTACTGCGCGCTTCCTCGACAGGCCGAACCGACATTCCATAAAGGCTACCGACACTTCAGCAAGCGAGATAGTCGATGTGAAAGCTGCTACGGAAAGCAGAAGGAAAAATAGCGATGACCAGAACTGTGTACCGCCCATCTGAGTGAAGATTTCCGGCAGAGTGATGAATACGAGGGCCGAGCCAGCAAGATTGTGGTCGGCGAGGCCGAATGTCATCACTGCGGGGAAAATGATGAGGCCCATGAGTATGGCGGTGCCGAGGTCAAGAAGCGAGACCGTGACGGCTGTGCGCGTGAGTTTCGTGTCGGCGGGGTAATAGCTTGAATATGTCACGAGTATGCCCATGGCGAGGCTGAGAGAGAAGAATGACTGGCCAAGGGCGTTGACTACCGTTTTGGGCGTCACGGCCGAAAAATCGGGATTAAGGAAAAACTCTATGCCTTCTCCGGCCTTGGGCAAGGTGAGCGACACGCCGCAGAAAATCACCAGGAGGACAAAGAGAATCGGCATCATGATGTTTGACATCTTCTCTATGCCTTTCTGCACACCTTTTAGCAACACGAAGAGGTTGGCGAAAATCATGATGGCTGTCATCACGAGTGGGCGGTAGGTGCCGGTGATATATGACGACATCTTGTCGCTGAACAGCTGCTCCTCACCGGCTATCGTAGCGAGATTACCTGCGGTTCCGGCAGTGGAGTAAAGGTCGCCGGTGAGAGACTGGATAAGATATTCGAGTGTCCACCCGGAAACCACCATGTAGAATGAAAGAATGAGATATGAGGCGAGGATGGCGAGTGCGCCCACGAGCCACCATCCTTTCCGGGCAGGAGTGACGTTGCGGAAAGCTCCAGTGGCATCCGAATTGCCTCCGCGTCCGAGCGAAAACTCGGCCGTCATCACGGGTATGCCGAGGATAAACACACATGCGATATATATCAGAAGAAACACCGCGCCACCGTTGGCCTGAGTTTCGGCGGGAAAACGCCACACGTTGCCGAGTCCGACGGCAGAACCTACCGTCGCGGCTATAAGTCCGATCTTGGATCCAAATTTTACTTTCTGCGACATATCAGTCAGTTCATTTGCATTAAACAGTACGATTCGAGGCTTCCGGCCTGCAAGCCACTCGTCTCATCTTTTTTGCCGGCATCACGCCGTAATCGCTGGTGGATATTTTTTATGTCATCCCGACATCGAAGTCCCGAAATGATGGTGTTCAGCCGAATTTCGAGATTTTTCTGAGAAGAGGTTCGTTGAGAATTTTGATTTTACGACCGTCGACGACGATTATTTTCTCTGCACCGAAAGTCGAGAGGGTACGGATGGCATTTGAGGTAGTCATGTTGGAGAGATTGGCAAGGTCCTCGCGCGCCATATAAATCTTGAGCGTCATATTGTCATCATCCTCATAGCCGTAATTGTCGCGCAACACGAGGAGTGCTTCAGCGAGGCGTGCGCGGATATGTTTTTGAGTTAGATTGACGATTTTCGTGTCGGAATTACCGAGGTTGCGTGAGAGCTCATGGATAAAAAACATCGCAAGGCGGTTGTTTTTGCTGATCATTTCCTTGACAAGACTCATCGGAAGCGTACCGAGCACGGATTCCTCGAGTGTCGCGGCACTTGACACATAGTGTTCTCTCGCAAAATATGCACGGTAGCCGAAATATTGTCCGGGGTTAATGAGACGGAGAATCTGTACGCGTCCGCCGACACCATCCTTATATTTTTTTACCTTACCTTCGATAAGTACCCAGAGAAATTCCGGCTCCTCTTTTTCGGCATAGATAATCTTGTTTTTCTTATAATGATGGACTGTGAAATTATCAATAAGCAGACGTTTCTCCTCATTGGTGAGAAGCATCCAGATATCCGTTAATTCCTCGGTAATAATTTTGTCAATTGTATCTTTAATCATGAGCTGTGCCGTGCAACTATGTTATATAGCATGCAAATTTACCAACTTAAATCGACAAGAATCCTTTTGTGTGGTTAAAAAATCTTAAATCAGGCAAATACGCCATTTTCAAACGCTGAATCGGCAGTGGTGAAGAGCCCCGCGATAAACGACCCCGGACAGCACCGCGGCGTGTGGAGCGCCATGTGCTGTCCGGGACCGGATGATATTTCCGTTTTTTCAGAAGAGGTTCAATAACGGTTGTAGAAACGCAATACGCGGTTGCGCAGTATGAGCTCATATTTCGCCTGCACCTGCTGGGCGAGGGTGGTGATATAGTCGGACTGGGTCTGCTCCCATTCGGTAGCGTTGGCCTTTCCGTAGGTATATTTCTCGGTCATAGCGTCGAGCGCGGCTTTGGCTGCGGAGACAGCGGTCTTGCCGGCCTCATATTTTTTCTCGGCACCGAGAGCCTGCTGATAGGCGAGACGGATTGACTTGTGGAGCTCGCTTTCCTGCTGCTGGAGCTGAAGCTGCGCGTTAAGCTTGCGCACCTTGGCCTGGCGTATCTGATTGCGGGTGTTGAAGCCGTCGAAAATGGGAACCGAAAGCGAGAATCCGAGGCTCTTCGAGAAGTTGTCGCGCATCTGCGAGCCGAATGACTTGCTTTTGTCGCCGGAAACGGTGTAGTAGCTGCTTCCGAGGCCCGCGTTGAAGCTAACGGTCGGGATATAGCCGGTCTTGGCGACGGCTATACCGTCGTCGGCAAGCCTGATGCTTTCGCGTGTGGCGAGCAACGCCGGATAGTTGGCGAGTGCATTGGTGTAGACCTCCTCGGCGTTGAGAAGTGTCATGTTGTCGTCGTCGATGGGCTCGATTTCGAATCCGTTGATGTCGTCGAGCTCAAGCAGTTTCGCAAGTTCGATTTTTGATGTGGCGAGGTCATTTTCGGAGTTCACCACCTGCACCTCGTTCTGAGCCACCTGCGCCTCGGCCTGAATCACATCGACCTCGGGCACCTTGCCCCCTTCGAGTAAGATACGCTGGCGCTCGAGCTGGACATTTGACAGACGCAACTGCTCGCGGCTCACTTCGAGGAGCTCCTGATTGAAGAGCACCTGCAGATATGAGGTGATAATGCTCAGACGCACTTCGTCGCGTGTGGCCTCGGTCTGTTTTTCAAGCATCGAGAGATTCGTGCGGCTGTAGCGGAGCTGGCGGATATTGCGCAGCCCCTGGAAGATGGGGAGCGACATGCGCGCGTTCCACGAGAACATCGAGGTGTTGCGGTTGGCGTAGGTGTTGGCCGATGTCAGACCGCGGCCGAAGTCCCAGTTCTGTCCGGCGCTTGCCGAAAGCTGGGGGAGGAAGGCGTCTTTGGCCTCGGTGACGGAGAGCTCGCCGCCCATCCTGTTGATTTCAGCCGACCGGATGTTGAGGTTGTGGTCCATGGCGTAGCTGAGACAACTGTCGAGACTCCATGTATCGGCCAGGGCCGTGGCTGCCGTCAGACCGATGGCGAGTATCGGGAATATGATACGTTTCATATATGTCTGTTAATGTCTGTTGTTATGATTGGATGATACCTGAGGCGGTCAGTTCTTTACGGCGGCGCCACGCAGCCTGACATTCTTGTCGATGCCGCTGTTGACCTGGATATTGATGCCGTCGGATGTACCGGTGGCAATCGCTTTGCGCTCGAATTTCTGCTGGGGCACGGTGTCGGTGAGGACGTAGACAAAGGTGCTGTCGCCCTTCCACTCGATTACGCTTTCGGGTATCGTGAGCACATTGTCTGCTTTACTGAGGCTGACTGTTGCATTTGCGCTGTAGCCGGCGCGGATTCTCTCGCCCTCGGGGACCTTGATGGCAGCCTTGATTTCAAAAGTGTTGGCGCCGTTGGTCTCCACTCCTTTCGGGGCAATGAGCTCGATGACAGCGTCGAGTTTAAGGTCGGGGAGAGCACCGATGGCAATTTCCATGGGCTGTCCGACTGAGAGGAGACCCACTTCTGTCTCGTCTACCTTGCCTTCGAATATCAGATTGTTCATATCGGCTACTGTGGCAATGGTAGTACCGTCGTTCATCGTGTTGGCCTGAATCACAGAGCTACCTACTTTCACCGGTACATCGAGCACGAGGCCAGTGATTGTGGCGCGTACAAGGGTGTTGCTCTCCTTGGCGTTGGTCTTGGAGACGCCCTCCTTGACGATTGAATAGGCGTCCTGCGCGGCGTTGAGCTCGGCCTTGGCCTGGGCGAGAGTGGTGGCTGTGTTTTCGTAGTCCTCGCGGCTGATCACTTTCTTATCGTAGAGAAGCTGATTGCGTTCATGCTTGAGGCGTGCGTCCTCGAGGTTGATTTTCGCAGTCTCCACACGCGAAAGCGCGGACGACAACTGGCCCTCGTCGGGAACAATCTTGATTTTGGCCACGACGTCGCCGGCCTGCACCATGTCACCCTCCTCTACATTGATTTCGGAGATGATGCCTGATACCTGGGGTTTGATTTCGATTTCGTCACGGGGCTCAATCTTGCCCGTGAGCACTGTGTTGCGCTCGATGCTTCCGGTTGTCGGGCTGACGAGTTCATAGACTTCAGCCTCGGGACGCGACTTCATGAAAAGATACACAAATGTCCCGATGAAAATCGCGGCGATGACACACCACACGAAAATCCGCAAAAATTTTTTCATTGTTTCTTATATGATTACGTTGATTATTGACTGACTGTTAAACTCTAAATTTAAAACTTTATACTACTTATCATTAAGCGCCTCGATAGGCTTGATTTTCATTGCCTTGACAGCGGGGATGAGACCTGCGGCCGTGCCGAGGACGAGGAAGGTAGCAAGAATGTAGATTGCCTGCGTGAAGGTGAGCTGGAAAGCTATCACTCCGCGCTCGTCGGCAAAGATGTGTTCCGCTCCGGCGAGGACTATGATGGCAAAACTTATGCCCGCAATTCCCGCGATAGAGGTCAGGACCATACTCTCGGAGAGAATCTGAATGATGATGTCGCGCGGCTTGGCTCCGATGGCGCGGCGGATGCCGATTTCATGCGTGCGCTCGCGGACTATAATCCACATGATATTGCCAACGCCGATGATGCCTGACAGGAGGGTGCCCGCGCCCACAATCAGTGCAAGCAACGTTATGCCGAGAAACACATTGTCGAGCATCTTGAACTTTTCCGACACGTCGAAATAGTGGATTACCCCTTCATCGTCGGGAGCAACGGGATGGTTGCGCGCTATCAGGCGACGAACCGTCTGCTCGTAGTCGCCGGGGGCATATCCGCTTTTGAGCGTCATCATGAACATGCCCACCTTGTTGCCGAGGTTATAGTTGGCGCGCATGGAATTGTAGGGGATGATTACGGACTCGTCGAGCTCTGCGCCCATGCTGATTTCGGAAGTCTGTCCGGCTATGCCCACCACCTTATAATATATGCCGTTGAGCGAGATTTCCTTGCCTATGCCGGAGACACCTCCGAAGAGTTCGTCGGCGGCTTTCTTGCCCACCACGCAGACTTTTCGCGAGCGGGTATTGTCGGCCTCGTTGATGAAGCGTCCTTCATACATTTTGGGGACGAATATCTTGTCGTAGTCGCTCTCCACGCCGGTGAGCATGACGTTTGAGCCCTTTTGCCCGTAGAGAGCCTTGGCCCAGAGATTGTTGACAGCCGAAGAGCTCTCTATCTCCGGGATTACGCGGCGGATGTTGATGATGTCCTGGAGATTCAGTTCCGTGGGCATACCCTTGTTGAAGCCGGCGTAGGGTTTGGTGGTGCGGCCCGGAAACACGATGGCCACGTTGGTGGCGAAGCCTTCGAAATTGCGTCCCATGAAGTTTTTGAGACCTTTCGAGCCGCCTATGAGCATGGCGAGGATGGCGGTGCCCCAGAAGATGCCGAAGGCCGTCATGAAGGTGCGCGTCTTGTTCTGAGCCAGTGTAGTTCCTATTTCGCGCCAGTTTTCTATATCGAAGATTGGATTTTTCATTGCTTTGTCTGTCGGGGTTATTCGTCGCGCAGGGCTTCCACCGGTTTAATTTTAAGTGATTTCATGGCCGGAAAGAGTCCGGCAAAGGCTCCGGCCACTATCAGCACGAGTGTGACCTGGATGGCTATCGCTATGTCGACTGTCGGGTCCTTGATAGGGGAGTCGCCACCTTCGACGAGCATGGCTATGCCCTGCGACACAAGCATGCCGAGCACTATGCCTACATAGCCGAACAGGGTGGTGATGGCAACGCTTTCGAGTATAATCTGACGGAGGATGCTGCGCGGCTTGGCTCCGATTGCGCGGCGCACGCCGATTTCGTGGGTGCGCTCGCGGACGGACACAAACATGATGTTGCTGACTCCCACGATGCCTGACAGCATGGTCAGCAGACCGATTATCCACACGGCCATGCTGATGGCGCCCATGGCTGTGGAGGTACGCATGTAGTCCGAGAAGCGGTTCCATATCCAGAGGGCGCCTTTGTCGTCCTCCGAAAAGGTGTGCTGGCGTCCGAGGGTTGAGCGGAAACGCTCTTCTGCCGCGTCGCTCTGCTCGATGCTCCTTACGTTTTTAAGTTTGACGGTGATGTTGTCGACCTTGTCGGACTCGCCGCTCATCGAGCGGGCGGTGGTGTAAGGGATGAACACGTCACGGCGCCACTCCTGCTTGTAGGTGCCCACGACTTTAAAGGAGAGGTCGTTGATTTTGACCAGCTGACCAATGGGATTTTTGTCGCCGAAAAGTGTTCTTGCTGATTCTTCGTGGAGCACTACCACGCGGCGCTGCTGGTTGATGTCGTTGTGGTTGATGAAGCGCCCCTCCACCATATCGACTCCGCTGTTGCGCTGCTCGGCGGGGAAAACACCCTCGTAGCCTCCGGTCAGATAATCTTTTGAACTGGTGACCTGGGCGGAGTCGCTCGACACGCGCGCTGTGATTTCCGAACTGACGTCGGCGTTCTGCGAGGCGAGGACGGCCATGTCAGCGTCTTTCAGCCTGACGCGACGGTCCTCTTTCAGACCCTTGTAGGCTTTCTCTGCATATCCGCCGCGGATTGACACTGTCTCGGTGTCGCGCTGGTTGAACATGGATTCCATGCCGTTGACGAGTCCGCGCGACACACTGAGCAGCACTATGAGGAGAAAGATACCCCACGACACGGCAAAACCGGTCAGAGCAGTGCGCAGCTTGTTATGGCGCAGCGTCGCCATTATTTCACTTGCTAAATCAAACATCTGAATAGCTCTAAACTTTCAACTTTAAATTTTCAACTTTCAACTTCAAACTATCCTTCCGTCTGCAATGCGGATTATTCTGTTGGTCTGCTCGCCGACGCCGGGGTCGTGGGTGACGATGACGATTGTCATGCCGTCGTTGTTGAGGTCGCGGAACACCTGCATCACCTCTTTGGAAGTCTTTGAGTCGAGCGCGCCGGTCGGTTCGTCGGCGAGGATAATCGACGGGTTTGTAATCAGCGCGCGGGCTATGGCAACACGCTGCTTCTGTCCGCCCGAAAGCTCGCTCGGAAGGTGAGTCGCGCGGTCGGCCATTCCCATGCGGTCGAGCTGCTCCATCGCGAGTTTGTTGCGCTGACGGCGTGAGATGCCGCGGTAGAAGAGCGGAAGAGCCACGTTTTCGAGGGCGTTTTTATAGTTGATGAGGTTGAACGACTGAAACACAAAGCCTATCATATAGTTTCGCAGGTCAGCGGCTTTGTTCTCGCTTAGATTCTTGATTAGCACTCCGTCGAGGTAATATTCACCCGAGTCATAGTTGTCGAGGATACCGAGGATATTGAGGAGGGTTGATTTTCCGGAGCCGGAGGCACCCATGATGGAAACAAGCTCGCCTTTGTCAATCGTAAGGTTGATGTCTTTGAGCACATGGAGAGGAACCACTCCCGGGTAGGACTTGTTTATGTCTTTAAGACTGATAATCATAATAGTTGAAGCATAATGTCGGCGCACTCGGCACCGTTGACGTTAATCATTTCATACTCATTAGACGCAAAAGTATCGAAATAGTTACAGGTATAGCCGAAAAAAAACGCATAAATAATTACCTTTGTACTGTTAAATTATTAAAATTTATAGTGAAACCATTGGAAACCGTTTAAAAACAATCTCGAAAACAATGAAATTCATATCCTGGAATGTCAATGGCCTGCGTGCGGTGTGCGCGAAGGGTTTCAATGATATATTTGCATCTCTGGACGCTGATTTTGTCTGCCTGCAGGAGACAAAACTCAGTCCCGGCGCGCTCGAACTGGAGTTCGAGGGCTATCACTCATACTGGAATCTCGCTGACAAAAAAGGCTATTCCGGTACCGGTATCTACACGCGCATCAAGCCGCAGGCGGTGACTTACGGCATCGGCGTTGACGAGCATGACCACGAAGGGCGCGTAATCACACTCGACATGGGCGATTTCTATCTTGTGAATGTCTACACACCCAATTCGCAGGGAGAGCTTGCGCGACTGCCTTACCGTATGGTGTGGGAAGAGGCGTTCAGGGGTTATCTTGCAAAGCTCGACGGGGAGAAACCCGTGGTAGTGTGTGGCGACATGAATGTGGCCCACAAGGAAATAGACCTCAAGAATCCAAAGACCAACAGGCGCAATGCCGGATTTACCGACGAGGAGCGCGGCGAATTTACAAAGTTGCTCGAACAGGGCTTCATAGATACTTTCCGCGCAATCCATCCGGATCTTGAGGAGGCCTATACATGGTGGAGCTATCGTGCACGGGCGCGAGAGAAGAACGTCGGGTGGCGTATCGACTACTTCCTTATCAGTTCGCGCATGCTTCCGCGTCTCGCCGATGCCAATATCCGTGGAGACGTGCTCGGCTCCGACCACTGTCCGGTAGAGCTGTATCTCAAATAGTCAGATGAATTAAAGGCGCAGTTCCTATGTCTGCTTTTTCATTGCAGACATAGGAACTGCGCCTTTAAGTTTGCACTTAGGGCGGTCCCTTAAATTTTGACTTTGATGGTGCGGAGGTCTTTGTCGGCGCTGGAGGAGCCTACCATGAGCTCATATTCGCCGGGAATCACACGCATCTCCTGTGAGGCCTCGTCCCAGTTTTCGAAGAGTTCGCGCGGGAAGTCGATTTCGATGTCGCGGCTCTCGCCGGGAGCGAGGTCGACACGTGCGTAACCGCGGAGGGTCTTGTTGGGGCCTGCCGTGTCAGACGGGCGGCGCATGTAGACCTGAACAATCTCCGTTCCTGCCACCTTGCCGGTGTTTTTCACGCGGGCTTTCACCTTGCCGTTGGCGTATGAGGGCTTCGAAATATCAAATGTGGTGTAGCTCAGACCGTAGCCGAAGGGATAGAGGGGAGCATCCTTCATGTAGCGGTAGGTGCGGCCGGCCATCAGATAGTCGTCAAAAGCGGGGAGTTGCGAATCGTTCTTATAAAATGTGACGGGGAGCTTGCCGGAGGGATTATAGTCGCCGAAGAGCACATCGGCTACCGCATGTCCGCCCTGTTCGCCGGGATACCATGCCTCAAGGATGGCGTCGCAGATTTCATCCTCGGGAGTGAGGGCCACGGCACTGCCGCTGCAGTTGACGAGAACCACTTTCTTGCCGGCGTCGTGGAGCGCACGGATGATTTCGCGCTGCGGTGCGGGAAGTTCGATTGAAGTGCGGTCGCCGTCGTCAAATCCGGGCTCGCGCACCTTGGCCTCCTCGCGCTCGTAGGCCGGGGAGATTCCGCCTACGAAAATCACCACTTCCGCATCCTTGGCAGCGGCCACAGCGTCGGCGGGAGTCACGTCGCGTGTGCGGAGTATGTCGAAGTTGAGGGTAGCGTCGTCCTCAAGCTGCATGTAGTTGACCTCGATGTCATATTTCTGATCTTTCTTCACCTTGAACTCGCGTTCACGGAAGTTGAGCGGGTCGGTTTTCCAGCGGTTGTGGACAGTGTCGCCGTCTATGATGATGCGGAAACCGTCGTCGTTGTTGAACACGATATTGAGCGTCTCGTCGCGGTCGGCAGTATATGTGCCCTTGATGCGGGTGGTGAAGTTGGTGAGGTTCACACCGGGGGCGAATACGGTGTTGCCGCCGTTGTCGAGCTGAATCGGAGCGGTGTAGACTGTCTCTACCGCGGGTTTACCCGACATGTCGAGATTATTCCAGTAGGAAGCCTCCATGCCCTGACCACCCTTGGAATTTCTGAGTGCGGGGAATACGCTCTCGCGGTCGGTCATCTGAGTGACGGCGCAAGCGCGCGAGTAGGGGAGCGAGCGGCCTGTGCGTTTGTTGAGGCCTTCGAGTATTGTGACGGTGTGGCCCGGCTGACCGTAGTAGATGCCCCACTGCATAGTCGAGTCAGAGGCATTGGGGCCCATGACCATGATTTTCTTATTGTCGGGTGAGAGGGGCAGGACACCGTTGTTCTTGAGAAGCACCATCTGCTCGCGGCCCATTTTGCGGGCGAGTTCGCGGTGGGCCTCAGAGTTGACAACACTCATGGGGATTGAAGTCCACGACACGATGGAGTCGGGGTCGAAATCGCCGAGCTCGAAACGGCCTTTGAGGAGGCGCTTTATGCTTATGTCGATGTCGGATTCCTTGATGTCACCGCGTCTGACGGCGGCGGGAAGGTTTTTGTAGACACTGCCACACTCCACATCGGTGCCGCTGAGCACACCGAGTGCCGAGGCTGACTCCGCATCTTTGGAGACACCGTGGCGCCCGGGACGGTAGAAGTCGCCGATTGCGCCGCAGTCGCTCACCACGAGGCCGTCGAATCCCCATTTGTAGCGCAGGATGGAGTTGAGCAGACGGTCGGAGCCGCAGCAGGGATCACCTTCAAAACGCTGGTAAGCACACATCACCTGCTGCACGTTGCCGTCCTGCACGAGCATCTTGAAAGCGGGCAGATATGTCTCCCAGAGTTCACGGGCCGGAAGATTGTCGATGTTGAACTGGTGGCGTGTCTTTTCGGGGCCGCTGTGGACGGCATAGTGCTTCGCGCACGCGTGGAGTTTATAATATTTATCACTTCCGTCGCCCTGGAGACCCTTGACCACGCGCAGGCCCATGCGTCCGTTCATGTAGGGGTCCTCGCCGTATGTCTCCTGGCCGCGTCCCCAGCGTGGGTCGCGGAACACGTTGATGTTCGGGGTCCAGAATGATAGACATTTGTATTTTCCCACCTTGCCTTCACGACGGGCGAGAGTGTTTTTGGCGCGGGCCTCGTCGCTGACAGCAGTGAACACCTCTTCGATGAGGTCATCGTCGAATGAGGCGGCCATGCCGATACAAGAAGGGAACACCGTGGCGAGACCGTTTCGGCCTACTCCGTGGAGTGCCTCGCTCCACCAGTCGAAGGCCGGAATACCGAGCCTTTCGATGGCTGGTGAGTAGTTCATCATGAGGAGCGCTTTTTCCTCAAGAGTGAGACGTTTGCAAAGGTCCTCCGCGCGTTCTTCGGCAGATAGCGAAGGGTTCTGATAGGGAAGAAGTTGAGCCGACATGAAAGCAGGAAGTCCGGCAAGCACGGCGGCCGTGAAAAGATGCTTTATTTTCATGGATTTCTGATGGAAAAATGTGGGTTTTGTGATTGGTATTTATGCAAAGATAATACTTAAATTTCTATAATCCAAATGCTTCATTGACCGGCGGATTTGGCGGTTACGGGATTTTTGCGTACATTTGTCCTATCTTAAATACAATATCATTCCGTACATAGAAAACCAATTAATCAATCACATACCTTTAATCAGAATGAAAAAATTGAAGCTGATGCTCGCCGGCGTCCTCCTGGCAACCTTAGGGAGCGCATACGCCGCCACAGTCCCTGCAGGGAAGTCGTCAGATAAACCGAAGCACTATTCAGAGTGGCTGACTCGCTCGGAGATGCAGCGAGTGCCCAAAAGTTATCTGCTTGATTTTTCAAACCGCCCGAAATGGAGCTATGTCATGGGTATCGAACTTGAATCGATGCTTGACACCTATCTCAAATATGGCGGGGAGGATATCAAGGATTATTGTGTGGAATATACCGACACCATGATTTCGCCCGACGGTGAAATCCGCGGTTACAAACTGCTTGACTACAACCTCGACAATGTGCGTACGGGCCATTTCGTAACCCGCATGTATCAGAATTTCCCCGAAAACAAGAACCTCAAGGCCATGAACACCCTCATGCGCCAGCTGGCCGAGCAGCCCCGTACTAACGAGGGGGTCTACTGGCACAAGGCCATCTATGCCTATCAGGTGTGGCTCGACGGTATCTTCATGGGCCTTCCCTTCCGTGTGCTCACAGCCTCCCACATCTATACTCCCGAGCTCGCCAAGCCTATCTACGACGATGCCGTGGAGCAGGTGAAGAGCACTTACGACCGCACCTACGACCCCAAGACCGGCCTTAACCGCCACGCCTGGGACGAGAGCCGTGAAATGTTCTGGAGCGACAACGAGACCGGTCTCTCGCAGCACTGCTGGGGACGCGCGCAGGGCTGGTACACCATGGCGCTGGTGGAGCTCCTCGATGTGCTTCCCGAAAACTATGAGCGCCGCGGCGAGGTGATTGACCTCCTGACCAAGTGTTTCGACAACATTATCAAATGGCAGGACTCCAAGACCGGCGTATGGTATCAGGTGATGGATTCTCCCGAGCGCGAGGGCAACTATCTTGAGTCGACATGCTCGTCAATGTTCGCCTACTCGCTTCTCAAGGCTGCCCGCAAGGGTTGGGTGACCGACCCGAAATACCGCGAGGCCGGCATCAAGGCCTACAAGGGTATCGTGGATAACTTCATCAGCGAGGACCCCGACGGCACCATCTCGCTCACCGACTGCTGCGTGGTTGCAGGCCTCGGCCCGGGTATCAGCGACGCCGTGCTCAAAGCCGCTCCCAAAGTTAAGGAAAACAAGCGCCGCGACGGTTCATACGCCTATTACCTCAGCGAGCCTATCCGCGACAATGATGCCAAGGGCGTAGGCCCCTTCATCTGGGCATCTCTTGAAATGGAGGACCTCGGCTATACCACCGACAAGTTCAAACACAACAAGCGCAAGGCAAAAAAATAAACTGTTTGCTTTCCGCAGTCTGGACAGATACTCAAATCCCCGGTCGCATCCGAATCAGTGATGTGGCCGGGGACTTTTTATGATGGGGGAAAAATCTTGAAGATGTCAGCGACCTCCTGCCGTAGATCCTTCCACATTATCGCTTCCTTCAATAAGCTTGTTGACTTCCCGTTTCTGTTTTCCCCATTTCAATGTGGCGGCAAACTGAATTCCGACCATTCGTTCTACAAACGGGGAGCGCATGATGCTGGTATATGAATAATTGGCATCAAGGCTTGTCTCTTCCTGGTTATACCGTCCAAAAGGCATAAGCACGAATCCTCCTGCTGTATAATCTTTCCATCTATATTGTAACATTATGGTATTAAATGACTCAGGACGGTTTATTTTTTGAGCCCAAAGGGAGTTGGATGCTTGGTTAAGGCTGAAGAGAAAATTAAATCCCCAATGTCTTACCATTACCTGTGCACTGCCTCCCCAGGCGGTTATCTCGTGGCGGAAGTTCTTTCCTTTTGTAAATTGTCTTGAAAACCCTACGTCACCTTCGAGGAAAAGCCATTCCGGGATTGCCTCAAAGCTCGTGGCGAAGTTGAAGCCGAAATCAAAATAACTTCCGTCGTTGGAATATGTTTTCATCAGCCTGTTATCCTCCCAGTATGAATATTTATAGATAGGATTGTCGACTGTGCGTATTTTAGCTTTAAGGATAAAATTGGCACGTGGTATGGTTATGCTCCATGAAAGATTGTAGCGAAACCATGAATATGGCTTTAAATCAGGATTGCCATATTGATATTGTATAGGGTCAAGCTGCTGCACCACAGGGTTGGTCTCTCCGAGGGTTGGTGCTGTGCTTGTGCGTGTGAAACCGGCACGTAATGTTGACCAGTCCTTACGCCACATAAGTGAGATTTTAGGCTGTATTTCCCATGAAGTTGTGCCTCGATCCGATTCTCGCATATATAAGTCGGTGTATTGGACGCCGGTTCCTGCGGTTATCGAGACATTGTTAATGCGGTAGGTATATTCCCCGAAAAAATATAACGCATCGTGTCGTTGGTGAAATATTGAGTTGTCTGAGGAGACATATTTCGAGCGGTTGCGGCTGCCATTCCATTTTATACCTCCGGTGACGGAGGCGGTTCGCCATTCCTTCATATAATTCCCTTCTAAGGAAAAGCCAAGATTGTTATCTATGATTGATGTGGTTATGTCGGATATTAAATCCGTTCCTTTGATTTCACTCTCGATATATCTTGAGCCCGGTTTGCCATAGCGATAGCTGGCTGTGGCATTGAGGGCTAATGTTTGTCCGTGACCGATTTTGTGGTCAAGGTAAAACTCGAAGGTGGGTCGCACAAACATGTTGAGAGTTGTAGAGGAAAGATAATGGCTTTCGTTTTCTGTTCCCGAAACTGTTTCCAGCATACCTTCATAGCGTAAAGTGTTTGGATTCTGATAGTTCATGCGCACACCGGTCCAGAGAGTGGTCTTGGACGGGTTTATATAGGAATAGCTTATTCCACTCCAGATCTGGTTGTTGTTATACTCTCCTCCTATCGGGGATTCGACTCTTTTGAGGGTCTGTCCGTCTGAAAAATGAAATACTTCATCATAATCACGATGCATTGGAACATGATCGCGGATCTGAGTCTCGGTGTAGGCGCTCCACTGCGATTTCCCTTTGTTTATCTTTATGTTCCCGATATAATTTCCTGAAGGCAATTCTTTGCACCATAACATTGTGCTTAGACTTACTGATCCACCCGACGAAGGATTTTTGACAATGATATTTATTACGGCGTTGACATCTTTATAGCGCAAGCCGGGATTCTCAAGATATTCCACTTTGACAACGTTTTCGGCGGAGAGATTAAGCACATCCTGCACACCTACTTCCCGTCCGTTGATTCGCAATTGTACACTCCCGCCGGGATTCGACACTGTGTTGAGTAAAGTGTTTACTGACAATGACGGTATATTCATATTTTGAAGTAGCGCCAGACCATCGGGTGAGGCCTGACGTGCCTGTTTAGATGGGGTGTACACATCACGATCTGGCTTATGCACAACAGGAGAAGCAACCACCACCACCTCCATAAGATTCTGTAACATTAGAGAATCATCCGGAAGTGAATCTGATAAATTCGGATTCTGGGCTTGTAGAGTAAGGCTTAGCGCCATAGACGCCATCAAAATGGGAATCTTATACATAAAAGTTAGAGAGAAAATGTAAGTTAAAATTATTAAGATTCGCTAATTTAGTTAATTTAAATGAATAAAGTATTACCCCCCCCAATTTTAATGTTTATTAACAGATTGCGAGGCCGTATTTCCCTGAGAGGGTCTAAGGTGAGTTCATTCTCCCCTGTGGACTCCGGATGGTGAAATTTAATGATTCTATCTCATAGTCCCCCTGTGCGGCGAAAAATTTGCAATTTTGAAGCGCAGCCCGACGATTTGAAAAACGTCCCTATCGGCAGGATATAAAAACAACCGCGCCGAAATGCCAATTGCGTGACATCCCGGCGCGGTTGACGCGTATAATAGAAAGTTAGTTGTTTACTTCCTTACTGAATGGCTGAGGGTCTGGAAAGCGGTTGCGAGACCGTCTTTGTCCTTGCCGCCTGCCTGGGCGAAACCGGGCTGACCGCCGCCGCCACCTTTGATGGCCTTGGCTGCCTCGCGGACGATGGTCGAGGCATTATAGCCCTCTTTCACGAGGTCGTCGGTGAAGGCGACTGTGAGGAGCGGTTTGCCTGCCATGTCGATTGTAGCCGCGATGAAGGCGGTCTTTTCGGGAGCGAGCTGGCGGATTGTGAAGGCAACGCCTTTGACAACCTCGGGCACGCGGATGCCAGTGAGCGATGCGAGCTTCATGCCGTTGACCTCCTCGGCCTTGTCGAGAGCCTCACGCGCGATATTGCGGATGCGCTCCTGCATGTATTCTTCGGCCTGCTTGCGGAGCTCGGCGTTTTCCTCGATTGACTTGCGGAGTGCCTGGAGCACGTCGGGGGCATTGTGGAGAAGTTCGCCCACGCTGCGCATGTCGTCCGTAAGCTGGTCAACCATATTCTCGGCCACCTCTGCGGTCACGGCCTCGATGCGGCGGATGCCGGCGGCGATGCTTGACTCGGAGATGATGCGGATTGTGCCGATATTTCCGGTGTTGGGAACATGTGTGCCACCGCAGAGCTCCACGGAGTCACCGTATTTCACCACGCGGACATCCTCGCCGTATTTCTCGCCGAAGAGAGCCATAGCGCCCATGTCGAGAGCTTCGGCGATAGGCATGTGGCGGTGTTCGTCGAGAGGAATTGCCTTGCGGACATTGGCGTTGGCGATGTGTTCGGCCTTTCGGAGTTCCTCGGGAGTCACTTTCTGGAAGTGAGAGAAGTCGAAGCGGAGCATCTGAGGCGAAACGTATGAGCCTTTCTGCTCTACGTGTGTTCCGAGCACTTCGCGGAGGGCTGCGTGGAGCAGGTGGGTCGCGGTGTGATTACACTCGGTTGCGCGACGGTTTGCCTCGTTGATCTGAGCGGTGAACTCGGCCTCGACATTCAAGGGAAGTTTCTTCGAGAGGTGTACGGCCTGGCCGTTCTCGCGCTTGGTATCGTAGATTTCCACCTTCTCGTCGCCGTCGATGAGCCATCCGCTGTCACCGACCTGACCACCCATCTCGGCATAGAACGGAGTGACAGAGAGCACTATCTGATAGAATTCCTTGTTTTTTTGAGTTACCTTGCGGTAGCGGAGTATGTGGGTCGGGCAGGCGGTCATATCGTAGCCCACAAATTCAGTCTCGCCTTCACGGACTGTCACCCAATCGGTGGCCTCGACTGCGGCAGCGTTGCGGGCGCGGGTTTTCTGAGCCTCCATCTCGACGTCAAATTCCTTTTTGTCGAGAGTCATGCCGTTTTCCTTGAGGATAAGCTCGGTGAGGTCGAGGGGGAAGCCGTAGGTATCGTAGAGCACGAAAGCCTCCTTGCCTGAAATCTCGTTTTTGCCCTGCTTCTTAGCGTTTTTGATGGCGTCGTCGAGGATGGCGATACCCTTGTCGAGAGTGCGGAGGAAAGAATCCTCTTCCTCTTTGATTACTTTCATGATGAGCTCGCGCTGGGCTGTGATTTCGGGATAAGCCTCGCCCATGGAGTCGATGAGAGTGTTGACGAGCTTATACATGAAGGCCTGCTTCTGGTTAAGGAAGGTGTAGGCGTAGCGCACGGCGCGGCGGAGGATACGGCGGATCACATAGCCTGCCTTGGCGTTGCCGGGAAGCTGGCTGTCGGCAATCGAGAACGAGATGGTGCGGACATGGTCGGCGATTACGCGCATCGCCACGTCGACTTTCGCATCCTTGCCGTATTCCTTGCCTGAAAGCTGCGAGATTTTGTCGATAAGCGGAGTGAACACATCGGTATCGTAGTTCGATTTCTTGCCCTGAAGAGCCATGCAGAGGCGCTCGAAGCCCATGCCGGTGTCGATTACCTTTGCGGGAAGCGGTTCGAGCGAGCCGTCGGCCTTGCGGTTGAACTGCATGAACACGAGGTTCCAGATTTCAATCACGAGAGGATTGTCCTTGTTGACGAGCTCTGCGCCGTCAATCTGCGCGCGCTCTTCATCGCTGCGCAGGTCGATATGGATTTCCGAGCAGGGGCCGCATGGACCGGTATCACCCATTTCCCAGAAATTGTCGTGCTTGTTGCCGTTGATGATATGCGATGCAGGAAGATGCTTTTCCCAGTAAGAGGCGGCTTCGTCGTCGCGCGAGAGGCCCTCGTCGGGCGCGCCCTCAAACACAGTGGCGTAGAGACGGGCGGGGTCGAGCTTGAGCACGTCGACGAGATATTCCCATGCCCAGTCGATGGCTTCCTTCTTGAAATAGTCACCGAAAGACCAGTTGCCGAGCATCTCGAACATGGTGTGGTGGTAGGTGTCCATTCCCACTTCTTCGAGATCATTGTGTTTGCCTGAAACGCGGAGGCATTTCTGCGAGTCGGCCACACGCTGATACTTCGCGGCCTTGTTGCCGAGGATGATGTCTTTGAACTGGTTCATGCCCGCGTTGGTAAACATCAGAGTAGGGTCATCTTTGATTACCATTGGGGCCGAGGGGACGATATGGTGTCCCTTTGACTGGAAAAAATCCTTGAAGGATTCGCGTATTTCCTTAGCTGTCAGCATAATTATAGTGTACTTTGTATTTGTTTTCCAGATGATTGGTCAAATAATTTGCAAAGATACGAATTTTTGGCAAAACTCTCCCCGGTTGAAGCCAATTAATTTTGTAATCAAAAGTTTAAATACCGGTTCCGGGAATTTTAGGGTGCAAAAGAGCATATAGAACAAGAGTGGCAAAAGTTGGTTCAGGTATTATGAATTGCCTGAAGGATACTTCTGTCTCTTCTGTTCCTTATGCTCTTTTATGCTCTTTTGAGCCAAGGTGTTATGATGCAGGAAGGCGGTATGGGGCGTTGGCTTAGCCTTCGGTGTGGAAGTTGGTGAATACTCCGCGTTCCTGGGCGGGGATTTCGGATTTTGAGGCGTTGATGGCTTTGATGAGGAAGGCCATGTTGCGGCCGAGGTTGCGCATGGTCTGAAGGCCTTCGAGGTCTTTCTCTACATCTTCAGCCGTAAAGCCGTGGACTTCGTTCCAGTAGGTGCTCGATACAATAGGCATTGAGCTGATGGTGAAATATTTGTTTATCTCGTCGAATACGCTTGTCGAACCTGCGCGACGAGAGGAGACTACGGTCGCGCCGACTTTCATCGTCTTGTTGACGGTACCGGCTGTGCTGTAAAAGAGCCTGTCGAGGAAGGCATGGAGCTGTCCGTTGGCTCCGGCGTAGTAGGTAGGGGAGCCGAAGACCACGCCGTCGGCTTCCGCAAGGAGCAGGGCGGTTTCGTTGACGAGGTCGTTGAACACGCAGCGGCCATGCTCGCGGCAATAATAGCAGGCTATGCACCCGCGTATATCTTTGTTGCCGACATTGACGCGCACAGTCTCGATGCCGTTGTCGGCGAGAGTTTTTTCCACTTCGCGCAGGGCTCGGTCGGTGCATCCGTGGAGATGGGGGCTTCCGTTTATGACGAGGACTTTCATAGGCTTGTCTGTTTGTGGTGTTGGTTTCTGAAATTAAATGATTTTAGCGGCGCCATTGTTCACGCTGCGTTCTGCTGCGGGAGTGCCGGCTGTCAGTTCAGACCGATGGATTCGCGGTATTGGCGCGGTGACTGGCCGGAGATGCGTTTGAACAGGCGTGTGAAGTGCTGTGGATACTGAAATCCCAGGTCGTAGGCGATAAGACTGATGTCGTTTGTAGTGGTGGCGAGTTTGTGTTTCGCCACGGAGACTATATGGCGTGAAATCATGTCCTGCGCCGTCATGCCTGTCTCTTTCTTTATCAGGTCGCCGAAATAGCCCGGAGTGAGGTTTGCCATGTCAGCGAAATAAGCTACCGATGGTAGGGTTTCTTTCGGGCTGCCCGAGAAATATTCCTTGAGCGCGCGCTCGAAATTACTGAGGATGTCGGAATTGACTTTGTGGCGCGTGATGAACTGACGGTCGTAGAACCGGTGGAGGTATTCGAGGAGGAGCTGGATGTTGGCCGACAGGAGCGATGCCGAGTGATGGTCTACGGGATGGTCAAGCTCGCGGTCGATTTTGCCGAGGCAGTCAAGAAAAATGCTGCGTTCCTCGTCGGAGAGATGAAGCGCCTCCATCTGCGAGTAGTCGAAGAAGCTGAACGACGAAATCTTCTCGCCGAGCGGTGTGCCGTAGATTAAATCAGGGTGAAACATCAGCCCTACGACATCCGGGGCGACGACCTCGTTTATCATGTCGACCTCGATAATCTGTCCGGGCGAGAAGCTGACTATGGTTCCCTCCTGATAGTCGTAATGCTTGCGGCCGTATTTGAGAGTGCAGTTGCAGTCGTTTTTCAGAAAGAGGGCATAGACACCGTAGTTTATACACACGTGATTGACCGACTGCGTGGCCTGTTTCAAGTCGATAACGGTTACGAGCGGATGGCGTGTAGTCAGTCCGTAAAGTTTGTTGTAGGCGTCGATTGAGTTGAGGTTAATTGTCTTTTTTTCCATGTGTCGCAGTGTTGATTGAAAGCACTGCGCAAATTTAAAACATATTTTTTTAATAAGCGGGATTCCGATGCGATAAAGGTAAACTTCACCGAAAAAATGGTAAAGTCTAAAAAACGGAAGCCATAATTTCCATGAATGTGTGTCGATGGAAATTATGGCTTCCGGTTTTTATATGATTCTGTAAGAATCTGAAAATGTCAGGAATCGTTTATTAATTACCTTCTTCCGAGGATGCGGATGACAGGATGTCGGTCGTGAGTTCTTCGGCGCCGGGGGTGTAGGTCACCTTTATCTCGTCGCCGCCGCGGAGTTCAGAGTCGATAATGAGCTCGGCGAGTTTGTCCTCGAGATACTTCTGTATCGCACGTTTCAGCGGGCGTGCACCATACTGGGCGTCGTAACCCTTCTCGGCGATGAAGTCGCGGGCCTCGTCGGAGATGGTCAGAGTGTAGCCAAGCTCCTTGACGCGCTTGTTGAATCCGGCAAGCTCGATGTCGATAATCTTGAAGATGGCCTCTTTCGAGAGCGGGTCAAACATGATTATGTCGTCGATACGATTGAGGAACTCCGGAGCGAAAGCCTTGTTGAGAGCCTTGCGGAGCACACCCTGACTGTAGTCCTTGTCGTCGGCGGAGCGGGATGTGAAACCTATGCCGCCACCGAAATCCTTGAGCTGGCGCGAGCCGATGTTGGAGGTCATTATTATGACGGTGTTCTTGAAATCGATGCGGCGTCCGAGCGAATCCGTCAGTCGTCCCTCGTCCATTACCTGAAGGAGAAGGTTGAACACATCGGGGTGTGCCTTCTCAATCTCGTCGAGCAGGACGATGGAGTAGGGGTGGCGGCGTACTTTCTCGGTGAGTTGACCACCCTCCTCGTAACCGACGTATCCCGGAGGCGCTCCGACAAGGCGCGACACGGTGAATTTCTCCATGTACTCGCTCATGTCGATGCGGATGAGTGTGTCGGCCGAATCAAACATATATTCGGCGAGCTTCTTCGCAAGATGTGTCTTCCCGACGCCTGTAGGACCGAGGAAGAGGAAGGTGCCGATAGGCTTGCTGGGGTCTTTCAGGCCGATGCGGTTGCGCTGGATGGCCTTAACCACCTTGTCGATTGCCGGATCCTGACCGATAATCTGACTCTTGAGGGCGGGTGACATCTCCTTAAGGCGTTTTCCCTCAGCCTGGGCTACACGCTGCACAGGGACACCTGTCATCATCGCCACGACTTCGGCCACCTTGTCGGCGTCGACAGTCTCGCGCATTGAATCGAGTTGCTTCTCCCATTTTGCTTTGGCTTCCTCAAGCATGCCCTTGAGCTGCTGCTCCTGGTCGCGGTAGGAGGCGGCTTTCTCGAAATTCTGCGACTGAGCGGCGCGGAGTTTCTGTGCCGAAACTTCTTCGATATGCTGCTCAAGCTGCTCGATTTCCTTGGGGACGGCTATGTTGGTGACATGCACGCGGCTTCCGGCCTCGTCCATGGCGTCGATAGCCTTGTCCGGGAAATTGCGGTCGGAGATATAGCGCTCGGTGAGCTGCACGCAGGCGTCGAGAGCCTCAGGAGTGTAGTTCACGTTATGGTGCTCCTCGTATTTATCCTTGATATTGTCGAGTATGACGCGGGTTTCCTCCGAGGTTGTCGGCTCGACCATCACCTTTTGGAAGCGGCGTTCAAGGGCACCGTCGTTTTCGATGTTCTTGCGGTATTCGTCGAGAGTGGTGGCGCCGATACACTGGATTTCGCCGCGCGCGAGTGCGGGTTTGAGTAGGTTGGCGGCATCCATCGACCCTGCGGCGTTACCGGCGCCGACAATGGTGTGGAGCTCGTCGATGAACAGGATTATATCCTTGTTCTTTGCAAGCTCGTCGAGTATGGCCTTGATGCGTTCCTCGAACTGGCCGCGGTATTTTGTACCGGCCACAATCGAGGCCATGTCGAGGCTGACCACACGCTTCCCGAAGAGTATACGCGAGACTTTGCGCTGGACGATGCGCAGTGCGAGACCTTCGACGATGGCGGATTTTCCGACGCCCGGCTCGCCGATAAGCACCGGATTGTTCTTCTTGCGGCGGCTGAGAATCTGCGCGAGACGCTCGATTTCCACATCGCGGCCCACCACGGGATCCAGCCTGTTTTCCTCGGCGGCGAGAGTCATGTCATTGCCGTACTTGTCAAGCACGGGAGTGTCGTTGCCGCGGCGCTGCGAAGTTGCGGTACCCTGACGCTTGCGGTCGCTCTCCTTCGACGATGACGACGACTGGCTTTCGGATGAGCGGGGAGGAAGGTCCTCCTCGTCGTCATCGTCAGCAAAATCCGAACCGAGGGCGGTTGGGATGTCGGAGTCGGCCGCTACGATGCGGTAAAGAGACTCGTAGGTTATGCCTGCGCGGTGAAAAGCATCCATGAATTTCGAGTTCTGTGCGTCGGAATTGTGGAAGATAGCGAGCAGCAGGTGGGTGGCATCGACTTCATTGCTCTTGAGCATGCGTGCTTCCAGGACACTGAGCTTTATGATGCGCCCCGAAAGATCGCTGAGACTGACTTCCGCCACACCGACTGTGCCCTGATAGGCCGTGTCGGACGCGGCATTGAAGAGTGCTTTGTCGAGACCTTCGCGGAGCTCATAGGCTGATGCGCCCTTGGCCGCACGGTCGACGAGGCGGGCCGGCTCCCCTTCCATATCTGTCAGCAGTGACAGCAGGATGTGCTCGGGCATGACATAGCGGTTGTTGTGTCGCGCTGCCTGCTTTGGGGAATCGGCGATTATTTCTTTGAATTTTCGTGAATAAACAGTGTCCATCTTTTTCTTGTACCTTTCTTTTCTTGGTGTTAAGTAGTGAATTTGCGGGCATTTACGGCGGGGACATCGCGCCGTGGCCCGGAAACCGGAGAGATGATATATCGTAATTTCTTATGCTGACGGAAAGGAGTGTGATTTTCACTCTCGGCAGCGATTACGGAGGGTGATACAACAAAAATTGTGCCAAAGTCCGTAAGTCAGAGCCTATTTACACTTTTTATAAAGTGTTAAAACCGTATCTTGTTCTAATAACAATTAAAAAACATTTCTTGCAGTGCAAAGATACGATTTTTGCAAAATATTTCTTACCTTTGTCGGGAAAAATCCATTTGTGATTTCTCCAGGACCACATTAATTAATATACTAAAGAGAAAAAGTTTTTTCAGAGACCGCGGGTGTCCGGTTTCCGGACATGACGAAACGGTCTCCGCATTGTAGAAGCTATGATTGAAGAAGATCGTATCATTAAGATCAATATTGAAAGCGAGATGAAAAGCGCCTACATCGATTATTCGATGTCGGTGATAGTATCGCGTGCGCTCCCTGATGTCCGCGACGGCCTCAAGCCTGTCCACAGACGTGTGCCTGTCTCTTATACACATCT
>DXXM01000032.1:32852-38754 GCA_019416285.1 Bacteroidales bacterium
TTCGGTATGAATGAAATGGGCAACACATCTGACCGCCCTCACAAGAAATCAGCAAACTGCGTCGGTGAGGTTATGGGTAAGTATCACCCCCACGGCGACTCGTCAATCTACGGTACCGTTGTCCGCCTCGCCCAGCCCTGGGCCATGCGCTATACGCTTGTGGACGGTCACGGTAACTTCGGTTCGGTCGACGGCGACGGTGCAGCGGCCATGCGTTATACCGAGGTGCGCCTCGACAAGCTCGGCGAGGAGATGCTTGCCGATATTGACAGTGATACAGTAGACTTCCAGCCCAACTACGACAACTCCCGCAAGGAGCCCGTAGTGCTTCCGACACGTTTCCCGAACCTGCTCGTCAACGGAGCTTCGGGTATCGCCGTCGGCATGGCTACCAACATGCCCACCCACAACCTCACTGAGTCAATCAATGCCTGCGTCGCCTATATCGACGACCCCGAGATTGACATCGAGGGACTTATGAAATATATCCCCGCTCCCGATTTCCCCACCGGCGGTACAATCTACGGCTACAGCGGTGTCAAGGAAGCCTACGAGACAGGCCGTGGCCGCGTGGTCATCCGCTCGAAGGCTGAAATCGAGGTCGAGGACAATCACGAGAATATCATCGTCCATGAGATTCCCTATGGCGTCAACAAGGCTGAACTCATCTCTTATATAGCTCAGCTTGTCAACGACAAGAAGCTCGACGGCATCGCCGACATCAACGACGAGAGCAACTACAAGGGTATGCGTATCGTCATCAAGCTCAAGAGCGACGCAAACGCGAGCGTGGTTCTCAACAAGCTCTATAAGATGACTCAGATGCAGGCGTCGTTCAGCGTCAACAACGTGGCGCTTGTCAACGGCCGTCCCAAGACCCTCAATCTCAAGGAGCTTATCAGCGAATTTGTGGCTCACCGCCACGAGGTCGTAATCCGCCGCACCAAGTTTGAGCTCAACAAGGCTCAGGAGCGCGCTCACATCCTCGAAGGTCTCATCATAGCCTCGCAGAATATCGACGAGGTAATCAAGATTATCCGTGCCGCAGCCGACACTCAGAGCGCCCGCGAAGCACTCAAGGAGCGTTTCGGTCTCACGGATCCGCAGACAGCCGCCATCGTCGAGATGCGTCTCCGCCAGCTCACCGGACTGGAGCAGGACAAGCTCCGCAGCGAGTATGAGGCTCTCGAGCAGGAAATCGCCCGCCTCGAGCTCATCCTCTCCGATGACCACACCTGCCGTGAGCTCATCAAGAAGGAGCTTATCGAGGTGCGCGATAAGTATGGCGACGCCCGCCGCACTGACATCGACTACACCGCAGGCGATTTCAATGCCGAGGATTTCTATGCCGATGACGACATGATTATCACCATCTCGCATCTCGGCTACATCAAGCGCACTCAACTCAGCGAGTTCCGCGCCCAGAACCGCGGCGGAGTCGGCGCCAAGGGTTCCGACACCCGCAACGAGGATTTCATCGAGCACATCTATCCCGCCTCGATGCACAACTACATGCTCTTCTTCACTCAGAAGGGACGTTGCTACTGGCTCAAGGTCTACGAGATACCCGAGGGTGCCAAGAACTCCAAGGGCCGTGCCATTCAGAACATGCTCAACATCGAGCCTGACGATTCAGTCAAGGCTTTCATCTGCACCAAGTCGCTCGGCGATGCGGAATTTGTCAAGACCCACAATCTTGTGTTCGCCACCAAGAAGGGCGTCATCAAGAAAACACGTCTCGTCGCCTACTCGCGTCCCCGTGCCAAGGGTGTCAACGCCATCATCATCCGCGAGGGCGACGAGCTTCTCGCCGTGGAGATGACCGACGGCAACAGCGAGATTCTCCTCGCCAACCGCAACGGCCGCGCCATCCGCTTCCCCGAGAATAAAGTCCGTGAAATGGGCCGCATGTCGGCCGGCGTGCGCGGCATGACTCTCGACGGCGACGACGATGAGGTGGTAGGCATGATCTGCATGCCCGAGAGCACCGTCAACGACGTCATGGTGCTCAGCGAGCGCGGCTACGGCAAGCGCACACCTCTCGACACCGAGATTACAAATGAGGAAGGAGTGACTGAGAAGGTTCCCGTCTACCGAGTGACCAACCGCGGCGGAAAGGGAGTCCGTACCATGAACATCACTGAAAAGACAGGCCGTCTGGTCGCGATCGAAAGCGTGAACGACGAGAACGACCTTGTGATTATCAACAAGAGCGGTATCACCCTCCGCATCCATGTGGCCGACATACGTGTCCAGGGCCGCGCCACCCAGGGTGTCCGCATCATCAATCTTGAGAAACGTAACGACACAATCGCTTCTGTATGCTGCGTGGATTCTGACCCGGAGGAAGAGGTCGAGCAGGTAGAGGCACAGGAACTCATGCCCGAAATGCCTGAGGAAGAGATTGTCGACATCGAGGAACCCGAGGAGGATGAGGCTGTCGACGACGACGAAATCACCGACGAGCTCTCCGAGGAAGATGAAGAATAATCATTAATCCCCCTAATACTAATAATCTATTATGAAAAAAATCTGCGTCTTAACCGTTGGACTTCTCGCAGCAGCTTCCATGACCGCACAGGTGGCCGTGGTGAAAGAAGCCGAGAAGGAGTTCAAGAGCGCTGACAGCTATGCTGCCTATCAAAAAGCACTCCAGGCCATTACTCCCGCTTTTTCTAATCCCGAAACCGACAAGGAAGCCCAGACATACTGGATTCCCGGTAAGGCCGGTTTCAAACTCTACGACGACCTTTTTGCTAAAAAGACCTTCGGCCAGGATGTGAACCTCGTAGACATGAGCAGCGCCCTCCTCGACGGTTATACTTACGGCATGAAAGCTCTCGCTCTCGACACTGTGGTTGATGCAAAGGGCAAGGTTAAAACTAAACTTTCCAAGGATATCGTAAGCCAGATTGCCGGTCACGCCAACGACTACCTTAACGCCGGCGCCGCTTTCTGGGAAGCACGCGAATTCAAGAAAGCATACGAGGCTTTCAATGACTATCTTGAAATTCCCGGCAATCCCCGTTTCGGCAAGAACGCTCCTGCAGCTCTTCCCGACTCTACCGCCACTCAGATTCTCTACAACTGCGCTCTTGCAGCATGGCAGGCCGAGATGCTTCAGGAATCAGCTCAGACTTTCGACGCTCTTCTCGCCAAGGGCTATGAGGACCCCAATGCCTATGATTATGCCTACAGCGTGGCTTACAACCTTCAGGACGAGCCCCGCAAACTCGCTTACTCGCAGGCTGCCCTCGACAAGTTCGGCACATCGGATCCCAAGTTCCTCCAGCGTGTGGTCAACAGCTACATCGAGGCAAAGGAATTTGACAAGGCAAAGGATATGCTCAACAAGGCCATCGCCACTGACCCCAACAATTCCGCTTACTACCTCTCGCTCGGCGTGCTCCTTGAGCAGCAGAACGATTTCGCAGGTGCCAAGGATGCCTATAAGAAAGCTGTAGAGCTCGACCCCAAGGGCGCTCTCAACAATCTCTACTACGGCCGTATGCTCGTGCAGCAGTACAACGATCTTGACCAGGGCGCAGCCAATATGTCGCAGCAGGAATACAACAAGTACAACTTCGAGACTATGCGTCCCATCATCCTTGAGGCTGTCAAGTATCTGGAGAAGGCTTATGAGCTTGACAACGAGCAGCTCGACGCCCTCCGCTATCTCAAGAATATTTACTATGTACTCAACGACGGTGAGAACCTTACCCGCGTTGAAAAACTTCTCGGCCAGTAATATCATCCCTTTCTGACCGATTCCTGACAGGATATCAATCAGAGCTGTGGCGTGAATCCGGCGTTTCCCGGATACTGAGCGTCACAGCTCTTTTCTATAATCTGAAAAATCCTCCATACCATTACATATCTCTATCATGATACCTGCAATCTCCAATGATTCGACCGTCCGGCAGTTTGATGAGGCGCTCTCAATGTGTCGGGAGATTTTTGTCAATAAACTCAAGGACTATGGCGCCTCGTGGCGCATAATGCGCCCGCGCTCGATTACCGATCAGCTCTACATCAAGGCAAAGCGCATCCGCACGCTTGAAGAGGGTGTGGCGATGGTCGACGAGGGGATACTCGGCGAGTTCATGGCCATTGTCAATTACGGCATAATAGGTCTGATACAGCTTGAACTCGGCTATGCTGACGAGGCCGACATCACTCCGGAGAATGCCACTGAACTCTATGACTCGCATGCGGCCGCAGCCCGCTCGCTGATGGCGGCCAAGACCCACGACTATGGCGATGCCTGGCGCGGCATGCGTGTCAATTCCTACACTGATTTCATCCTTACGAAGCTCCAGCGCGTGAAGGAAATCGAGGGAAACGGCGGTGCGACACGCGTTTCCGAGGGTATCGACTCTAACTATATGGATATTATCAACTATGCCGTATTCGGAATCATCAAACTCACCGAAAAACTGGACTGAGCGCCTGTATCATCCGGCGGTGGTGTGGCTCTTCCGCCTCCTGGTGGGCGCCACGTTTGTGCTGTCGGGTTTTGTCAAGAGCATCGATCCCTGGGGGAGTTTCTACAAGATAAGCGAGTATTTTGAAGTCTGGAATATGGATATTCCGGCCTCGCTCGAGGTGCTCGCCGCATTTCTGCTCGGGGGCGCTGAATTTGTGCTCGGCTGTCTGCTCCTCTTCGGATGCTACAGGCGTGTGGCCGTGTGGCTCCTGCTGGCTATGATGGCCTTCATGCTTCCGCTCACGCTCTACATCGCCGTGGCCGATCCTGTGGCCGACTGCGGATGTTTCGGCGACTTCCTCGTGCTCTCCAACACGGTTACATTCGCCAAGAATATCTTCCTGACCCTCATGCTCGCTTATCTTGCCGCTTTCAACAGCAGGGTGGAGGGCCTCTTCATTGCATATATCCAGTGGGTGATTGGCGGATTGCTGTCGCTCTACATACTTATAATCGCTCTTTACGGCTACAACATTCAGCCTCTGCTCGATTTCCGGCGTTTTTCTCCGGGCACCGATTTGCTTGCGGGCGTCACCTCCGGAGATGAGGCCGACGGGGAGGATGAAGAACCCGTTTATGAGTTCATATATGAGAAGGATGGCCGGGAGGAAACATTCACTATTGACAATCTGCCCGATTCGACATGGACCTTTGTCGACAGAAAGGTCATTGGCGGGGTAGAGCATGCGTCCGACGGTTTCTCGGTCATCGAGGACGGTGAGGAGATTGCTCAGGATATAATCGACTCCGAAGGCGAGCAGTTTCTTGTGACCATACCCGACATGCGCTCTGTCGACCTCTCCTATACCTATCTTCTCAACGAGCTCAACGACTACATCAAGGCGCGCGGGGGCACTCTTGTGGCGCTTGTCAATGGCGATAAGAGTTCCATTGACTGGTGGCACGACATCTCTATGGCGTCCTATCCCATCTATAGCGCCGAGGCGACTATGATTAAGGAGCTTGCCCGCGGACGGGCAGCTATCGTGTATCTCCGCGACGGCGTCGTGGAATGGAAACGCTCGCTATCGTCCATCAACTATTCATTTGTCACCGAGACACAGGTTGAGAATATCATTCAGGAACTGAATCCTGAGACAAGCTATGTGCTTAACACACTCACAGCTATTTTTGCGTCGGTCATATTCATCATCATGATTCTCGACCGCAGCGGCCGCCTTCTCTCATGGCACATCAAGCGTCGGCGTCGCAAACAGAAGACTGTGGGGGGCCACGCCGATACGGATGACACCGCTCCTGCTTCCGAGGAGAAATAAATTGCGGTCCGGAGACGTGGAAATCACGCTCGCCCCCGGCTGACGATTCAACTTTAACCGCTGACGGATTGTTAGGATTTAATAAGAGGCTGTTTAAAAACAAAAGTGAAATGAGGGGCAGCGAATTTTTTTAGATAAA
>DXXM01000033.1 GCA_019416285.1 Bacteroidales bacterium
TATCTAAAAAATTCGCTGCCCCTCATTTCACTTTTGTTTTTAAACAGCCTCTTAGTAACAGTGGCGTCTGTTATAGAAATATAACCGCGCCCGCAGCTAAAGAGTTTATCGGGCGAGAGAGAGATTGATGTTGAAGCCGAATGATGAGTTGGTGGTGGGGTAGGATGTCGAGGAGACAATCGGAGTGTTGACCTGATGGTCAAAGAAAGCTCCGAGAGTGAGGCGGCGCGACATCACATAGGAGGCCGTGAAATTTATACCCATCGTGCGTGTGCCGGATGTGGCCTGGGTGTAGGCGGTCTCTATTCGGCGTATGAGCGCCTGAGTCTCGGCGAGAGAGAAATCGGCATTGAGGGTAAGGTCATTGGATATGCCCATACCGGAGCCTTTCATCTTGAGCACGGTGTTGAACCCTACAATCTTGTAGCCGAAGCCGAAAGTGAGACCACGCTGGTTCGCCTCCACAATCTGCCCGGCGGAGGTGTTGAGTGTCAGAGTGCGGGCATCGCGGTATTCGGCCGATACAGTGATGTCGTTCTTCAGCGTTACGGCCGCGCCGATAAGCGGGGCGAATTTCTCGGTGATGGCCACGGACGAAATATTGTAGGGCGATGTCGGAATCGGGTTGCCGGTCAGCTCGTCGATGGTAAAACCGAGATTGTCACCGCCGTTTGCGCTCATCCAGTTGAGATATGAGGAGTAGGAACCCACGGAGTAGGTACACTGATATGCGTGGCTGAGGGTAAATGCCTTGAATATGTTGCGCAGACCGCCGATGTAGATAAGACCGTCGTAGGTCACACGCCAGTTCGGAAGGGCGTTGGCAAAAGAGGGGAATGGTGTGAGATACTGCTTCCGGGGGTCGGTGCCGGTGTAGGCCGAGAGGAAGGCCGGAATCAGGATGTCGGAACTGGTCTGACTCACGTCACCTACGGCGGGATTAAACGGATTACCGGCATTAACGTTGCCATCCATGAATCCACCCATCGGATAGTTGAGTCCGCTGTATTCATTGCGGACGCGCTGTGCTATCACCGGGATATTGGCGAGGAACTGGTTGAAGGTCTCCGATTCGTAGCCGTTGTCGGCCTTGAAATGCTTGAGAGCGGTTTTCAGAGCCACATGGGTCTTGGTGTAGGAGCCCGCGAGTGCTGTCGGCATGTTGTCATACATGAACTGTGTCGAGCGGGTGCGGTTGTCGGTGCGGTTGGTCGTCAGCATGATTTTCAGCCCGCGCACAGGCTCGAGTGTGAGTTCGATATTGAGCTCGTTGGTCTTGGAGAACACAGCAGGTGACGTCTGGCCGTCGTTGGTGATGAGCCAGCCGCGGTCAAGGGCTTTTTTGACGTAGTTTTCATCCGTGAAGCCGAAAGCGAAGTCGAGGCCGGGCGACATTGGCCCGTAGCTGCGCGACTGCCCGAATACATTGCCTATGTCCGGGCGGAACAGCGGAATGGATAGCGACTGAGTGGTGCGGAAGCGCAGCGCCGCCGAGCGGGGCGACATGAGCAGGCGCGAGCCGTATTCAGCCATCTCTCTCCAGATGGACTTATCCTCTTTCAATATTTCCTCGATTGTAAACTTGATGTTTTTATCGCCGCGGGTGAGGATGGTGACGTTGTTGGCATCGACAACCTTATGCGTCACGCGGAACGGCTTGCCGTCCGTGGTCATGGCAGTGACTTTCACCTTCGCATTGCGCAGGTTGTGGCGGATATTGAGTGTGGTGTCCGGAAGCAGGGTGTATGTGCGCTCGAATTTCTTCGGTTTCTTTGCCTGTTGGGGGCGGTTACCGCGTGACTGGAAGCGCTGGTTCACCTCCTTTGTAAACTTCCACTTGTTGTAGAGCGACTCGAAATTGATGCGGCCGTCCACGTTCCACGAAGCCTGGTTTGCAATAGTGTTTCCCATCTGCACGCCGTCAACCTCCGCTCCGCGGTCCCAGCGGTAGTTGGAGTTGTACGAGGCATTGCCTGTGAGCCAGTCCAGAGCCGGTATCCGGTTGAACGGAGCACGGTAGTTGACCACGAAACTCTGATTGTAGCTCCAGGGAGTGCCGAGGCGGAGTATGCTCTGCAACACCGTGTCTTTCCACTCCTTGTATTTGTCGGGGAAGAGCTTGCGGTTGACGGCGCCAACAGGTTCGTCTATGCGCGCCGAGGTGTTGCTGTTGAAGTTCACAGTCAGTGATTTCGTCAGATTCCACGACAGCGCGAGCTGACGGTCCCAGATGAAATTCTTGCTGACGGAAACAGGCAGCTGGAAATCCACATCGGTCTCCGAGCGTGTCTGAAGCTCATAATAGTAGCGCGACATGGTGGTCAGGAACGATATATTGTTCGGCAGATAGTTGAATTCCCATTCCTGAAGGAATTTCATGCCTTTTGACTTGCCCTTGACAAACGAGAAGGGGCGCAGGCCTTTGACGTAGGGTGTATAGGAATACTGGAACGATCCGCGGTAGTCGTTGGTGTTCTCGTATTCTGTGGTGGGGTCGGTCTTTGACTGCTTGTTGAATGAGAAATTAAACGTGAAGTTGGCAGGGTCCCAGGGCATGGGATTCTTGGACTTGACGTCGAATTTCAGACCGGAAATCGAGAAGCTCTTGATGGTGCTGTTCTCGATGGCGAAGGCTTTTATTGAATCCTTCTGGGCCTTGGTCGTGCAGGCGTCGAGCGCGTCTTTCAGTTTCACGTCCTGGTCGAGAGGATTATATTTGGGAGTGATTTTTTCTTTCGACACGGAGTAGTATATCGGCGCGCGGAGCTTTACTTTCTCAGGCAGGAAACGACCGGCGTCAACCTGCATGGCGAAGTTATATTGCTCATAGTCGTCCATTCGGCGTGAGTTGAGCGCCTGGTCTACTGAGCCGAAGCCTGCGGTCTCGATATGGGCGCCGAGATTCAGGGTGGCTATGTCGGAGACGCCTACGTTGAGGTTGCCTTTGGCCGCCCAGCCACCTTCGCTGTTGAAATCTGTTACCTTGAGCTCATTGAGCCAGACAATGGCGTCCTTTGTGGTCGAGGCGTTGTTGCGGATGCCGACGAGCATCACGCGCACGTCGCTGAGCGACGGGTTACCCATCACTGCCATGCGGTTTCGTTCATTCTCAGGGTCACGTCCGGTAAAGAGTTGAGCAAAGCCTACTCCGGGCTGATTCTCGTTTTTCGCACGGTTGCGTTGCAGTTTCAGGTCCACGAGCTTCTGAAGCTCGAAGTCGAGGAAGTTCTCACGTGGCCACACGATATAACGGTCAGGTCCATCCTGCTCATATTTGCCGAAGGGTGTCAGTTCCAGCGGAATTTCATATTCATAGTAGTTGCTCCGGACGTCGGTGCCGAGACGCACGAACACTGAAATCTCGCCCGAGCGGAGATTGGTCATATCGTCGATAAGTTTTTCGGCGTGTACCCACATCTGCATCCGCTTGTAGTTGCGGAGGTCGAGGTGAGTGTTGCGGTAGACACCGCGCGCGTCTCCGGCGTGGAGGCCGAGGACCTTGAGCGACATCGACTGCTCGTTGAGCTGCACAATCTGCTGCTGGCCCGGGTCGGAGATACGCGTCACGCCGGGAGGAAGCACATAGTTGATAGGCTCGCGCTTGAGATTTTCCTCTATGTTTACAACCGACACGTCAAGCTGGCCCTCGGCGGGAGCGTCGCCGCGGGTGTTGAGGTTGAACTGATAGGGGCGCCATTCGCCGCGGACGAGCTCGAAGGTGGCGAAGCGGAGGTGTGTGACGGCCTTGAAGCCGGTCATGAACATACGGGCGAATCGTATGGTGGAGAAGTCGGAGATATTGCCGACCACTTTCTGATAGTCGCTCAAGGGTATCTTGAACTGATACCAAACCACCTCCTGTGTCGAGCCGTCGGTGTTGGCTACGATGGAAGTCTGCTTGTCGGTGATATAATTCTTGCCCACCACGAGGTCCTCGGGGCGGATGGAGATTTTATACTGGAAATAGCGCTCGTATTCATTGAGCGTGTTGTCCTGGTTGATATCCTCGACATCGGGGAGCGCGCGCGACGACTGATAGAGCGGGTCGGGTGCATCCTGGGGCGACAGCGAGTTGCCTTCCACACCATTGTAGCGTTTGTAGCGCTCGAGGACTCCGAGTCGCTGCTCGTCATAGTCGTAGCCTCGGAAGAAATGATAGTTGTCGCCAGCGGGGTCGTTGAAGGGTGAGAAGGCGTCGGCCTGCATGCGCTCGATTGCCGACGGGCTCAGTTTGGTGCGCAGCTGGTCGAGGTAGCTGGAATAGGTGTCAAAGCCGAACTCGTCCTCATTTATAAGACCGTCGAGACCCACGTCCTGCGGCAGACGGGAATTGGTGTTGTTGTCGAATGCATAGGTGAGGGAGTTCTGAGTCGACACGCGTCCCCACACGGTATTTTGCAGATACTGGTCGTCGCCGTTGACCGGAATACCGTTCTCGTAGCTTTTCAGACCGTCCTTGAGTATATCTTCCGACATCTCGCCGAAATTGAGGTAGAGGTCGCCGCCGGAGAGATTGTCGTTGTTGGGGTCAAGGAAGGGCGAGAGCATCCAGAACTGCACATATTCGATGTTGGAGGCTTCGAAATTGGTGTTGTCCATCTTGCGCATGATGCCGCCCCAGCGCTTTTCGGGGTTGAGGAGTCGTCCCTCCTCGTCGATATTGGTGGCATCGAGGTTGTAGGGGCCGCGCTCGGTAGGGTAGAAGGACAGGTTGAGGGTCTGAATCGTGTTGGATTCATTATAGGTGTTCGTGCGGCCGGGGAATACTTCATAGAGCGTGATTTCGCGGACGTAGGGGTTATTGAGCTGGGCCGGGTCGCTCTTTATGTAGCCGGGACACATCGAGGAGTTGCGTGCGGTAAACATTCTGTCGATGAAATACCAGTTAAGCAGCGCGCGGTTCTGACCGTAGCGGATATCGTTGGAGAGCCCGGCCTCGGGAAACAGTGCGTCGGCCGAGGGGTCGTAGGGTGTGGATGCAAGGAACCACGAATAAGGTGAACGCAGATCTATTCCGACCTGTGCCGATTCGAAATCGTCGATGTATGACGACCCCTTGTTGCTTCCGCTCTTCTGCTGGTGGGGAATGAGGTTTGCGAACTCCGCCTGAAGGCTGAGTGTGGACGGCTGGATGGCGTTGACAGTCGGAATTTTGTTGAGAAGATTGGTCAGCCACATGAAGCGCGTGTTGTACTGCATGTTCAGACCCCATATCGAGTTGTTGACGACTTCTTCGCCTATGTTGACTTTCTCGGTCAGCGCCTTTTCGGAAAAGTGCATGAAAGTGGCGCCCACGTTGAAATCCTTGTTGAACTGGTAGTTGAGGTCGAGTCCGAGCAGGGTCTTGCGCTGGGTGGAGAAGAGCGACTGGTTTTCGAGCGTCACGTTGATGCTCTGACCCGAGTCGATAATGCTCTGGTTGGTAATCGTCACTATACCCATCGAATAGTCCACGGTATAGTCGCTGTTTTCAGTAAGTGTCACACCGCCGGCAGTCACTATTACCGAACCGCGCGGCACGTTGATGGCATTGAGGCGTATCTGTGAGCCTGCGGAAGCCTGATAGCGTCCGGAGAGGATGAATTTGTTCTTGTCGGCAAACTGACGTGCCACAATGAGAGTTGAGTCGTAGAGCTGCTGATAGAGATATGGCTCTGCGAGCTGCGGATTGTTGATTTTCTTCGCGAGGTTGGAGCCGAAGGGTTCGACCACTGGGAAAATAATCATGCCTTGGGCCGGCAGGATGGTGTAGCCCTCGATGAAGTCAAAGAATCCGTCGGAGTTCGAGGCCTCGTTTGAGTCGAGGCGGTCGAGGTTCATGAGCTGGAGCAGCGGCTTGTCGGATATGCCCGGAACCGGGAGATAATTGATCTGAGTTCCGGTTGTGTCGCTCAGATATTTGATGTTGAGGCGGAAATTCTGCTTCTGTACCTGGTAGGCTCCGAGGGGATATACGTTTTTCATCATGAGGTCCCACATCGGAAGGCGCGGAGCCACGGTGGTTGACTTCAGCATCTTCAGATAGAGTGACTGATCGGTCGAAGTGATGTCGGCGGAAAACTCTCCGACCTGATAGACCTTGCCGTTGTATGTGTATTCGTAGGCCACACCTATCACCTCGTCGGCAGCGAGCTGGCTTTTGAGCGAGATATAGCCGAGTGTGGAGTTGAGAGTGTATTCGGAAGATGAAAGCAGACGGGCCGATTCCACCTTCTCGTAATCGATACCGCCGGTAATGCCGAAATCGTTGAGCGGAGCGAGCGCCTGGGTGACGGTGTTGATGTTTCGCGCGCCCGGATAGTCCTGCTTGATGGTGGCGAGGAGGTTGTTTGACAGGTTTGACGGCTGCTGATAGGCCATGTTGGGCTGCCAGTAGGAATTGCCGAGATGCGATGCCTCGCCGAGATCCATGAAGGCGACGAAGTTTCGGCTTTGGTCGAAGCGTGAATTGCGGTTAGTAATCCATACCTCGATACGCGTAATCTGTATACCTGACGATACAAACGGGAGTTTCGATGCAAACTCGTCGTAGTTATCGCGGAAGTAATGGGCGAGAAAGAAGTGACGGTTGGCGTCGTACTCGTCGGCATTGATGGTAAAGTCTGTGGTCTGCGCTCCACCCTTGGAGCTGACCGAGGTCGACTGCGAATTCTGCTGCGACACCAATGCGGTGGCCGTCAGTTTTCCGAACTGAAGTTTGGTTTTGACACCGAAGAGGGCCGTACTGCCTCGGATGAGCGACGAGCCCGTGGTCATCGACACGTTACCTGCTTCGATTGACTTGACTATGTCGTCCTCCTTACCTTCGTAAGCCAGTTTCAGGTTCTTGGAGTCGAAATCGAAGGTGGCGTCCGTGTTGTAGGTCATGTTGAACTTCATGCGGTCGCCCACACTGGCTGCTACGGTGGCCTGGATTTTCTGGTCGAAGTCGAAATATGTCTTGCGTCTCGAATCGAGCGACAGCGCCGGATTGTCGGTCTTGTTGGTCTTGACTCCCATTGAGATATTGACCGAGCCCTGTGTTTTCAGCTGCACGCCGCCGGGCCCGAAGATTTTCTCCAGCGGTCCGAGCGCGAAGTTCATGTCGAGGATATTGAACGGCTCTTTGTCCGGTTTGGTCAGCGCCTCGGAATTCCGCAGATTGAAATATTCCTGCATTTGCTTGCGGGTCTGCCAGCGGTTGTATTGCTCCGGTGAGAGATAGAAGGGCGTAGTGATGTCGTAGTCTCCTAACTTCGTGTGGATGACATAGCAGCCGAGCTGCGGGTCATATTCGGCTACGGTGGAGATGTTTGACGGATTCGACAGGTCGGCCGCGAGTTCCTGCTGCATCAGTTGCTCGTAGGTCTGCGGTATGGGCTGTCGCACCGGAAACGGAATCTTTACGGAGTCCTGCGCCTGCTGGCCGGCTGGTAGGGCCGGGATTACCGGCGCCGGAGGTGTGAAATCGGGAGTCACCCCCTGCGCGAAGGCAAAGAAAGTGCCCGTTGCCGTCAGCAGGATGCCGGCAAGGAGCAGGATTATGGCTGATATGTCGCGCCGTTTTCTCAGGGCTTTCTGTTTTCTCAAGTTGACTATATATCTCGACAGCCCGCGGATCGAGTCTGGCACTTGTTTCCTACATCATGCTCAGCGCTTTCTTGATGGCTACCTCAACCTTGACGGCAGGGTCGGCATCGAAAATCCTCTTCAGCACTTTCTGTGACTGCTGCCGGACAAAACCGAGAGCGACAAGAGCCGCAAGAGCCTCTTCATAGACTTCGCTGTAAGGGCAGGATGGTTCGGGCTGTAATGATAACGTAGATTCTGTGGGTTTTATTTTATCCTTCAGGTCAACTATTATGCGCTGCGCTGTCTTTATGCCGATTCCCTTGACATTTTTGAGCCTGTTGTGGTCGCCCGAGGTGATGACGGCCTCAAGCTCGGTCACAGGGATTGACGACAGAATCAGCATCGCCGTACCCGGGCCAACTCCGGAGACACCGATGAGCAGACGGAACATGTCGCGCTCTTTTGATGTGAGAAAGCCGAAAAGCGTGTGTGTGTCCTCGCGAATTACTTCGTGGATGAGCATTTTGATCTCTCCTGTAGAGCGTTGCAGTTCCTCGAAGGCCGGCAGGGAGATATTGAGCATGTAGCCGATTCCGTGGTTTTCGATTACGGCGTAGGTCGGAGTGAGTTCGGTTGCTGTACCTTTTATATATTCAAGCATTGTGCGGCGAAAGTTTAGAAAAAGTGATTTGCTTACAAAATTACGCTTTTATTTCCATATTAGACTTAAATCGGCTAACTTTGCGACTCAAAAATCACAGCCAATTATGCAAGTTGTCTACGAAGATAACCATTTGATTATAGTAAATAAATCGCCCGGAGAGATAGTCCAGGGCGACAAGACGGGCGACGAACCTCTCGTCGAGACAGTCAGGCGCTGGCTCAAGGAGAAATACAATAAGCCCGGAAATGTGTTCTGCGGTGTTGTCCACCGTCTTGACAGACCTGTCGGCGGACTCGTTGTATTCGCCAAGACCTCCAAGGCTCTGACACGGCTCAACGATATGTTTCGCAACGGCGAGGTCGAGAAAACTTACTGGGCGCTGAGCCGTAATACTCCCGAACCGCCCGAAGGCCGTCTCGTCCACTATATTACCTCAACGGAACGCAACAACAAGAGCTATGCGTCGCTGACTGAAAGCAAAGGAGCCAAAAGAGCTGCCCTTTTCTATCGGCTGCTCGGTAAATCAGACCGCTACAATCTGATTGAGGTCAGGCTGGAGACCGGACGCAAGCACCAGATACGCGTGCAGCTTGCCGCAATCGGCTGTCCTATCAAGGGTGACCTGAAATATGGCGACAAGCGAAGCAACCCCGACGGCTCCATATCGCTGATGGCGCGCCGCATCTGTTTCACCCATCCGGTTTCGGGGAAAAAGATAGATGTCGTGGCGCCGCTCCCCGACGACCCTCTGTGGAAGGCATTTGATAACATTGATGTTTGCGATGGAGAAGGAGAGTGAGAAGAAACCGATGAGGATTGACATAGACGAAGTGCTCAGGACCCGCGTCCCGCGCCACTATCGTTTTATACCCCGTTTCCTTATCCGCGCGCTGGAAAATATAGTGTGTCAGGAGAAACTCAACTGGCTTCTGACTCATAATGCCTCGAAAACGGGAGTGGATTTCTGCAAGGGTGTTATTGATGACCTTGAAGTGAAATATAATGTATATGGCAGTCTCCCGGCCGATGATACCCGTGTTATAATCGTCTCCAATCATCCGCTTGGGGGCCTTGACGGAATGGTTCTTGCCGACATGGTGTCACGTCAGTATGGCGGACGCAAGGGTGTGAAGTTCGTGGTCAACGACCTGCTCACATTTGTCGAGCCACTGCGTCCTATCTTCCTCGGTGTCAATAAACATGGCAAGCAGTCGCGTGAATCGGCCGCGAGGCTTGAGGACGCCTTCATGGGCAACGACCCGATGGTGATGTTTCCTGCCGGACTTGTGTCGCGACGCGGCACCGACGGAGTCATCGCTGACCTGCGGTGGAACAAAATGGTGGTGAATAAGGCTGTCTCCTCGAAAAGAAATATAATTCCTCTGCATTTTGGAGGCCAGAATTCCCGATTTTTTTATAAATTTGCACAATTAAGGGCCCGTCTCGGTCTGAAATTCAATATCGAGATGATAAGGCTTCCACGCGAGGTTTTTGAAAGCGCGGGGAAGACCTTCGACATCCACATCGGCAAGCCGATACCGTGGGAGTCGCTGCGCACCGGAAGCGAGGCGCAGACGCAGGCCGATCTGCTGCGTGACGAGGTATATCGTCTCGCAGCGGACTGAGCATGCGGAGCCTTTTAAGAACACATGTTGAACTGAAATTCTGATTCATGATTGAAAAGATAATTGACCCGATTGACAGCGCACTGATTGAAACCGAGCTGACACGCGACAAGTTTCTCCGGTCAACCAATAAGGGCAACAATGAAATCTATGTGATAGACGGACGTGAGTGTCAGGCAACCATGCACGAAATCGGGCGGTTGCGCGAGCTCGCTTTCCGTGCTGCCGGCGGCGGAACCGGTAAAAGCTGCGATATCGACGAGTTCGACATGATGGACCCTCCATGCCGTCAGCTGATAGTGTGGGACCCGGAATCAAAACTCATACTCGGCGGCTATCGTTTCATCATCGGCCGCGACATACGCTTTGACTCCGAGAGACGGCCGAGAATCGCCACAAGCCACATGTTTCATTTCTCGGACCGTTTCATCAATGACTATCTTCCCCATACCATAGAGCTCGGACGCTCTTTCGTGAGGCTCGAATACCAGTCGTCGCGTGTGGGAGCTAAGGCTATTTTCGCGCTTGACAATCTCTGGGACGGCCTCGGAGCGCTCACGGTCGTGTATCCTGAGATCGAATATCTGTTCGGCAAGATGACCATGTATCCAAACTATCATGGGAAGAGCCGCGACATGATACTCTATTTCCTCCACAAGCATTTCCCCGACACCGAGGAACTCGTGCGTCCGCTCAAGCCGTTTGCTCCGGCCATCGACACTGAGGCGATGGAGCGTCTGTTTACCGGCGACACGTTCAAGGAGGATTACAAGATTCTCAATCATGCCGTCCGCGAGTACGGGTTCAATATCCCGCCTCTCGTCAATTCCTACATGAGTCTTTCACCCACAATGAAGATGTTCGGCACAGCTATCAACGATGAGTTCGGCGATGTGGAGGAGAGCGGCATATTTTTTGCCATTTCCGATATATTTGAGGAGAAAAAGCAACGGCACATAGGTTCGTATCACCCTCTCACGGATGCGTCGCGTACTTTGACATGACATTTACCTGAATAATCATTTACCTAATACATATACATTTGTTATGGAAAGAATTTTAGTTACCGGAGGTACAGGTTATATCGGCTCCCACACTGTTGTGGAACTGCAGAAAGTGGGATACTCAGTGGTAATCATCGACAATCTGTCTAATTCAAACCGTGAAGTTCTCGACGGCATCGAGCGCATAACCGGCATCCGCCCCGATTTCGTGGAAGGTGACTGCACCGACATCGAAGTCCTCAAAAAACTCTTTGCCGACTATCCCGACATCAAGGGAATCATAAATTTCGCCGCATCCAAGGCTGTGGGCGAGAGCATGCACAAACCGATTCTCTACTATCGCAATAATCTCAACACACTTCTCAATCTTCTCGACCTCATGGGCCCCAACGGAGTGAAAGGCATAGTATTCTCCTCGTCATGTACAGTCTATGGTGAACCCGACGAGAATCCCGTGACCGAAAAGGCTCCCATCAAGAAGGCCACTTCGCCTTACGGAAACACCAAGCAGATTTCCGAGGAGATTATCACCGACGTGATTAATGCCGGAGCGCCGTTCAAGAGTGTGATTCTCCGTTATTTCAATCCGGTGGGCGCGCATCCATCGGCCGAGATTGGCGAACTCCCCAACGGTGTGCCGCAGAATCTTATCCCTTATCTCACACAGACCGCCATCGGTATTCGCAAGGAGTTGAGCGTGTTTGGCGATGACTACAACACACCCGACGGTTCCTGCATCCGCGACTATATCAATGTGGTCGATCTGGCGCAGGCCCATGTCATAGCTGTCAAGCGTATGCTTGACGACAAGAGCGAGGCTAAGATTGAAATCTTCAATCTCGGTACCGGCAACGGTGTCTCGGTTCTTGAGCTCATCAAGGTGTTTGAGGAGGCTACCGGTGTGAAAGTGCCCCACAAGATTGTGGGACGTCGCGCAGGTGACATCGAGAAAGTATGGGCTGACCCGGCTTATGCCAACGAGGTGCTTGGCTGGAAGGCCACTTCATCTCTTGCCGATACGATGCGTTCAGCCTGGGCATGGCAGCTTAAACTCCGCGAGCGCGGTGTGATGTGATGAATGATTCATCGTTTGCAGTATCACGGACGGTGTATCGTTCCCGCGTGGACCGCTGGATATGGGTGGCGGCTGCCCTTGTACTTGCCCTCCTGACAGTCAATGCGATATTCGCACCATGGTATCTGGCACTGATTCAGTCTGTCGGAGTGCTTGGTTTCCCGATTGTCATTATTTTCGGCGTGAAATACGCCATAGAGGGCAATGAGCTTCTTGTCTGGCAGTATTTCAACTGTCGCCGTCTGCCTGTCATGGAAATACGGGAAGTGAGATACAGCCGGGGCTATACCAACTGTATCGGTCTGTCGAGATACCGTCTCTCGATAACTTTCAACGACAATCACAAGATCCTTGACAGCTGTCTGCCGCTGGAGATTTCTCCGGCCGACCGCGACGCTTTCGTGGAGCGTCTGCTCGCCGTCAATCCGGATATTGAAGTAATCCGATAAGGACTTACATGCAGAAATAATTTCGGGCCCTGAAAGCACATAGTGACTTTCGGGGCCCGTTTTTATTGTGGCTTATCACCTGTATTCTGTCTTGGACAATCTCTTAGAGAACGGCGATAACCTCGATTTCAACGAGAACCTGTTTGGGTAGCTCGCGGACGGCGACAGCTGAACGTGCGGGAAAAGGCTCGGTGAAATTCTGTGCGTAGACTTCGTTCATCTCTCCGAAGAGGCTCATGTCGGCGAGGAATACGGTGGTCTTGACAACATTCTCGATGCTTGCGCCGGCAGCGGCGAGGATAGCCTTGACATTGGCGAGCGACTGTGCGGTCTGTGCCTTGATGCCCTCGGGAACAATTCCGGTTGCAGGGTCTACAGGTATCTGGCCTGAGCAGAAAAGCATGTTACCTGCCTTGATTGCCTGGCTGTAGGGACCGATTGCGCCGGGAGCGGCTGTGGTTGAGATCACTTCTTTCATGATAAAATCTGTTTAACGGTTAGATAATTGAATGATAAATTAGATTATTATTGAGGATTATACTTGTCTTTGGGAATGGGTAAGTCTATTTCCGCCAGCCTGATGGAATGGGCCTCCTGTTCGAGAGATGCCTCGAGTTTGTCACACAGGCTGCTGAGATGTTTGAAGGTCGTGTCGAAATCAGTGAGGAAATTGGAGTCGCCGCGGTTTGACATCACCTTATAGACATGGCCGAGTGTATAGCGCTCGGGGCCGGTGGTCGGAGCTAACGGTGCGTCCGGAACCGGGTCGGCGCCGTCGGGCGGAGCGATTCTCTGAATCAGATTGCAGTCGAGCAGAAAATTGACAAGCATCCCGGTGAGTTTGGGCGGTATGGTGAATATGTTGGAGAGTTCGGCTATGTTCAGCGGCTTCTCTTCGTTCTTGAACCGTTTCACAATGATGGTGAGTATCGCAATACACACCTTGTTGCGATACGCATTGGAGATATTATTGGTCTGCTTCTCGTAGGTGAACATGTAGATGTTCTGCGCCGAGCAGCAGATGAGCGCACCGGTAAGGGTGATGAGCCATGAGAGCTGCATCCATATAAGCATTAACGGGAGGAAAGAGAAGCTACCGTAGATTGCATTGTATTTGGCCACATACAACTGGCCTGTGAGGAATAGCCATTGCAGTATCTGAAAGGCTATGCCTGCGATTACGCCGGTGAGAATGGCGTTTTTGAATTTGACTTTCGTGTTGGGAATGAGCATATAGGCTCCGGCGAAAAAGAGACAGCCGAACAACACGGACACTATATCGAGAATATCGCCCACCACAGGGCCGATGAAGTCAAATGGCAGAAGTGTCCTGATGGTAGTCGACATGAAGATGCGCAGACCTCCGGAACATATCATAAGGATAGGCAGGATGATGCAGATTGCAAGATAGTCGGTCACTTTGCGTGCTATGGGTCTGTCGATGCGTACTCCCCAGATATTGTTGAACGACGTTTCTACCGAATCGAGCAGTGATATGAGTGTCCAGAGCAGGAAGATGATGCCGATGCCCACAAATATACCCTCCGAGGCCTGTGCGAGACATGAGTCGACGAAAGAGAAGGCCATTTCCAGAGCTTTGTGTTGCGAGGGGAAAGCCTGATACAACTGTGTCTGTAACAGGTCCTGGAAGCCAAAACCTCGGCCGATGGCAAACAGAAGCGCGAGGGCGGGGACAATGGCGAGCAGTGTGCGGTAGGTCAGAGCACAGGCCGACGATTGCAGATCTGAGCTCATGAACGAGCGCACGGTCAGATTCAGAGTCTTGACCGTGTTGACTTTCAGAGTGTTTCGCTTGTCCTGCCATACACCTTCCGAACAATAGTTCCAAAGGCTTATGGCTCTGGCCTTCCATCGTTCAATTTTGCTGGCCATTTTGCCGGGTTTCTTTTCGTCTGCCATAATAGAATGTGTGTTTTTTCAGTATGTATGTCTGTGGCTCGATTATTTCACGCTGTCTTTTTCGACAAATGTGCGTGCGGCCTGTGAACGGGCTATGTCTACCGCCCGGCTGAGACGCTCTTTTTCAAGAACGGCCACCTTGAAGCGGCGTGTGAGGCTCGAATAGTCATACGCAAGGGCTATTTCCTTGGCCTGCGAAGCGGGGAGAGGCATGGAATATGAGCCGGAACCGATGAACGTAAGAGTGATGGGTTCATTGACGTGAGCGCTGATGAAGCGGCCCACGCTGTCGCACTCGGCGCCTATGAAGGTGATGACTTCCGCACCCATCGAGCGGTCATTGCGCTCGCCGTCATGTGCCACTGTCGCGGTCACGGCCTTTTTGCCTCCGGCACTTACCTCGATGGCCGTGCTCTTCACGCTTTTCGCTTTTAGCGACGACATGAGGGTGAAGTCTCCGTCGGGGCTCACGCGTGCCTGAAGCCCGTTGGTGCCGAAAAATTTCGACGGGTCGGCGCTTGCGGCGATATAGTAACCTTCAATCGGATTGCTGACAAATTTCATCAGTCTCTGAAGCGAATCCCCCTCGACGCCGAGCACCGCAGTGAGTGAATCGGTCTCCTGAAGGCGCTGTAGAGTCAGTCCCTCCGTTGCGCGAGTGGAGAGGTGCAGGGCCTCACGGCGTATGTCGATCTGCTTCGGATATGCGTTTTTGATGGAGTCGGTCAGTGCGAGCGTCTCCGTATAGTTTTTTGCTTCGAAAGCTCTCTGCGCCTGCTCGAGCAGCGAGGACGCTTTTTCTTTGTCGCCGTCGCCTCCGCAGGCGGTGGCAAAGAGAATGAGCCCTGTCAGGGCGCTGTTTCTGATAAACCGTATATGTTCAGTTGCTGCGTTCAACATCTTTTACACCTTTTACTGTTTTGATTTTCTTGATAAGATTGTTAAGAGTGGCTGTGTCGCTGATTCCCACCACTATGAATCCCGAGAAGATGCCGGCGGAGGAATCGATGGTGATATTCCGCAGTGTGACATCCTTCTCCTTATTTATAATGGAGGTTATGTTGGTGACTATGCCTATGTCATCGTTGCCGACGATACGGAGGGTTGTGGCAAATTGTGTGCCGACCTTGCCGGACCAGCGGGTGCGGATGACGCGGTAGGGATATTTGTATCTGATATGGGCCGCGTTGGGGCAGTCGAGCTTGTGGATTTTGATGACGCCCTCGGCCGAGACGAAGCCGAACACATCGTCGCCGAAAATCGGGTTGCAGCATTTCGACAGGCGGTAGTTGATGCCTTTGATGTTGTCGCCGATAATCAATATGTCGTCGGCGGCTGAGTCCGTGCGCTCATGCGGTTCCATCAGTTCGAACTCTTCGGCGCTTCGGCGCTCGGTCTCTGCCTTTTTGTCGGCGTTGTCTATGAGTTCATACTGGGTTATTACGTCGTTGACATCAATGATTTCGTCGCCTATGGCCTTGTAGAAATCGGTGACGGTCTTGTAGCCCATCTTTTTGATGGCCCTCATGAGAGTGCCTTCCTCCAGCTCGATTTTTCTGTTCTTGCAGCGGCGTTGCAAGAGCTCTTTGCCGAGCTCGGCGGAGCGGTTGGCGCGCTCGTTGATTGTCTGGCGGATTTTGTTGCGTGCCTTGGAGGTGACCACGAAGTTCAGCCAGTCCTGCTTGGGCATCTGTCCGGGGGCTGTCGTTACCTCTACAGTGTCGCCAGAATGGAGCTTATAGTTGAGCTTGCGGTTGCGCCCGTTGACTTTGCCGCCGACGCATGTGCAACCTAACTTCGAGTGGATGTTGAAGGCGAAGTCGAGCACTGTGGCGCCGAGCGGCAGACGGTAGAGGTCGCCGCGGGGAGTGAACACGAACACCTCCTTGTCGTAAAGGTCCATCTTGAAATTCTTCATCAGCTCCATCGGGCCGTCGGCTGTTTCAAGAATGTCGCGGATGTTGTTCATCCATGTGTCGAGGTCGCCTTCGCTCTTTATGCCTTTGTATTTCCAGTGGGCGGCAAGACCTTTTTCGGCCACGAGGTCCATGCGCTTGGTACGTATCTGTACCTCCACCCATTTGTTGTCGGGACCCTTCACTGTGGTGTGGAGCGATTCGTAACCGTTGCTCTTAGGAATCGAGAGCCAGTCCTTCATGCGCGCGGGGTTGGGTGTGTACATGTCGGCTACGATGGAATATACGTTCCAGCAGTCGGCTTTCTCCCTTTCGAGAGGCACGTCGAGAATCACGCGGATGGCGAAGAGGTCATATATGCCCGAGAGTTCCACCTGCTGCTTCCGGAGTTTGTTCCAGATAGAGTAGATGGACTTGGTTCTGCCCTTGATTTCATATTTGAGGCCTGTGGCGTCAAGTTTTTCCCGGAGTGGGGCGATGAAGGCTGCTATGTAAGCGTCGCGCGCCACTTTTGTCTCGTTGAGCTCACGCGCGATTTTCGTATATGTCTCGCGTGCGGTATATTTCAGCGACATATCCTCCAGCTCGCTCTTTATTTTGTAAAGACCGAGACGGTGGGCGAGGGGAGCATAGAGATAGTTGGCTTCGAAAGCCGTGTCGGTTACGAATTTCTCGTCGGGGTGGTGGTTGATGGCGCGCATCAGCGTCAGACGCTCGACAATCATGATGATGATCACACGGATATCTTCCGCGAATGTCATCAGCAGACGCCGGAAGTTGTCGGTCTTGACCACGCCCTGCTTGCCGTAGAGGGTCGATACTTTCAGCAGTCCGTTGACCATCCTGGCCACATCGTCGCCCCAGGTCTCTTTCACTTTGTCGACTGTGAGGGACTCATCGACACAGAGCCCGTAGACGAGTGTGGCGATAATCATGTTGCGGTCAGGCGAAACCATCTCGCAAAGCGCGACTGATGTGTCAATCGAATGTGCCACACGGTTGAGGCCGTGACGGTCGGAGAGCGGTTTGTCGTCGGCGTAGGCTTTCTTGACGATGTCCTTGACGGACCGGAAGTCCGAAGGCTTTATGACCTCGCTGACTCCTTTGAGAAGTCTGCGTGTCAGTTCCAGTATCTGAGTCCTCTCGTTGGAGGGAAGAGTTGTCTTTTCCATTGTGTTTTAGGTGCAAGAGAGATGATGTGGTGCGTTGGCCGGAGCGGAAACCGCAGGTGCTTATGCACGTCGCGGCTCCCGGTGAATCAGTCGCGGCGGTAGATGCACGCCCCGACGGAGTTGAGTCGGGTGTCGATGGCCTGATAGCCTCGGTCAATCTGGTCGATATTGTCGATTGTCGAGACTCCCTTGGCGCTCATGGCGGCAATCAGCATCGCGATGCCCGCGCGGATGTCGGGAGAGTGCATTTTGTTGGCGCGCAGGGGTACTTTGTGGTCGAGGCCGATTACCACCGCACGGTGCGGGTCGCAGAGCATAATCTGCGCGCCCATGTCAATCAGACGGTCGACAAAGAAGAGGCGGCTTTCGAACATCTTCTGATGTATCAGCACACTTCCTTTACATTGGGTAGCCGTCACGAGCATTACCGACAGGAGGTCGGGTGTCAGGCCGGGCCACGGCGCGTCGGCTATCGTCGGGATGGAGCCGTCGAGATTCGTCTCGATTTCGTATGTTTCCTGTGAAGGGATATAGATGTCGTCGCCACGGCGCTCAAGCTGGATACCGAGCCGACGGAAAGAGTCGGGTATGATGCCGAGATTGTCGTAGCTCACGTCTTTGATTGTGAGCTCGCTGCGTGTGATGGCGGCCATGCCGATGAAACTGCCCACCTCAATCATGTCGGGGAGTATGGTGTGTTCGGCACCGCTCAGCTTGTCGACGCCGGTTATACGGAGCAGGTTGGAGCCGATACCGTCGATGATTACACCCATCCCGACAAGCATTTTGCAGAGCTGCTGGATATAAGGTTCGCAGGCGGCATTGTAAATAGTTGTGGTTCCTTCGGCGAGTGCGGCTGCCATTATGATGTTGGCGGTACCGGTCACGGATGCCTCGTCGAGAAGCATGTAGCATCCCTTGAGTCCGTTGACGGTCACAAGATAGTAGGCCTGGCGCTCCTCATTGTAGGCAATCATGGCTCCGAGTTTCGAAAGACCGGTTATATGGGTGTCGACTCTGCGGCGTCCGATTTTGTCGCCGCCGGGTTTTGCGAAATATGCCTGGCCGAGACGTGCGAGCAGTGGGCCGACCACGAGCACGGAGCCTCTGAGTGAGGCGCATCTCGACACGAAATCCGCGCTTGAGATATAGTCCTCGTCAAGATCGTCGGCCTGAAAACGGTAAGTGTCGTCGCTGAGTTTGTCGACTTTCACTCTCATCGCTTTCAGGAGATTTATGAGGTTGACGACGTCGAGGATATTGGGTACATTGTGGATGGTGACCGGCTCGGATGTGAGGAGAGTGGCGCAAATCACTTCAAGCGCTTCGTTTTTGGCACCCTGAGGTCTGATGCTGCCGCTCAGCCTGTGGCTGCCTTCGATAATGTAAGTGCTCATGTCGGGGATGTTTGTATTGGGTAGTTAAAGTTGAGACGTTGTTTGAAATTTAAATGCCTGAAAGGTCAGATGTGTTCAACTTCCGGTGTGAGGTTTATGTTAAACCTCTCGCGGACAGAGCTGATTATCTTCTTTTCGAGAGCGATGACTTCTTCAGGAGTGGCCTTGCTATGAGGATTGACGATGACGAGCGGCTGCAGATGCCACACGGCCACATTGCCGTCCTCATATCCTTTCCATCCGCAGCGGTCTATAAGCCATGCGGCCGGAATCTTGTAGCCGCCATCCACTTTATAGTGCGGCACCTGGCTGTCGGCTTCGGCCTCTCGGATTTTTTCAAAATGCTCTTCACTGACCACGGGATTCTTGAAAAAACTTCCGGCGCTTGGAATCAGTGCCGGATCCGGAAGTTTCGCGTTTCGGGTAGCAATCACGGCACGACGGATGTCGTGAGGCGTAAGCGTGGCCGGATCTTTTACTTCGAACAGTCTTGCGAGAGCGGGATAACTGAGATTTGGCGCCGGGAGAGGGGAGAGGGCATAATCGACCGCATGTATTATATAGCGTTTCTTTTCGTCCGGATGTTTGAATAGGGAATCGCGGTAGGCATATTCACATTCCTCTTTGCTGAAGCTGACAAATTCATGCTCCACTTCGTCGAAAGCATGCACTGTCACAATAGCGTCGCAGACCTCGGTTCCGTAGGCTCCGACATTCTGCACAGCCGATGCTCCGACCTCGCCCGGTATGCCGGAGAGGTTTTCCACTCCCCATAGGTTGCGGTCGCAGGCCCAGCGGATGAAGTCGTCCATCGTCTCGCCGGCGCCGACCCGTACCGTGACTTTTGCCGGATTCTCGTCGATAATCTCTATTCCTCTGATGGCGCTGTGAAGCACCACACCGGGGAAATCTCCGGTAAACAGCAGGTTGCTTCCGCCTCCGATGTGGAAGCGCTCTACATCTTTGCGTATGGAGGATACCAGAAACGGGATGTCGTCGGCGGCAGTGTATTCCATGAACACTCCACATCTTACCTTCATGGCGAATGTGTTGCGCTCAGTCAGGTCATAGTTGTCAAGAGTCGTGATCATAATTCAGCAGTCAATTCATCCACAAATTTACGAAAATTTCCATACCTGCATTTAGATTCTCTGAATAAATTTTCACAAAGCTTGATATATCCGGAATAAAAATACTAATTTTGATGTGGTAAAAACGTATGTATTCAAGAAAAATTAAATTAAAATCATGGTAAAACATATAGTATCTTTCAAGTTAAGCGGTACAGCCGAGGAAAGACGTGCTGTGGCCGAGAGATTCAAACGTGCACTACTGGAACTTCCCTCCCAGATAGATGTGCTCAAGTCGATGGAGGTCGGCATCAACGAGAATCCTTCGGAAGACTGGGATGTGGTGCTCACAGCGGTTGTCCCCGAGATGGAAGATGTCGAAATCTATGCCAAGCATCCGGCCCATGTAGCCGCCGCGTCGCTTCTCGCCGACCATAAGGAAGCAAGAGCCTGCGTGGATTACTATTTTGTCTGAACCGCAGGCACCTGATGGTTGTCGTTTTTGACCTTGACGACACTCTCTTTGCCGAGATGGAGTATGTCCGCTCGGCCTACAGGGAAATTTCGCGTCGCTACGGGTGGCCTTATCTTGACATGATGCTTTCCGCCGGTTCTCCGCGGGAGGCATTTGACGCGACGGGGCTTCCGGTGGATCTGCAATTGGAGATTTACCGCACTCACCGGCCTGACATTTCCCTTCCCTGGCAGTCGCTCTATACTCTTGCGGCGCTCCGGAACAGAGGGTGTACACTTGGGATTGTGACAGATGGCCGCAGCATCACCCAACGCCATAAGATAGAGGCTTTGGGCCTTGACCGCTTTGTCCGTCCGGATATGTTTTTCATATCTGAGGAAGTCGGAGCGGATAAGATTTCCGGAGAGCCTTTCGCCCGGATTATGTCGAAATTCGGCAAGTCGGAGCGGTATATTTATATCGGTGATAATCCGGCAAAGGATTTTGTGGCGCCTAAACGTATGGGATGGCTCACAGTCTGCCTGCTCGGAGGCGCTGACGGAAACAATCTTTTCAGTCAGGATTTTAGTTCATTCCCGAAAGAAAATCTTCCTAAAGTGGAAATCGGATGTCTGACTGAATTGCTGAAAATTGTTGACTTTGAAAGCTCGATATTAAAATAAAGTTACCCAAAACGAAATATTAAATCATTATTAATTAGTGTTTTATTGAATTTTATATTTTGAAAAGTTTTCCAAAATGAAAATTTGTTGAAATAAAAATCCAACCAAAGTGTTGGATTTTTTGTTTTTTAGGTGTAACTTTGCTGACGCGTTTCAGCTCTGCTCCCTCAGCGGTCTGAGCAGCATAGACGAAGTTAAATCTAACCCAAACATTACATAATCCCTCAAAATTTCTCTGAAATGATACAGACAGTGGTAAAACGCGACGGACGAGTCGTGGGCTACAATGAAGAAAAAATCAAAGCAGCTATCCGTAAAGCAATGCTTACAACCGAAATGGGCGAGGACGAGTCCCTCATTTCGCGTATCACTGACCGTATCGGTATGATAGGACAGGACCAGATGACTGTCGAGGAGATTCAGGACCGTGTGGAGCTTGAACTCATGAAGTCTCCGCGCAAGGAGGTGGCCAAGCGCTATATCGCCTATCGTGACCAGCGCTCGATAGCCCGTCGCGCCAAGACACGCGACATGTTTCTTGAGATAATTGAGGCGAAAAGCAACGATATCACCCGCGAGAATGCCAACATGAACACGGATTCCCCCGCGGGAATGATGATGAAATTTGCGAGCGAGACCACAAAACCATTTGTCGATGACTATCTGCTTTCTGCCGAAGCACGCGAAGCTGTCAACAGCGGCTATCTCCATATCCATGATAAGGACTATTATCCCACCAAGAGTCTCACCTGCGTGCAGCATCCTCTCGACCGCATCCTCAAATACGGATTTGTGGCTGGCCACGGTGAGTCGCGTCCGGCAAAGCGCATCGAGACTGCGAGCATCATCGGCTGTATCTCACTGGAGACAGCTCAGAACGAGATGCACGGCGGCCAGGCTATTCCGGCCTTTGATTTCTATCTCGCGCCTTTTGTCCGCTCGTCGTTCATAGAGGAGATAAAAAAACTCGAGGAGCTCAACGGCCTCGACCTTTCTTCCTTATATAATAAAGAAATTGAGGATTATGAGAAGAAGCCCCTCGACGGACTTCAGGGTGAAGAGCGCTGGTTGCAGCATGCGATCAATCAGACAGTGAGCCGCGTGCATCAGTCAATGGAAGCTTTTATCCACAACATGAACACCATCCACTCCCGTGGCGGCAACCAGGTGGTGTTCAGTTCCATCAACTACGGTACAGACACATCGGCCGAAGGCCGCTGTATAATCCGCGAGCTCCTTAACTCCACTTATGAAGGTGTGGGCAATGGCGCCACGGCAATCTTCCCCATTCAGATATGGAAAAAGAAGAGGGGAGTCAGCTATCTTCCGGAGGACCGCAACTATGACCTCTATAAACTTGCCTGCAAAGTGACCGCGCGTCGTTTCTTCCCAAATTTTGTCAACCTCGACGCTACTTTCAATCAGCACGAGAAGTGGGATGCCAACGACCCGGAGCGATATAAATATGAAGTGGCCACGATGGGTTGCCGCACTCGTGTGTTCGAAAACCGTTTTGGTGAAAAGACCTCAATCGGCCGAGGCAACATCAGTTTCTCCACCATAAATATCGTGCGCATTGCAATCGAGTGCATGAATATCCTTGACCAAGAGGAGCGCATTGCCAAATTCTTCTCCAAGCTCGACGATGTGCTCGACATCACCGCCCGTCAGCTCTGCGACCGCTTCGATTTCCAAAAGACCGCCATGGCGAAGCAGTTCCCGCTCCTCATGTCGCGCCTCTGGAATGGCGCAGAGAATTTAAAACCGACAGATACAATCGAAAGTGTCATCAATCAGGGCACACTCGGTATCGGTTTCATCGGCCTCGCGGAATGTCTAATTGCGCTTGTAGGCAAGCATCACGGCGAGAGCGAGGAAGCTCAGAAACTCGGTTTGAGAATCGTGTCGCACATGCGCTCACGTGTCAATGACTACAGCGAGAAGTATCAGCATAATTTCTCTGTCCTCGCCACACCCGCGGAGGGTCTTTCAGGCAAGTTCACTTCGCGCGACCGCAAATCATTCGGCATCATCCCCGGCATAACTGACAAGATTTACTATACCAACTCCAATCATGTGCCGGTATATTATCACTGCTCGCCCCGCCATAAGGCGAAAATCGAGGCTCCCTATCATGAGCTTACCGGAGGAGGACACATCTTCTATGTCGAGATTGATGGCGATGCCACCCACAATCCGAAGGCTATTTCCGACATCGTGGATCTGATGGATAAGTACAACATCGGCTATTGTTCGGTCAACCACAACCGCAACCGCTGCATGGACTGCGGCTATGAGGATGCGCAGGAACACCTTGAAGAGTGCCCCCACTGCCACAGCCACAACATTGACTGCCTACAGCGCATCACCGGTTACCTCGTGGGTACGACAGACCGCTGGAACAGCGCGAAACTTGCCGAGCTCAACGACCGTATCGTTCATAAATAAGATACAGAGATATATTCATGAGAATTATTGATATTGTTCCGGGGACGTCTGTTGACGGCCCCGGACTTCGTACAGCGATTTACTTTGCCGGCTGCGACCACCGCTGTCGCGCCTGCCACAATCCTCAGTCGTGGGATTTCGGGGGTGGACGCGAGATGACAGTCGAGGAGGTGATGGAGGTGATTGCCGAAAATGATTTTGACGTCACCCTCACCGGGGGCGATCCTATATATCAGGCCGCGGCCATAGCTCCGCTCGCGCGGGAGATTGTGAGGCTCGGTAAGGATATATGGTGCTATACCGGCTTCCGCTATGAGGAGCTTCTCGGACGTCCCGAGGTGCAGCCTCTGCTTGATTGCGTCGACGTGCTCGTCGACGGTCCTTTTGTCGAATCTCTGCGCGATATCCACCTGCTTTTCCGAGGTTCGTCAAACCAGCGTCTGATAGATATTAAAAAAAGCACTCCCGATTCCGTGGTGGAATGGGAGTGGTGATAACAAAGATATAGTAGAAGGTCTACCGGTGCTCGTTGGAGAGCACGTAGGCCTTTACTTTTTGGAAAAGGTCGTTGGCGAATACGAATTCATTCAGAGCCTCGTTTGTAGTTTTGTAAATCTGGTGCATGTCGCCTACCCATTCGCGGTAGCCCTTGTTGATGAAAATGATATTTTCACCGATTCCGAGCACCGAGTTCATGTCGTGGGTATTGATGATGGTCGTGATATTGTATTCGTGGGTGATGTCGCTCAGAAGTTCGTCGATGAGGATTGACGTGCGGGGATCAAGACCGGAGTTGGGCTCGTCGCAGAAAAGATATTTTGGATTCAGAGCAATAGCGCGGGCGATAGCGACGCGTTTCTGCATGCCGCCTGAAATTTCCGACGGATATTTCTTATCGGCGCCCTTCAGATTGACGCGCTCAAGACAGAACTGCGCGCGGTCCTTGATTTCGCCTTGCGTCATGCTGGTGAACATCGTGAGCGGAAACATGACGTTTCCGAGCACTGTCTCAGAGTCGAAGAGGGCAGAGCCTTGGAACAGCATACCGATTTCCTTACGCAATTCCTTGACCTGTCCGGGATTCATCTTGAGGAGGTCGCGTCCGTCGTAAAGGATTTCGCCCTCTTCCGGCCTCAGCAGCCCGACGAGCGATTTCACGAGCACTGTTTTGCCTGAACCGCTCTGGCCGATGATAAGGTTGGTCTTTCCGGTATGGAAAGTGGCGCTTACATCGTGGAGAATTGTCTTGCCGTCGAAGGACTTTGTGATATTCTTGACTTCAATCATTGCAGCAGGAGTTTTGTCAACACGACGTCAAGGAGCAGGATGAGGATGCTCGCTGCGACCACGGCGTTGGTCGAGGCCTTGCCGACCTCGAGCGCGCCGCCCTTGACGTAGTAGCCGTAGAACGCGGCGACCGAAGTGATGATAAATGAAAAGAACAGGGATTTGATGAGACCGTACCACACATACCATTCCGAAAACATGGTCTGGAGGCCATAGATGAAGCGGCTGAGCGGTATGATTCCGGTGAAAATCGAAATCAGCACGCCGCCGAGGAATGAGGTGAAGATACAGAATACCACAAGTACCGGCATGTAGATGAGAAATCCGATAATCTTCGGCAGGACGAGGAAGTTGGCGGAATTGACTCCCATTATGTCGAGCGCGTCAATCTGTTCGGTGACACGCATGGTGCCTATTTCCGAAGCGATGTTCGAGCCGACCTTTCCCGCGAGTATCAGACAGAGAATCGAGTTTGAAAATTCAAGCAGGATGATTTCTCGTGTGGCGAGACCCGTCGAATAGGCCGGAATGAGGGGGGAGACAATGTTGAGCTGCATCTGGATAGTGATTACCGCTCCGATGAAGAGCGAAATCACGATAACCAGAGGTATTGAGTCGACACCGAGTTTTGTTATCTCGAAAAAGGTGCGCTTAAGGAAGGTTTTCCACCTGTCAGGGATGGTGAAAACCCTCGTTATGAATAGGCAATATGTGCCGAATGTGGTCAGAGAGTCGGTTATGAACATACCGGATATTTGATGTGAAAAAGTTTTCTCCGACAAAAATAACAATTTATAGCCGGAAAAGGTGCGGTCTGTGGGTCAAATGACCAAATTATAGGAGCGAACAGATACTCTTAGGCGAGTTCGCCGATGAGTTCCTCGACAGAAAGCTGCTTCTGTTCGCCTGTGGTCATGTTTTTGAGCGTCACGCAATCGTTCTGTAGTTCCGACTCGCCGATGATGGCGACGTAGGGGATTCCGAGTGCGTCCGCGCGGCCCATCTGCTTCTTCATTTTCGAGGAATCGGGATAGATTTCCGCTGCGATGCCGTTTTCGCGGAGACGTTTGATGACTTCGAGCGAGCGGGCGGCTTCGGCGGTCCCGAAGTTGGTGAACATGACTTTGGCTGCGCCTGCTATGTCGGCGGGGTAGAGGTCGAGTGCGTTGAGTACGTCGTAGATGCGGTCGGCGCCGAATGAGATACCTACGCCGGACACGCCCGGGAGTCCGAACACGCCTGTGAGATTATCGTAGCGTCCGCCGCCGGTGATACTGCCGATTTCAACGTCGCGCGCCTTGACCTCGATGATGGTGCCGGTGTAGTAGTTGAGGCCGCGGGCAAGGCTCACGTCGAGTTCGAGCATCGCACGGAGTCCGAGGCGCACGGAGCCATCCATGACTTCGCGGAGTTCCTCCACGCCCTTCAGTCCGATTTCACTGCCGGCGAGAAGTTGCGAGAGTTTTTCGAGTCGCTCCTCATTTGAGCCGCTGAGGGTGATGATGGGTGTGATTTTGTCGATAGCCTCGGCGCTCAGTCCGCGCTCAGCAAGCTCGGCTTTCACGTTGTCGAGTCCGATTTTGTCGATTTTGTCGATTGCCACGGTAATATCGACAATCTTCTCAGGCTCACCGACGAGTTCGGCTATGCCGGCGAGAACCTTGCGGTTGTTGAGCTTGATGATTGTGCGGATGCCGAGACGGTTGAATACCTCGTCAATCATCTGCAGAAGCTCGATTTCGTTGAGCAGTGAATCAGAACCGACCACGTCGGCGTCACACTGGTAAAACTCGCGGTAACGGCCTTTCTGCGGACGGTCGGCACGCCACACGGGTTGAATCTGGAAACGCTTGAAGGGGAACGAGAGGTCGTTGCGGTGCATGACGACAAAACGGGCGAAGGGCACCGTGAGGTCGTAGCGGAGGCCTTTTTCGCAGAGTTTCGGGGCGAGTTTTGGGCAGTCGCCGCTTTCAAGCAGCGCCGGATCCACGCCGCGGAGAAAATCGCCTGAATTGAGGATTTTGAAGAGTAGTTTGTCGCCTTCCTCGCCATATTTACCCATCAGGGTCGAGAGATTTTCCATCGCGGGCGTTTCAATCTGCTGGAATCCAAATAGATGGAATACACTTCTGATAGTGTCGAAAATATAGTTGCGGCGAGCCATTTCTGCCGGTGTAAAATCTCGTGTTCCTTTGGGAATTGACGGTTTCTGTGCCATATCTTAATATCGGGAGGAGGTTTACAATTGTTAGTGTAAAATTTTTGCAAAGATACGGATTATTTAGTAAATTTGCGAAAATTTAATGCGTAATCATACTTAATCAATGAAATACATCGGGGCTCATGTCTCATCGGAGCAAGGCGTAAGCCATGCTCCGCTCAATGCTCATCTGATAGGAGCAAAATCTTTCGCGCTTTTCACCCGCAACCCTTCACGATGGACTTCAAAGGCTATTCCAGCTGCTGAAGCGGAGGCGTTCAGGGAGAATTGCGCCGCATACGGCTATATTCCCGATGTGATTCTCCCTCACGACAGTTTTCTTATCAATCTCGGTTCTCCGGATGCCGACAAGCTCGAAAAATCGCGCAAGGCATTTCTCGACGAAATGCGCCGCTGCGAGCAGCTCGGTCTGACCATGCTGAACTTTCATCCGGGCTCACATCTCCGGGAGCTGGAGACTGACGCCTGCCTTGACCTGATTGCCGAGTCTGTCAATATTATTCTCGACAAGACCTCGGGTGTCAAGGCAGTGATTGAGAATACGGCCGGCCAGGGCAGCAACCTCGGCTGCACATTCGAACAGATAGCTCATATCATAGACCGGATAGAGGACAAGGACCGCGTGGGTGTCTGCATTGACACCTGTCATGCCTACACATCGGGCTATGATATGGTATCCCAGGAGGTCTACGATAAAACCTGGCGTGATTTTGACTCCGTCATCGGTATGAAATATCTCTGCGGTATGCACCTTAACGACACCATGAAGAATCTTGGCTCAAAGATTGACCGCCACGCGTCGCTTTTTACCGGCAATCTTAAAGAGGAGTTCTGGCGCAGGCTGATGAATGACCCGCGGATGGACGGAATACCTCTCATACTCGAGACTCCGAATGAGGAGATATGGAGCGAGGAAATCAGACAGCTTTATGCCATGATTGACTGACATCCTTTCCACACAATGCAATAGTAGATTATATTAAACAAATTTTATAGATTATATCAATTACTTACAGGAATTATGGTTAAGAATAAACCCGACCAGAGTTTTCTGAAGCTCTGGAATCTGAGTTTCGGTTTCTTTGGCGTTCAGATTGCCTACGCATTGCAGAGCGCCAATATCTCGCGTATTTTTGCGACACTTGGCGCGGATCCACATTCGCTTAGCTATTTCTGGATTCTTCCGCCCCTCATGGGAATCCTTGTGCAGCCTCTTGTGGGTGCTGCGAGTGACCGCACATGGAACCGCCTTGGCCGTCGCCTCCCTTACCTGCTTCTCGGAGCCGCCATCGCAGTGGTGGTGATGTGTCTTCTTCCCAACGCCGGAAGTTTTGGCCTCACGGTCAGCGGTGCGATGGTGTTCGGTTTCATCGCCCTTATGTTTCTCGACACTTCAATCAATATGGCCATGCAGCCCTTCAAGATGCTTGTGGGCGACCAGGTCAACGAGCGTCAGAAAGGCCTGGCTTATTCAATCCAGAGCTTCCTCTGCAATGCCGGCAGTCTTGTAGGTTATCTCGCACCTATCACTCTCACCGCACTCGGAGTGAGCAACCTTGCTCCCACCGGGCAGGTGCCTGATGCAGTGACATATTCATTCTATATCGGTGCGGCTGTGCTTATTCTCTGTGTGATCTACAGCTTCGCCACAATCCGCGAGATGCCTCCCCGCGAGTATGCCGAATACCATGGTATCACCGAAGAGCAGAAGGAAGAGAAGAGCGGCATGCTCCATCTGCTCCGCCATGCTCCCAAAACATTCTGGACTGTGGGCCTCGTGCAGTTTTTCTGCTGGTCGGCTTTCCTTTATATGTGGACATATACTCCTGGCGCGATTGCCGATACCGTGTGGGGTACCACCGACACTCATTCCGAAGCCTATCAGAACGCAGGCAACTGGGTAGGTGTGCTTTTCGCAATCCAGGCTGTCGGCTCTGTGGTATGGGCCGTAGTGATTCCGAGATTCAAGAACCACAAGGTCGTGTATGCGCTCAGTCTTATCCTCGGTGCCATTGGTTTCATCTCGACTCTTTTCATTGCCAATAAATATGTGCTTTTCATCTCCTTTATCCTCGTAGGCTGCGCTTGGGCCGCAATGCTCGCGCTTCCCTTTACCATCCTTACCAACTCTATTTCCGGTAAGAACATGGGCACATATCTCGGTCTTTTCAACGGTACCATCTGCATCCCGCAGATTTGTGCCGCAGCCCTCGGCGGTGTCATTCTCCCTCTTCTCGGTGGCCGTCAGGTCAACATGCTCGTGCTTGCGGGTGTCCTGCTCATAGTCGGCGCTCTCTGCGTCTCGATGGTCAAAGAGACCTATGCCGAGTCATCTAAAGCGGTGACGGACTGATGTCACTGATTTCTTACGCCCGCGCGTGGATTCGGTATAGAAAGATATACATAAAAACAGAAGCCTCCGGAAATTTCTGATGGATTTCCGGAGGCTTCTGTTTTAGAGATTGTCAAAGTTTGTATGACTTTTCCTTGGGTGGGAGTAGCGCAGCTTACTTCACGAGGATTTTCTCAACGCGGTTGCCCTGACGACGGATGTAGAGACCCGAGGTGGGATTGTCGACGCGGATGCCCTGGAGGTTGAAATACTCGACGGGTGCGTTGTCGTCGGCAATGATGTCGGTGATCCCGCTGAAATCCTCGCCGAAGTTGCCTGTTGCGTCAGAAATGCGGAAGGCATTGAGATATACAGCGCCTGACACGGATGCCGGAGTAATCTTGATGAAACGCGATACCGGATTGAGGTCGATTTCGCCCTTGAAGGGAAGATCCTTTTCAGTCAGTATGCGGATTGTGCGCCATGTGGGGGCGATGTCCGCATTGCGGGTTTCCTGAATCTTGAGGCGCACAGTGGTTCCTTCCGCAGCATCGACTTCGACATACATTTTTTTGGCTACGCCTGCGAAGTAGGCCATGACCTTGTCGCTGCTCGATGAAGAGCGGAAGACCACATGGTCAGCCTCGATTTCACCGGCTGTCGTGCCGCCGCCTACCTGACACCAGTGGGGGTAGTCGTTCTTGGAAGTCTGCACGAGCGAGCCCTCGGTCTCGAAGGGTGCGGTTTCATTGAAGGGCGCGAAATTCAGCGGGAGAGTCTTGGCAGCCTTGCCCCAGTGGGTCTCACCTGCGGTCTTTTCGCGCGGGAAGTCCTTGGTGGCAATCCTGATTTCACCGATGAATGATTTATCGCCGGCAACATTGGTGAGCGCGCCTTCGGGCAATTTCACAGTGTAGGTCGAGTTTGCGTCGAGTGCCTCGTATGCGATATTGAGTTTGGTTCCCGATACGCCTACAGTGATGTTTTCGAACTGATGGATACCCTCGATGGCGGCTGAACCGTCATATTTCACCTCCTGGTTGAAAGTGAGAGTGATTGAACCGTCGGTGTACTCGACATTGTTGTCGAGATTGCCGGCTGTAAGTTCAAGGGGCTCTTCACCCTCGGGCACGATGTAGCGCTCGATGAGGATATCGTTGACATCAATCTTCTTTCCGTTTGATTCGAGACGGAACTGCACTTCGCCGCCGTTGGTGTAGGTCGAAGTGAATTTGAAGATTCTCTTCTTGGCGCCGAGCACGAGGTCCTGAGAGGTCTCGTTGCCGCCGGCGATGGTGTAGAGCTTCACGGTCTGTTGTGAGGTCGACGGATTGCCGAGATAGTAGGTGATGACACACGGGCCGGTGACAACGGGGGTTGTGACATATTCACTGCCGTTTATAAACTGGATGCAGTTGGCAGTGGCACCTCTGTCATCGTCGGATGCAGGACCATAGTCCTTGGTGGTGTCATCAGAGAAGCACCCGGGCATAGCCACGACGCGGCTCGATGTAGCTCCGACACCGATTACCATGCCGTTGAATGTCATTGAATCATTTTTGGAACCTTTCTTGAATATGTCGGTGTTGCCGGTCAGCGAACCGTATTTCTCGGCATATTCGGCCGGGGTGGTGGTGAAATCAGTGTAGAAGAGGACTCCGCCGGCGGTGGTAGTGAAGCTCCATACGGTTCCTTCGGTAGTTCCGAGGTCGTTGCGTGAGTCAACGCGCCAGTAATATGTCTTGGCAGGGAGAAGGTCATTGGTTGACCACTGGGTGACCTTGAGGTCTTTGGCCACTGCCTCCATAGCCTCACGGCTTTCGCCGAGGTAGAGAGTATAGTAGACGTCGCCGCCGTATGTCTTGACATTGTCCTCCCAGGTGAATGTGAGGCCGGATGCCACTCCCTCTTTGCCTCCCTGAGCCGGGAACGGGTTCACCGCAGGCTTGGGCAGTGAGGGGTCGTCGATTGTCTCTGTCACCAGAGTATCGGTATAGTCGGAATAGAGGCCTTTGCCGTCAGTGGCGCGGACACGCACCCAATATTTTGTAGCCGGGGTCAGTCCTGAAACTTCTGCGGTGGTGGCTCCTGCTGCTGCAGTGGCTACCTCGGCAAAGGTGGCCCCGTCCGTCGAAACTTCAATTATGAAACCCTGGGTGGTGTTTTTGTTCATGTTCCAGGAAAGAGCGAGTGTCTCTTTGCCCTGATTGGTAACGGCAAGTGAGATAGGCTTCTTGATATAGGGATATGCCTCGACGATTGAGTTGGCGTACACCTCAATCCACGCATAGCCGGTGGTGGGGTCGATGGCCACGGCGTCCGACGGGTCGTTGGGGTTGAGCCCGTTGGCAATTTCCCATTCGTCGGGGATTGCGTCGCCGTCGGTGTCAAGCGGTTTCACACCTCCGCTGAGCACACCCTTACCTTTATGGGGGAGCTGAGCCTCGCTGTTGATACCGTTCTTTGTTCCGGCTGTGCCGTAAGTGGCGATTTCGTCGATGATATATTGGTCGACCTCGTCGCGCACGGGAAGCACCGGACCCACGCTTGTCAGCATCCATGCGTAAGCCTCTTCCGCTGTCATCTTGTGGGCGATTTCGGGAATGAGTTGAATCTGTTCAGTAGCGGTGGCATTATATTCTGTTATGTTTGCGTTGAGCGCTTCGAGTGAAGGGAAGAGTGTCGAGTAGGGAGCGGTGCCGTTCTGTGCGCCGCGCATCTCGTCCTCGGTCATGAGATGGCCGTTGAGCACTCCGTCCTTATTCTCGTCATAATAGTTGCCTGCGCCGAAGTAACGGAATGTCTTGATGCCACGGACAAACGGATCGGTAGAGCCGTTCCACGGACCTTTTACAAAGTAGTTGTTTTCGATGTCGGCCCATGAGTCTCCCTCAGAGTCGCTCATGATATAGCCGCCGCCGTCGCCCCAGTTATAGACGACATTATTCACAAACTGATTGAGACCTTTGACTTTCGGGTTGCGGGTTTTGTTTTCGACATAGAGGTTGCGGTAGAGAGTCACACCGCCGATAGTCTGTATGAGACCTCCGCATGAATGGCTCTGCAGGCCCTGACCGATAATTGAATTCTGAATGGTGATGTTTGCGGGACGGGTGTTTTTGTTGTCCCAGCTCACGGAAAAATTTTCGTCACGCCCCCAGAGAACCGACAAGTGGTCGAAAATCATGTCGGTTCCATTGGCCACGCCACAGGCATCGGCTCCGGATGTGCCGGTGATGCCCATGCGGAAACGCATGTGGCGCACTATGAGATTGGTAGCATTGGAGAAGGAGATACGGTCGCCGTAGACCTGCACGCCTTCACCGGGTGCTGTCTGCCCGAGAATCGTGTTGTTCCCTTTGAATACCAATGCGGATTTGAGCTCGATAACACCGGACACATCAAAGACGATTATGCGTCCTTCCTTGCTCACGGCGTCGCGCAGAGAGCCTGTGCCTGAGTCATTGAGATTGGTCACATGATAGATTTCGCCCCCTCGACCGCCGGTAGTGAACCGGCCGAACCCTTCTGCTCCGGGAAATGCAAGAAGCTGACCGTCGGCGGCAGATGCGCCGAAACTCAGTCCGATGAGTCCGCATCCGAGGGCAAATTTGTTAAATAGTTTCATGATATGATTATATGTAATGGTTAAAAACGTCTGTTTTTATAAAAAAGACATAAGGGGCAGGAGAGACTTATTTTCAATCAGGTTAAAGATTAAAAATAATTTTTGTGTGTCTCCCCGTGCTCCTTATGCTTTTTTTTATCCTATGCGGAAATTAGCGCTGGATGTACTTTTTACCGTTCTTGATGACTACACCCTTGTAGTTCTCGTCAACCTGGATACCCATGACATTGTAAACAGGTGCGTTTTCGTCAGCCTCGTTAGCGATGATGTTTTCAATCGCTGAAGAAGCAGCTGTACCTTCCATAACTACGTGATATAGGCCAAGCTCGCTGCCGCCGCAACCGATACGGAAAGATACATTACCCTTGAGACCTGCGGGAAGAGCTACATTCATCTTATAGTAACGTTTAGCTATTGCGTTTTCCGGGCCCTGAACAGGGATAACTTCACCTACAACGCCATTAACCACAGGAGTAACTTCTGCATAAAGTCCCTTGTCGATATATTTACCACCGGCATGGCCAATCCAGATTGTAAGTGAAGTAGGGTCGGCGATAGCGGGGAACTGAATGTAGGTCATTGTACGGCAACCGGTGTTGGCATTGCGGTTAAAGGCGATTGCATGTGTGCTTTCAACCTGGTCAGCTTCAGTTGCTGCACCATAATCGGTATCTACTGCATGTGTGCCGCCCCAGCCTTTCATGAGAAGTGTACGTGCAGGGCCTACGCCTTCCTGATCCCAGCAGATGAAGGGATGGGTCATGTCAATAGGAGTGAAATCTCCGTCCGTACCTTCGAGTGTATAGGTCTGTCCGTCTACGAGGTCAATGGCGCGATTGGTAACTGCATGCCATTTTCCTTCCTCATCCTTTACATTAAACATTGAACCGTCGGTGTTTTTTGCTGCACCGGTCTTATCGATGAAGTCGTAGTTGGAGGCAAAACCAAGACCTTCAAGTTCGGTTGCTGCATCAACGATTGAACCTGCCTCGGCGAAGATAGCCTTGCAGAATAGAGGATTATTGTTGAAGTCATAAGTGAAGACTTCCGCATTTGCTCCAAATGCAGCAATCAGGGCTGCAGAAAGAATTAATGTTTTTTTCATTGTGTAGAAATGTTTAATAAGGGTATGAATTAATTTGGTTAATAAAAGATGATGCTATAGAAAATCATACGGACAGGAAGGAGAGGATGCCACCTCCCTGTCCGTATCTTTTACTTGTACGCGGGATGTTGGGTAAGGTTGGGGTTGTCGATGAGGGGATGTCCTGCGCTCTTGGCAGCGAAGGGACAGAGTTCGGTCTTGTTCTTCTCAAAACCGTAGTAGATACCGGTTGAACCGGCTACCCAATCGGGGTATTCACCATTGTTCTCGGCTCTGCCAAGAGGCTTCGTATAGATTGACGCACCGATATTGAGCGCAGTGACAGCAGCTGCGGTATATCCCGCGCAACGGCGTGCGTTCTTGTTGTATGTGCTTGTCCATGCCTCAAACATCTTGACTGCATACCAACTTTCGCCCTCGTCAGGAGTTATACCGTGGGCGGCAAGCACCTGGTTGACTTTGGCCTTGAACTTGTTTCGGTTGGTTGCGTTGTTGACCTGTGGAGTCGGTGACAGAAGCGCGAGCTCATCGGCATCGGTGATTTCGATGTAGGGCACTGTGAGGAATTTTTCACCGTAGGTGCATGTGCTCATTTCAAGTTTGACAAGACGGATGGGAGCCACATCAGCATATTTGCCTGTGCGATCCGAGAGGTCCTTGATGTCCTGCTGGTCCTGACGGATTTCCTTTTCGATGAGATTGGTGCGGATAAGGTCGCCGCGGACCACGAGTTCATCGCCAAGCTCCCATTTGCGTTCCTGCATGATGGTTTCGAGGAATTCATCTCGGCTTCCGGCCGCGATGGGCATTGAGCCGATACCGGCACGGTCGCGCACGAGCTGGAGAGCTGACACTGCAGCGCTTGTCGGGCCATTGTTGAGATAGTTCTGAGTCTCGGCATACATCAGGAGTATGTCGGCATAACGGAGGAGGGGCACGTCGACATTACGCTTGGCGGCGGCATAGGGTGCCTGACACCATTGGATGCGGAATTTGCCGGGCATAATGCTTGAGAAAGTCGTAGCGCAGTTTGAGCCGTCGAAATTGGTGGCGTCGCTGAAGAATGTAATCGAATAGTTGGCGCAGGTGACGTCGCGGCGGGTATCGTTGGTGTCAAATGACAGGTAGTAGGTAGGAAGTTTCACCTGCAGGGTCTTGCGGGCTCCGAAAGTTCCGCCCATACATCCGGGCTGCCCGTTGTAGATGCTGAAGTCGAAGTTGGTGGATTCGCCGAGACTGGCTATGTGCCACATCATTTCCTGTGATGTCACGCCGAAGTTGCGCTGGCAGTAGTTGTAGAAGAGGGTCTGATAACCGCTCATTGAGCTGCTGCCCTGTATGAGCTGGTTCTCGCCGTGTTCCATTACTTCCTTAAGGGCATTGTCGGCGATGGTGTAGAGTTCGCGTACGCGAGCCTCGTCGTCACGACGTCCCATGTGGAGAGTCGAGGCATCGTTGGTCTCGGTGTTCCAGCGGAGCGAATAACCGCCGGCGTAGAGACAGATGCGGGCGAGGATACCTTTTGCAGCCTGACGGGTGAGGCGCTCGGGTGCGGAACCGTAGTCCGACTCGGAGAACCAGGGCAGGTCGTCGACACAGGCCTGCATCTCGCCGATTATGCGGTCATAGATACCGTCGCGGTCGGAGCGCTTGGGATACCATGTCTCGTCGGGTTCGGAACTGATGGGCGAGAACAGTGCTGGAACATCGCCGTAGAAGCGGATAAGCTCATTGTAAGCGAAAGCTCTGATGAAGGTCACTTCCGCGATGAGCGCGTTGCGCTTTTCGGTTTCGGGAAGTTTGGCAAGACGTTCAAGTGCGATATTGCAGGATTCGATGGTTTTGTACGACTGGCTGTAGACCGTAGTGGCTGTGGCCGGCAGGATTACATCATAGGCGAAGTTGGCCGAGCGGGGACGACCGCCCACGAGGTCCTCCTCGCAGCTCAGTGTCACGCCCGGGTCGATGAACGGACGCCATAATTCGGAGAATACGAGCGAGCGGTAGCATCCTTTGACGAAGAGTTCAGCTTTTCTCTCATCCGAGAAAACGAAGTCAAGGTCGTCGGCGGTATATGATGGCTTGTCGAGAGTGTCCTCGCAGGATGTGAGCATGGGTGCGGCTGTGCCGAGTAACATTGCTGCTGTGAGGAAACTGAATATATTTTTCTTGTTCATATTAAATTCTTGATGTCAGATTAAGAGGCTGTTTAACAACAAAAGTGAAAATGAGGGGTCACAAAGTTGAGATGGATATGTCCTTGCAGTCGAAGGATTACAGTGGGTCGAGCCCACTGT
>DXXM01000034.1:0-16035 GCA_019416285.1 Bacteroidales bacterium
AAATTACAACCTCGCTGCAACCTCCAAAAGGTGTACTTCAGTTAATGCTTACACAATACCCTGCCCTGAACAAATAAAGACCGGTCTATGAAAGCTTATCATATAGCTTACTCATAGACCGGTTTTCTGTATTATATTTCAGATAGCTATAGGAATTCCAAATCTTTAGCGTGCGACAGATTCACTTTGCCTTGAATATGTGCCTTGACTTCTTCGAGAGATGACCGTATCTCTTTGTTTACTATTGAATCCTGCTCACTGACCGGCATAATTCTGAAACTGCCTAAACGGGAAATCAGGATTATGTCTTTTCCCATTTTGGCTTCGTTGAGAAATCTTGACTGATTAGAGCGAAATTCACGTGTAGTAACTATCTGCATGGCCTTAATCTGTTTTAACTATGTAAATAATAATTATAAAGTTAATATGCTATAAATGAATTCATATCCCTTATAGGGATCATCTAATAGACAGGGATAATCTATACCAAGATATATTGTTTTCTTACTAGTATCTTTATATAATATTCTTAATTCAAATGAATATAGTTCGACAGTAGTATTTCCATTTTCTAAAGTTTTCTTTTCCATAGCATAACCTCGTTCTAAAAAAGAAGAACGTGTATCGGGATGTAAAGCACATTTTTCAGAAGCTACATATCCAAATTTTTGATTTGGAGTTAGGGTTATTTTATGATAATAAACAAACCAATAGCAACAATAAGTAGTTCCTGTAGAAATCTTATATTCAGGGAGAACGTTAGCGTTAATTTTATTAACAACCGTGGAACTAAATTTTGTTTTAAAATACATTTTTTTGTCTATATCCGGAGGCAATATTAACGCTTTATATGCATAAACTGTATCTCGAGATGAACTTGCTCGAGATACTCTTGGATAGTTTGGTATATAATCTTCCCAATAATTATTTTTAAGAGTTTCCTTAAAAATTTTATTAGCCTCATCCATAGGTATTAATAAGTCATCAAACGTATTGATTTCATAAGGCTCAACATTTTTGAGAGAGTCGATAATTTCTGTTGATGGTAATGAATATGATGAATTTTTATTATCTAAATACGCAATATAATCATCTTCTATACTCTCTATATCTTGTTCGTTTTGACACGATGTTGTACTCATCATAAAAATAAAAAGAGTACAACCGTAAAATAAGCTCTTTAATAGGTGAGAATTTTTCATAATTATTCTAAGTTTATTGTGAAATATGTGATTGATTAATCTTTGTATAGATAATAGTGCCATTTTATAGATGCAGGAGTGCAAGGATAATAAATATTTAATGCGTTCCCTGACATATCAGAAATAACATGTATCAAATAAGTCTCAAGGATAACTTGTGATGAAGAAATCGATATTGTTTTGTATCCCCGTTCATTATATGAAATATGTGAACCATCAATATTTTGATATTTTCTTAATCCACATTCTTCGAAAGTTTCATCTTCAAAAAATTGCCATCCGCTTATATTAATTATTTTACGATACTTTTCGTAACGAGTTATATATACATTATCAGCTAATAAACCAGTTAATTGTGCTAATTCTGAATTAAATAACAGTTTGATATTATTTTGATTTTCAACTGAAGAATAACCATAAACGTATTCATCTTTTAGTTCTTCTTCATTTGCTGAACGACTTGTACAAGAATTAATATTTGTTAAATTAAAATATTTATTATTTTCAGTTAAATCTTCCTCTAAATCGTTAGAGCAAGAAATAAATAAAATACTAGCAATTGTGAAGATAATTGGAAATTTTTTCATGCTTATATAGTTTAGATTTCTAATGAATATGAATATTCCTCAAAAGTTGGCTTATAGTTTTTATCGAAAGAATTGATTTCAAAAGTATCATTTATTAAAATTTTCCCATCTGAAGAAATCTTTTTTATATATCCAACTAATTTCATTTTTTCAGATGAAATACATAAAGCAACACAATTTATATGTATTTTTGCAGTTGAATTACGATTTAAAACAGATAGGGTTAAGTTATATGTTTTAGAAAAACTAGTGTCTGAATAAGAATTATTACTTTGATTATTATTAAAAGAATCAGAATTAAGTATACATGATTCTGAAGTAGTATATACTGAGATGCGCCCCGTAAAATCTTGCGTATCACCATTAAATTCTATTATATAGGTGTAAGCATCTAAATCATATTTAGATGGATCTTCTTTATTTGTACAAGAATTAAGGCTCAAAAATAATATTATAATAAAAATTTTAAGTTTCATAACTTATATAGTTTTTATCAAAAAAATGCAAATATATAAAATATTGAATACATATTAAAATATTTTAATATGTATTCAATATAGATTTTTTACATATCCTTATACTTATTCCATTCCTTTCAGCAAGTCGGGGCGCAGGCGGCGGGTGCGCTCGAGGGCCTGCTCGTGTTTCCAGTCGTCGATTTTGGCTTTATGTCCTGAAAGAAGAATGTCGGGCACGCGCCAGCCCTTGTATTCAGCCGGACGGGTATAGACCGGAGGGGCGAGAAGATTGTCCTGAAAAGAGTCGCTGAGGGCGCTCTGCTCGTCGCCTATGGCACCGGGAATGAGGCGCACAATGGCATCGGCGATAACCACGGCCGGGATTTCACCACCGGTAAGCACATAGTCTCCGATTGAGATTTCCCTGGTGATGAGATGCTCGCGGATGCGATAGTCCACACCCTTGTAGTGGCCGCAGAGTATTATGAGATTCTGCGCGAGCGAGAGGGTATTGGCCATCGGCTGGTCAAACTGCTCGCCGTCGGGCGACGTGAAAATCACCTCATCATAGTCGCGCTGCGATTTCAGATCGGCTATGGCGCGGTCCACGGGTTCGACCTGCATCACCATTCCGGCCTCGCCGCCGAAGGGATAGTCGTCGACCTTGCGGTGTTTGTTTGTGGTGTATTCCCGCAGATTGTGGACCACTATTTCAGCCAGTCCCTTGTCCTGCGCGCGTTTCAGAATCGAGCAGTTTAGGGGCGATTCAATCATCTCGGGAAGTACGGTGAGTATGTCAATTCTCATTGTGATAATGTCTGTGTGGTTAGTTAGCTTTTGATTTGATTCGCCATCCGGCGGGATAGAGATTGTTGGAGCGGCGCCCTATGTTCTTCACGAAACCCAAGGGGCGTCCGAGGTACGTGAGCAGCACGAAACCCCGTCCGAAGCTGTCAGGAAGAGTCACTGCGTCGCCCGAAAGATAGGCGATAGCCTCGTCGCGGCTGATTTCATGGCGCGGGAAGGTGTCGGAGATGTAGGGCGACAGGGCGAGTGACTGCGAGGGGATTAGGTCGCGTCCCTTGACTGTGGCAACGAGCACACCCTCATGAATCACATCTATCTCTTTCTTTACTTTCTTCAGAAAATCAGCGTGCTGCTTCGGAAACGCGCTGATGCGGTCATCCTCGGCATATAGTTCAAGCGCCTCGCGCCCTGAGGCCGACAGCCATGCGGCGGCTTCATCAGCGGGGCCTTTCTTGTTTCTGTTCTTCCGGTCGGAGCTTCGGGATGGCTTCTCTGGCTTCTCCACACCGGGTTTACGGACTACGGCCACAAACAGGCCCTCCCCCTTCACGCGTCCGGGAATGAAGCGGTAGCAATGAGCACCGGTATCAATGCCCGGGCTAATCCCCCACTCCGGACTGACGGGAATTTCGACGCTTTCGGCACCGAATTCCTCAATCATGCGACTGACAATCTCCTCGTTCTCCGTGCGGTTGAAGGTACAGGTGCTGTAGATCAGCACTCCTCCCGGCCTGAGTGCTGGCCAGAGATTGCCGAGAATCTCCCACTGCCTTTCGGCACATTCACGAATGAGTCCGGGCGACCATTGGGCCACGGCCTCATCGTCCTTGCGCATCATTCCTTCGCCTGAGCAGGGAACATCGGCCACTATGATGTCGAAACTCTCCTTAATGCGCCGGAAAGCGGCGGTGTCGCCACGCGTCACTATGGCAGAGGGATAGCCCCACTTGATAATGTTCTCGCGCAACACTGCGGCGCGGGCGGGAACATATTCGTTGGCCACTACAAGCGAACCTTCCGGCAGAGAGTCGATGACAGCGGTGGTCTTTCCGCCCGGTGCGGCACAGGAATCGAGCACGCGCAGAGGCTTTCCGGAATTGCGGATGAGCTCTCTGACCACATGAGCGTGAAACATCGACGATGCTTCCTGCACATAGTAGCATCCCTGATGAAAAGCGGGGTCAAAGGTGAAACGCGGGCGCTCCGGGAGATAGATTCCCGCCTCGCACCATCCTACCGCCGGGCCCGAAAAGCTTATATCGGATTCGGAAATCCCTTTGTATCTGTTGAGCCTGACGGATGTGCATGGCTCTCCCTCGGCAAGAGCTTTTCCGAGCTCCTGCAGCCCGAGAGTGTCAAGCATGCGGAGGAAATCTTCCGGCAGAGTTTTAGAGGCCATCGGTGTGGGAGTATTTTATTTTAAATGCTGGAGCTTACGGCCTTCGAAAGCCTCGAATTTCTTCACCCATTCTTCTGAAATGGGTACTGAGGTGTTGGTTTTCACGTCGAATCCCGCCATCACGGTGCGGCAGGAGCATTTGACCTGATGTCCGGGCACTGAATAGATGCGCTGTTCGAGTGTAAGGCTCTTCTCGCCTATCTTCACTGCGGCTGTCTCCACCTCGATTTCCTCATTGAAAAATGTGGGGATACAGAAATTAGCGTTTATGTTGACAATGACGATACCCATTGTGCTGATGTCGACAGGACCGCCGTTGGCCGCCTCGAAATAGCGGGCCTTGGCAAGATCCATGAATGTGAGATAGACGCTATTGTTGAGGTGGCCGAGCATATCAATGTCGTTAAACCTCATCTGGAGTGGCATGCGGTGGCGGAATTCTTCCACATCCACCGCTTCACAACGGTTTGTGCTCATTTTTTCAGACTTGTTAATGAAACTGGACATCATTGATAACATCCGCGCCCACTACCCGGTTGATTGCCGAGATAAGCCGGTCACGGTTGAAGGAAAGTTCGTTTTTCAGAGGAGCGGAGGTCATGTAGACGTGCAGCACGCCCTGATCCACATAGCGGCGGGTGGTGTAGCGGTTGATTCCGGGTCCGACCACATCAATCCATGCGGCGGCGGCACGCTGCTCGTTGAGGGTGTCGGTCAGGCCAGCGCGGGCCATGGCCTCGTCTATAATACCTGCTATATGTTTTGGATAAGTGCGCTTCATGACTCGTGGGTCGGTGTGAAAATACCGTTTTCTACGCTCCACATCCTGTAGTCGCCACCCGTGCGGCGCATGATTTCGTCGAGGTGAGTGCGGTTAGTGTCGGTGATGAAAATCTGCCCGAAGGAATCGGATGTGACAAGCTCCATGATTCGCTCCACGCGTGATGCGTCGAGCTTGTCGAAGATATCGTCGAGCAGCAGCAGCGGGGTGATACCCGTTGCCCGATGGAGGAAGTCATACTGCGCCAGACGCAAGGCTATGGTGAATGTCTTGCACTGTCCCTGCGAGCCGGTGCGTCGCATCGGCATCCCGTCGAGCTCCATTCCTATGTCATCGCGGTGTATGCCGACGGATGTGTGTCTGACAATCTCATCGTGGCGACGCGCCTCGTCGAGAAGCGACTGCATCGTGACTCCCTCGCGGTTCAGCCCGCTCTGATAGCTCAGACTGACGCTCTCGCTGCTACCGGCTATGGCCTTGTAATAGCGGTCGAATATCTCGGTGAGTTCGGCTATGCGGGCGGAGCGGACAGAGTGGATGTAGGAGGCCGACATGTCCATGACCACCTCCACGGCGGCATAGAGATTGGCGTCGACTGCCCCTTCGCGCAGCAGGCGGTTGCGCTGCTCGAGAGAGCGGGTGTAGCGGATGAGGTGGTCGAGATACACCGGGTCGCTCTGCGAGATTACGACGTCCATCCAGTGGCGCCTCTCCTCGCCGCTCTCGCGGATGAGGTCTATGTCCTGCGGAGCCACCATGACGAGCGGGAAGCTACCGATGTGGGCGCTGAGGCGGTCATATTCCTTGCCTCCGCGTTTGAGGGTCTTGCGCCGTGCGGCTGTCGAGAGTCCGAGCAGAAGTTCCTCGTCCACCCCCTTGCGGACATAGCGCCCGCGGGCTATGGCGAAATCCTCGCCGCGGCGGATGAGCATTTTGTCGGGCACACGCGAGAAACTCTTGCAGAAGCTCAGGAAATAAATGGCGTCGAGCATATTGCTCTTGCCCATGCCGTTGTTGCCGAGGAAACAGTTTACCTTACCCGAAAACTCAAGCCGAGCTTCCGGGATATTCTTGAAATTGGTCAGTGATAATTCCTCCAGCCTCATACAAGTGCAAAAATACTCAATTTCCGCGTCATGGCAAAATCGAAAATTTATAAGGGATTGTCCAAAGGGCTTACAAAGCCGGAAGGAACAGAAGCAACATGATAAATTCAGCTGAAAAACTGAAAAATATCTGTTGCCTCTGTTCCTTCCGGCTTTGTATGGCTTTCTATTTCTTTAAGAAATAAACAGACTTATAGCCGTAGTACGGATTTACTTTCCGTTGACTATCTCCATGATGATTTTGGGGAGGTCGGTATTGTCGTTGAACGATGCAAATTTCTCAGCACCCACGCCGACTGCATAGACCGGTACGAGGCCGCCGGTGTGACCGCCGGTGGTCCAGCCGAGACCTGTCACGCTGTCGAGCACGCCGAACACCTTGTCGGTAAACTCGTTGAAGTCGTTGTAGAGGGTCTTGCGGTCAGTGCCCTCGTGTCTTACTATGCAGCGCTCGAACATCTCCTTGAGCATCTCTGTCTGCTTTTCGGTGACAGGCACGTTCTTCCAGAAGCCGAGTTTTTCCTCAAGGAATTCCCTCATGTCCTCCCACTTGTAGACGCGGCGGCTCTTGGCGAGCATACGGCAATAGGCAGAGAAATCATCTTTGGAAATCTTCTGATAGTCGTAGTAGTTGAGGTGTAGATCATAGCCCACGGTATTGTTGGCGAGGCCCATGCCGCCTGTCTCGTGGTCGGCTGTCACCACGATGAGAGTCTCGTCGGGGTGTGCGAGATAGAAATCGTAGGCTATCTTGAGGGCTTCGTTGAAGTTGAGCACCTCTTTGATGATGGTACCGCCGTCGTTGGCGTGGCCTGCATGGTCGATATTGCCGCCTTCAACCATCATGAAGAAGCGGTCACGGCCGTTGCGCTCAAGGTGTTTCAGACATGACTCGGTCATGACCGGGAGGGTCAGGGCGCCGGGAATGGAGTCGATGGTATAGCCGATATTGGAGATGCGGTCCTCGAAGGGTGAGAGCATGAGCACCCGGCGTGAGGTCACGGTGTCCATTCCGGCTGCTCCGCGGACAATGCTCACGCTGTTCTGCGCAAAGATGTCAAGAAGGTCGGTCTTGTTGCCTTTCTTGTCCTTCACGCCGCGGAGGTTAGAGCCGCCGATAAAGTCGTAGCCGCATGCGGCTGCGTCCTTGCCGATTTCGTAATACATGCTGCGTGCGGGAACATGGGTATAGAAAGCTCCGGGGGTTGCGTCGTCGGGATAGACGGAGGTTACGATGCCAACGCCGTAGCCGTCGTCAAAGAGCGTTTTTGCGATGGATGTCACCGCGGTGGTATCGGAGTCCATGCCGAGCATGCCGTTTTTGGTCTTGTTTCCGGTGGAGAGAGCGGTACCTGCGGCGGCTGAGTCAGTGACTGGCGACGATGCCGAGAAGGTTGTCGCCACGGATGTGACGGGGAAGCGCATCATCATGAGATGGTCGTTGTTGCCGAGCACAGTGCGGTTATAGGCTTCCGCGCCCATGACCTGGCCCATGCCCATACCGTCGCCGATATAGTAGAATATGTACTTCGGAGCGGCTGCAAAGACCGAGCCGCCGATTGCGAGCGCCGCAAAAGCGGAAAGTAGTCTGTGGTTCATTGTACAGATGTGGTTAACGGGGTTTTATATTGTTTGGATAAATTGATTTTCAGCTGTTGAATTTCAGAATCTCGTCAATCGGGTGACGGGAATTGGAGAGGCGGGGCACCTTGCGCTGTCCGCCGAGTTTGCCGGTCGAGGCGAGCCAGCGGTCGAACACTCCCGGACAGCCCTTGACCACCGTCAGACAGTCGAGGAAGATTCCGTGGCTCCGTTTGGCCTCGTAGTCACTGTTTTCCTGCTGCAAGGCCAGGTCGAGACAGTCGGCGAACTCTTCGAGCGATTCCGGCTCGCGGTTGAACTCTATGAGCCATTCGTGGCGCCCGCGGGAGTGGTCGGAGGCATAGACGGGGGCTGCGGTGTAGTTGGCAATCTCGCAGTTGAGGCGGCGGCACACTTTGCTCAGGGCGGCTTCGGCGTTCTGCACCATAAGTTCCTCGCCGAAAGCGTTGATATAGCTCTTCGTGCGGCCCGAGATGGTGATTTTGAGCGGGTCGGCTGACTCAATGCGCACGGTGTCGCCTATCGGGTAGCGCCACAGGCCGTTGCAGGAGCTTATAATCATGGCGTAGACCTTGCCCTCCTCCACTTCCCATGCAGGAACGATTTCCGGACGGTCCGAATCGGCGTCCTCAACCGGTATGAATTCGAAGAATGTGCCGCAGTCGAGCAGAAGCAGCAGCGAGGGGTCGTCAATCCTGTTCTGAAGGGCGAAGAATCCCTCCGAGGCGTTGTAACATTCCAGATAACGCATCTGCGGGGCCGTGATGTGGCTGTATTGCTCACGATACGGCGCCATCGAGATTCCTCCGTGGAAAAATACCTCAAGGTTGGGCCATACGTCGTGGATTGTCCGGGCGCCACGGCTTCTGATTACCTCCTTGAGCACGGTCATGAACCACGAGGGGACGCCCGAGATATTAGTGATGTTCTCCCCCGCCGAGGCCTCGACAAGCGCTGGGAGTTTCTCGGCCCAGTCTTGCATGAGGGCTATATTGCGTGAGGGCACGCGGAAGAGATTGGCTACGGGGTTGATATTGTCTATGAGGTTTGCCGACAGGTCTCCCACCTTCACGTGGGGCGGCAGAGTGAGCTCGTTGGCGAAACTGCCCCCGAGGATGAAACTCTTGCCGGAGAAGATGCGGCTATCGGGGTAAAGGCTGAGGTAGTGGGCCACCACGTCGCCCCCTCCGCGGTAGTGTGAGCGGCTGAATGACTCCCGCGTGACGGGAATATACTTGCTTTTGCCGTCCGAGGTGCCCGATGACTGGGCGAAATTACGTGTCAGACCGGGCCACAGCACATCCCTCTCCCCTTCCACCATCCTCATCACGTAGGGGCGCAACTCGGGATAGGCCACAGGTGCGGGGATGCCCCGGCGGAAATCGTCGTATGTCCCGGCATGTTCCAGCCCCCTTTCGGCACCCCACTTTGTAGAGCGCAGCGCGCGCAGGAGCCGCCTGAGTTCTTCAAGCTGCACTTCGCGGGTGTGGCCGGTCCATGAGTCGGCTATTTTGGCCCTGCGGCAGAGTATGGCGCGTGCGTAGGGAGTGAAATCCATTGTCGGAAAGATGATATGAATAGCTGAACTAAAGTTCGTCGGGATGCTTGCGGTAATACTCTTTCAGAAGCGGGCCTATGTTGAAATAGAAGCCCCCTTTAGGCTTGCCGTTGGTGTCCTTGACGGTAATGTATTCGTATGAAGGGTCGTAAAACACATGGTCGGCCACGGTGTAGTCCATCATGTTGAGCAACACGTATTCGTGTTGCGGCTCGATGACATACCAGGCGTTTTCCTCGTCCTCGCCTGTGCCGGTCGACACTATGGCCATCAGCAGATAGTTGAGCTTATATTGCCAGATGTTGGCGAGGTTGGTCTTGCCTTTCTCGCGGAGCGCCTTGATGAGCATGACCATCTCCCCGAGGTTGAAGGGATTGTCGGCCAGGGCTTTCTCGGAATACGCTATCACTGAGTCACATTCCTGGCGTGTGAGCTTGCGCGAGTGGTTGAGGTTGGTGTAGTGTATGTCGCGCTGCGAGGAGCGGTAGGGATTGTAGTCCTCCTGAAACATATAGCCCAGGTAAAGATGGCGGTATTTGTCAATCTTCATCAGCGTGTCGTTGCGCTGAAATTCTTTCATCAGACGCGGATAATAATATGGCGACTTGCTGTCGAGGGTTTCGAGGTGGATTTTGTCGAGATCCGGCTTTTCGCGCTTGAGTTTGCTGACCCCCTGGGCCGAAGCTCCCGCGGCTATCAGGAGCGAGAATAAGAGTGATATGACGAAACGCATTGTGATTGCTTGAGTTAGACGGTGAGAGAATTGTTGAGATAATCGGTGGGCGGGAGGCTTACGGAAGCATTGCGGTGAGCCACAGGACTGTCGTCCCGATGATACACATGGTAATGACTGCCGGAAGTCCTTTGGCACAAAGATAGTTTAAAAATTTGGAAGATGGAAATTCCATCACCATTCCGGCCGGTGTACGGCTGTAGGCTATGCCGCCGAGTATGGTCCCGGCCACGGCTCCCATCACCATCCACTCGTGTGAAATCACCATCCCGACGAAAGCTCCGGCAAGCGCCGCGCCTGCCATATAACCCACGCCGCGCCGCGACTCCACCACGTTTTTCGGCAGCAGATATTCCAGCACCATGACTATCGCCGCCGCCACGCCCCAGAATATCAGCGAGTTCGTGGCTTCAAGACGGAGAAACAGGGCTATTCCCACCATGCCGGCATAGGCGGCTATGACCGCGAAACGGTTGGAGCGGAACGTGAGAACTATCGCCCCTATCTGCATGACGAAAAATATGGCGAGTATGATAGCTGTGCTGATTGACGCGGTGCTCATAAATAAATGTTTTGACAGAGGTGAATGAAACGTTGGCGGATATACTATCTCCCCTATTTTCAACGTTGATTCAAGGTGTATTGTTGTTTTCAGCAACCTATAATCCGAGAGTTTTTTATGAAATTCATAATCCGCAAAGCGACACCGGAAGATATTGACAGCGTGGCGATGATTTACAGGCTGATTCATGAGGAAGAAAGTGCCGGGCGCTGTCGTATCGGCTGGAATCCCGACATCTATCCCGTCCGAAAGACGGCTGAGGATGCTTTGGAGCGCGGCGACCTTTTTGTCTGCGAATCCGACGGCGTAGTGCTTGCCTCAGCCATTATAAATTCCTGCCAGGAGCCTTGTTACAGCGGGGGAGACTGGACTCCGGGTGTCAATGACAGCGAAGTGCTCGTGCTCCACACTCTCACGGTCGACCCGCGTATGGCCGGAAAAGGCATAGGACGCAGCTTTGTGGCCTTTTATGAGGATTATGCCCGCGCCAACGGTTATCACTCCCTCAGGCTTGACACTCAGACCGTCAACGACATCGGGCGCCACCTCTACCCTCGTCTCGGTTATCGTCAGGCCGGCATAGTCGACACCGACTTCCACGGCCTCCGCGCCATCCGCCTCATCCTCTTCGAGAAAATGATTTGACTGCCCGGCCGGACATTGCCATACCCTGTCTTTCCATAGCTATCATATAGATTTATAAAGAATTAATTGTATTGTTTCTGAAAAAAAGATAATTTTGTAGATAAATACAGATTGTCATGGAAGATAAAAACAGATATATAACTTGGTTTCAGGTTAATAAAATGTGGGGAAGGATAAATCTCCGCTGGGACGATGTCAACGATGACGTCAATATCCTCGTCGGAGTGAACGGCTGCGGAAAGACCACATTGCTTAACCTGATATATGATTATTATTCCGGACAGAAGCTTAAGAAAAATGCTGTTGCTGAATCTGTTGAAGGTAACGGGATAAGCAGTCCCGTGAGCTACATAAGGTCGTTTGACGTTCCTGCCAATACAAAGAAAAAGACCGAGAGCGTGTTGCTTCAGGAATTAAAATACATTATAAATCAGAACGGTGAGGGCACATCTTTCTTCGACTACAGAATGAAGATGCTTAATTATCCCGAGCAGTCTGAAGTGATAAAAAAGCGTATAGATTGCTTTTTCAGGCTTGTCAATTCTCTGTTTGAGGAAACAGGAAAGGAAATTATGATTGATCCGGCGAGCAATAATCTGGTGTTTGCCATAAATGGTACGGAAAAGTTCCTGACTGCCAATGGTAAGCCTCTCATGGCAAATAATAAATTTCTTGTCACACCCAAAAAGACCATTCAGTTGGACCAGCTTTCGTCGGGCGAGAAACAGATGCTTCTGATTCTTACCATGGTCTTTCTGCAGGAGGAAAAGCCGAATATATTGCTGATGGATGAGCCTGAAATCTCCTTGCACATCAGTTGGCAGGATAAACTGGTGGGATTAATCCGGAAACTTAATCCAAACTGCCAGTTGATTCTCACCACCCATTCGCCGAATATCTTTGTGAATGGATGGGAGGACAAAATTGTCTTTCTGCAGGATATTGAAAGTGAAGCGTAAATCGATAAGCTATTGACAGATATGGACGCCGACAAAGAGAATTTTTATGAAAGTATGACGACGTCCTTTGCTCGCAAATCTGCCTCGCATTGGTGGTTCATAATGAATTGATTTTAGAGCAAGCATTAGAAACGTGGTCAAGACCATACATTAAGGCATGACCATCAACACCAAGCCAAGAAAATAATTGGTGAATTTTTGCATAAGCGTTTAGAATATAAGCTGTTCCAATTTGGGGAGAACGTCGCATAAAGCAGATAGGCTCGTGATGTGCTATACGGTTTCTCAATATATTGATACCATCCAATTCGTTAAAAATAAAACTTTGGTTATATTGCTGTTGAGGAGTTGAACGAGGCTTGTTTGGGAAAATATGCAAGAGACTCTGTCCTGTTGCAAAAAATTGAGGATTGGCAAACATATATTTCCATATACCGAATTCCATTTCAGCAAGAAGTTTATGATGGGTATATGAATTAGAACGTAATAGCTGATTATATGCCTTTCTGATAATTTTAGCACTGCCATCACAGAGTCTATTGTCAAATATGCCTCCTGGTAATATTGCATCGCGTAACCAATTTGAGCCTAAGCTGGCAGTAAGGCGTTTGTCAATCGCATTTCGCAAAGTAACTTCAAAACAACTTATTAAAGTGAAAATTTCTTGTGAAAGTTGCAGATTATACCGATAAAGTGTCATAGCTTTACGGGTATCGCCACCTGTTGCAATCAGATATCGATAGGTACGTTCACGTGAAATTATATTTTGGAAGTCAGAGAATTTCATTGAATTAACAACTTTTATGCAGTTGAATTTGTATTAGTTGTGAGAAAGCACTATTTTTGCAGTGTTGATTCCCGGTAGCCCCTGATTCGTCAAGCTATCGGGTTTAGTTTTTTATATTTGCAAAGATACGAAAAACTATGAGATTCGGGCGATTGATAAACTTCAAAAGAGCCTTGCAAAATTCGTCATCAGAGTCTTTTGTAGGGACGTTTTTCAAAACGTCCACATCCGGATTGCTGATTTGCAGGCTATTGTGGACGTTTTGAAAAACGTCCCTACGGGCAGCACCGGATTCTGTAACATCCTCAACGTATTTTCCGGATTTGTCTGATATGTTTTTTCAACTGTCAGGGGGAGGGGGATTTTTTGTGTATTCGAAAAAGTTTGTAACTTTGTAAGTTCAGAGATTTTCATCTTTTGCAGCCTGATTTGTGGCGGCGGCTCAACTTTGTCTGTAAGTGCGCCGACATAGCGGATGCTGGATTGTTTAATATACAATGACTGACAGAAAGGAAGAGAACCGGGTTCTGACTCCGAAAGCGGCTAAGAAGCACTTTTGGTCATACCTGCTGAAATACGGCGTGCCGCTCGTTATTTCGGTGGGTCTCTGCTGGTTGCTGTTCCGCGGCGACGGTATGAATCCGGCGCGGATGTGGGAAATCATCCGCACTGAGTGTGATTTCAAGTGGATAGCCTTCAATCTTGCCCTCGGGGTGATGGCACAGGTGTTTCGTGCGGCGCGCTGGAGGATTCAGCTCCGCGCCCTTGACATCCGCCCTACCTTCTGGGAGCTCTGTCTGAGTATCTTCGGCACCTATTCAGTCAATCTTGTGTTCCCCCGACTTGGCGAAGTGTGGCGCACGGGCTACATAGCCGCCCGCGAGAAAGCGCCCTTCACCACCGTGTTCGGCTCGATGGTGGCCGACCGTCTCGCCGACACGATAACAGTATTTATCCTGCTGCTGCTCACCCTTATACCCGCCGGAGCGCAGATGAGCGAGTATTTCGGTCAGGACGGAGGCATAGTGGCAAAACTGACTGCCCTGCTCGGCTCCCCCGTGCTGTGGGGGTGCGCCATAGCCACGCTGATTGTGGCGATATGGCTCTTTGTCCGCTTTCCCGAACACAAGGTCATAGCCCGCATCCGCTCTATATGGCAGGGGCTCTGGAAAGGCTTCTCTGTCGTGCTGACTATGCCCGGCAAGGGCCCGTGGCTTCTCTACACGGTGCTGATATGGGGAAGCTATATCGCGGCGCTCTACTGCGCTCTGCTGTCATTCCCACTGACGGCTGAAATGGTTGCGCGCCATGGCGTTGCGGCGCTTGCCGTGTGCTTCGTGTTCACGAGCGTGTCGATGGGCGTGCCCTCCAACGGCGGCATCGGCCCCTATCAGTGGGCCATGATTTTTGCAATCGCTCTCTATTCGGCCGATATTCCCGGCCTCACACATGAATACGCGCTGACTTTCGCCAATCTCGTGATGGGCGTGCAGACAATAGCGCTCATCCTTCTCGGTCTCTTTACATTCAGTTGCATAGCCATTCTAAACCACAGGAGCAAGAAAAATGAAATTCGACGATAGTGACAAAGACTACTTCCTTCATGATTTCGACAAGGAGGAGGAAAATACCGGTGGCGGACAGCCTCAGCAGCCCGTGTTGCCCTCATCGGCCGACGGGAGCGGGCAGAACGGCCCCACCTCGCCTCATTTTGACTTCACATCCTCCACGCCCGGCGGAGAGCCACAGCAGCCGGCACCGTCCCCCCGCCGCAGACACCGCAAGGGATGGATAATTTTCTTCCTGATTCTCTTCCTGCTGCTCGCGGGCACCGTGACTGTGAGATATTTCGTGCCTTACATCACCGAGTCGCAGGTGACGGGCTACGTCACGCTCGTCGAGAAGCGCGGCATTATTTTCCGCACATTCGAGGCCGAGATGGTGAGCGAGGGGCAACTGGCCGATACAGGCCGCGTCTACTCGCGCGACGTCTATTTCAGCATCCCTGACGACTCGCTCGCACGCCGCCTCCAGCAGTATCAGGGCTCCGGACAGCCGGTGAAGGTCACCTGCAAGAAATATTACGGCACCCTGCCCTGGCGCGGCGCCTCGAACACGGTGATGGTATCCTTTACCCCCGTTGACAGAAAATAAGTGCAGATAAAAATAAATAGTATTACAGAAACAATTTAACCATCATACCGACTTGAACCTACGAATCCTCCCCCCCGAAAGTTTCCTGGAGGCGCGAGTCACTCTCCCGCTCTCCAAAAGCATGAGCAACCGTGCGCTCATCATCAACGCCCTGACTCCAGGCGCCGCTCCGCTGAAGGAAATAGCCGTGTGCAACGACACAGCCTCGATGCTCAAGGCCCTCGTCTCGCAGAACGAGAGTGAAATCAACATAGGCGCCGCCGGCACCACCATGCGCTTCCTCACAGCCTATTTTGCTGTCAAGGAGGGAGCGTCGCTTGTGCTCGACGGCAGCGAGCGCATGCGCAAGCGCCCCATAGGAGTGCTTGTAGATGCCCTCCGCACTCTCGGAGCCGACATAGAATATGCCGGTGAAGAGGGCTTCCCGCCGCTCCGTATCCGCGGACGCAAGCTAAAGGGGGGCGAACTAACCCTCGACTCCACCGTCAGCTCGCAATATATCTCCGCCCTGCTCATGATTGCTCCCACGATGAGTGAGGGACTGAAGCTGTCGCTGACCGGCGACACCGTGTCGCGCCCCTATATCCTCATGACTCTCAAGATGATGGAGGACTCAGGCATAGAGAGCGATTATTTCAACGACGTAATCACCATCCGTCCTCAGAGCTACCGTCCCTACGATTTCAAAATCGAAG
>DXXM01000034.1:16045-35558 GCA_019416285.1 Bacteroidales bacterium
AGTTCGGCCGCCGTGTGGTATGAGATAGAGGCTATTTCGTCGGGCGCCGTTACCATCGACAATCTCGCCCGAGAATCGTGCCAGGGGGACCGCAAGCTCGCGGGAATTTTCGCCCGTCTCGGTGTGGATACCGAGTGGGAGGGTGAGAACGGCGGCACTGATCTCGTGGCCTCTCCCGACCAGGACGCCCGTCTGCGCGTGGACTTCTCAGAAACCCCTGACCTGGCGCAATATGTGATAGTGACCTGCGCTATGCTCGGCATCCCCTTCCACTTCACAGGCCTCTCGACCCTCGCCATCAAGGAGACTGACCGCATCGCGGCCATCACTGCCGAGCTTGCGAAAATCGGCATAATGCTGCAACCCGAGGGCAACGACGCCATAGCCTGGGAAGGACAGCGCCGCCCGTTCAGCTCGCTTCCGCGCTTCGACACCTACGACGACCACCGTATGGCCATGTGTCTGGCCCCGATAGCAATCTTCATTCCCGGTATTGTGATAAACGACATGGAGGTTGTGGCGAAGTCCTACCCCAACTTTTGGACCGAGCTGCACAATGCCGGATTCATCTTGCTCGACGGCGACGCTCCCCTGCCCGGACAGGAATAATTGCGATGTGAGTTACTTATACACAATCAAAAACCGACTGATTTGACTGGTGCTTTAATCATACTTGCGGTGACGGTGCTGACGGGCCTCGTGCTCTATCTCACCCACAGACCGGCGGATGACACCCCGGCTGCCGGTGCTGACGCCACTGCGCCCGCTGAAACGGAGGATGGCGAAGTGTGCTGCGGCCTCCATGCCGTCTGCGAGAAAGGGCTCTCCCCTACCGCCGAGCCCCTTTATTTCGACGACGAGGAGCTCGACCGCTTTGCCGGACGCGAGCCTGACGCTTATACCGCCGAGGAAGAGGAGGAATTCCGCGAGGTGCTCTACACGCTCATACCCTCCGACGTGTATCCCTGGGGCGTCTCGCTTACGCAACGCGGCATCGCCATGCCCCTGCCGCTGCGCGACGAGTGGCTGATGATTGCCGGCGACGAGGTGAGGAAAGATTAGCCTGAGTTAAAGTAAGCCAAGTAAGGTAAGTAAGCGTTAAGATACTAAGATATAGAAAAGTGGAAATATTTGAGTATGATTTCTTCCGCAACGCTTTTGTCGGAATACTCCTTCTGAGCGTGGCGTCAGCCGTGATAGGCACCTACATTGTGACCCGTCGTCTTGTCTCGATTTCGGGAGGTGTCACCCATGCCTGTTTCGGCGGTCTCGGTCTCGGCTATTTCCTCGGATGGAATCCGGTGGTGATGGCTGCGGTATTCGCCGTGGGCTCCTCGCTCGGCGTCCAGTGGATGTCGAAGCGCCACAGGGTCAGGGAGGACTCCGCCATAGCCGTGGTGTGGGCGCTCGGCATGGCCTTAGGCACGCTCTTCATCTTCATGACACCCGGCTATGTGCCTGAGCTCAACGCCTTTCTGTTCGGCAATGTTCTGACCATCACTCAGTCCGACCTCTGGTCATTCGGCATCTTCACGGGCGTGCTGCTCATATTTTTCGCCTGCTTTTTCCGCAGCATAGTCATCTGTGCCTTTGACTCCGACTTCGCCACGGTGCGACACCTGCCGGTGACGTTCATCACCACAGCCATGACGGTGCTCGTGGCAATCTGTATAGTGCTTACCATACGTCTCGTGGGCGTGATGCTGCTCATGTCGATGCTCGCTCTGCCGCAGATGGTGGCCGAAAGTTTCTGCAACCGTTTCAGCAGCATGATGCTGCTCTCCGTGGGCGTATCGCTCGCGTGCAGCCTCGCCGGGCTGCTCCTCGCCACCGTAATCGACGTGCCCTGCTCGGCGATGATAGTCCTTACCATGACAGGGGCTTACGTGGTCACCCGCATCTGCATGCTCATCACCGGGCGCAGATAACTCCACGTTAAATCCGTCCTCCGTCTCCTGCCCCGAAAACTCACCTGCACTTGCCCCCAAATCACCCCTCACCACTAACCTTTTTGCTTCCGGAATGTTTTATAAATAACAAGCAAGACATTCCGACTATGAAAAAGACACACATTATCCGACTGTCAGCCACGCTGATTGCGGCCATAGCTCTATCGGGAGCCATGAGTTCGTGTGCGGGCATGTGGTTCGGCACCGATACCGACCTCAACTTCACACAGCCGGGTGGTTTCGGCCTCGACATAGGTCTTGGAGGTCCCATCGGAGGTCCCGCCACTCCGCCGCCACCGCCTCCGAATCCCGGTCCGGGTCCATTCGGGCCAGGTGGTCCCGGCCCTGGCGGACCGCCACCCGGAGGTCCCGGCTGGGGACCGTTTTAGCCACAGGGCTTATCCTCAAAGCGACACAGAGATACAGGAGCGTGTCACGGCACGAGTGTTAATTCACCTGCCGGACACGCTCCTGCCTTGTGAGTTTGGTAAGGATGGAGATTTTTCGTAATTTTGCGCTGAATATACCTATCAGACAACTCACAACTAACTATGTCGCAATATCCATATCTCCAGGTCGCTCTCCGCGGGGAAGTGCAGGGTGCCACACGCACCATCTATTCCTATCCCGCGGCCGGAAACGACGTTGATCCGCACTGGAACTCGGCCATGGTCGAGCCGGGAGCGGCCATCAGGCGTTTTCTCAACGCGACTGAATGTTACATCCTGCAGTCATCGCCTGCGGGACACTACTTCTCACTCATCACTCGAAACACACTCAACCCCGAGCGCGGCTACATGATGATTTCCATCCTTGTCGACAACGGGTGCTCTCTCACCGGGCGTCAGCTCATGAACGCCTTCAACAATCTGAAAAAGATATTCCTGGAGGACGAGACTCTCACGGACGAGGCCGTGGACGAGGCTCTCGGACAGGCCTCCATACCCACCGAACCCCTGCGGCTTGAGGCGTGGCGCTATCACGCTCCCGCAGATGGCGAAAAGCCTGCCGAAGCCGCCTACCGCACCTATATCTCGCAGCAGGAGCTCGAATCTATATTCTCATTCCCCTGTCAGCCCGACTACGCGGCCTACAGATGTATCATCGTCGTCTCGGCCACCACATCGCTGCGTCCCGGCGTGAAGATGCCGCGTCTGACGGCACCGGTGCGCAAGCTCTATTCCGTGGTGTGTCCGGAGGGCGTCACGGCGTCGGCCACGCAGGTCTACGACGGTGACCGCCTCGAACTCTCATTCTCTAAGGAGGGCTTCAACACCCACAAAGAGAGTGTGATTGTGGGAGCGCCGTCGGCCTATACCAAATACGAAGGCCCAACGATAGCCGTGCGCTCGGCCGCACAGACCGGCATACGCTTCGAGCGCCGCATCCCCGTGAAGGTAATCTCCTCCAAGGGAACTCCGCTCAAGGGCTACACCATCACTCTCAACGGCCGCCCTGTCAATACGATGGAGCCCTATCTCGAACTGTATGAGAAGGATGTGAAGCCCGACGGCGAGGTCGACATCGTGGTCCAGTCCACCAACTACCGTCCTCTCAAGCTCAAGAAGCCTTCGGAGGAGATGCTTGCCACCGAGGAGCTCGAACTCGTCATGCAGCCTGTGGAGCAGGGCGTGACGCTGCGTCTCGACTTCGGCGACGGCCGCGTGTTCGAGCAACAGATTTCCATCGAGAAGAACACTCCCGAGTATAACCGCCTCCATTCAGGCAATTTCCACGGCTTCCGCGCCCACCGTCAGGTGACTCAGGACGATAGCGAGGTCTACAACGTGGATGTCCGCATAACCAGCCGCCCCGTGGCCCCGAATTTCGAGTCGGCCAAGGCCGACGGCGACACCGAGCCGGCTCATCAGGCCCCGGTGTTCGAGAATATATCGGACGAGGCTGTGCCCGAGCGTCCGAAGGTTGACAGCACCCTTCCCACCGCCGATAAGCATCGGGAAGAGGGGAGAGCCGACGAGCCGGAGAGCCGTCAGGTGCCCGATATGGACTATGATGCCGACGAGGATGGTGACGAGGAGAAGTCACCCCGTCGCGGATGGCTCAGAAGCCCGAAAATGATTCTCGCAGGCGTTGCGGTGGTGCTCGCTGTGGTGGCCGCCGTGATATTCCTCCCGCAATACACCGGCGCGCCCGACGACCCGTCGCCTGCCGGAGAGATGGCCCCCGACGGGGTGGAGCAGTCCGAGGCTCCGGCGCCCGTGGCCATGACCCCTGAGGAGAGCGCCGATGTGGAGTATCTCAACACATATCCCGTGTGGGAGACTGCCGCTTTGAAGAGCGATATGGCCAAGGCACTCATGAGTGCCATCAGCGAGGGCGATATTGATGCGGTGGTCGGCAACGACTATTTCGCCGTTAAGGGCCGCGCCACCAACGAGAAAGCGCTCCTTTTCGCCGACTTAATCTGGAAAGCCAAGGGCTCCTACAGCGAGGCGAGCAACCGCCGCGTGATGCGCTCGGCCATAAAGGAGGGCAAGCTCGATCTGAAGGCCTTCTCCGACAATCTCGCCAAGCGCCGCCCCGCCGAGAAGGAAAACAGCGCTCCGCGTCCTGTCCGGTAGGGGAGAGCGAGGCCGCAAAACCAGTCATCTGTCACAGACGTTTTATTTTAACACTCTCTTTATATCAATCAATTCTTAATACCTCACAATTATGAGACTACGCGCGTTAACAGCACTCGGCGCGGCAGCGCTTATAGCGCTGTCAGGATGTGTCAGCAACAAGAAGTTCGCCGCCCTTCAGACCGAGCATGAATCTCTGAAGAAGGACTACACCGCCTCGCAGGTGGCTCTCGCCGAAAGCCGTGCGAATGGAAAGAGCCTTGAGACCCTTCTCGCCCAGGCCAAAGCCAACAATGAGGAACTCAAGCGTCAGTATGCGGCTCTGCAGAAGTCGCTTGACAACAGTATCAATCAGAACACTCAGGGAAATGTCAACATTTCCAAGCTCGTCGACGAGATCAACGCTTCCAACCGCTACATCAAGCAGCTTGTGGAGGCCAAGTCCAAGTCCGACTCCCTCAACCTCGCCCTCACCACCAAGCTGACCCGCTCGCTCGACTCCGACGAGATGCAGGAGGTCAACGTGAAGGTGCTCAAAGGCGTTGTGTATATCTCGCTCGCCGACAATATGCTCTTCCAGTCCGGAAGCTATGAGGTCAATTCCCGCGCCATGGAGACTCTCGGCAAAATCGCCAAGATTATCAAGGACTACGGCGACTATGATGTGCTCGTGGAAGGCAACACCGACCCTGTGCCCATCAGCCGCACAAACATCCGCAACAACTGGGACCTCAGCGCATTGCGCGCAAGCTCTATCGTGCAGGTGCTTCAGAACGATTTCGGCATAAATCCCTCGCGTCTCACCGCCGCCGGCCGTGGCGAGTTCAACCCGATTGCCGACAACTCGACCGAACTTGGCCGTCAGCGCAACCGCCGCACCGAAATCATCATCACTCCCAAGCTCGACCAGTTCCTCGACCTTATCGACAAGGCTCCGAAGGAATCGCAGAACTGATATTCCCGACCGCACTAAACGAAAAAGGATGCACACCGCAATGTGCATCCTTTTTCCGTTTATATACGTTATAGAATCAGGTTTATTCCTCTAATTTATAGATAAGTTTACATCCGGGGAGGCCGGCTTTAATAAGACTGTCGCAAACTTCAAGAGCTCTTTCATGTTCCGGATAATCCCACTCGGTGTAAGGCATTTCGTAAATCAATGTGATTTTTGCCTCAGGAATGATTCTCTGCAACATTTCATCGACAGATGGAGTGCGGGGTAATGCGTTAAACTCCTCGTATGTCCAGTTGAGAAAGGCCACATCCGGATTTCCACAACCTTCATAAAAGCCATCGGAAAGCATCTTCGGTTCATTTCCTACCCTCCCGGGTTCAATAATAAAATGTATCTTCTTTCTGTCATGGCTGACATCAGTGAATACGAACTTAGAATAATCACCGTTGATTTTATAAATATATAACGGGACACCACCACTATTAGTAATGAGTTCCGGTTCATCGTTTTTGTCGCTGCTGCATGCTGTCATAAGTATTCCCGCCAGCATTAAAATAAAAGCAAATTTTTTCATAATCAAATTGAATTAAATGTTAACAGTAAAGAATGTTACAGAATAAGGGTAATTATATTTAGTCTCTCGCGGAGCAAATACTCCATCACTATAATAGCCATTTCGAGTCTTATCTTTATCTGTCCATCCCCAGTTAAACCAATTATACATATATTCGGAGATTACATTTTCAGTTTCAATCCATTCGGGAGAACTAATGGGTCGTACATATTCTATCATTTGTTTTTTGATATAAGCATATCCATCAGCAAGCCACATGTGGCCACCCCCATTAGGAGCTTGATAACCATATATTATAATTACACCATTATCAATATTACCTCGTATACATTTTGAATAGTATTTTTTTAAATCACCTACTTTAAAACCTAATTTCTTTAGTGTAGCATGAGTGTAAGTAGGATATGTGCCTGTTTGATAAGGGGAACTATAATCACTATCAGAACGATGTCCTAATTCTCGTAAAAGTTTAGCTATAGTTGTATGAGGTGAGTTTGGTTGACAACAATAATCAGATACTCCTGTTTTATGCCTTTTTATATTTTTCCAATCAAGAGTCATATTTTGAGGTGTACCTAAATATGTTAAAAGGATAGATGAAGGATACTCAAAATAAGACATAGCCATGGCTGCCGCAACATTATTACATCCAGCTATACCGTTTTTACAATATGTACCATAAATACCAGTTTGATCCCATTCAACTTCAACTCTATGTGGTAAGGTATCATTAACCAAGGTTATTTCTTCTCTTTTAACTTCTTGGATTTCAAATTGGTCTCCGCCTGTTGGTGGTGTAGGCGGTGTGAAAGGAGCATCAGCAACATAAGCTATTGCCATATCCATAAACATGTTGAATCCGGGATTGTCGCAATCCTCAGGTGATGTATACGTGCCGGACTCTGTTACAGCAAGGAGAGCTTCAGTCGAGCGTCTTGTCGATATGATAGCAAAACCGGCATTATCCTTGTAGTTAAGAATATATAAGAGGGTATCGGGGTTTGAGCGTGACACGTTAGATACAACATATTTAATGCCGTCAGTCAAGTCGATTTCACGATTTATCCCGGCTCTTGAGGATTTACTGTTATTGAGCATCCCTTTTGCCTCATTTGCAATACTGATTGCTTCATCAAGAGTTCGATTGACGGCGGAGGGTGAATATGTGATTGTATTTTTAGCTATCACAGAGGGTTGGGGTTCCTCTACAGCATCATTATTACAGGATAAGGCTATGAGGCCTAATGCGATGATGGGGTATAAATATAGTTTCATTGGTATATAGGTTTAATATTTTGAAAGGCTGCCTGTGAAGATATTATTATCAATTTTTACAGTTATCAGTAAATTCCCGGATAAGTCAGCGACAGGAATCTCAAGAGATGGCATAAAATTTCCTGATTTAGCTGTTAAAATCATCTCGGTCGATTTATCTGAAATAATGACATCTCCGTATAATGATGTAGTTGCAGTAACAGTTATATTATTTCCATCATAGAAACAGATGACAGGTATGTGCATAGGGCTCTTGGGCCTGCCTTGATTGGTATCGGGGGATGGTGTAAGAACAATTTCTTTCGGTTTTTCATCTTCCGCTTTAATCTGTGGCGCGTACATAAAAGAAGATATAACAAGAGACAAAATTAGTAAAAATGCTTTGTGATTCATGTCGCGTTGGTGTTGAGGTTATAACAAAAGCAAAATTACTTTATAAATCGAAAAAAGTATGTAAAAAGCCTGCTTAAAGTTATCTTAAAACGAGTGAGATTTAAGGTTTGTAAATGTATGAATTTCAGTGCATTATAGATATGGGATAATTTTATTTTCTTAAAACCAATATAATACGAAGTTATCCCATTGATATTCAATAAAATAACCACGATTTTGATTTATAGTATTGGGTATCAGTGTGTTACTGAATGAAACCAAGTGATTTCAGGAACGAGTCAGCTTGGGCGGGGGTGGCTGAGATGATGGCTTTTTTGAGATTGCTTTTGGCTGCGTAAGTGGAGTTGAGAGTGGGTTTTGAGAGGAGTATGGCTATGGTTTCAATGCTGAAACCGACAAAGAGATACATGGCCATCTGATAGTGCCACGGCTTGAGGTCGGGACAGGCGGCGCGGAAGCGGCTCATCCAGCCGTCGCAGTTGGAGTCGATGAGCCGTTCCATGGCGGCGTTCATTTCCACGGACTGCATCTGACTCAGCAGGCCCACTATCTCACGCCGGAAACCGGCATTTGTGGCAGTGCCCTCCGGATTGCGGTACCAGGCATTGCAGAGTGAATCGAGAAGGGCGAATTTTTCGCGGAAGAGAGTGTCTATCTCCGCTTTCAGGGCTGATGAATGGGTCTGACTGTCGGAAATATCTTTTTCGAGGCGTGAGAGCCTTACAATAAGGCGAGCCTCGCTCTCGCGGCGGTTTCTGAGACGCGAGCGGAAAATAATCACGGTCAGGATAATAATGACTATGAGGAGTGAGGCCACTATGAGAAGCGCCATGTTGAGAGTGTGCGCCTGCGATGCGCGGGCCTCCTGCTCGCGGGTGTGTATCATGAAATAGTCGCTCATGGTGAGAGTCTGAGGGCGCTCTATCATATATTCGTCATATCTCATCTGATTTCTTCCCCACCGCAGGGACTCTTTACAGGCCTCTTCGAAGCGTCCCTCACGGGCATAGATCTGCGAGAGGATATAGGAGGCGAAGAGTGAATCGCGCGCTGTCGACATGGAGATCCGTGCGGAGTCTATGGCCTGACGCGCTCCCACCAGGTCGCCGAGCATAAGGAGATTTTCACCGACTTTTGACCACTGGGCTGATTCAAGTGAGCCCTTGTCGGAGCGGAGTTTCATCAGCTCTCCGAGTGAGGCGCGATAATCCTCCATACGTGCGAAAAGGTCGGATTTCTTTTCAAGGATGGAGCGGCGGAGAACGGGGCAGGAATACTGCGCTGAATCGACCGAGTCGAATGCTCTGAGAGCTTCGTCGAAGCGGTGGGTCCAGGTATAGGCCTGCCCTACGAGATCTTTCATCCATTCGGCATGGACAGGTTTTCCGGCTTTTTCAAAGAGTTCCTTTGCCCTTAGGCCCCATTTAAGTGCTTCACTCATTATGTGGATATTGCCGTAGATGATGCAGAGGGTGCGGGCAGCCATGGCCGCATAGAAATGGTCGGAGTTGCGGAGAGCGAGGTGATAGGCGTCGTGGAGGGGTATGAGGGCGTGTTCATAGTCATTGTTTTCAAAAAGCTGCTCGCCGCGGTAGAAGAGGGTCTGGACCTCAAGGCTGTCGCCGCGGCCTGAGTAGTAGTCGCAGGCAGGGAGGAGGATGGAGTCGGGGAGGGCGGGGGCTTCGCTTTTCATGGAGGCTTTGACCAGCAGGAGGCGGCGCCGAGAGTCGACGGCAGGGGAGAGGCCGGCGGGGGAGACGGTTCCGACGAGTGAGAGGGCGGAGTCGGGACGGCCGTTCATGAGGGTGTCGGCGCGGTCAAGGATGGCCGTGGCGCTGCGGTCGCGCCCGTTGCACGATGAAAGGGCCGCTGCGAGGGTCAGCAGGGTGATGATGGCGGCGAGAAAGGAGTGTCCGGAGGAAGAAAAGGGCTTGCGGGACCTGCCGGGAAGTAAATTCTGAAACATGACGGTGATTGGCGGGGTGTGTGGGTGTGGTGTGAGGGGAGCGTGGCGCGTAGGAGAGAGGGGAGTGGGACTGGCGGTCAGGGGTGGTAGTAGCCGTCGGGGTAGAGGTCGACAACGGTTATTTTGCCGTCGTCCATCCGGGAGAGGAGGGTGGAGAGGGTGGCGACGGCCGATGAGCGGGCGCGGCTGACGTAACCTTTCTCGTAGAATGAGGCTTTGTAGCGGTCGGCGACGCGCTTTTTGATGGCTGTCTCCTCGGCTGCGGTGAGATTGCGCAGGTCGAGCAGCGACTGGTTCCAGGTGTCGATGACTTCGTAGGAGTTGTCGCGGCTGGACTCGTAGACTTCAATCTCCTCGGGGGGAAGGAAGATGACTATGGAGTCGTTGCGGGTCTGATAGTCAAGCTTTTCGAGGTCGAAGCGGACGTAGCCGTTGACGGTATTTTTGGCGAAAATCCATTTGCCGTTGATGGAATCGCGGATTGCTATGTCGTCACGCACCTCGAGGGAGCAGAGCTTGACCATGTCCTTGATTTCGGAGAGTTTGGTCTCGGATATGCTCATGTTGGTCGACGCCTGCGAGCTGCGCCAGAGTATGATGGCGCCCGCGGCGAGGATGACGATGAGGGTCAGGAGGAGGGCTATGTATCGTTTTAGCATGAAGGGAGTTTGGAGTTGAAAGTTTTTATAAGAGTATGGGATTAAGGAGGAGGTTATGGCGTTTTATATATAGAGGGGGTGGGATCAGTCGCGGAAGGTGATCTCGGAGTCGTAGCCCCAGTCTCTGAGGAGGATGGTGAAGAAGCCGCGGGCTTTGGCCTGGGCTTCCTTGACGAGCATGGAGCTGTATTCGGGGTTGTTGCGGATGTCGTCTTTGAGCGACTTGTTCATTTTCTCCTTGAGGGCGGCGCGCTCGCCGGCGGTGATTTCGGAGCGTAGGCCGCTGACGCGGTAGTGTTCCTCGGTGACGCCTAGGTCACGGCCGAGGTATTCGGTGTGGACGGGCGGGAGGGTCAGGCGCACGAATTTGCGGGCGGGGTCTACGGTGACGTCGCCGTCGCGGAGCTCGGAGAGGTCAATGTAGGCCTCGAGATAGGTCTGGAAGGAGTAGGCGGCGATGCGCTTGCCCACCTTGAGATTGTTGACGAGGGCGTCGATGCCCCGGGCTCCGTCGTCGCTGATGGTGCCGACCTTGTTGACGGTCATTTCGGCCAGGACGAGTTTCTGAACGTCCTGGAGCTCATGAAACACGTTGACTTCATGCTTTTTGCAGCCGGAGGCGAGGAGCGCGAGGGCGACGAGGAGCGGGAATATGCGGAGAGGTGCTGACATAGGAGTAGTGTGGTGTCTGATGTGAGATTAAATAATAGTGTAAAGGAGAGAAAATGTGGATTATAATGGTGTCTTTAAGTGGCTTACCTGACAAATATACGCAAAAAAGCGGGAAATGTTGCTGCGATAATGCAAAAGTGGAGTGATATTTAGATTTTTTAAATACCTCGATAATGGCGTGAATCTTTTGGAAAACCGCGGAAATGTGCGTAAATTTGTGGATATGGAACAATACATTGTCTCGGCACGAAAATACCGTCCTTCAACCTTCGACAGTGTCGTGGGGCAGAAGGCGCTGACGGCGACGCTGAAAAACGCGATAGCCACCCACCGTCTGGCCCATAGCTATCTGTTTTGCGGCTCACGCGGCGTGGGCAAGACTTCATGCGCCCGAATCTTCGCCAAGACAATCAACTGCTCCAATCCCCGCCCCGACGGGGAGGCCTGCAACGAGTGCGACAGCTGCCGCGCGTTCAACGAGGGCAATTCGCTCAATATCATTGAGCTGGATGCCGCGTCGAACAACGGTGTCGACGACATCCGCCAGCTCGTCGAGCAGGTGCAGATACCGCCGTCGCAGGGTGCCTACAGGGTGTTTATCGTCGATGAGGTCCACATGCTTTCGCCTGCGGCCTTCAACGCCTTCCTCAAGACCCTCGAGGAGCCGCCGAGCTATGTGATATTCATCCTCGCAACCACCGAGAAGCACAAGATTATCCCCACTATCCTCTCGCGCTGTCAGATTTATGATTTCAAGCGCATTACAGTGAGGGATATGATAGACCATCTGGCTTATGTGGCCTCGCAGGAGGGTATGACGGCTGACCCGGCGGCGCTCAATGTGATAGCGCGCAAGGCTGACGGCGCCATGCGCGACGCGCTCTCGATTTTCGACCAGGTGGCGGCTTCGTCGCGCGGTAACATCACTTATCAGAGCGCCATCGAGAACCTGAATGTGCTCGACTATAACTACTACAACCGCCTGCTCGACTGTTTCCTTCAGGGAAAGGTGCTCGACACGTGGCTGATATATAAGGATATACGCGACCGCGGCTTTGACTCGCACTTCTTCATCAACGGTCTGGCCGACTATATGCGTGACCTCATGGTGGCGCGCGATCCGTCGACGATAGTGCTTCTCGAAGCCGACGACGAGGCGCGAAAGGCTATGGCGGAGACGGCGGCGAAGTGCTCGCCCGATTTCATCTACCGTGCGATGAATCTCTGCAACGAGGCTGACCTCAATTACCGCACGGCCTCCAACAAGCAGTTTCTCGTGGAGCTGACGCTTGCGAAGATATGCCAATTGCTAAGCCCCTCCCCCGATAACAGTGGCGCAGGAGAGGGGCGGTTACAGAAAAATCAGCTTGCCACTTCTCCCTCGCAGACAGCACCCGCCGTAGCTCCGGCTGCCGCGGTTCCGGCCGGTGCAGTTCCGACTGGGAGTGCCCCGGTTCAGATGCCGCCGATGTCACAGATGCCTCAGGCGGCTCCAGTTCCGGCTCAGCCTGCACAGCGCCCGCAATATCCGGCAGGAGGCCCACAGATGGCGCCTGTTGCGTCGTCGCCCGCTGCAAGCTATAGTTCCATTCCTCAGCCGGTATCAGCTCCGAAACGGCCCCTAAAACGCCCCGCATCGACATTCTCCATCAATCATGCCCGCGAAAACGCTCAGGCGCAGTCGCAGGGAGCAGCTGAGATGGCGAACCGTGTGGTGCGCAACGGCCTTTACTCGCGTGAGCAGCTCAACAAGGCGTGGCAGGATTTCATCAAGGCTCATCCCACGGAACATATTCTCATAAACACGATGCGTGCGTCGTTTCCGGCGCAGGTCGATGGCCACAACTATAAGATGATGGTCGAGAACGAGATGCAGCAGAGCCTCATGGAGCAGGCTTCGCAGGAGCTTCTGCGCTTTATCCGCAACGCTATCGAAAATGACCATTTCACACTTGCCGTGGAGCTGAATCAGGGCGCCGCATCCCCCCACACCTGGAGCGAGCGCGAAGTCCTCACCCACATGGTCGAAAACATCCCCGATTTCAAAGACTTCATGGAAGGCCTCGGGTTGACGTTAGGGTAGGGGAGAAGGCTTCAGTGGTTGGTTTAAAGGTTAACCCGGCCGGCAGGTAAAAGGGCCGTTAAGGTCTTTAGGGTTTTTAGGGTCGTTAAAGACCTTAAGGACCCTAAAGACTTTAAAGACCCTTAATTTTAAGGCTGTTAAAAAACTCGACCGGGCTCTGAATCGCACGCGATTCAGAGCCCGGTCAGGTTATAGAGGTCAGTCTGACGACTGGCGTCTTACTTGTAGAATACGTTGATGTTGTTGGTCACTTCCTTGTTGCCGAGGAGTATGCGGTCAAGGACGTTCATCATGCGGGCTGCGCCACGCTGCTGGTTGAAGCGCACTGAGCTTTCCTCGAAGTCGTAGGGACGGCCTTCCTTGTCGACCTCAGTCACCTGGAGAACAATCACAGAGTTGTTGGCCTTCATGGGACCTATGAGCGCACCCTTCTGAGCGTTGGCAATCTTGCCCTGTACGGCGCTCTCGTTGATGCCGAGACCGGGAACCATATACTGGCCGAAGTTGACGGTAGTGGTGTCGACAGATACGCTCATGAGCTTGGCATAGCCTGCCACGTCCTTAGCCTTACCTTCGTAGTCGGCGAGGAGTTTGGCCGCCTTCTTGTTGTTGCGTGCCTCTGAAGTGAGCATTGCGTGAACCTGCGGGTCGCGTGTGGGAACATAGCCGCCGTCATAGATGTCGTTGAGTGCCACGGCGAGGAAACGGCCGGTCTGAATATCACCGAAGATGGGTGAAACCTGACCCTTCTTGGCGTCCATTGTCCAGGCAACGGCGGGATGAGAGTCGTTGAGGTTGCCGATCATGGGAGAAGATGCGCTGACAGTGGCGGGGAAAGTGGTGTAGCCTGCTTCCTGAGCGTTGTCGGCGAATGACTTGGCGTCCTTGTTCTCGTCGAGATACTTGCGGAGAGCGGCGTCGAGGTCGTTGACGGTAGCGTTGGAGGGTTCGGTGGTGAATGTCACGCTTGCGAGGTCATAGACGGTGACAGGTGCGTTGCGCTCGCTCACATGGAAGATGCGGCCACCCTCGGCGATGGTGTCGGGAGTGAAGTAGACGCCTGTGGCGCGGTCAGCGATGATTTCCTTGATAGGAGCGTAGTTGGCGTCGAGGAGCTGCACTTCCATATCCTTCTGTGACTGTGCCACGAGGGGTGAGGATGCGATGCTGTCGAATGACACGCCTGAGTTGAGTACACCTACGAGTGAATCGACCTGAGCCTTGCTACCCTGGATGGCGAGGAAGTCGATTTTGGCAGTGGCCACTTCCTGGCTTTTGCCGAGGAGCTTGGCGATGGTGTAGTCGTTGCCGGTCTTGCTGACGAGAGTGGCGCGGCCAACAGAGAGGGAGTCAACAGCGGCCTTTAGGCGGCTCTGTCTGTCGACGTCGGCCTGAGTGAGTTTGCGGCGGTCAGTCACAAATTCGGGCATATCGGCGAGACCCTGAAGCTCGGGGCTTGCGTTGAGTGCTGCGAGAGCGTCCTCAACCTTCTTCTGACCGGCGAGGATGTCGGCCTCGGAGGGCACGATGTTGACTGCGATATAATTAACCATGCGGCTGGGCTCTGTGAGGATGTAGCGCTTTTTCTCCTTGTCGTAGATAGCGTTGATGTCGCTTTCGCTCACTTCAAACTCGTCGTCCTTGAGGGTCGAGAAGTCTTTTTTAGCGTAGATGATGTGGGCGGTGGCGGCGTTGTCGTCATAGAGAGCCTTGGCGTCGAGCTCGTTGGCCACGAGAGTTCCGGCGAAGAGGTTCTGGAACTTCTGCTGGAGGAGCATGCGCTCCACGTTTTTCTCAAGGTCGAGCCAGTAGGCCTGAAGCTGCTGGGCCTGAGCCTGCTGCATGCCGTATTTGGTAGGATTGAAAGCCATGTCGTGGGCAGTCTTGGCGTCGGGTACACCGAGCTGCTGCTGCACCATGCGGTCGACATACTGCGAGTTTTTACCTACCATCATGTCTGTAAGTTCCTGGTCAGTGACGGTGAGGCCAAGGTCTTTGATTTCCTTGTCGAAAAGCTTCTCGGCAATCATGGAGTTGAGCACCTGCTGCTGGAGCACAGCCTGATCCATGCGCTGGTTCTGTGCCTGAGCCTGCTGCGAGGCGTCCTGCACGCGGCGCTGGAATTCCTGAATGTCGATTTTCGTACCGTCGACTTTTGCAATGGTAGTGCCGGTGCCAAAGAGAGTGCGACCGGAAGTAAAGAAGTCACCGATGATAAAAGCCAGCAGGCCGGCTCCCACGATGATGAGCAAGAGGGCTGACTTGCTACGGATTTTTTCTAAAGTTGCCATTTATGTTTAGATGATTTTTGATTTTTCAGGTTATGTGTCGGCAAGAGCCGCAAAAAGTCTCCGTATAGCGGAGGCTATGCGGAATTAACGCACAAAAGTACGATAAATTCCATTTAATTCAAAATGAACATATTGAAAATCATGCCTGCGTGATGGAAAAATCAGTAAAAAATATGGAAAAATGCTTTTTTTGATTGTAATTTTGTCCTCGGAACACCTGTTCGTTTGTAAATCACATTTAAAAATCAATTTTTTCAAATCTTTGACCATGTGCAGACTTTTGCCCTTATTACTTTTCGTGCTGGGCTTTCCTTTCCTGTCGGCATCGGCGCTTTCGCCGCGTCCGGCCGTGTCGATTCTCGGCGATTCCTACTCGACTTTTGAAGGCCATGTGACTCCCGACACCAACTATGTGTGGTATTTCAAAGTGCCTAATCCGGAGCTGACCGATGTCGACAACGTGTGTCAGACATGGTGGCAGAAACTTATACGCGACAAGGGTTGGCGCCTTGAGGTCAACAATTCGTTTTCCGGCTCAACAATTTCAAACCGCGGCTATCACGGCGAGGACTATTCCGACCGCTCTTTCCTGACACGCGCCAAGAAACTCGGCTCACCGGACGTGATATTCGTTTTCGGTGGCACTAATGACTCATGGGCCGGTGTCGAGGTGGGAGAATATCTTCTTGAAAACGGAAAGACTGCCGACGGCAGCGCGCCTGACCTCTACACATTCCGTCCCGCGCTCGACATACTTCTGTCCACCCTCAAGGATTATTATCCCGGCACTGACATATACTTTATTGTAAACAGCAAACTGCGTCCCGAAATCACGGAATCAATCACCACACTCTGCACTCGCCACGGCATCGAGTACATTATGCTTGAAAATATCAAAAAGAAAGCTAACCACCCTTCTGTCGAAGGCATGGCCGAGATAGCCCGTCAGGTCGGAGAGCGTGTGAAATAGACTAGTCTCTACACCATTCCTAAATCTCGGCTTCAGGATTCTTTTTCCGGCGTTTGGGATTGGCGGGAAACCATCCGCGGGCCACTCGCTTCTTCTGCTCGAAAATCTCGCCGATGGTCCAGAATGATGAAAATGAGAAGACCCCGAGCAGCGACGACCAGAAAACATCGTGGACTATCAGCGAACCTGCTATGCCCGCTATGCCGAGCAGCAGAAACCACCACCAGCAGGAGGTGCCGAAATAGTATTCACATTTGATTGTGATAGGATGGAAAATTCCAATGATAAGAAAGGTACACACCCCGATTACAAGACCGAGGATATTATAGTCTGCGAGTATTTGTGTCATTTGGGTATAAGGATTGTTGTTATGACTGTACTTTATTGGATTTCTGTCTGTTTCGGCTGCGCGGACTCTTCCCTTGGAGTGACATAGGAGAGGACTTCGCAGCGTATATCGTAGGGGCTCACGTTGGCTGTCCGCGGCTTGCGTCCGCGATGGTAATAGAACGACAATTGCCTGTCCCACGATGGAAATTCCACGCGTCGCGTCTCTCCTGCCGGGATGATTGACCTGATGAACCTGACCGCCTCGTGGAGCATGCGCCCGCTCATGTCGGTATAGACAATCCGGATTTCAAGCCCGGTGATTTCCGCGGAGAGATTGTTTGTGACGAAAAGACTCTCCTTGCGCGACGTCAGAGGCTTGTCGTAGCCCGTCAGACGGATGTTCCCTGCCGGAACGCTTCTGACAGTGTCAAAGCTCAGGGTATTGCGCTCTCTGATGCTGTCTGTGGCCGTATGCAATGCGGCAGGGGAGACGCGCAGATTTCCGCGCAGAGTCCTGTCGGCCAGGGCAGGGAGCGCCGTCAGGAGCGACAAGGCCGTGACAAGCGCTATGCGGCTGGAGCGGGAGAGAGGTGATTTCGTCATTTGGGCTAGTTGCGGTTTGTTTGTGGGGATAAAGTGAAGGTGTCAGAGATAGCGGGGTTCCGCCGGTATAGCCGGAGCGGGATAGACCCGCAGGCAACCCTCGATATCGCCCGGACTCTTCTCTTTGCGGCTGAATACGTAGCGATACATGTATGGGAGCAGTCTCCACCAGTTGAAGCGCAGGGAGTTGCCGTAGCTGCTGATGGCGAGGCGGCTGTCGGTATCGCCTAATGTCAGAGTAAATTTCTTGGGCGAATGGAGCTGGGTACCCGCGTCTGTGCGGCCGGTGTATATTCTTGCGTCGTAGACTCCCCTTTTGGCTGTCGGAGCGAGATAGCCCATAACGGTACCGGGACGCAGCGATAGGTCTGCCGCGCGGACCACAATCATTCTGTAAGTCATCGTGCCGGCCTCTTCGGGATGCAGTCCCCGGTCCTCGGTGCGCTCGATTGCCATCAGAGTCCCCTCGGCCGCGAAGCGCCACACTCCCTCTATCGAGTGGAGCGGTATGGCCGACAGGCGGTCTATGACCACGTCCGGATTCTCGTAGCCCTCAAGTCTCTCTGAAACGGAGGGTACTTTGTCGAGCACCTTACTCTCGATACCGCGCGGTATCTCCCTACCCTCTGCCTCTATGAAGGCGGAGAGGGTGAGCAGGAGTAATAAGGCTGTCAGTTGCCTGACGGTGGGAGAGAGGTGCATATCGTTAATATTTAGGCCGTGAGGCCGCGTCTATCAGAGATTCGAGAACTTGTAGGCGAAGCCGAATGAGAGAATTTCCTTGAGCTGGAACTTATGCCAGTCGCGTCCCTCCACAGCGGGAGTGGAAGTGTCGTAGCGCATGTGGACATAAATCTGAGTCGAGAGGAAGCGGTTGATGTTGAATGAGAATGTATTTTCCCAATCGCCGTAGGCATAGTCGTAGTTGGTAAAGACAAACAGTCGGGAGCGTACGTTGATATTGTCGCATATCGCCCAGTAGAGCTTACCCTCGGCATTGGAACCGTATTGGCTCACCGTCTTGCGTCCCTCCTTGATGCCGAATGAAGTTTCATTCATCTTTCTGTCGATGCAGGTTTTCATATTCCATGAGAAGGGTGAGATAGAGGCGTCAAGAGTGAATGTCTTTTTGGGATTGGCGTAGTTGTAGGTCATACCGACACCGACGTTGAGCTCGCCGGGCGACATGAACGCACCCTTGAGGTCGCGGGAATTGGACTTGAAGTTGCGCAGAAGCTGGGTCTTGAACGATACGTTGGTCGAATAGTACCAGTGTTTTGATGCTTTGTAGCCGGCGAGCATATTGATCTGGAAGAGATCCTCTGAAATAGAATAGTTACGGATTGAATCGTCGGGAGCGTCGTTCATGCCGAGTTTATACTGGAAGGTGGTCTCGAAGAGCAGGTTTTTGTGGAAGGCCGGGTTGAGCTTGACGTTGTAGAAGAGATTGACGAGTATATTGAGGTTCTTGTTGCCGCCCTGATACCAGTTGGGCGACACATAGGCCTGCGAGAACTGTATCGAGCCGTTGAAGGTGCGCAGCCAGTGGCGCTTGATGAACTCGGCTTTCATCTCCTTCTGCGGAACCGCGATGGGAGCTACCTCTGCAAGCACGATTTTTGCAGTCGAGGGGTCGACTGTGGCCTCGAATTTGCGCGGAGGTTCCGGCAGATCGGCCTCGTTATAGCGCACCATTTCAGGAAGATTGACTATGAACGACTGACGGGCGCGGCGGATGAGATTGGAATGGAAATTGTCGGTTGCGAGCCAGCCGTAGGTCGGATCGTTGAGCGATACAAAGCTGTCGGGCGAACCGATGCGGAGTGTGTCGAGGAGCTGGTAGGAGTCGAACACTACCGGACGGAAATAGTAGGATGGAAGAGGGGTTGTGGGGACATACATTGTCTTGAGCAGGCTGTCGGTGGGCAGCGGAAACACTCTCAGCGAATCGGTCGGGACGGTGTCGCGTTCCTCCATCAGCAGGAAGAAGTCCTCCGGATCGTCCGGATTGAGGATATGATAGTTGTAGATTTCAGAACGGCTTGTGGGTGTTCCGAAAAATGAGGTGGTCTGGCCGTGAAGTAGAGAAATTCCTAAAAACGCGGCGAATAATCCTGTTAGAAATGTCCTGAAGCTCATGATGCGTTACTATATCTTAGAGGCTGTTTAAAAACAAAAGTGAAAATGAGGGGTCACAAGGTTGAGATG
>DXXM01000035.1 GCA_019416285.1 Bacteroidales bacterium
TTATCTAAAAAATTCGCTGCCCCTCATTTCACTTTTGTTTTTAAACAGCCTCTTATTTCAAAGTGGCGAGGGTGTCGGCTATGCGGCGGAGCGCTTCGCGGAGATTGTCGTCGGAAGTTGCGTAGCTGAGACGGATGTAACCTTCCATGCCGAAAGCTCCGCCGTCCACTGTGGCCACGTGGCCTTTTTCGAGAAGATACATCGCAAGGTCGCCCGACGAGTTGATTTTGCCTCCCTCGGGCGTAGTCTTGCCGATGTAGGCGGTGACTTCGGGGAAGAGGTAGAAGGCGCCCTGCGGACGGTTGACTTTGAGACCGGGGATTTTCGAGGCGAGGTCGACCACGAGGTCGCGGCGGCGCTCAAATGCCTTGTTCATCTCGGCGATACACTCCTGCGAACCGGTGTAGGCGGCTTCGGCGGCCTTCTGTGCGATTGATGACGCATTGGAAGTGTACTGACCCTGGAGCTTGGTGACAGCCTTGGCGAGCCACTGGGGAGCAGCGCAGTAGCCGATACGCCATCCGGTCATTGCGTAGGCTTTCGACACACCGTTGATGATTATGGTGCGGTCAGCAATCTCGGGGAATGAGGCGAGCGATGTGAAGGAGCCGGTGAAGTTGATGTGTTCGTAGATTTCGTCGGCGAGCACCATGATGTCGGGGTGCTTTGCGAGGACGTCGACGAGGCCCTGAAGCTCTTCGCGGGAGTAGATGCTGCCTGTGGGGTTCGAGGGTGAGCAGAGCAGAATCATGCGGGTGGCGGGAGTGATGGCCGCCTCAAGCTGTGCGGGGGTAATCTTGAAGTCCTGCTTGATGTCGGCATGGATTTCAACGGTGGTTCCTCCGGCGAGTTTCACCATCTCGACATAGCTGACCCATGCGGGCATGGGAATGATAACCTCGTCGCCTGGGTTGATAGTGGCGAGGATGACATTGCAGAGGGCCTGCTTTGCACCGTTGGACACTACGATCTGTTCGGGGGCGAAGCTGACACCGTTTTCTTTAGCGAGCTTTTCCGACACTGCCTTGCGGAGCGAGAGATAGCCGGGCACGGGAGTGTAGAATGTGAAATTCTCGTCGATAGCGCGCTTGGCAGCCTCTTTGATGTGGCGGGGAGTCTCGAAGTCCGGTTCGCCGACTGAGAGGTTGATCACGTCGATTCCTTGAGCCTTGAGCTCGTTGCTCTTCTGCGACATGGCGAGTGTGGCTGATTGTGCGAGAGCCTGCACGCGGTCTGAAATGTGGGTCATCTATGGAATGATTTATGGTTACTGATAAGTTTGACGGCTGACTGCCATTTGTCTGCAAAGATACGGATTATTTGTCGAATATGGCAAAGAAAAAATGTGCCGGATTTCACTTCCGGCACATTTTCTTGAATATCTTGATTCTTAGAGGGTGCTTGAATTTAAATTCAGCAATCTCTTAAGGTCAAATCTGAGAGTGCGGTGACGTCGGTTTTACGAGTTTTTGGCTGCTGCGCGGGCACGCATCGCGGCCATGACCTTCTGCTTGCCGAGGCGCACGAAGTCGGCCACCGGACGCGACGAGGGACATGCGTAGCTGCATGAACCGCACTCGATACAGTTGACCACCTTGTTTTCCTCCGCCATTTCCCACTCTTTGAGGCGCGATGCAGTGGCGAGGAGGAAGGGCTCAAGACCCATCGGGCAGGCGTCGGAGCAGCGTCCGCAGCGGATACAGTTCTCGACGGGGCGACGGTGGGCGTAGCGGCTGTCCATGAGGATACCGGAGGTGCCTTTGATCATCGGAGTGTTGAGAGTGGAGGCTGTGCGTCCCATCATCGGGCCGCCGATGATGATTTTCTCAGGCTCGCGGCCTTCGGTGAGGGTGGCGAGTATCGTGCCGAAAGGCACACGGAGGTTGCGGCCTGTCTCGCCGTCGTGGAGGGTGAGGACGCGGTCCATGAGGGGCTCGCCGAGCACTACCGCACGGTAGACGGCATAGGCTGTGGCTACGTTTTGCACGATGGCTCCTGTGGCGATGGGGAGGGCTCCCGAGGGTACTTCCTTGCCGATTACGGCTTCGATTAGCTGTTTCTCACCTCCCTGGGGATATTTCACCTTCATGGGCATGACCTCGATTCCGGCTGCACCTGCGGCTGCTTCGGTGAGGGCTGCGATGGCTTCGGGCTTATTATTCTCGATGGCGATGACGCCGCGGTTGACTCCGGCGGCTTTCATGAGGAGTTCGACACCCTTGACAATCTGCGCCGGGTTCTCGCGCATCAGCATGTCATCGCATGAGAGACAGGGCTCACACTCTGCGGCGTTGATAATTACCACCTCGGCTTTCGAGCCGGGAGGGGGCGAGAGCTTGACGTGGGTGGGGAAGGTGGCTCCTCCGAGCCCGACTATGCCGGCGTTCTTGATGATGTCGATGATGGCTTTGCCGTCGAGCGCTGCGATTTCAGCGTCGGTGCGGGCCGCTTTGTCGCGGTTTGCCATAGCTTCGGCATCGGCGGCGCGGTCAGCCTCGTCGCTCTTGATATAGATGGCCTGCACGGGCATGCCCTGGGGCGTGCGGCAGACGTCGATTTTCGTCACTGTTCCCGAGATGGGAGTGTGGATGGGTGCTGACACGAAGCCTCCGGCGTCGGCCACTTTGTCGCCGCGGCGCACTTTGTCGCCCTTCTTGACAATCGGGGTCGCGGGGGCGCCGATGTGTTGCGACACGGGGAGCACTACCTCCTCCGGGAGCGGCATGTTCTCGATGGGCTTGCCGGCGGCAATCTTGTTTTCTGCGGGATGGATACCGCCAATCTTAAAGGTATGGAGTTTCATGACTTGTGATTTCAGGCGGTGGGTTGTTCGGCTTTTTCCTGTACGGGGGCTGCTTTCTTCACGGGGAAGTTGACAGCGTGGATTGCATGGGTCGGGCAGACGTCGACACACTTGCGGCAGAGCTTACATTTTTCGAAATCAATGTATGAGAGGTTGTTGGCTATGGTGATTGCCTCGTGTGTACACTCTTTCAGACATTTCGAGCAGCCTATGCAGGCTACCTTACATTCCTTCATAGCCACTGCGCCCTTCTCCTTGTTGGAGCAGGCCACATAGACTCTCATGCCGCGCGGACCCTTGTAACGGAGTTCGATGATTGAGCGGGGACATGCCTTGACGCAGGCGCCGCAGCCGACGCACTTGTCCTCGAGCACTTCCGGCAGACCGGTCTCGCGGTTCATCACCATCGCGCCGTAGGGACAGGCCTGCACGCAGTCGCCGCAGCCGAGACAGCCGTTGGGACAGGGCGATTCGCCTGTGCCGAGGGTGGCCATGACCGCACACGAGGGAGCGCCCTCAAAGCGTGCGAGGCGCGGACGGAGGTCACAGGTGCCGTTGCATTTCAGCACCGCGATTTTGGGTTTTACTTCTGAGGCGGCAAGGCCTACTATCTCGCCGATTTTTTTCATTACGGCGGCGCTTGAGGAGGGACAACTGAGACCGTCGAGTGTGTCGGCATTGACACAGGCTACAGCGAAATCTCTACATCCGCTGCGGCCGCAGCCGCCACAGTTGGCGCCGGGCAGAAGCGCCTCTACTTGATCGATACGGGGATCTTCCTGTACGTGGAAGCGCTTGGCGACAACATAGAGCACTGCGGCTCCGATGATGCCGATAATCCCGAGAACAATGATTGAAGTTACTATAATGTTCATGGTAAGGTAGATGATTTCATGAATTTAAAAACTGCGTTTTCAGACATTTATCCGGTTTGCTATCAGGCTATCAGAGTTTATGCACCTTCCAGCTCACTTTCTGCGCGAGGCGGCGGCGCTGGCGGTAGAGAAAGAAGTCGTAGAGCGCGAGTGCGAGAAACCCCGCCGCGATAGACCATCCGCCTGATTCGGGATAGCCGTAGCGACAGCCGAGTATCACGCCCGCAAAGATAATTGTGGGCAGAATCAAGGCCCACCATGCGGCCTGAAGAGTCGAATCCGACGTGGCGACAGCTTCTATACGGTCTCCCACTGCGAAGTCGGCGGCGGCCGGCGTGTCGATGGTCAGCAGTTCCTTCCCCCCTCCTTTGCTGTTGCAGAGAGCGGTGATGGCACATCCTTCGCACTTACATTCATCTTCGGTGCGGATGATGAGATAGCCGTTGCCAACTTTTTCGACAGTACCGCGGTGGCTTACGTCCTCTTTACTCATGATAATAGATAAAAAACACTAAGATATTCGGGAGCAAAGGTAACTATTTTCTCCAAAAAGAGCAAACCTTTTTTAGAAGGGGCTCTGATAAGAAGAGTTAAAATCAGAGTGATATGGGTGATTACAATAATATCGGCACCTTCCGGTGCCGATATCTGTGGGTTTGCAGCGGTGATGTGGCGACTCCCTGACCCTTAAGTGGCGGAGACTTTGCGGCGCTCTTCGCTGATGAGCCGGGGAAGGGTGCGGATGAAGTTCCAGTAGCGCGGAATGTTTTTCTGCGGCTGCTCGAGGGCGCGGTGGAGCCATTCGAGGCGCAGGCGCAGCATCCATTCCGGAGCACGCTTCACTTCGCCGACACCGGAGTTGAAATTAAAGATGGCACCGTAGCCGAACATGACGCCGCGTTTGAGATAGGGCTTCAGACGGGCCATGAACATCTCCTGTTTAGGAGCGCCGAGGCTTACCCAGATGATGTCGGGGTTGTCGGCGTTAATCATGTCGGCGATGCCTTGATAGTCAAACTCGTCGACGGAGCGGAACGGAAGCGTCTCGAAGCGCATGTCGTTGATTCTCGGGTCTATTTCCGAGAGATTTTTCCTCAGACCGGCGAGCACCTCCTCTGTATTGCCGAGGAAGAACTGGCGGAAGCGGCGCATGCGGATATATTTTAGGAATATGTCGGCGCCGATGTAGCTGTCGATAGGCTCCTTGTGTATCCAGGCAAGAATCTTGGCCAGGACACTGCCGTCGCAGTTGTTGACGAGGGCGCCGTTGAGTACTTTGAGAAATTCCGGATTCTGATTGGCTATGGTGAGGTTGTTGGCTTCGACGGAACAGCTGTAGCCCGGCGTGCCCTTCTCGATAGCCTCGAAGATGGTGCGGTCGAGCTTGTCGCGGTCAAACTCGATGCGCACGTTGAAATATTTCTTGTCGTTATTAGCCATTGGCTCTTTCTTTGGCGATTTCTTTTTCAACCCATTCATACTGCTGGCGCAGTCCCTCTTCGAGAGTCATGCGCGGCTCCCAGCCGAGTATTTCGCGGGCCTTGGTGTAGTCAGCGCTGCGGGCCTTGTCGCCCTCGGGTTTGGTGGTGTCGAAGAAGGGTGTGATGTCCTTGCCGCTGATTCTGACCACTGTCTCGGCGATTTCAGCTATCGAGGTGCAGACCGACGGGCCAATCTGAATCCAACCGTGGCCCCAGCCTTTTTCGAGCGCGAGCATGAGGGCTTCGACCACGTCGTTGACATGAAGGAAGGCGCGTCCCTGCTTGCCGCTTCCCCACACCACAAACTCTTCCGCAGGATAGTTGATGGCCTTGCGGATGAGAGCGGGGATTACCTGGCTGCGCTCGCCGAAGTCGCAGGGAGAACCGTAGACGTTGTGAAACTGGAGTGTGCAGCAGGGGATGCCGGTCTCTTTTTCGAGATAGCCGATTTCAAGCTGTCCCATGAGCTTGCTCCAGCCGTAGGCCGATTCGGGAAGGGCAGGGAAGAGCTCGTCCTCGCGCAGCGGAATCACGTCGAGCGAATTCTGACGCGTCAGGGGGTAGCTGCAGGCGGTTCCAACGTATATCAGACCTTTTATATGCTCCTTTCCGGCCTTGCGGACGGAGTTGAAGAGGTTGGTGTTGATGAGATTGTTCTGGCGGAAGAGTTCTCCCTGATTGCCGAACACATAGTTGATGCCGGCCACGATGTCGGCGAGGTGAATCACATATTCATTCCGGCTGACTATGCTGTCAATGTCGGCATGGCCGTCGGAGAGGTCTATATTGAAGAAACGGGTGTCAAGGTCAATCACCGGCTTGCCGGACTCGTCGTTGAGGTATTCGAGTTTTCCACGCCAGAGGTTGTCGATGATGCTGACATCATGGCCCTCCTTCACGAGTCGTTTGACAAGGTTGCTGCCAATCATGCCGCAGCCGCCGGTCACAAGAATTTTGCTCATAGCTATATTATTATGTATATAGGTTTAACACGTTTATGCACTCGTATGAGGAGTCAGAGCAGACTGTCGTAAATCGCTCCGAGCTGTCGTCCAATTGTTTTCTGACTTAGAATGTCGTCGGCGAAATGACGGGAACCGTCGGCGATTTTTCCTCTCAGGGCGCTGTCGCCGGCCATGCGGTCGAGCTGCCGGGCAAGCGCCTCGCAGTCGCCCGGCTCGAACAGGAGAATATCCTCTCCGTCGCTCACGATGTCGGGGAGACTCCCCACCGGAGTAGCCACTACGGGAAGTCCGTAGGCCCAGGCGTCGAGCACGGCCATCGGGAATCCTTCGGCATAGCTCGGCAGGCAGAGTACGGATGCCTCGCGGAAGAGCCGGTCCTTGTCGGCACCGGAAATCCATCCGGGAAAATCTGCTCTGTCGCTTATCCCGAGCTCCGCGGCCAGGGCTTTGCCTCGGTCAATCTCACCGCTTCCGGCAAAAACAAGCCGCCAGTCGGGATGCCTGTCGGAAATCATTGCGAAAGCTCTCAGTAGGTCCTGATAACCTTTTCTCGCGCTTACTACTCCCGCGGAGATGATGATTTTGCGCTTCTGCACGGAGTCGGAGGCGACACTGTCGGCTGTAGGACATGGATTGTAGAGTATTTTCACGCTCTCATCCAATCCCAGAATATCTTTCACCGCCTTTTTCCATATCTCGGACAGCACCACGATGTTGTCGGCCGTGACAAAAAGACGGCGGTACACATCTTTGTATTCTCCTTCGATGGTTGAAGCGGTGTCGAAAGCGTGGAGATGGACTATAGTCCTCTTCCCAAACAGTTTTGCCAGCTTCATGAAGAGTGTCTTTCTGATTGCGGATGGAGCTTCACCGATGTGCATGTGTACTATCCTGCATCCGGGAAGGAGACAGATATATTGCATCATTCCGGTGAAGAAATACCACAGTTTTATCGCCTTCGAGCCGCTCCGGTGGGTGGCTATCCAGCGGCAGTGATGCTTTTTCCAGTCCTCGGTATTCTCATGAGCCATCACGACGGACGAAATCCCCCCGTGTGAGCGGCGGGAGGTGGCGAGTACGAGCACTTTCGGAAACAGGGACATCTCTCTATGATTTATTCGTCAATCAACTGAACATATTAAAAACGTTTAATGATGTGAAAAATTGCATCATATCCCGTAATAAAAGCAGACATCTCCGGGAGGGGTCAGACAGACTCTATTCCGGAGATGTCGTATGCTGTTGCAGCCCAAAGGTTTCGGGCTGCCGTGTTGTCAGATGTTGGGGCGCTCCCAGGTGTACGTCGAAGTGCAGCGGACGGGAGCTGTCAGCGGCCCGACGGTTAGAGTGAAGTCACCTTCCTCCAGGGTCCACTGCCCGCTGGCGTTGACAAACGCGAGGTCAGAGGCCGGGAGAGTGAATTTCACTGCGCGTGTCTCGCCGGGCATGAGGGCGAGTTTTGAGAAGCCGCGCAGACGCTTGTTGTCAGGCACAATCGAGGCCACGTGGTCCGACGAGAAGAGGAGCACCGCCTCCTTGCCGTCCATCGACCCGGTGTTGGTTACATCCACCGTCACTGTCAGCACATCCGAGGGGCCGAATTCTTTCTTGTCGACATGGAGATTGGAATATTTGAATGTGGTGTAGCTCTTGCCGTAGCCGAAGGGCCACTGGACGTTGACGCGCGCATCGTAGTCATATACACCCTCCATCTTGCCTACCTCCTCGCTCACCTTGTAGTCGTATGTCACGAGTGAGTTGATTTCACGGGGATATGTGAAGGGGAGTTTGGCCGAGAAGTTGCGCTCGCCGCTCAGGAGGAGCGCCAGGGCGTCCCCTCCGAAATTGCCGGGGAGGATAATGTCGACAATCCCCTTGGCGTGAGGTTCGATGTCGGCGAGGATGCGCGGACGACCCTCGTTGATTATAAGTACCACCGGTTTGCCTGTCGCAGCGAGAGCCTTGACCATCTGCCGCTGGTTGCCGGAGAGGTAGAGATCCGAGAGGTTGCCCGGAGTCTCGCAGTAGGAGTTCTCACCGATGCAGGCCACTATCACATCAGCATCTGCCGCAGCCTTGACAGCATCGGCGAAGTCGGCCACGGTTTCCTCCTGATAGTTGCCCTCGGAGCTGAATGTCACCGTGGGGACATAATTCACATTCTCCGCGCCGAACTTGGCGGTCAGGGCCTCACAGATAGTATTATAGTCCTTGGCATAGGTGTCGGTGAGATGTCCCTGCCATGTATAGGTCCATCCGCCGTTGAGCGAGCGCATGGAGGTGGCGGTCGGGCCGGTCACAAGCATCTTTGTGCCCTGTCTGAAAGGAAGCACGGCGTCCTCATTCTTGAGAAGCACCATTGTTTCGACCGCTCCCTCGAGAGCCGCGTCGCGGAACTCCTTCGAGGCATATTTCGGATAGTCTTTGAGCAAGGTGTTGGGGCGGTCGAAGAGACCGAGGCGGTATTTCAGACGCAGTGCGCGGGCTGCGGCATCGTCGATACGGCTCATCGGAACGCTCCCCTCCTCCACGAGCTCGCGGAGTATGTCGCAGTAGTCGACCTTATACGGTTCCATCGCCATGTCTATGCCCGCGTTGATGGCTATGCGGATAGCGTCTTTCTTATCCTTGGCCACCTTCTCGCGGGTGTAGAGATTGTTGATGTCGGCCCAGTCGGTGACTATCAGACCGTCCCACTGCAGGTCCTCCTTGAGCCACTTGGTCAGCAGGAGCGGATCGGCGTGGACGGGAGTGCCGTTGATTGACGAGGAGTTGACCATCACCGTCAGCGCTCCGTATTTGATGGCTTCGAGATAGGGTGCGAAATGCTTTTCACGCAGATCCGAGGGGGAGATATAAGCCGGAGTGCGGTCCTTGCCGGAGTAGGGGACGCCGTAGCCCATGAAATGCTTGATTGAGACGGCTATGTGGTCCTTCCCCACATGGTTGGGGTCATCTCCCTGAAAACCGCGCACGGCTGCGGCGCCCATCAGAGCGTTGACCAGCGGGTCCTCGCCATAGTTTTCCCAGAAGCGCGGCCAGCGCGGGTCTCGCGCGAGGTCGAGGGTGGGCGAGAAAGTCCAGGGGCAGTCACTCGCACGGGTCTCGTAGGCCGTGATTTCTGCTGCGCGGCGGCACAGACCGATATCGAATGATGCGGCCACGTTGAGATTCTGCGGGAAGAGCGTTCCGCCGTTGGTGTAGGTGGTGCCGTGGTTCTGGTCAAGGCCGTAGATGCAGGGGATGCCGATATACTTCATGGATGCTTCCTGAATCTGCGGTATTATGACGTTCCATGTTTCCGCATCGAGGCAGTAGGAATAGGGGGCGTTGAGGATTGAGCCCACCTTATATATACCAAAGATGGTGTCGAGCTTCTCGGGCACGAGGCGGAATTTTCCGTCCGGTCCTTTTTCTCCGAGAATGTCGAGCTGTATCTGCGTCATCTGGCCGATTTTCTCTTCGAGAGTCATTTTCGAGAGAGTCTTCTGTACCTTGGCCTCGATTTTCGGGTCGGGAGGTATCACGGGTAGGGTGATGGGGTCATAGGCCATCGCCGGAAGTGCGACGGCTGTCAGCGACAGGAGAAGATTGCGTAACATGATTGGTTGTGATTAGACATTTGTTGATTCCTTGGATGATTCATCTTTCGTGCCTTCCGTGCTTTCCTCGGCAGGGGGGAGAACCGCCTGGGTCTGTGCGGGCGCCGCGGGGCTCTTCTTCATCTCGGGATAGGAGATGCGCGAGTGGTACATGGTGCGCAGACGCTGTGCGAACACATCCTTGATGGTCCGGACGTCGCGGAACGATATGGGTGACTCGTTGTGGAGCCCTTCGGCTATCTGCGAGTCGATGATTTTGTTGACGAGGGCCGATATAGCCTCGGGCGAATGGTCGGTCATTGAGCGCGACGCCGCCTCCACGGAGTCGGCCATCATGATGAGTGATGTCTCCTTCGACTGCGGATTGGGGCCCGGGTAACTGAACATGCCAGGGTCTACAGCCTCGTCGGGGTGGGCGTTGCAGTAGGTGGTGTAGAAATAGCGGGCTTTGCCGGCGCCGTGATGTTCGGTGATGAAACGGCGTATCATCTTGGGCAGCTTGGCTTTCTCGGCGAGAGCGAGTCCCTCGGTGACATGTCCGGTCACTATGCGGGCGCTCTGTATGGGATCGAGGGCATCGTGAGGGTTGACGCCGTGCTGGTTTTCGGTGTAGAAGGCCGGATTCTTGATTTTGCCTATGTCGTGATAGAGCGCGCCGGTACGGACGAGCTGCACGTTGGCGCCTATTTTAGCGGCGGCGGCGGATGCGAGATTGCTGACGGCCATCGAGTGGTTGAACGTACCGGGACACTCCTCCGAGAGCTCGCGCAGAAGCGGGTTGTTGATGTCGCTCAGCTCCACGAGGGTCACGCGCGAGGTGAACCCGTAGATTCTCTCGACCAGAAACATCAGCACGTAGCTGAACGAAATAAGGATGGCGTTGATGGCGAAGCAGCCGAACACTCTTCCCTCCGATTTGGCAAGCGAACCTGACTGCATGATTTCAATCGCTATATACGACAGCGTGTAGGCAAGGAATATGAGTGCCGCCGTCCTTATCAGCTGGCTGCGGCGCGAGAGGTCCTTGAGCGAGTCGATAGCCACCACTCCGGCTATGAACTGGATAAAGACAAATTCCAGGGCGAATGACGACACAATCGCACAGATAAGCACCTGGATGATATGGCAGAAATAGGCCGTGCGCGAGTCAAGAAATATCAGCACGAGAATCGGCACCATGGTGAACGGCGTGAGGTAGAATCCCATGTGGAAGCCTGCGTCCATGGCGAAGGCGAAGAGGGTGAATATGCCTATGAGCGACATCACGAAAGTCACCGTGCGGTCATCCTCGAAATAGTCGCGGCGGAATATGTAGAGGTAGCCGTAGAGCGCCGCGTAGAGAATCAGCATGTAGAGTATCTGTCCCGCCAGAGGATAATAGTGCTGCGATATGGTGCCGCTTCCGCGCTCGTTGGCTATCTGCTCGTAGGTGCGGAGCACTGTGGCGAGGCGCGAGGTCACGATGTCGCCCTTGTCGATGATTCTCTCCCCCTGCTGTATGACTCCGACGGGGGCCATTGCCTTCTGATAGGCCTCGTCCAGCAGACGGCGCGAGGTCACGGAGTCGACGAGTATGTTGGGATGAAGTGTCTGCGAGAGTTGGGTGGCGGATATTGCCTGACGGACATCACGGTCCTTCAGCACACTGTCGAGGTGCTCGTAGGCACGGAAGGCGGAGAGATAGTTGGATGTGGGCAGGCTGATGGCCACGTTGTCGTGGATGAAACGCACGGCCGGAAGCTGTCCGGCGCTGATTTTGGCGTAGGTCTCGCGGTCCACTATTCCGTTTTCGTAGACCTTGCGTATCTCCTTGATTATCTGATTGCGCTGCGCGGGGGTGATGTTGAGGTCGGTTGCCGCGTTGAGGCGGGTGGTATAGTCCGAGATAATAGTCTTTTCTGCGGTGAGGTCGCGTGTGAAAACCGGTTCGAAGTTACGGTCGATACTGTCTTTGACCCTCGCGGCGCTCATCGAGTCGAGGTGTATGGGGATGTCGAATGGCGCCGTCAGCAGGGCATAGCTCCAGGGGCGTCCTTCCTCGAATGTGTAGTGGTTCTCGCCGGTCCGGGGAAGAAAATAGACGGAGACCGACACCACGGCTATGAAAAGCAGTATCCTAAGCGTAATCTGGCGAGACAGCAAGGTTTTCATAAGTCAAAAATGTTGCGGACAATGGTCCAGATAATGATGGTTGCGAGGATTGTGAGGATGAATATTCTGCCTCCGAGTATCCGTCGGAGCCGCGGTGCGCGCTGTCCGAGCAGACCCGACACGGCGAGCAGTGCCAGCAGAGGCAGTTCGAGGATGAAGAGAGCGTTGTAGCCGAAGGCTGCGCGGAGGTCGCCGGCGGCGAGTGCGTGGAGTGCGCGCTGGCATCCGCAGCCCGGACAGGAGAGCCCCGTCAGCATCTTGAATCCGCAGCGCGGATAGAGGCCGGATGAGGGCTCCACATATATATACAGCAATCCCATCGCTGCGGCTGCGATGCAGCCTGCCACGATGAGCTGTGTGCGGTAGCGCTGGAAAAACTTCGGGAGCATCAGGAGGTGAACAGGCCGAAGAGGACTGAGAATGGTGCCCAGATGAGGCCGGCTACGATTGAGATGATGATCCAGAGCTGGGCCTTGGATGATGCGTCGAGCGCGCCCATGTAGTCACCCCTGTAATATGCGGGCGAGACTTTTGCGGCGTAGAATATGGCTACGATTCCTGAGGGGATACAGCAGCAGATAGTGGCTATGATGGCCCAGATGAGGTAGTTGCTCGGCATCGGAGGGAGCTGGTTGGGGTCGAAGTTGCCTCCCTGCTGATAAGGGTTGCCGTATTGCCCGTAGCCGTTTGCTCCGTAGGGGTGCTGTCCGTAAGGATTCTGCCCGTAAGCCTGATTCCAGCCCTGGTTGTAGTTCTGCTGTCCGAATGACTGCTGAGGGCCGGGCTGCTGAGGCTGTGTATAGCCGGGAAAGAGTGCGGCGAGCTCGGGGACAGCGCCTGCGGTGGTCCAGTCGCTCAGCCCTTCGTGCCACACGGGTGTCGAGGGATTAAGCCCGGGCTGCGCAGCCACTTCCTCGATGGAGAGCGGGCCTTTCTGCACACTGTCAATGATAAGCCAATATTTCATAGATAATGAATTGGATGAATGTGGGTTGAAAGATGATTCCGGACGGCCGGCGGTCTCTCCGACCGTCCGGAATGATTGTATGGGTTGCGGGTCAGACGGTGCCGCCGCGCATATTTCTTAGAAGAATTTTGTCTCTTCGCCGAGGATATCGGAGAGGATATTGTTGGCAAGGCGTGATGCGCCGATACGGAAGAACTCATTGGTGGCGGTCCACTGTTCGCCGAGCACGGTATTGACGATGGTGTAGTATTTGAGGGCATCCTCGGTGGTCGATACACCGCCTGCGGCCTTGAAACCTACCATACGTCCGGTTTTCGCGTAATATTCCTTGATGCACTCACACATGATATAGGTGGCTTCGAGTGATGCGCCGGGATATTCCTTGCCTGTCGAAGTCTTGATGAAGTCGGCGTCGGAATACATGGCGAGAATCGAGGCGTTGCGGATATTCTCGGCTGTCTTGAGGGCGCCGGTTTCGAGGATGACTTTCATGAGGGAGTCGCGGCATGAGTGCTTCATCTCCGTGAGCTGGTCGCATACCTCCTCGTAGTCCTTGTCGAAGAAGTCGCCAAGTCCGAGCACAACGTCGATTTCATCGGCTCCGGCTTCGACTGCGAGTGCCACTTCCGCCACTTTCACTTCGGGGAAGCTCTGGGCGCTGGGGAAGCAGCCGGCTACAGCGGCTATGTCGACATCGGAGCAGTCGAGCACCGTGCGGACCACGGGCACGAAGTTGGGGTAGATGCAGATGGCGGCCACGTTGGGCAGGTCGGCATGCTCATGGGCGAAAGCGTTGACTCTTTCGGTGAAGTCAGCCACCGAGCGCTGCGAGTCGGTCGACTTGAGAGTGGTGAGGTCGATTGAGTTGAAGATTTTTTTCAGAACCTCGGGTGTATTGTTTTCAGCGAGATGCTTCGAGAGAATCTCTTCTACTTTCGATGCTACTTCAGCGTCGGAGGTGGTGACGCGGCTTTCAGAGAGGACTTGCTGATATTTATCCATGATGATTATTTTTTATTAGGTTGTCGGTTTTTTGGGCGGGGGATTTAAAAAACTATAAGGTCCTTAGGGGCTTTAAAGTCTTTAGGGTCTTTAAGGAGGGCAGGAGCCATGAGATTCAGGGAGCCTTGCGATTTTAGGAGCTTTTGCTCAGGAAACTTTCGTGATTTCTGGAGCCTTGCGCTTTCCGGGTCTTGCGTTTTCCGGAGCCTTGCGCTTCAGGGTCGTTAAGGACTTTAAAGACCTTAAGGACCCTTCTTTCCTAAAACCTAAAAGCCACCTTTCCTTTCAAGAACTAAAATCTTCTTTCATTCCTGCATCCCATCCTTGAGTTTGGGATTTGAGACGTGGCGGAGGCGGTCGCGGGCGATTTTCTTCTCGATGTTGCGGCGGAAGGCTTCGGTCAGATCCACGCCGGTCTGGTTGGCTATGGCAGTGAGCACCCAGAGGAGGTCGGCAAGCTCGTCGGCAAGTTTATCGGCGCTCTCGCCTTCCTTAAACGACTGGTCGCCGTAGGCTCGGGCCATGATTCGGGCCACTTCGCCGGTTTCCTCCGCAAGTATCGCCATATTGGTCAGCGGCGAGAAATAACGGACGCCGATTGTCTTTATCCAGTCATCGACCGTCGCCTGCAGCGAGCGCAGCGAGATGGAATCGTCCGGGGTGGGTACGAATTTCATGGTCATTCCCTTAGTTTTGAATCTATAACAATCGTGACGGGGCCGTCGTTCACCAGCGCTACCTGCATATCGGCGCCGAACACTCCTTTTTTAACTTCTTTACCAATCAGGATTCCGCACTCGTCGCAAAACATCTCGTAGAGCGGCACGGCGAGTTCATGGCCTGCTGCGTGGATATAGCTCGGACGGTTTCCCTTGCGGGTCGAGGCGAGGAGCGTGAACTGACTCACGGCGAGGAGCTCGCCGCCAGTGTCGGTGAGCGAGAGGTTCATCACTCCGGCCTCGTCGGGAAATATGCGCATGGCGGCGCATTTCGCGGCGAGCCAGCGGACATCGTCGGCCGTATCACCGTCGGCCACACCCACAAGCACCATGAGCCCGGGCCCTATGGCGCTGTGAAGCTTGCCTCCGATGGTGACCGATGCCTCCGAAACACGTTGTATTACTAATTTCATTAACTGTAAATTCTCATTATGAGGCAAATTTACAAAATAAATCGGACTAACTACATTATTGAACGTGAAAAATGACCCCGACAGTCCGGATAACGGCCCGCGGGGAGATGTTTTGGCCCGCTGTCAGGCTCTTTTGCGGTACGAAAGCGCGGCGAGAGCGTTGGCCGCCAGTGCGAAACCCGCGAGGCAGAGATATTGCTCCCCGAGTTCGGCCACGGAGGTGCCGCGCAGATAGATGCTGCGCATGATTTCATTGAAGTATCTCGGCGGAATGAGATATGTGACCTTCTGCGCCCAGTCCGGCATAGAGCTGAGGGGGGTGAAGAGCCCTCCCATGAGCTGGAATATCATAATCATGGCAAACATGACGAAGATGCTCTGAAGCATCGTAGCCGACCGGTTGGCTATAGTTACGCCGAGCCCCGACATGAGCAGGCTGAAGAGTATCGCCGCCATATAGATTGCGCCGATGTTTCCCGCGGGACTCAGATCGTAGACGAGACGCCCCACCAGCATCCCGACCGTCACCACAATTATTCCCACGACCCAGAATGGTATGAGTTTCGACAGCACGAATGTCAGCTTGCCCACCGGTGTTACATTGATAGCCTCGATGGTGCCCGATTCCTTCTCGCTCACGAGGTTGAGTGTGGGCAGGAAGCCGCATATTATAATGAGGAGCACCACCATCAGCGCCGGTATCATGTAGTTTCTGAAATTCAGCGTAGGGTTGTATCTCTCGATACTGCTTACGGCCGACTGCTGCGCCGGCAATCCGTTCTCCTCCCTCCACTGCCCGAGGGTCACGCCGATAGAGCCACCAACATAACGGGAGCCGAGCATGCTTTTGGTGGCGTTGACGCCGTTGGCCTCGATGTCGAGCACAGAGGGTGATTCGGCATAATCGGGCGGGATGGTCAGGATTACGTCGGCGTCACCGTCCTCAAGATGTCTCATAGCCTCGCTGTGTGTGCCGCACACGGCCTTCACCGCGAGCTCTTCCGTGGCATCCATGTCGGCTATGATGCGGCGCGAGAGCTGGCTGCGGTCGTTGTCGACCACCGCCACATTGATATTTTTCACGTCGAGGGTGGTCACGAGCGGCATCACCAGCATCACCATCACGGGCATCACGAGGATTATTTTCGGGATGAGCACGTTGCGTCTCATCAGGGTTATCTCCTTCCGAAGCAGGGCGCGGAGTATTCTGAGGTTCATGCGGTCTTGTTTTTGAAGTTTCTGACGGCAAGGGCAAGGAGTGCGGCGGTCATCGCAGCGAGAATCACGCACTCCCGGGCCACATACTGCATATCGAGCTGCTGAATCATCAGTTTGCGCATGGCGGCTATGTACCAGCGCGCGGGGATGGCACACGACAGCCACTGCAACACCTCCGGCATGTTGTCAATGGGAAATATCATCCCCGAGAGCATGATGACCGGAAGCATAAAGAGCACAGCCGAGACTATCAGGGCCGAAATCTGATTGCTGACGAGGGTCGACACGAGCAGCCCGATTGACAGCGACAGCACTATGTAGAGCAGCGACACGGCCACTACGCTCACCACCGTGGCCGAAAGCGGCAGCCCCAGCACCGTGTAGGCAATCAGCAGCATCACGGCGAGGATTATGACCGACAGCAGGAAGTAGGGCACGAGTTTGCCGAAAATGATGGTGCCGGGTCTGGCCGGGGAGACCACAAGCAGCTCCATGGTGCCCGATTCCTTCTCGCTGACTATCGACACGGAGGTCATGATGGCGCATATCAGTATGAAAATCATGCCCATTATGCCGGGCACGAAGTTGTAGGCGCTTTTCATCTGCGGATTGTAGAGAGTGCGGATAAGCACCGGGCTTCCGGTGCGGGCTTCGACCACGCTACGGATATAAGACTCGGCTGCCTGACCGGTGGTCGGATTGGAGGCGTCGACTATAATCTGCGCCGAGAGCTGTCCGCCGTCGGTGCGCAGACAGAGCACTGCGTCGGCCCTTCCGCAGCGCATCAGGCTGTCAGTGTCGCTGTGGGTTGCCAGTCCCTCGAATGAGAAATATTCGTTTACGCGCAGCCGCTCGATGATGTCGCGCGTCTCGTCGGTGTGTCTGTCGACTACCGCGGCGATACGCACGTTGTTGACCTCGGTCGAGATTGCGAAACCGAAGAGCAGAAGCAGCACCAGCGGCATGATGAGGGTGATGACCATCGTGCGCCGGTCGCGTATGATGTGGAGGGCTTCTTTCCTTATGAGTGAGTTGAGTATTGCCATAGCTGTCAGTCTGTGCGTGTGGCGTCGCGGGCCACTGTCCTGAAAACTTCGTCCATCGTCGTGGCTCCGAAGCGCTCTTTGAGTGCCGCGGGGGTGTCGAGGGCCGCGATGCGTCCGTCGACCATAATTGACACGCGGTTGCAGTATTCGGCCTCGTCGAGATAGTGGGTGGTGACGAACACGGTCATGCCAGCCGAGGCCTCGCGGTAGATAAGCTCCCAGAATTTTCGCCGGGTCACAGGGTCGACTCCCCCTGTGGGCTCGTCGAGAAACACTATCTCGGGTCTGTGGATTGTGGCCGTGGCGAAAGCGAGTTTCTGCCGCCACCCCACCGGGATGTCGCCCACACGGGTATCGCGCATGGAACTCATGTCGAGGATACTGAAAATCTCTTCCGTGCGCGCTTTGATGTCGGCCCTCCTCATGCCGTAGATGGTGGCGAAAAGCCGCAGATTCTCCATCACGGTCAGATTGTCGTAGAGCGAGAAGCGCTGGCTCATGTAGCCGATATGACGCTTTATCTCCTCGGCTTCGGTGATGATGTCGCAGCCGGCCACCGTGCCGGAGCCTGAGGTGGGATAGCTCAGGCCGCAGAGCATACGCATGGCCGTGGTCTTGCCGGCGCCGTTGGCCCCGAGAAAACCGAAAATCTCACCCTTGCGCACATCGAGCGATATGCTGTCGACGGCCGTGAAGGAGCCGAACCGCTTGGTGAGGTTTCTGACGGATATTACGGTCTGGTCAGTTGTCATTGCGCGTAAGTTTTATGAACAGGTCCTCGATATCGCCGGCGGCGGGATATATCCTCACGTCGCCGAAGCCTCCGGCTGCAAGTTCGGCGCAGGTTTTCCCGACATCGAAAGCCGGAGTGCCTACAAGATGGAGTGTCGCCCCGAAGGTGTAGCAGTCGGCCACGTCATCGCGGCGCCGGAGAGCGGTGAGGAGGCCGAACATGTCAGTGGCCACGGCGTTGTAGAGCCTTTCGCCGAGGGAGGCCGTGAGCTCCGCCGGGGTGCCCGTGCGCAGGATATGTCCGTGGTCTATCATGGCTATGCGGTCGCAGTGGGTAGCCTCGTCCATGTAAGAGGTGGAGACGAGAATCGTGATTCCCTTTTCCCGCAGTCCGGCGAGCATGTCCCAGAACTCGCTCCGCGACACGGCGTCGACACCCGTGGTGGGCTCGTCGAGCAGCAGTATGTCGGGACGGTGGATTAGCGCGCAGCTCAGGGCGAGTTTCTGCTTCATTCCACCCGAGAGTTTTCCGGCCATGCGGTCGGGAAACTTTTCGAGCTGTCCGAATATCGGAGCGATGAGGTCGAAATTATCCTTCACCGACACTCTGAAGAGCGAGGAGAAGAATTTCAGATTTTCGCTGACGGTCAGGTCGGGGTAGAGCGAAAAGCGCTCGGGCATGTACCCTATGCGGGTACGCAGACGGCGGTAGTCGCTCACGGTGTCGAGTCCCGCCACCGATGCCGAACCGCTGTCGGGGACAAGCAGGGTGGCGAGTATGCGGTAGAGTGTGCTTTTGCCGGCTCCGTCGGGCCCGATGAGCCCGAACATCTCGCCGCGCTCCACACTGAGGCTCACAGAGTCGAGAGCCACGGTGGTGCCGTAGCTTTTACACAGGCTGTGTGTCTCGATTGCCGCACTCATAGCCTCACCTCTCCGTATTGTCCGAGCTTGAGCCGCCCGTCGTTTCTCACTGCAACCTTGACGGCATATACCAGATTGGCCCGCGAGTCCTTGGTCTGTATGGATTTCGGGGTAAATTCGCTCTCCTGGGCTATCCAGGTGATTGTGCCGGGATATTCATACTGCTTGTCGCCGCCGAAATCGGCTATCACGGTGACTTTCTGCCCCAAGCGGATGTCGGCGAGCTGCGAGGCGGTGAAATAGCTCCTCAGATAGATGTCGTTGAGATTGGCCACCTTAGCGAGAGGCTTTCCGGGAGTGGCGAACTCACCCGCTTCGGCATATTTTATGAGCACGGTGCCTGTGAGCGGAGCGCGGACGTAGCTCTTGGCAATCTGTTCGGCAATCTGTTGCTGCTGGTAGTGGAGGGCGGCCGCATTGTCGGAGATGGTGTTGCGGCTTTTGCCGAGAGTGGAGAGCTGCGCCTCAAGCTGTTTTCTGAGCGTCCGCAGCTGTGCCGATGCGTCGTCATATTGCTTTTGGGTGGTGGCTCCGTCGGCGAGCAGCCGGCGCAGGCGCTCGCACTCGTGTCCCTGATGCGCTATCTGCGAGCGGAGCGTGGCCGCCTGCGCAGCGATGTCGGGCGACGATGACTCGGCCGACAGCTGCTGGCTCCTCACTTGCTTCTGCTGGAGGGAGAGCACTGTGGTGTCTATTACGGCTATCAGCTGCCCTTCCTCTATGCTGTCGCCCTCGGCTATGTCGATGGTCATTATTTTGCCCGTGGTCTCGGCCGGGACGGTCACGGTGGTGGCTTCGAATATGCCGGTGGCGTCATAGTCCGGCGCGCCCGAACAGGATGCGAGGAGCACTCCCGCTGTCAGAATGAGATATTTCGTTTTCATCGGTTAAGGGTATGTTTCAGTTGATAGATTTCCTGCAATAGCTGGAGTTCATGGCAGGCGGCGGTGATGCGGGCCTGATTTTCGTCGGTGATTTTGCCGAGAAGCGCAGTGGTGTCGATGATACCGTTGGCCAGCTGCGACTCCGCAGCCTTGCGGACGTCGGCGCGGAGCCGGACGATGCATGCGTCCTCCTTTATCACCTCTTTAAGTCCGTCGATAGCCTCGGTCTGTGAGCTTGTGTGCAGCCGGGTGTTGAAGAGAAACAGCTCGCGGTCGTTTTCGATGTCGGCCGAGGCCAAGGCGAGGCGCCGGCGTGAGTTTTTCTTTGTGTAGAAAGAGTCGATGTCCCACGAGAGGCGCAGTCCGGCCAGGATGTTGAACGAGAGGCGGCGGTTGACCATGCTCTCGAAATAGTTCATGCCCGGATAGCCGTAGTAGGCCTGTGCGAAAAAGCCCACACGGGGGCGCACTGTGGCGTTCACGGCCTCTTCGCGGGCTGTGTTCAGCCGGGTCTGCGCCTCATACATGGCGAGTTCCGGACGGGCGGGGGAGAAATCCGACGGCATCCCGGCCGCAGGTCTGCGCAAGGGGCTGTCGCCGGTATCCTCGCCTATGTAGAGCGCGAGCATCTTGCGGTAACCTTTCACGGAGTTGCGGGCCTGCGTGAGCTGCTGTTTCATTGTGAGCATCTGCGCCTCCACCATGTCGGCGTCGCTCTGCATGGCGGTTCCGTTGGCGAGCATCGACAGGAGCTTCCGGTGGTTGGCCGCGAGTAGGGCTATGGTATTTTCGGTCTGTGCTATCTGCTCATCCATCAGCAGTATGCCGAAATAGAGGTTTATCACCTGTTCGCGCACGGCATATATGCCCACGGCCACGGAACTCGCCGAAGCCTCGGCCGATGCGCGTTCAACCTTGCGTCGGGAGGCCGATGCGCCGCCGTCCCACACCGTCTGCGTCACGTCCACTCCGGCTTTATACTGAATCTTCCCCAGGCCTTTCATCTCCTGGCCTATCTGACTCAGAAGATTCTCCATGCTCTCCGGAAATGCGGGCACAGCGTTCTGAGCCGTCCCCTGTGCGTAGACGGAGATGCGCGGAAGCCAGCCTTTGTTGATGTCCGAGAGGTTTATGGCGGCGGTCTTTTCTATAAGTCCGTATTTGTGTATCAGCGGATAGTTTTCCTCCGCTCTTTCAAGACAGTAGTCGAGCGTCAGCTCGGCCCGGCCCGTCAGCGGGAGAGCCATAAGCAGCAGGAGAAGATATAGAGTTTTTTTCATGGCAGAAGTTTTCTCATTATGGTTTCTACATTCTCTTTTTTTCGGGCCTCGACAAACTCGCTGTCGTCCACGCGCCATCCGAGCAGCGGATAGACCATGGGCGAGGCCATGAAGGGGAATACGTTGAGCGACATAATGTCGAGCATCAGCATCCCGGCGTCCACGCGGCGGCATCGCCCCCCGGCGGCATAGTCGTCAATCTGCCTCTGGAGCTGCGCCACAATCAGAGGCGCATATTTCTTAAGATGCCGGAGCACTATTTCCATCCTGTCGGGATGACAGAAGATTTCTCCTGTCATGAATCTCGGCAGGTCCGGATTTCGGGCTATGAAATTGAGATGTGACCTGATGATAGCTTCGATTTTCTCGAAGAGGCCCATTTCAGGAACTCCTACTGTCTCAAGGATTATGTCACGCAGCAGGAGGATTTTCTGGTCTATGATTTTCTCAAAAAGCCTGTCCTTTGTGCGGAAATAGTAGTGGAGCATGGCGTGGGTGACGCCTGCGGCTTCAGCTATGGTGTTGGTACGCGCCCCGGCATAGCCCTTCTGCATGAACTCCTTCTCAGCGGCGGCGAGAATTCTCTCTTCGGTGCTCAGACCAGGGGTAGGCTCGGAACTGTCGGTTTTGGTCATGGCTAACAATATGGTTTAACAATTTTGTTAGTACAAAAGTATGCAATATATTTTGTTCTGCAAAATAATAAGAGTGATATTTGCCTGACGATTTTTTTCGCGCCTTCGTGAACTGATTCGGGGAAAGCCGCGTTATTAGAAATGAACGTCAACTATTGTTTATGAAAGGGAAATCAAGATTGTTAATGGTGTTAGCAGCGTTATGTCCCTTGGGTCTCACGGCTCAAGGGATTGCTGACATCGTGGCGGCTCTTCGTGACACGGGCTGCTATCAGAGCGAGGCGCGTTTCAGCGTGTCTCTGCCTCAGAGCGACAAGGATGTGGTCTACACTATACGTCTCGGCTCCGCTCCGGCTCCCGGCGATACACTCTCGCCCTGCTCCTATCTCACAGACTGGACTCTCGACACTCCCTCGGGCAAGGTCAACGGTTTCTCGGCCTACTTCGATGGCCATCACTACCGCTACCGCAATGAGCGCCTGCAGGAATACCATACCGAATGGGACTCCGTGCCCTTCATGAAGCGCGGAAATTCGGGCGGAGTGCAGGCCACAGCGCAGTTCACCGACCTCTACCCGGCCTTCATAGCCCGTGAGCTTGCAGCGATGGAATCGGATCCGCGCTATACCCTCTCGCTGAAGCCCGACGTGACTTTCGACGGCAGGAAAGCCGTGGGAGTCGAGGCCATTATGCGGGTCAACGATGTGACGGCGATGGAAAAGACTTTCATCTTCGACGCAAAGACATATCTGCCTCTGCGCATAGACACCGAGAGCAATCCCGGACAGATTACCGAGCAGTCGATGCTCGTGACCTATACCTATCCCCCCGAGATGCACTGCCCAGAAGTCACAGAGGAGGCTCTCACGGCATCCTATCCGGAAGTGTTCGAGAAATACCGCGAGAATAATTTCCGCATCGAGAACCTCGCGGGCACTCAGCTCCCCACCTTCTCCCTCCCGACCACTACCGGCGAGCGCTACACTTATCACCGCGGCGACCGTTTCGCCTATCCCACCGTCATAGCGCTTCTCGACCCGTCGGCTGGCTTCAACGCCGAGATTGTCGGGGCCTTGCGCGGAGCCGTTGACCGCCTTCCCTCGCAGACCGACGTGATATGGGTGTTCAATTCCACCAACATCGACGCTATCGAGTCGGTGGTTGCCTCCATACGCCCCGGCGAGCATCTGCTGATGAACGGAAAATCGCTCGCACGCGACTGCGGAGCCGCCTCTCTGCCGGTGGTCATCATGGCCGACAGCGCCGGAAAGGTGAAAAATGTGTCGCTCGGATTCAACAAGGAGCTCTCAAATATTGTTTTACAGACGATGGCTCTGGTCGAATGACCTCACGCCTTTTCATATTGGATTATTAAAACAGATATAATATATGGAAACCGTATTTTTTAAAGGTCAGCCCTGCCACACATGTGGCACAGTCCCCACAATCGGAGAAACCGCTCCCTGCTTCCACCTTGCCGGAAATGACCTCTCCCAGTTGCTCTGCACGGATTTCGTCGGAAAGCGCGTGGTGCTCAACATTTTCCCCAGTCTTGATACTGAAGTCTGCGCCCGCAGTGTGCGCCGTTTCAATGAAGAGGCCGCCAAGCTCGACGACGTTGTGGTAATCTGCGTTTCGATGGACCTCCCCTTCGCTATGAGTCGTTTCTGCACTGTTGAAAACATCAAGGATGTCCTTTTCGGCTCTGCCTTCCGCTCGCCTCTCTTCGGTCAGAAGTATGGCGTACAGCTCGTCGACGGTCCTCTTGCCGGTCTGCTCGCCCGCTGCGTGCTCGTCCTTGATGAAAACCGCCGCGTAATCTTCCGCGATCTCGTTGAGGAAATCACCAACGAGCCCGACTACGAGGCCGCACTCAAGGTGCTCAGAAAGAAAGACTGAATCTGCCCGCTGAAATAGTATAAAAACAACACCGCTTCTCCGGAATCCGTTTCCCGGAGAGGCGGCGTCGTTTTTTATACCTTTATAATATGATGTATAGGAAATGACGGCTCTGTCAATAGTCGCTGAAAAGGCGCGGTTTGATGACTATGCCCGCGCGGAGCATGGTGTGGAACTCCTTGTAGGCAAGCAGACCTTCGCCGTAGCCGTTATAATATTGCAGGAAGAGATACTGGTTGTCGTGGGCGAAGATGCGGTAGTTAAACTCGACGGTGGTGTTGTAGTTGAGCCTCCAGCCCTTGCGCTTGACGAGGTTGACGGCCAGACCGAAGCGTCCGTTGGCGGATGAGAAGGCCGTGCCCACCTGATAGATGCCGCAGTAGTCCAGGATGTCGCGGTTTTCGGAGCCGTCGATGATTGGAATCCACACTTTTCCGTGGACCACAATCTGCGGGTCAATCATGATGCTTCCGGCGAGGCTGATGCGGTTCCATGAGCGCGAGGCCGCCCCGTCGCGTCCGTTTGACTCATGCTCGGCTATGAGGCTCACCTTGCCTATGAAGTGGTTCTTGACAAAGAGAGGTTTTGTCAGGCCGATACCGGGGTTGAAGTTGAGATCGGTCATGGGCATGGAGTTTTCCAGTATGTTCCAGAAACATTTCTGTGAGTAGAACAGATAGAGATATGTGCCGAAAGGAAGTGTGCTTCTGGTGAGTCGCTGCGCCACGGAAATCTGAAACTTGATGTTGGAATTATGCCGCGTGATTTTCTGACCGACGGGACAGCCGAAAATGAAATAGTTGTCTTTGTAGAGTCCGAAGTAAGGCGCGTCGTCGAAGGCGCGCCTTACGCTGTCTGAATTTATACCCTCGTTGCTGATATTGACTATCTGGGCCTGTGTGTCGATTGCGTGGAGGCCCATGATAAACGAGAAGAAAAGCGTGAGGCGCAGAAGTGTTTTCATCCTGTGATAAATCAGAATAATTGACAGAATATTATTTGATGCAAATGTACGAAAATTTTACTAATTTTGCACTCATGCGCCATATCTCTGAAATCATTCTGCTGCTTTTCGTGTTGCTGCTCTCAGCCTGCGGCAACGACGAGGAATTTGTGATAAACTGTGAAATCCGCGGTCTCGGCTCGAAAGGTGTCGAGATGTACTACACTACCCGCGGAGTCCAGCGTGCGTCCTTCCATCCGGTCGACGGCAAGGTGTCGCTCCGCGGTGTGTCGGCCGAGCCGACTCTTGTCGAGGTGTTCACCCTCGACAACGAGCTGCTTTTCACCTGCGTGGCCCGCAACGGTGATGAGCTGAAGGTGAAAATGGACCTCGACAAGCCCGGTCAGGTGGAAATCAAGGGCAATGATGCTTCCGAACAGTATGCGGCCTTCACCTCGGCCAACCGCGAGCTGCTCGACAGCCGCGACATTGCCGCCATCAACCGCCTTGTGGCCGCGGAAGTGCGCGAACACCCCGACCGCATATCGTCGGCTATGCTCCTTGTCACCCTTTTCAATGCCCGCGGCTACGAACTTGAGGCCGATTCGCTTGTCAACATCCTCAAACCCGCCGCGCGCCCCTCGTGGGTGGTCGGCGCCTATCCCGGCATGGTGGGCGAGCAGGTATCCACTGCTGCACGTGGCAACATCAAGCCCATATCCATGCGCTACGCCCGTCTCAATCAGCAGGACACCACTCTGCGCTACTGGCCGTCGAGTCAGAGCTACACCATGCTCGTGTTTGTGGGGGGCCACAGGGCCGACAGCATCAACCGCACTCTCCGTAATCTCTACAAGGAGCTCAACAAACGCCGTTTCAGTATCCTCGAGCTCTGCGTGATGGGCGACAGCGCCTCATGGTCCTCCTCGCTGCGCGGCGACAGCGCCCGCTGGATGCAGGCCTGGGTGCCGGGAGGTACGGGCAATCAGGTGATACGTGCCATCCATGTGCCCTCGCTTCCTTACTTTATCGTGGCCGACAGTCTCGGCGCGCAGGTGTATCGCGGGCGCTCCCTCTCTGCTGCCGACGACACAGTGAGAGCCCGTCTTGCACGCTTTCTCAAGCCTGATTCCGCTGCCGACGGCGACGCCGGAGCCGACACGGAGACATCAACTCCGGCCGCTTCCGCCGCATCACACGCCGCCGCGCCTGCCCCTTCTCCGGCAAGACCTGCCGCCTCCCCTGCGAAGCCGACCCACGGTCCCGCACGCCCCTCGGCTCCTTCGGGCAAGGCCCGCAGACTCTCCACCGACAACGCCAAGGCCCCGATGAAGCTCGAAGAGGCTCCCCGCGAGAGATAAGCACGCAATAAACAGGCTGTTTCCCGCGTTGGTAGATAGTGTGGCAGCGCTGTTGCGCCACCTATATTTATCCAGCCGATGAAAACACTCCTCAGAATATTCTTTTCTCTCGTAATTATCTCTTCTCTTGCCGCCTGCATCGAGGACGGCATCGACACATCCCCCTCCTCCCAGCCGGAATTTTCGGTCGACACTCTGCGCCTCGGCGTGGTGTTTACCGGACAGCCCACCCCGACGAGCCGTTTCATGGTCTACAACCGACATGACAAAATTCTCAGCATAAGCAATATCTCCCTGCGCAGCGGCGAGCGCACTTTCCGTCTGAACGTCGACGGCTTTTCCGGCACAAGTTTCCAGAACATCGAAATCCGCCCCAACGACTCGATTTATGTATTCGTCGAGGCCACGCTTAACCCCTCCGGAGTCCCGCAGCTCACGGAGGTCAACGACATACTCGACTTCACTACCAACGGCGTGACCCGCAGCGTAGTCCTCAACGCCACCGGTCAGGACGTGGAGCGCCTGCGGGGGCTCGTGGTCGAGTCCGACATGCGTCTCGGCGACACCTATCCCTATCAGATTTTCGACTCGCTCGTCGTGGCTCCCGGCGCCACTCTCACGATAGGGGAGGGCGCAAAACTTCATTTCCACGACAAGGCCTACATGCGCGTCTACGGTTCGCTCGTGACCGAGGGCACGCCCGAGAAGTTCGTCGAGATGAGCGGCGACCGCACGGGAAACGTGGTGGGCGATATTTCCTTCGACCTCATGTCGTCGCAGTGGGAGGGTCTCACTTTCGCCTCCGGAAGTCGCGGAAGCCGCCTGAGCCACACCGAAATCCGCAACACCGTCAGCGGCGTCACAGCCGACTCGCTCTCGCAGGTCTCGATGCTCAACTGCCGTCTGCGCAACAGTGCGGGCTATGTGATGCGCGCCATCCAGTCCGAAATTTCACTTACCGGCTGCGAGCTCGCCGAGGCTGCCGACGGTGTGCTCTATCTCCGCGGCGGCAAGGCGCTCATAGGCAACTGCACCTTCGCGAACTATTATCTCTTCGTCGTGCCCCGCGGCGCGGCCATACAGCTTGACCATTTCAACGCCGAGACCGACAACAAGTCGGGCCTTCCACTGCTCGAAGCCGCCATCAACAACTGTATCATCTATGGTCTCGGCTCTGACCTCTCGGTCGATGACCTCTCCGGCAGCGCTGTCACCCTCCGCCGCTGTCTGCTCAAGAGTGAGGGAAAAGACGACGACAATTTCATCGACTGCATCTGGGGCGCCGACCCGCTCTTCAACACCGTCCGCAACGACTATTACTTCGATTACCGCCTTCAGGAAGGTTCTCCCGCAATCGGCGCGGCCATCCCTGAACTCATCCCCGCCGACGGCACCCTCGACATCTACGGCACCCCCCGCCTCCCCGCCCCTAACCTCGGCGCATACCAGGCCATCAAAGAGGAATAAGCGGCGGCATGCCGGAAGCGCAACAGCTCTCAGAATGTATATTTGACTGTGGCGAGGAATTCAATCGGGCGCAGGGCGAAAGTGTAGCTGTAGAGGTCGGAGTCGACGAAGTAGCTGTAGGCATACGACTTGCAGTTGCTCAGATTCTTTCCGCTCACCTCAATGTCGAATTTGCGTCCGGCATGGACGCGCACTCCCGCACCCACAAACAGACTCTCTTTCGAGCTTCCCGACGGAAGCGTCACGCTGTTCCAGTAGAGCTGCGAGTAAAGTTCCACGCGCTTTACGGGATGGACCGACACACTGGCCTGCGCCTCGAAATCGTCGACACTGTTTCTCGTGCCGAGCGATGATATTTTCTGCACCGACGGCCTGTACCATCCCTCGAGGGAGATGTCGATGAGCCGTGCCACCGGATTGCTCTTGACGGAGGCGTGAACCACGTAGGATGTGTTGTCGACCGTGTAAGGTTTCTTCTGACGCAGGATTTTGCGGCTGAGATAGTTCACATGGCCGTCGAGGGTGAATGTGGTGCGCCACGACCTCATGTTTTTCGACAGCGAGAGGCTTGACATGAACATGTGGCTGCGGTTGTCCGATTTCTCCACCGAGCCCGTCACCTGGCCGGGAGTCACGTCGCTTCCGCTGATGCGGTTGTTGTGGCCTATGCGGTAGATGGCCGTGAGGGTGGCGAAAAACGCCTTGACCGGGTCGCGGTAGTTGAGATTGGTGGAGGCGCTGTAGCTTTTGCGCAGGTTGAGCTCGCCGGAGCCGAAGGTGGTACGCTGGCGGTAGGTGGTGTAGACCGGGTTGACTATATAGTCCTTTATGCCGCCGAGCGTATTCTGCTGGCCGAGTGTCAGCGATGCCCTGAAATTCGCCCCGGGGCGCATGTTGAACGACACTTTCGCCCCCATGTCCACCCTGTCTGTGGGATATTTCGCGCCGCTCAGGAGATTGTCGAAACTCATCGACGAATAGCTCACCGGGAGCTGGATATTCAGCGAATAGCTCGTGTTGGGCTTATATTGATACTGCGGCGTGACGGTGAGCGTCAGGTCATGGCCTTTGACGTCGTTGGCCGCGGTGCCGGAGCTCTCGGAACTGTAGTCGGAACGGAACATATCGTATGCCGACTGGAAGCGGAGGCTCGCGCCGATGTGGGAGTAAGCGCCGAGCATCCATGTGTATGCCGCACGCTCGTCGGTTGTGAATGTCAGTGCGCGCCCGCGCTGCGCCAGGGTGGTGACGCCGCTCCCCGCATCGGCGGCGCTCAGGCGGCTCACCGGAGTGTTGACCACTGCGATGTCCGACTTGACGGAGATTATCCGGTTGCCGATGCGTACCGTCCCGTCGAAAGCGTTTTTGAAGCTGTAATCATCCGTGCGCGAGAGCTGCCTGACCTCTCCGGCGTTGCTGATGCCGTAGCTGTTGTCGGCGAAGCGTCCGCGAAACGAAAACTTGTCGGAAATATAGTTTTTCGGCGCGTTATACTCTACGTTTAGCCCACCCTTGACCTCGCGGGAGTGGGGATGGCTCCGGATGCTCTCGTGAAATCCTATGCTCGGATCGTCGCCGTTGCTGTATGTGATGCTCTCGCTGTTGGTGATGCGGTTGTTTTCATCGGTATAGTCGGCGGTGAAACCGAGTTTGCCGTACTCGCCGAACTTGGCCACAGTGTTGACCGACGCCGAGGCGGAGCGGTTGTCGAAATACCGTTCAGCCGGGATTTGCGCGGTGCCGAATGGCGTGGCGCCGTAGAGTCCGCTCAACACCGATGATTTTCCCGTGCTTTCCGAGATGAGCGACCGCGTCTCGTTGGTGTAGGACTTTCCCCAGTTGTTTCCCTTGCCGGTGATGATGGTCTGTGAGCCCGGGGCTATCAGCATCCCGAAGATTTCGCCCAGCCACTTGGCGTCGCCGTTGTCGTCGGCCCCGGCTCCACCCTTCACGTTGCCCACCGGCTTGAGCATGCTTTTCTTTTTCATTTTCAGATTGATTGCCGCCTTCTCGCTGAATGAGATATCTTTCAGCACCCGCTTGGGCTGATGGTTCTCATAGACGCTCACGGAGATAATGTCGTCGGGCGAGATATTGCGGGTGGCAATCGCGTAGCGTCCCCCCACCACGTCAAGCCCCTCGATATAGAAGCGGTTGATTGACTCGCCGTTGTAGTAGATGCGCCCCTCCGGACTCACCTCCACACCCGGGAGCTTCTTGATGACATCCTCGATATTGCGGTCAGAGGCGCTGCGAAACGACGCTACGTCATATACCAGCGTGTCGCCGATGCTTTTTATCGACGGCACCTTCACCACCACCTCTTTCAGTTCGAGCGGAGCCTCCTCGAGTGTCACCATCATGCCGTCGTGCAGCCTGCCCGCGGCGAGGGCCTTGGTTGCGAAGCCGAGCAGTCCGAAGCTCACATGCCATTTCGGATCGGGTGTCTGCTGATATTTCAGCGTGAAACCTCCCTTGCCGTCGGTTGAGCAGAAGGCCACCGTGGAGCCCGAGCTGTCGCTCATCTTCACCACCACACCCGGAAGCACCTCTCCGGCGCTGTCGGCCACACGTCCGCTGATGCGCCATGCCGCAGCCGTCGCCTCGCCGACCGCACAGGTCAGCATCACCATAATCATAGCAAAAATTCGAGTCGCTTTTTTCATCGTAGGAGTCTGATTAATGATTTTTTACGGAGAGTCTTTCAAAATCCGCGCCGGTAGCAGGGTGTTGCAGAACTCCCAAAATTGGAGTATTTTCACGTTTGTTAACACGATGTAGGCTTTGTGAGGCACATTGAAATTTCAAAATTTGAGTTCTGCAACACCCTCACATCCTGATGCCGATAGCCCCACAATCTTAAGATCCAGGTCTAACCTCCCAATAGCCTCAATCCACAACCTGATTCTGATTCCCGGGATGCTGTGGACGTTTTAAAAAACGTCCCTACCGGGCTCACTCTTTTTCAATCGGATTGAAAAACATACGGTCGTGGTTTATCAGAGATTTTCCTTCGGAGTCCTTGGGCGTGAGGGGATGACCGTCGATATGATTTCCGGGGTCATTATAGAGACTTGCCTCCATCTTGTTATATGTTTTTCTGTCCGTCCTGAAAGCCGATGATTTCTTCTTGAATCCGAAACCTCTGTTGCTTTTGCGGATTTGAGTGGCCTCTATCACGTGTTCCTTCTTCTCGTCCTCGATTTTCAGAATCAGTCCCGGGAGATTGCCGAACTTCTCGGGCCCGTTGGGGATGGGAATATCCTCTGTGTACCAAGCCGTCCACTCCCGTCCGCGGAATGAAGCGGTAGCCGTTTTGCATCGGTAGCCGCAGATGTCTGTTTCCTCCTCGACCGGAATCCAGTCTATCTCGGGAATATCCTCTTCATAGATGTATGAGTCCATAAAAATCATCCCCATATAAGTCAGTTTTCCACTGTCCAGGTTTTTTAGAATATATGTTGCTGCTTTGCCTCCATACGTCCTTCCGGTAGCGAATGAAAGTTTCCAATATTCATTGTTAGTTATCCCTGTAGGATAATCAGCTTTAATTATGGAATCCAGGGCGTAGGAGCGGTAGGCCCTATACAGACTTGTATTTCGTCCGATGGAAAGTATCTGAGTATGAGTCTGCGGATTTTTAATATATTTCTTCTTTGTGCTGTAATTCGGGTCGAAAACTGTGTGCTCGTAGATACATTCCATTATGCTATGGTCGATTGTGTCGATATGTTGTTTTCGCACCAGCCTTTCCCCTCACCGTTTTCGTATGTGATTGACTGTGCTCCTGCCGAGAGCGCGGCGGAGATTGTGAGTGCTAAAGTGACTAAACAAGCCTTGATTTTCATGACGGGAGATTGATTTTGGTAAGAATTTGTGAAATATTGAAGCTCTGTAGAGAGCTTCACCGGCAAAGATATGGGTATTAAGTGAAATAACCAAATAATCTGTTGACTAATTATTAAAAATTAGTTTTCGTGGGGAGTTTTGTCAACTTTCCCATGTCTGAATCTCACTCTTTCTCAATCGGGTTAAAGAATCTTCTCTTTCCTTTTCTCATAATCGGCTTGCCGTCAACAGTTGTGGTCGGTATCAACGGGTTGCCTTCTGAGAAAGCCGCGGGGTCTTTATAGAAGTCAGCCTGCATCTTATTGAAGGTCTTACGGTCTGTTTTTAAGCGACTTTTGCTGATTCTATAGCCGAATTTATTATTGCTCTTTCTGATCTGGAATGCCTCTAAGATATGTTCCTTTTCTGAATCCTCGACCTTCAGGATGAGACCGGGGAGGCCTCCGAATTTCCATGGTCCACCGTCAATCTCGATGTCAGGGCAGTACCATGCTGTCCAATCCCGTCCTCTGAAGGAGCATGTGGCTTTCTGACATTCATGCCCGCAAATCTCGTCTTTTTCATTGACAAGCGTCCAGTTCATGTCGGGGATTGGTTCTTCATATACATAGCTGTCGCCAAATATACTTTCGTAATCAGCCAGCTTGTTGGTATCTTTATACCGTAGTATCTCATTGAGACGGCCATCATATTTCTGGCTTAAAAGCATATAATCACCGACTGTGATACCATCAGAATAATCTGCCGCAACAATGGAATCACGCTGATAAGTGCCATAAATCCCGTAGCGGCTTGCGTTTTTGCCGATTTCAAGAATATAGTCCTTGAGTCTCGTCTTGTCCAGCACCGGGTCGCGGACAAGATGCTCGTAGATACATTCCATTATACTTGTATCTACTATATTTTGCTTGCTAAAAGTTGCAGGCTGATTGTCCCGAGCTGGGTCTGCTTCGAGACTCCAGGACTGAGCGTTTAAAGATAACGTAGAACTAATGGACAGCAAGATGAAAATAAATGTTTTGAATTTCATTATTTAGTATTGGTTTATTGATAGAAAGGTGCTGCAGAGCCTCTGAAATATGGTTAAATGTAACATAACATATTAAATCAAATTCATATTTCAAAATAAGGTTTCTACAACACCCTCCTGTTTTAGTGATTAGTTATGCTCTGCGCTCCCTTCTCCGGTATCTTCTTCATCCTCTTCATCGGTTCCTGGACATAGGGAATCATCCAGTTCCATGTAATATTTTATTGCGTCGTCTGTAGTTTCAAAGTAATCAAAACCAACTGTATAAGTCTGTTTGCCACAAGATGAGGTGAAAAGGATTGTTGCGGATGCGCCGAGGACTGAGATGACGCATACTAATAGAATTAAAAGTTTTTTCTTCATGAGTTAAATTTTTAATGATTGTTGATAAATAATCCACCTGTGGCCACAGCTGGGGTCTTTGATTACATTTGATAGGGGTTAAAATGTTATTTCACCTCCGAAAATCTGATTGCCGTCAGTCCGGCAGATAATATCGTATTCGCCTGACAGTGAGGAAACGACTGCTGTGGGATTCTGTCGGGTGACAGTCGTTTGCCATACGGTAGTCTCTTCTCTGCTGAGAGTCACTTCGAGATATTGCGCATCGTCGGGCATGACAAAGGTGATATGGTCCGCGGAATACCGACATTCGATATAGATTGTGGCGGGCATTTTGGGATTCTTTCTCCGGATGGGAGTGAGAATCAACACTGTATCTGCTTCTCTTCCGTCGTAAGGTGTATCGTCGGCGCGCAATTCCAATACAGGTGTAAGTAGCATGATTGCAGTAAGCAAGAATGTGAGGGTAGTTTTCATGATGGAAATTTGTTGTTTGTGTCGATGGCAAAGTTATGCAGAAGTCTCATAAACAACAAACCCGAGAGTTAAATATTTTTAGTTTTTCGGCTTTGCAATGTGCTGATTGACAGATGGATATTTAAAGACAAATAATTATTTTTAGTCTTTTTATTTTGCCGCTCACAAGTTGCTGGATATTAGGCGATTATTGCGATGTAAACATCGATGCACAAACGCCGCCGGGCCTAACGGCTTATTTCTTAGAGGAATACGTTATGGCGTCGAGGTAAAGAGAACGGTTGGGCCCGTCAAACTCCGCAAACTTATATTTTAGGCGCTTGCGGCGATTATAGACCGACATAATATTGCTCTCGTTGAGAAACAGGGCTATCGAGACATTGGAAAATCTGAGTCTCGAATATAGAACGAATCTATAGTCAATATCTTTTATGTCGGGAAAATCCGCGCGCAGTTTTGTCATTACGGAGTCGTATCTGTCGTTTGCGTATGCTTCGAGTTCGGATGCCATTTCTTTATTTGCGGGGGAATAGGAGTTAAGAAAATCCTTTACACCTGAAATAAGGCGTTTCCGTGATTTCGGGGAGTCATCCTCACTGAAATTCTTGCAGAGCAGATTTATTTCTTCAAAATGCTTTTCCAATAATGATAGGGCCGGAGTCTCCGACGACGGCGCGTGGCCGTCGGTGTTGAGGAGCAGATGCTGGAGTTCTCCTATCATATCTATATATTCCTCTATAATGATGCGCTGGCTCATATAGCGTCGGCGTGCGATAATGCCAATCACCGCTATTGCCGCAAGTGCGAGCGCTATGACTGAAACGCTCAGGATGCGTGAGGCTTTTAATTCAGCCTTGTCGACAGAGGCTTTATATCTGTGATATTCCATCAGTGTGCCGATGAGATTCTGACGCCGTGCTTCTTTTAATGAATTGTCAGTGTCATGGCTGATTTCAGACATCATTTCAAGAGCGGGCCTGAGAGAATCAAGACTTCTGTAATACTGATAGTTCAGCCAGTGGCTGACAGGTTTCGGGAGAGAGGGAGAGGCCGCGAGGCTGTTTATTATCCGGTAGGCGTCAGCGGGGGAATTTCTGCGCAGATACAGGACGCTCAGATATGCTGAATCAACCGCCGTGGCACCGGGAAGGCTGCACAGGCGGCTGTAATATTCAAATGATTTGTCAATACTGTCTATTGCGAGATAGGACAGTCCGAGGAGGCTCAAGGCTTTTTCTTTGAGCACCATGTCGTCGCTCGTGGCGGCAGAGTCGAGGAGCGCCTGCGAGAGACGGATGGATTCGCTGTAGTTTTCATTGCAGTGGTTTGCCCGGGCGAGGTCGCTGATGGCATGGTTTATGAATGTGGTCTTGCCGGTGGCGCGGAAATTGTCAAGTTCCATTTTTACGAACTCAAGTTCCTCGACCACACAGTGGTTTTCATGGTAGATATCGGCTATTCCTCTCGCTGACATGGCAATCCAGAAACGGTCGTCAAGTTCGCGCGCCAGTTCCAGTGCGGCGAAAAGACTGCTTATAGCTTCGGGATATTTCCCCTGTTCAAAACGCCTGTCGCCGAGATAGTAGCGGGCGAGCATGTTGCGGCGCCTGTCGGACGTGGCGTCGAAATAATCAGCCGCTTCTGTGATAGCCGAATCATTCGGGAGAGTCACATCGTTTTTCACACAGGCCTGTGTCAGCAGCAGGCCGTGGAGCGCGCGGTTTCTGGCGGAGCGGATGTGCTCGGGGCTGATTTCCCGAAGAATTGCGAGTGCGGAGTCCGGACGCTCTTCCATCAGAGCCTCCGCGACATGCAGACGCGCCCCGGTGCCCCGGTCGGAGGAGCACGCAGCCAGGAGGAGCGTGATGATGAGCAGCAGATATGTTTTAGACATTCAGACTTCTTTACCGGTGATGATTCCGGTTTCAAAGTTAGTGATTTTTGGCGGAATTTTTGTAAATTTGCGCTACGAAGTTACGAAAAGAGTGTAATTTATTGGAAATGAGCGTAGGTTAATTGCTCTT
>DXXM01000036.1 GCA_019416285.1 Bacteroidales bacterium
GAGCTGTTCACCTATCTTTTTCAACTTGTCGTTCACAAGATGCGCGCCGTTCTTGTACTGCGTGCGGCTGTCTGTGCCGTTCTCCTTGATAATGGGCAGCAGATACAGACTGCCCCCAGTATCGTATTTGTCGATGATTTCCTGCATGGGCTTCTCCCATTTGATGAACAGCTGCTGGTTGGTTTTCTTACGGCGGTAGCTAAGTATTCCCCCATGCAGATCCTTTTTCTTCAGGAAAGCCATGTCGATGAATGACATACCACGGGTATAGAACGAGAACATGAACAGATCACGGGCAAAATCGAGCTGCGGAGACAAACTAAGATCAAGATTCTTGATTTCCTTGATTGTCTTGGCCGACAGCGCTCGTTTCACCGTCTTGTCTATCCCAGTATATACATACTTGAATGGAGATCTCTGCACGGTGATATCCTTCTCAACCGCCCTGTTGTAGATAGCACGAAGATTGCGCATATAAAACGAGATGGTATTCTTGCAGATTCCGGTCTCTTTCAGCCATTGCTCGTATTCCAGCATGAGACTGGAATCCATATTGTCAATCGGGACATCGTCCTCTCCCCGGAAACGCTTGAAACTGTTTATGGCAGTGGTGTATTTGGCGGCGGTATGGCTTTTGCCAATCTGCGTCAGACGGCTGATAAGACCCGCTGCAAACGAGATGAAGCATCCGTCATTATCTGCCGCATTGTATAGTTCGACAACCTTGTCCGTATTATACGGAATCCCCGCTTTCTCAAGACGGGTTGCTATTCCCGACAGCCGCGTGATATTAGCAGTCAGCATCTCGCGTAACGATGACAGATATCTGTTTCGACTGGCATCACAAGCTGCCGGTATGACGATTTTTGACTCCATGGCGTTCCATTCGTATGGAAACAGCTTGTAGCCGGTATAAATTTGCCTGGTCAAACGGTTATGTATGACCTGATAGAAAAGCGTCCCAGCCTTGTCCGGATGTGAGGATGCCCTGAATTTGATTTTTACTGTAGCCATATAAGTAACTCTTAAAAATTAATTTATACTTGATGCGGGATTTATTTCGAGGAAAAATCGAAGTGTGAAGAGGGAGTTTATAGTTATAAACGACCGATGAACAGTTTGATTTTTACCGGAATAAAGCCGCAGAAAGTATAAAAGCATTCCTGAGTTGCTTTTGTAAAAAACATATTGCGTTTAATTTTTAAGAGGGTGCGAAGCTGCTGTTCAACCATCTGTCACTCAAAGCAAAAACACGTTCAACCATCATCACCACCAACCTGGCCTTCAACCGTTGGAATGAATAATCCCTGACAAAGTGCTGGTCAATGCCTTGGTCGACCGACTGACCCACAAGGCAAAAATCATAAACATGACAGGTACTTCCTTCCGCCTCAAACAGACACAACAGATGATCAAAAATCAAATCTGATTTATGATTTTTTCAACGAGAATTATTAACTTTGAAAACCTCTTTCGGTGGCCTATTTTTAATGAGTGACCGGCCTACTTTTCAGTGAGTATTTACACGTTAATTAATCCCGTCACATAGTAAATATTATATACATGACATTGATAAGAGAAACCGCTCCCGCCGACTATCCCGTTCTCGTGGAAATCTGGGAACGCTCCGTGCGCTCTTCTCACCATTTTCTCAGCGAAGCTGATATTGCCGAAATACGCGAAGCACTGGTACCCCTATATTTTCCAAATGTGCATCTTTACGTCCTCGAAATCGGCAAAACCACCTCTACTCATGAGAACGGACAAACTTCATCCTCACCGGCAAATGAACATATAATTGCAGGCTTCATCGGACTGCTTGACAATAAAATCGAAATGCTTTTCGTCGACAGCCGGTATCAGGGCAAAGGCTACGGTACTGCCTTGATTGATTTCGCCTTCAGAAAAGGGGCCGTCGCTGTCGATGTGAACGAACAGAACCCCTCAGCACTCGCCTTCTACATTTCCAAAGGATTCCGGATTATCAGCCGCGACCCAACCGACGAATCCAATCGTCCTTTTCCAATTCTCCATCTAACCCGCTCAATCCATTAACCACAATAGAAGTAATATTATGCCGCGGAGCGGTGGCGGGTGGCGGCGTAGAGGATGGTGATGACGATGAGGGTCAGGAATTCTGCGGTAGGGATTGCAAGCCAGAGGCCGGTGGCGCCGGCGATGCGCGGAAGCAGGATGAAGCCGGGCACGAGGAACACGATGCCGCGCAGCAGCATGTAGACAATCGACCGTCCGGCGAGCTCGCGGCTCTGATAGTAGCCGATGAAGGTAATGTTTATCGCAAAGAATATGGCGCAGCTTCCGAGGATGGGGAGGCCTCCCACGGCGAGACTGTAGGCTGTTTCAGAAGGGCTGAGGAAGATATGGGTCAGCACGGGCGAACCAATCCACATGCCGAGCGAAATCAGCACTCCGCAGACGCAGGCCGTGAGCAGCGCAATCCGCAGCGCCTGGCTCACGCGCTGAAACTGTCCGGCACCGTAGTTGAAGCTGATGATGGGCTGCGAAGCCTGTGCGACAGCGTTGCTTATCGAGAATATCATCGGGAAAAGATAGCAGCCGATGCTGTAGGCCGCCACACCCGGCTCGCCGAGATAGGCCATGAACATGAAATTACCTGTCACTATCATCACTCCGAGCGAGAGTTCGGCGATGAATGTGGCGAGGCCGATTTTCATCATGTAGGCTGTGTTGCGCAGGGAGAGGCGGAGAGATTTCCATGACAGTTTTAGACGATAGAATTTGAGCTTGTCGGAAAAACGCAGGAAATACACGAGCACCATCAGTCCGCCGATAATGCACGAAAGTGAGGTCGCTATCGACGCGCCCTTTATGCCCATCCCCATCGGGAACACCATCCCCCAGTCGAGCACGATATTGACAACAGCCGCCACAATCTGCACGCTCATGGCATATTTCGGTGAGCCGTCCAGACGGATAAGCATCATGCCGACACACTGAAGATAGAAAAACATGAGACCCGGCAGGAGCCAGAGCAGATAGTCGGAGGCCAAATCCTCGAGGAGCGGACTGCATCCGAGCATATAGAGCACCGGCCGCGTGAACAGCAGCGAGACAAGAATCACGGCGCCGAAAATCAGCGCTCCCGCAATGTAGGCTTGCGTCATGATTATCCTCGCGGCCTTCACGTTGTTTTCGGCCAGGCGGATACTTCCTATCACCGACGCGCCGATGCCGAACATCAGCCCCACCCCTGTGCAGACAAGGAAAAGTGGCGCAACGATGTTGATTGCCGCGAGCGCGTTGCTGCCGACACCGTGGCCCACAAACATGCCGTCGCAGATATTGAGCAGCGAATTGAACACCATGCCCACCAGCGTCGGGAAAAACAGCGCCTTGAAAAGTTCGTCGATTCTGCCGTTGCCAAAGTCAAGTTTATCTCTGTTCATATCGGTTTATTATACGGTTTTCAAATTCAGAGTGCAAAGGTAGCCACTTATTATCATTCAAAATGGTGGAAAACATTAAAGAATGGGTACTTTTTATAACAAATCGGCAAAAATCGCGTTTTCAATAGTAATTTCACACATAAAATCATGAGGAAAAGCCAGCAAAACGTCCTCTTCCGCCACAAACGCCAGGCCGCAAGCGGCACCACCTCCGCCTCCGACTGGCAGACCGGTTCTCCATTGCCTATCAGCGGGTGCCTGATAATGCTCTGCACATCGGGGCGGGGCCGTTTTTCAATCAATTCGCGCAACTTTTCCATCAGACCGGGCCGCTGCGCTTTCATCGCTTTTGACATGGTGACGATACCGGTGAGCATATCCGCGGATTTCAACGCGCTTTATTTCTCGATGGATTTTGCAATGACACAAGACATTTTCTTCCTCGTTACGTCAAAACGGTTCTGGGATTTCATATACCTGACACCCGTTTTTCCTCTGCCGGCCGACAGCCACAGCGCCCTGCTTCACTGGTTTTCGCTCATCGGCTGGATTGACAATACATGCACGGAAACCGTCAGAGACACGGCCATACGCAACGAAGCAGCCAATTTCATAACCATCCTGGCGGGGCAGATTGAGAGCCGACTGGGGAGTCTCGGGCTTAATCCGTCGAAGAACAGAGCCTGGAGCATGGTCAACGATTTCGTAGCCCTTCTGAACCGCCACTACGCCTCGCATCACGACGTGGCGTTCTATGCCGACCGACTCCACATCACGCCCAATTATCTGAATATAATCACGAGAAAACACACCGGAATTTCAGCCAAAGAGCAGATAAACCTCATGCTCGTCCACGTCATAAAAACTCTGCTCGACACTACAGACCTCCCTGTCAAACACATAGCCGAAAGGCTTCACTACGACGACCCGTCATATCTGTGTCGGATATTCCGCCAGCAAACGGGTCTTACGCCGATTCAATACCGCAATAAACTCCGCCTACACGATAAATAGCCGCCGCAGAGCCGGAAATACGCAAAAATAGGGGGAATATATCTGCGCAAACCGCTCTGCATCTGTCAAATTTAATAATATCTAAGTTAATTTTGTTTTCATTGGTGGAATATTGATTAAATTCCAAATATTTATAGTTAAAGATTGTTAATAACTCCTCTTTTTATAATTGCAAATTGTTATAACTATGAACATCAGGAGGATGCGTCGCCAAAGTCTCTTTGGATATAGAAATTATTGTTTCAGTTTGCAATCTCATCGCTTATTTGTTTGCAAATATGAATTATAAATTTATTCCCAAATCGAGAATTTATGTTTACATTTGAAAATACTAAGAAATTTAGAATTGTTGTTTTGTAAACGGACTATTTACAATTGAATAGTTCGCAAATTCAATCATGCGCAATGTCCCTAGTGGCGGTAATGATTACGATTTTAGATTTTCAAATATGCAGATGTAATCAGTTATTAAATGTAAATTTTGCACCCAAAATCAGCATTTAATATAATTAACAATAATTTTACATGGCTAAAAACCAGCGTAATTGCGATTTTTCTTTAAACAATAGCTTTAATATAATCACAGCCGATTTCTCGCTTTAAGCCAAATTGTGCAATCCATTATATATTTTAATAGCAACGTATCGAATAATCGATATGTTGCTATTTTTTATTTATAGCAACACTTTATATTCACTATTTTTGTTTGCAAACGCATTATTTTCAATTCTCAGAATAAAACTCACGAATGTAAATTTAATTTTCAAATGAATATTCAAAATTTAGATTAGTAAATTTGCACTTTCTAAATATTATGATTACATTTGCAATCGCATTACAAAGTTGAATTTTTCAAGAGTTTGCATTATGGACCTTGTTTCGAGACTCAAACAGTATCTTGACTACCGGCAAATCAGCGTCACCCAGTTTGCCGATGAGTGCGCCATCCCCCGACCCACCGGAAGCCAGCTTCTTGCCGGCCGCAACAAAAAAGTCAGCGACGAGATAATCAGTAAAATCCACGCCGCCTACCCCGAGCTCAACATCGTCTGGCTGATGTTTGGCGAGGGAGATATGGTGAAGGGTGCAAATATTGAAATCTCAGAGGCTCAAAACATGTCTAAAAACGATCTTCCGGCTCCTCAACCCACTATGGAACAAGCCATTGACTTCGGAATTGATTTCAACGAAAACTCTTCAGAAAATGTGTCGGAAAAAATTTCGGTTGAGCCGACGGCTAACACATTTACATTCGCGGCCCCTTCAGCTCCTTTCGGACAAGATGCTGACCCCGCAACAGCAATCGACCCGACGCGCCACGACATTTCCGCACCACCGTCGGCCACCTCTGTACCATCGCCACCCTCAGCATCCGCTCCGGGTGTACCCGCACCGTCACCTGTATTCAAAGCTCCGGCTCCCGATTTCCACGGCCAATCTGAGATGCCGCAGTCATCGCGTTCAGCATCGGAATCATTCACCGTCACCCCCGGCAAGGGCAAACGCGTCACCGGCATAGTGGTCTACTACGACGACTGTACTTACGAGTCATTCATCCCGGATCCGAACCACAGTCACCCCTTCATCCGCTGAACCCGCGAAAAACCACACGTCTCTCCCATCCCGCTCATCACCACTTTTGGCAGTCTGCGATATTCTGAGTAATTTTGCAGTCCGGTCCGACGCGACCTCAAATCCACCCGACTTTTTCACAAAAGTAAAATAAAGATGAGCATATCCATCAACAGCCTCAAGGTTGAATTCAGTGCCAAATGTCTTTTCGACAACATATCATACATCATCAATCCTAAAGACAAGATAGCCCTTGTCGGTAAAAACGGAGCCGGAAAATCCACGATGCTCAAAATCATCGCCGGCTTGCAGAAACCCACCTCAGGCAATGTCGCCATGCCGCGCGACACCACCGTCGGCTATCTCCCGCAGCACATAACCGTCAGCGACACCTCCACGGTCATCGACGAAGTCCGCAGCGCCTTCAGCCACGTCGACGAGATGCGCGCGCGTCTTGACGAAATCAACCACCAGCTCGCCACCCGCACCGACTACGAGTCCGACGCCTATCAGGAACTCATCGAGGCAATGACCTCGCTCAACGACCGCCTCGCGATGGAAGAGAGCGAAAACTTCGAGGCGGAGATGGAAAAGACACTCATCGGCCTCGGCTTCCTGCGCTCCGATTTCAACCGCCCCACTTCGGAATTTTCCGGCGGATGGCGCATGCGCATCGAGCTCGCGAAAATCCTTCTGCGGCGCCCCGACGTCCTGCTCCTCGACGAGCCCACCAATCACCTCGACATCGAGTCGATCCAGTGGCTTGAAAATTTCCTTATCACGAAGGCCAACGCCGTTGTGCTCGTGAGCCACGACCGCGCTTTCATTGACAATGTGACCAACCGCACAATCGAAATCTCGCTCGGAAAAATCTACGACTATTCCGTCAACTATTCGAAATATCTCGTGCTGCGTCAGGAGCGCCTCGAACAGCAGATGCGCGCCTATCAGAACCAGCAGAAAATGATTCAGGATACCGAGGACTTCATCGAGCGCTTCCGCTACAAGGCCACGAAGAGCGTGCAGGTCCAGAGCCGCATCAAGCAGCTTGCGAAAATCGAGCGCATAGAGGTCGACGAGGTCGACACCTCACATCTGAACCTCAAATTTCCCCCGGCTCCCCGTTCCGGCGACTACCCCGTCATTGCCGACAACGTGGGCAAAGCCTACGGCGATCATCAGGTATTCGACCATGCCACGTTCACAATCAAGCGTGGTGAGAAAGTGGCCTTCGTCGGCAAGAACGGCGAGGGAAAATCCACGCTCGTCAAATGTATCATGGGGGAGATTCCGTTTACCGGCACACTCAAGATCGGCCACAATGTCAAAATCGGATACTTCGCCCAGAACCAGGCCACGCTGCTTGACGGCGAGATAACGGTGTTCGATACAATCGACCGTGTAGCCGTCGGCGACATCCGCACCAAAATCCGCGACATTCTCGGTGCCTTCATGTTCGGCGGCGAGGCTTCCGACAAAAAAGTGAAGGTGCTTTCCGGCGGCGAGAAAACGCGCCTCGCCATGATTCGTCTCCTGCTCGAACCGGTCAATCTTCTCATCCTCGACGAGCCCACCAACCACCTTGACATGAAAACCAAGGATATTCTCAAACAAGCCATCAAGGATTTCAACGGCACAGTCATCGTGGTCAGCCACGACCGTGAGTTCCTCGACGGCCTCGTGGAGAAAGTCTATGAGTTCGGCGGAGGCCAGGTCAAGGAATGTCTCGGCGGAATCTACGAGTTCCTTGAGAAAAAGAAACTCGCCTCGCTCACCGAACTTGAGCGCAACACCATCCGCCCCGTCACGGGTTCGAAAGACACCGCACCATCCCAGCCGGGAGCCAAGCAGTCAGCAGCCAAAGCGCAGCCCGAATCTCAGACTCCGTCGAAATCCTCCACTCCGGAATCAGGCCAACCTGCCGCCAGCGCCCCCGCTCCGGGCCGCAAGCTCTCCTACGCCGAACAGCGCGAACACGACAAACTCGTCCGGAAGGCGCGCAAAAAAGTCGAGGAAGCGGAAACTGAGATTGCACGTCTCGAACAGGCCGTGGCCGACATCGAGGCCATCCTCGCCGCAGGCAATCCTCCGGCCGACATCTACGAGCGCCACGCCTCCACTTCAAAGCAGCTCGAAAACGCCATGTCGCTCTGGGAACTCGCCTCGATGGAGCTCGAAGAAATATCAAAATAACCTTTCGGAGTCCTCGAATAAAGGGATACAACAACAGAAGGCACAAAAGAGACAGAATTTTTCAGCTATCCGATGGCTGAAATTCAATCTGTCTCTTTTGTGCCTTCTGTTGTTGTATGCCTTTACAATTCTAATCCTTGTTTTCGCTTTCAACATTGAGGCGGATGCCGCCGTCGGTGATGAGAATCTTGCGCTGCTTATAGAGATGGCCTATAGCTTTCTTGAAATCCTTTTTCGAGCACTGAAACGTGGCGCGCACCGTCTCCGGCGAAGCCGAGTCGGAAATAGGCAGAAAACATTCCGGCTCCCCTTCCAGGCGTTTCACTATCTTATCCATCAGCGCGTCCACACGGCCGTCGTTGCTACCGCTCAACACGAGGTCAATCTTTCCGTCGTCACGCACCTGGCGGACGTAGGCCGGAATCGACTTGCCGATTTCAAGCGGAGCGTAGAGCTCGCTTTCATAAACCATGCCGTGGAAGAGATTGTCGACGATGGCCTTGTAGCCGAGCTCCGTGCGTTTATAGACAAGAGCCTCCACCTTGTCGCCGATTTTATACAGCGGAAAGCGGTTGCCGATAAATTTCTCGATTTTAGCCGAGGCCACTACGCGTTTCGTCGCATCGTCGAGATACACATAAACGAGCACCACCATGCCGCGCGACAGTTTCATCTTCTGCTCGCTGTAAGGCACCAGCAGTTCCTTGGCTATGAGACCCCAGTCGAGGAAAGCGCCGGTCCGGTTGACCTGCGTCACCTGCAGATAGGCAAACTCGCCGACTTCGGCAAAGGGATGTTCGGTCGTGGCTACCGGGCGGTCCTCCGAATCCTTGTAAACAAAGACTTCAAGATCATCGCCGGGCTGGAGGGGCGAACTGATATAGCGCGCGGGCAAAAGCACCTGATTTCCCTCCTCGTCCTGGAGATATGCGCCGAAATCGACATTGTGCGACACGCGCAGAGAGTTATATTTTCCTATCTTTAGCATTGTTCTGTCTAATTTTTTGGCAAATTTAACCAAAATCTCACAAATTACCTATAATTTTGCAGACGGCAGGACACAGCAGGTGCTTCCGGCAGGAAAAACCGCATGCCACTGCCCTTTTTATTAAACGTCCGGCAGACGGTAATTGTTAATTATAGAGCTGCAATATCTGTCAGCCCAACACTATGACATTAATTATATATGGAAGAAATTCTCAAATATTTTCCCGACCTCACTCCTCTGCAGATTGAGCGTTTCACAGCTCTCGGGCGTCTCTATCCAGAATGGAACGAGAAAATCAACGTAATCTCCCGCAAAGACATCGACAATCTCTACCCCCATCATATCCTCCACTCCCTCGCCATCGCAAAATTCATCACTCCGGTGGAAGGGACGCAGATGATTGACCTGGGCACAGGCGGAGGTTTCCCCGGAATCCCGCTCGCCATTTTCTGGCCCGGGTGTCGTTTCCATCTCATCGACCGCATAGGCAAGAAAATCAAAGTGGCCTCGTCGATTGCCGAAGAACTCGGTCTCGATAACGTTACCTTCCAGCACGGCGATATGGGCGAATGTAAGCTGAAAGCCGACTATGTGGTGTCGCGCGCCGTCATGCAGCTCGACGAGCTCGTCAGGATAGTAAGCCGCAACATCTCCGACAAGGAGCGCAACCGCCTCCCCAACGGACTCATCTGTCTCAAGGGTGGAGAGCTCGCACCGGAACTCGGCCGCGTGAAGCGTCCGACGCTCGACGTGCCCCTGAGCGACTATTTCTCTGAAGAATATTTCAAAACCAAGGACTTAATCTATGTAGAATTATGAAAGTAAGCCGTTTCGTATTCAATATGTTCGGAATCAACACATACGTCATGTGGGATCCCGAAAGCCGCGAGGCCGCCATAGTGGACCCCGGAATGATCGACGAGCGTGAGCGCGAGGCTCTCGACAGCTTCATAGAGCGCAACAATCTCAAGGTCACACAGCTCATCAACACCCACGCCCACCTCGACCACATATTCGGCAACGCATACATCAAAGATAAATACGGCCTGAAAATCCAGGGCGAACCCTCCGACACCTTCCTGGCCGAGACTCTTCCCGAACAGGCCGCGCGCTTCGGTCTCCGCATGCCCCTCCAGCCGAGTGGCATCGAGGTTGCGCTCCACAACGGCGACTCCTTCCGTCTCGGCGACGAGAAGGTCGAAGTCATTGGCGTCCCCGGCCACTCCCCGGGAAGCATAGCCCTCTACTGTCCGCTGTCGGGATTCGTCATCACCGGCGACGCACTCTTCCAGGGCTCGATAGGCCGCACCGACCTCCCGCGCGGCGACTACGACACGCTCGTGCGCTCCATCCGCGAGAAGCTCCTCACCCTCCCCGACGACACTGTGGTCCTCCCCGGCCACGGCGGGGAAACAACCGTCGCTCACGAAAAGAAAACCAATCCTTTTATAAAATAATTAATGAATTTTTTCCTTAATTAAGGAAAATGGATTAATTTTGTCACCGCAACGACAGCCCGAGGCTTCCGCAAGGTGGTTTCCCGGGGTCTGCCGACAAACAAAATCCACGTTAACCGGCTACATTGCTATGACACGACCAAAATTAAAAATCCGTGACCTGACGTTGCGCGACGGACAGCAGTCTCTGTTCGCAACACGTATGAACCAGGAGACAATCGACAAACTTCTCCCATTCTACGAGGACGCCCATTTCCACATCATGGAAGTGTGGGGCGGCGCTGTACCTGACTCCGTGATGCGCTATCTCGACGAATCGCCCTGGGAGCGCCTCCGCACAGTGTCCAAGGCTATGGACTCCAAGAGCGAGCATCCCAAAGCTCTTCTCTCGGCCCTCTCGCGCGGCCGCAATCTCTTCGGCTACGTCCCCTATCCCGATTCGGTTCTCGAAGGGTTCTACAAGGAAGCAATCGCCAACGGCCTCAATGTCATGCGTATCTTCGACGCTCTCAACGACATTGACAACGTCAAGGAATCAATCCGTCTCATCAATCAGCTCGGAGGCATAGCCGACGGTGCCGTATGCTACACCGTCGACCCCAAACCGGAAGCTCCGGTCCATGAAGGCGGAGGCTTTTTCGGCAAACTCAAATCGATGTTCGGCGGCAGCAAGAATGAGCCGCAGCCCATCTTCACCGACGAATACTTTGTCGGCAAAGCCCGTCAGATGGAGGCTCTCGGCGCGAAAATCATCACTCTCAAGGATATGGCCGGACTTGTCAACCCGCTCCGCGCCGCATCCATCATCTCGGCCCTCAAGCGCGAGGTGAAAGTGCCCGTCGATTTCCACACCCACTGCACCCCCGGCTACGGTCTTGCATCTGCTCTCATGGCCATCATCAACGGCGTAGACATCCTCGATACCAATATCTGGTGGTTCGGCGGCGGCTCCGCAGCTCCTGCCATCGAGCTTATATGGATGTTCTGCCAGAGAATGGGAGTTGAAGTCGAAGTCAACATGGAGGCTGTCGGCCGCATCCGCACCGAACTTCTCGAAGCCCGCAAGTCGCTCGCACAGTTCGACCTCAACCGCGACCACATGCCGCGCCCCTACGACCCCCTCAAGGATCAGCTTCCTCCCGAAATACTCGCCCTCTTCGACAGCGCCATCGAGTTTGCCAAAGCCGGCGACGAGGATTCACTTCTCAATGCCTGCCACAGAATCGAGGACTACTTCGGCTTCCCCAAGCCCAACGAGCTCGTCAAGACAGCCGAAGTGCCCGGAGGTATGTACTCCAACATGGTCGCACAGCTCAAGCAGCTTCAGAGCGAAGATCTCCTCGAGGATGCCATGCGTCTCATCCCCATGGTGCGTCGTGACGCCGGTCTGATTCCCCTCGTGACCCCCACCAGTCAGATTGTAGGCAGCCAGGCAGTGCTGGTGGCCCTTGACCGCAAGAACGGCAAGCCCGACTACACCAACAAGTCAAACCAGTTCATTTCGCTCGTCAAAGGCGAATACGGCCATACTCCTGTGGCCATCGACCCCGCTTTCCGTGAGAAAATTACCGGAAGCCCCGTCGAGACTCCCTACGACGTCACCAAATACGTCAAGCCCGAGAATCCCGAACTTCCCGAGTTCGGAGGCAAAAAACTCGCATCCAACAATGAGGAATATCTCCTCCTTGAGCTCCTTCCCGCCGTGGCCAAAGGTTTCCTGCGCAAACGCCGCGAGGAAGAGTATCAGGCAGAGGCAGCCGCAAATGCTCCCGTCGAGGTAGCCGAGGAGACTGTTGAGGAGGCCGTAGAGCCCATCACCGGCCCTGTGATTTCAGCGCCCATGAGCGGACGTATCGTCGCTATCAACGTCAAGCCCGGTCAGGCTGTCAAGAAGGGTGACACAGTGCTCGTCTACGAAGCCATGAAGATGGAAAACGACGTCGAGTCTGAAATAGAAGGCATTGTGAAGCGTGTGCTTGTCAATGTAGACGACCATATCAACAATGACGCCCCCCTCATTGAATTTGAAGGCTGATACCCGCAGCGCATAGAATTCGGATAGACAACAGAAATAACAGAAATATTTTCAGTTATTCTCTTGGAAATATTTCTGTTATTTCTGACTTTTTATGACCATCCCCCCTAAACTCTAAAGTTTCCCCTCTGTACTTTTATCCTCTATACTCATATAATTATTTATCACACCAAAACACAAACCAATTATGAAATCAATCAAAGCAATACTGCTTACACTCGTGATGATTATCGGTGCGTCTGCAATCCCCGCACAGGCACAGTTTAAATTCGGCCCCAAGGTCGGCCTCACAGTCAATGACTTCCACTTCAACAAGAGCGTGATGGACGCAGAGAACCAGACCGGCTGGACAGCAGGTCTTATGACCGAGTTCACAGTCCCCGTAATCGGTCTCGGTTTCGACCTCTCGGCAATGTATGTTCGTCGCAACTCAGAATTTATGAGAGAAAACAATCTCACAAAGGACAACCGCGATTACATCGAAATTCCCCTCAATCTCAAGTATAAATTCTCTCTCCCGCTCATCAGCAAGATTCTTGTACCCTATCTTGGCGTAGGCCCCAGCGTTTCGTTCCTGACCAGCCGTCGCCACATCGAAAACGCCTACAAGAACAAATCTGTCGACTGGGCCATGAACTTCGGTTTCGGCGTGCAGCTCCTCAGCCATATCGACGTCAACGCGCGCTATGGTCTCGGCATGAGCAAGGCAGTGAAACTTATTGATTCCGGCGCCGGAAATGGCGACATTGACGGAAAGAACCGCTATTGGACAATCTCAGTGGCCTATCTCTTCTGATTTCCGTAGAGCCCGAAAAAACGACATCGCCTCCCGCTTTTCAACCGAGCGGGAGGCGATGACTTTTATATACCAATTATCAAATCACATGAGACATGTTGCAAAATCCATCGTCAGACATTTTTGCAACACGCTCCATTATCATGTCACAATTTCAGTTTCAGATTCACCACCGATTTGGCGGGGAGCGAGAGGGTCAGTCGGTCTTTTGATACTTTGGCGCCTTTGAAATCTTTCAGACTCACCTTTTCGGCCTCACCGAAATCGTTGTAATCGCTGATATTTGCAGCGGTAAGGATTTCTGCGCCTTCAAGTTTTGCCTTCACACCGAGAGGGATGGTCACATCCGCGGCTTTGTCAAGGTCGATGTTGGCAAGCGTGATGTTGAGTTCGCCATTCTTGGTCGAAGCTGTTGCGCTGACGGTGGGTACAGAGCGGTTGCCGCGCACCTCACGGCGCTCTGTCTCGATGTCGAGCGGCACAACGGTGGCGTTCTGATGCGGCGCATACATCTTGAAAACATAATAGGTCGGCGTCAGCACCATTTGGTCATCCTTTGTGAGAATCATCGACTGAAGCACATTTGCAATCTGGGCGATATTCGTCATCTTCACGCGGTCAGTGTGGCGGTGGAACACATTGAGACTGAGAGCAGCCACGAGAGCGTCGCGCATGGTGTTCTGCTGATAGAGATGTCCGGGGATTGAACCGGGCTCCTGGTCCCACCATGTACCCCACTCGTCGACAATGAGCGCGACCTTTTTGTCCGGATCATAGATGCCCATGATAGAGTCGTGGCGGTTGATGACATCCTCTATTTCGAGGCATTTTCCCATTGTCCAGTAGAAATCGTCGTCGCTGAACTCTGTCGCTGAGCCCTTGCTTCCGTCCCAGCCGGTGACGGTGTAGTAGTGGAGCGAGAGACCGTTCATGTGTCGGCCGGCGTTTTTCATAAGGACATCGGTCCAGTTGTAGTCATAGTCGCTTGCGCCGGAGGCTATCTTGTAGAGATGGTTGTCGTTGAAGTTGCGGCAATAGGTCTGATAGCGGCGATATTCGTTGGCGTAGGCTTCGGGGGTGAAACTTCCGCCGCAGCCCCAGCTTTCATTGCCCACACCGAGATATTTGAGGTGCCATGGCTTTTCGCGCCCGTTTTCCTTGCGCTGCTTGGCCATAGGGCCGTTTTCAGCGGTAATGTATTCCACCCACTTCGCAAGTTCCTCGACAGTTCCGCTGCCCACATTGCCGCTCAGATAGGGCTCGCAGCCTATCAGCTCGCAGAGGTTGAAAAACTCATGTGTTCCGAAGCTGTTGTCCTCCACGGTGCCTCCCCAGTTGGTATTAACCATTACGGGACGCTTTTCGCGCGGACCGATACCGTCGGTCCAGTGGTATTCGTCGGCGAAGCATCCTCCCGGCCAGCGCATCACCGGAACTTTAAGGTCTTTCAGCGCCTGGAGCACATCGTTGCGGTAGCCGTTTGTATTAGGCACGGGTGAATCCTCGCCTACCCACAGACCCCCGTAGATACATGTACCGAGATGTTCGGCAAACTGGCCGTAGATTTCAGCGGGGATGACAAGAGTCGAATCCACTTTGTAGAAACGCGGAGTGACTGTAGCGCTGTCGGCCGAGGCGGAAGCCACCGTGAGAAGACCGAGTGCCGCGGCGAGAGCCGGAGATTTAAGGATATTCTGTCTGTTCATATCGTAATGATTGGTTTGTCATGGCTTGCAAGTGATGCAAGCCTTACGGCAAAGTTATGAAAAAGCCATCATAAAATCCAGTGGCAAAACACAAATGTCAATAAAATGATATAAATAGGCATCTTTATGATACATCCGTGAACTAATCCGCCGCACAAGGAAAGTAAAAAACAAAAATTATGAGTAATTTTGCACTCCGGAAATCCGGAGGGTGTTTAAAGACCTCCTCTGACCCGGTAAAAACAAATCTGAATTTTTTAGTAAAATCCAGACGCTCCCCGTGGAGGCAGCGCTTATGTGATTTCAAATAGAGAGATGATAAAAGCTATATTTTTTGATATCGACGGCACACTGGTCCCCTTTGCCACGCCCGGTATACCGGCTGAAGTAAACGACGCGATTGCCCGCGTGAGGGCCAACGGAGTCAAGGTGTTTATCGCCACAGGCCGACACCTGGGCTGGATTGACAATCTCGGCGACACGGAGTTTGACGGCTATGTGACCGTCAACGGTTCGATGTGTCTGCTCGCCGATAAAAAGACCTGCATACACAAACACTGCATCTCGAAGGAGGATGTCAGGGCCATCACCGATTTTGCCCACACCTCTCCTATCCCGATTGTGGCTATTCCTACCGACGGCGATATTTTCATCAACCGTATCGACGACAGCGTCAGGCACGTGTGCGGTCTCCTGCGTGTGAAGCATATCGACGTGCGCGATCTTGAGGCCATCGATGGACGCGATGTGGTGCAGATGATGGCCTTCGGAACCGAGGAGGAACGCAACGAAAGCGGGATTTTCGGAAAAATTCTGAAAGAGTGCGAGCCCACAAGCTGGAATCCTTATTTCTGCGATATAATCCCTGACGGGAGCGACAAGAGCGTGGGTATAGACCGGATGCTCGAACATTTCGGCATACCGCTGGAAGAGACAATGGCTTTCGGCGACGGCAACAACGACATCGGGATGCTTAGGCATGTGGCCACCGGCGTCGCAATGGGCAATGCCGGCGAGGATGTCAAGGCTATAGCGGACTATATCACCACGGATGTCAGCAACCACGGCGTAATCAACGCCTTCCGCCACTTCGGGCTCCTCTGATAAAATATAAGGCACACACGGACAAAAGAGACAAAAGTAACAGAAACTTTTAGCTAAGATAAAGCTAAAGGCTATAAAAATCTGTTACTTTTGTCTCTTTTATCCGTGTGTGCCTTATTACGGTATAATACTTATACCGTGGGCTTTATACGAGATGGCGGATGAGTTCCTCGCGGTCGCCGGGAAGGAGGTCAATGACGGGAATCTCGACCATAGTGTAGGCACCGGGAGCGAGACGCATCGAAGCGCGGGCCACTCCCACGAGAAGCTGGGCTGTGAGCGCAGGGTTGTTGATTGACATGTTGAACTCAAAACGCTGGTTCTGAGTCTTGCCGGAAACGCCTTTGCGGACCATGTGTACGCCATGACCCATATCCTTGACGGCATCCACGCTCTCGACTGCCATCACGTGAGTCTCGTCGGAAGCGAAATAAGGGTCCTCCTTAACAGCCTTCGCCACGTCCTCGAGACGTGCGCCGGGCTCAAGCTCGACGTAAACCATGCGGCGGTGTACACCGTCGCCGAGGGGCATTGTCATGGAAAGAGCGTTTTTCACGCCGGGTTTGGACTTCACGCATACGGTATGACCCATGCTCATGCCGGGGCCGAAGTTGGTGAATGTGAGGCCCTTGGGCGCAGCAGCTTCCATTAGTGTGCGCACGATGGAGTCACTACCCGGATCCCATCCGGCAGAAATCACAGCCACACGGCCAGATTTTTTAGCAGCCTCTCCGAGTGAACGGCGGAGATCGGCGATGGATGTGTGGATGTCAAAGCTGTCGACAGTATTGATGCCCATAGCGAGGTATTCGAGGGCATATTTCTCGACCTCGCGGGTGGGAGTGGCAAGAATTGCCACGTCGACATGTCCGAGTTCACGGATATCGGTCACCACTTTATAGGCGGCGAGTTCGGCGGGAATCTCACTAACGTTGCGGCGCACTACGCCTGCAATCTCAAAATCAGGGGCGGCTTCGAGGGCCTCTACAGTGAAACGGCCGATATTTCCATAGCCGACCACTGCTGCTCTAATCTTTGTCATATTTGCATTATTCTTTGGTGAAACTTATTTTTGTATTAATGAGGATGTTGCAAAACCCGGTACGAACAGTAGGGATGTTTTTTAACGTCCACAATAGCCAAGCAATCAGCAGTCCGGATGTGGACGTTTTGAAAAACGTCCCTACAAAAGACACTGATGATGGATTTCGCAACATCAACACTTTATCTGAAACAAAGCAATGCCGGGATTCCCGTGCGGGAGTCTCGGCATTGCTTTTACGGATGATTATTTCTTGGAAACGATTGCTTCGGTGTCGCGGGCAATCATCAGTTCCTCATCGGTGGGGATAACTACAACCTTGACTTTCGAAGCGGGAGAAGAGATGACGGCTTCCTTGCCGCGGAGACCGGCGTTGACCTCCTGGTCAAGTTCTACGCCCATGAAGGCGAGAGGAGCGCAGACATCGGCGCGAAGCGAAGTCTGATTCTCGCCGACACCTCCGGTGAATACGATGATGTCGACACCACCCATCTCGGCTGCGTAGGCACCGATGTATTTGATGATACGCTGCTCGTACATATCCTGTGCGAGACGAGCGCGCTCGTCGCCGGCGTTGATTGCAGCCTCGATTTCACGCATGTCGCTCGAAATGCCAGTGGTGCCGAGCATACCGCTCTCCTTATTGATAATCTTCTGGAGTTCGGTAGCCGAAAGATTGTGTTTGAGCATGAGGAATACAAGTGCGCCGGGATCGACATCGCCGACACGGGTACCCATCATGAGACCTTCGGTCGGGGTAAGACCCATTGAGGTGTCTACGCTCTTGCCGCCGTCGACAGCGGTAATCGAACCGCCGTTACCGATGTGACAGGTGATGATTTTCTGATCCTTGATGTCGACGCCGAGGAACTCGCACACGCGCTGTGACACATAGCGGTGGCTGGTACCGTGGAAACCGTAGCGACGCACACCATCTTCCTTGTAATACTTGTAGGGAAGAGCATAGAGATATGATTTAGCCGGCATGGTCTGATGAAAAGCGGTGTCGAACACTGCCACCTGCGGAGTGCTGGGCATGAGAGTGGTGATGGCGTCGATGCCGGTCATGTTGGCGGGGTTGTGGAGAGGAGCGATGTCATAACACTGCTTGATCATGTCCTTCACCTCGTCGTTGATAAGCACGCTTTCGCTGAATTTCTCAGCACCGTGTACGACACGGTGGCCTACGGCGTCAATTTCGTCATAGCTCTTGATGCAGCCTTCCATCGGGTCGGTGAGGATGTTGAGGATAGCCTGCACAGCACCGTTGTGGTCAACGAGACCGAGCTCGACGATGGCCTTGGATCCGTTTTTCTGTTTGTATTTGAGGAATCCGTCGCTGAGACCGATTTTCTCCACGCCGCCTTCAGCGAGTACAGCGTCGTTTGAAGTGTCGATGAGCTTATATTTTACAGAGCTGCTGCCGCAGTTCAACACTAATATTTTCATTTCTTTATGAAGTTTCTTTTATGTGTTTTCGATGTGATGATTATTTGTTCTCCTTGAGACCGATAGCCTGGTTGCAGGTGATGATGATGGTCTTGTAGATATCCTCGGGGAAGCAGCCGCGGGAAAGGTCATTGACAGGAGCTGCGAGACCCTGAAGCACAGGACCTACAGCCTCTACGCCACCGAGACGCTGCACGAGCTTGTAGGCGATATTGCCGACTTCGAGCGAGGGGAACACAAGGACATTGGCACGGCCTGAAAGGGGGCTATTGGGAGCCTTGCTGTTTGCCACGCTGGGCACGAGAGCTGCATCGGCCTGAAGTTCTCCGTCAAGCACAAGTTCAGGATCCATCTCATGGGCGATACGGGTAGCCTCGATGACTTTGTCGACACGCTCGCTCTTGGCGCTGCCCTTGGTAGAGAAGCTGAGGATGGCGACGCGGGGCTCGATGCCGGCGATGTCGCGTGCGGTCTTGCCTGCGGAAACAGCAATCTGGGCGAGTTGTGCGGCGTCGGGCTCGGGAACTACGGCGCAGTCAGCGAAGATGAGCAGACCGTTGGTGCCAAAGTTGAGACCTTCGGGGAGAACCATCACGAAAGCGCCTGAAACGACGTCGATACCGGGCATGGTCTTGATAATCTGGAAAGCTGCGCGAAGCACATTGCCGGTTGTGTTGAGGGCACCGGCTACCTGGCCGTCAGCATCGCCTGCCTTTACCATGAGACAGCCGAGATAGAGAGGATTGGCGGAAGTCATGCGGGCTTCTTCCATTGTGATACCCTTTTTCTTGCGGAGCTCGAAGTAGAGGGGCGCATATTTGTCGATGACTTTCTCATCAGCGGGATTGACGATGGTGGCTTTGCCGATATTTTCAAGTTTGAGATCTTTGGCCATGGCCATGATTTCGTTGGGGTCACCGATGAGAATGATATCGGCGATGCCATCGTTGATGATTCTGTCGGCTGCAGTGAGTGTGCGAGGTTCGTTGCCTTCGGGGAGGACAATGCGCTGGCGGCTCGATTTGGCCTTGGCGGTAAGTTTTTCAAAAAGACCCATAACGGTATGTTGATTTAATATTAAAGATTTGACAATTATAATTATGATATAATTATGAAAAGTGTTTCTGTCTGTCGCTGTCGGCCAAATCCGGCGGTCAGGCCAAACAGCTACGCAAAGATACAATCATTTCCCCGCTTTTCCAAAATAAAATATTCTCAACTTTTTGCCGTTAACAATATATAGTCATCCCAAACACCTATAATGACACGCAGACTTCACATTATATATATAGCGGTTCTCGCCATACTTGCGGCCTCCTGCTCGGGAGCGAAAATGAGCGTGGCCGACGAGCAGCTCGCACGCGGCGAATATTTCGACGCACAGAAAACGTATCGAAAAATCTACAATAAGCTGAATCCACGCACACAGCGCAAGGAGCGCGGGGAAGTAGCGGCTAAGATGGCCGAATGTCACTCCCGTCTCGGTCAGGACGCACGCGCGGCGGCCGCCTATCAGAACGCCCTGCGCTACGGCTACCCCGACTCTACCCTGCTGCTGAAACTTGCAATGGCGCAGCACGGACAAGGCAACTACACGCAGGCCGCGACTACCTACGAGGAGTATCTGCGACTTTGGCCTGATGACAAACAGGCACAGCAGGGCTTGGCCGGAGCGAGAAAAAGCGCCGAACTCAAGCGCAACAAGACGCGCCACGTAGTCAAAAACGCGAAGCTATTCAACTCGCGCCGCTCGGATTTCTCCCCGATGTTCAACGGCGACATACTCTATTTCACCACCACCAACGAGAAAGCCACCGGCACCAAACGCAGCGAAATCACCGGCATGAAGCGCAGTGACATCTGGATGGCACGCAAAAACGAGCGCGGTGAATGGCAGAGGCCCGAAGCCGTGGAGGGAGAACTGAACACAGAATGGGACGAAGGTATCATGTCGTTTTCGCCCGACGGCTCGACCATGTATCTCACGCGCTCTATCCGTACTCCGGAGAAGGACACCGGCGTCGATATATACACATCGTCGCGCTCCGACGCGAAATGGAGCGCGCCTGTGAAGTTTGAAATCACGAATGACACTCTGTCGAGCTACGGACATCCCGCCGTAAGCCCGTCGGGACAGTATCTCTATTTCACGTCCGACATGCCCGGTCATGGCGGCAAGGATATATGGCGCATCAATCTGAAGGAACGCGCCGGTAGTCTCGAAAATCTCGGGGAGGCCATCAACACGCCCGGCGACGAGGTGTTTCCCTACATGCTGACGGACTCAATAATGTATTTCTCGTCTGACGGTCATCCGGGACTCGGAGGCCTCGACATATTCAAGGCCACGCTCACCCCCTCGGGCGGATGGCTCGTGGAGAATATGGGGAGCCCGATGAACTCGGAGGGTGACGACTTCGGTATCACATTCGCCACTCCCGGGCGCGAGGCCGGATATTTCAGCTCGAACCGTGGTGACGGACGCGGATATGACCACCTGTATTCATTCGAGCTGCCTGACCTGAAGATTCTCATTTCAGGCTGGGTTCTCGACAAGGACGAGGAACCGGTGCCCAACGCCGTAATCCGCATCGTCGGCAACGATGGGTCCAATCAGAAGGCCATAGCAAAAAACGACGGCACATTCTCCTTCCCCTTGCAGCGCGGTGTCAGCTACGTTATGCTTGCGGGAGCTAAAGGCTACCTCAACGCCAAGCAGGAATTTACCTCAGATACTGCCGAAGAGGATGCAGAATATGGCATAGACTTCATCCTCGCATCAATCAACAAACCAAACATCGTCGAAAATATTTTCTATGATTTCGACAAGGCCACACTGCGTCCCGAGGCTAAGGAGGCTCTTAACGAGGTGGTGAAGATGTTGCGTGACAATCCCAATATCACCATAGAAATGGCCTCGCATACTGACCGCAAGGGCTCCGATGAATATAATATCGCATTGTCGGAGCGTCGCGCCAAAAGCGTAGTCGACTACCTGATTGAATGTGGTATTCCGGCTGACCGCCTCCAGTATCAGGGCTATGGCGAGTCGCGCCCCAAGACTGTGACGAAGCGCATCGCGCGAGAGTTCCCACAGTTCGAGGAGGGCCAGGTGCTTGACGAGGAATTTATCCTCTCGCTTCCCGCGGAACAACAAGAAATCGCCGACCAGATTAACCGCCGCACGGAATTTCAGGTGCTTTCAGTCGATTACCAGATGTATTAGGATGAGGGGATTTCAGTCTGATTATCCCGGAAATGCGATTTTTCGGCTCACAAAGTAAAAAGTCTCGTAAATTTGTTATATCTTTGTAAAACAATAAATAACAAATACGCAGAACATGGCGAGACCGATTAAAGAGACACCTATTCTGACCGGAAAGGACGCAGAACGATTCATTGAGCACATGCTGCGCTCCGATGAACGGAAGGAAACCCCGGAAGAACGCGACAAGCGTATGGCAGCTTATGAAACCATAAAAAAAATGATGGTGGACTGAGCCCATGACACTTGATGAATTTTACTCGGATTTCAAAATCCGTAAATTGCAGGCGAATGAAGTGATTTCTTCTTTCAATTGCGGAGATGAAGATTTGAACGACTTCATCCTGAACGATGCGACCGTTTATAAAGAGGCTTTATTGGCCATAACCTATATTGTGGAGAATAAGGCCGACAATAAAGTCTACGGCTACTTTAGCTTGGCAAACGACAGAGTAGGTATGACCGATTTCCCTGATAAGACAGAATTCAATCGATTCAGAAAGCATAAATTTGTAAATGAAAAACGGCTAAAAAGCTATCCTGCCACAAAGATATGTCGCTTGGGTATTTCAGAAAATCTCAAAGGTCAGAATATCGGCACTTATCTTATTGATTACATAAAAACTTTATGTTTCGTCGAAATCCGGAGCGGATGTCGTTTTTTGACTGTGGACGCATATTCAGAAGCAATAAATTTTTATATTAAAAATAAGTTTTCTCGTCTATGCAGTAACAATGAAGATGACCGACGGACACAGTTGCTTTTCTTCGATTTACATGATTTGAGCTGAAATTTAACATATACCACTCTCTCTGGAGGTTTTGGAAGATTTTTTTGCGGGATTTTATGCGGGTATTTGTTTTTTTGACGTTAAGTCACTGCCGTTTGCGAAAATTTGAGTAACTTTGCAGCCGAAAATTTTTAAGGACAATGCAGAAGATTAGAAATATTGCCATCATCGCCCATGTGGACCATGGCAAAACGACCCTCGTAGACAAAATGCTCATGGCCGGAAAGCTTTTCCGCGACAACCAGTCGACCGGCGAGCTCATTCTTGACAACAATGACCTTGAGCGCGAGCGAGGTATAACAATCCTCTCTAAAAATGTCTCCATCAACTACAACGGCTACAAAATCAACATCATCGACACTCCGGGACACGCCGATTTCGGCGGCGAGGTAGAGCGAGTGCTCAACATGGCCGACGGCTGTCTGCTCCTTGTGGACGCTTTTGAAGGCCCGATGCCTCAGACCCGTTTCGTGTTGCAGAAGGCCATTCAGATGGGCCTGAAGCCTGTCGTAGTAATAAATAAGGTTGATAAACCAAACTGTCGCCCCGACGAAGTGCAGGAAATGGTGTTTGACCTCATGTGTAATCTCGATGCCACCGAGGACCAGCTCGACTTCCCCACAATCTACGGTTCGGCCAAGCAGGGATGGATGAGCACCGACTACACACAACCCACTGACAATATTACCGCCGTACTCGACGCTATCATCGAATATATCCCCGAACCCGAAGTGCTTGAAGGCGACGCTCAGATGCTCATCACATCCCTTGATTTCAGCAGCTATGTGGGCCGTATCGCCATCGGCCGTGTACACCGCGGCGAACTGCGCGAAGGCATGGAGATAGCACTCTGCAAAAAAGACGGCTCAATCGTGCGCCAGCGCATCAAAGAGCTCCACACTTTCGAAGGCATGGGTCGCAAGAAAGTGGAGTCAGTCAAGAGTGGCGACATCTGCGCTCTTGTCGGAATCGAAGGCTTCGAAATCGGTGATACCGTGGCCGACATCAACAATCCCGAACCACTCCCCCGCATCGCTATCGACGAGCCCACAATGTCGATGACATTCACCATCAACGACAGCCCTTTCTTCGGCAAAGACGGCAAATATGTCACCTCGCGCCACATCCATGACCGCCTCATGAAAGAACTCGACCGCAACCTTGCGCTCCGCGTAAAAAAAGCAGACCATGAGGACACCTGGACAGTGTTCGGCCGCGGTGTGCTCCATCTCTCGGTACTCATCGAGACCATGCGCCGTGAAGGGTTCGAACTTCAGGTGGGGCAGCCTCAGGTAATCATCAAGGAAATCGACGGGCAGAAATGCGAGCCGATGGAAATGCTGACAATCAACGTGCCTGAGGAATATTCGTCGAAGATTATCGATATGGTGACCCGTCGCAAGGGCGAGATGGTGTCGATGATGACACAGAACGACCGCCTGCACATCGAATTCCTCATTCCTTCGCGCGGCATCATCGGTCTGCGCAACAATGTGCTGACCGCCTCCGCCGGTGAAGCAATCATGGCTCACCGCTTCCATGAATATCAGCCTTGGAAAGGCGACATCGAGCGCCGCACCAACGGCTCGCTCATCGCAATGGAGAGCGGTACGGCCTACGCCTACGCTATCGACAAGCTCCAGGACCGCGGCCGTTTCTTTATCTTCCCGCAGGAAGAGGTCTACGCCGGACAGGTGGTTGGCGAGAACGCGAAGGAAAACGACATTGTGGTCAATGTCACCAAATCCAAGAAACTCACCAACATGCGTGCGAGCGGTGCCGATGACAAGGCACGAATCATTCCTCCCGTAGTGTTCTCTCTCGAAGAGGCTCTCGAATACATCAAGGAGGATGAATATGTAGAGGTGACGCCTCACCACATCCGCCTGCGCAAAATAATTCTCGACGAAATAGAGCGTAAACGCGCTAACAAGGCTTAAAAGGCCGACGCTCAGACATGTCATAACCGTTTACCGGCAAGGGGCTTCACGCGACGGCGTGAGGCCCTTCTGACTTTCTGTTGCGCGCGTCTGCGTTCCGAGCGGTTCAGACGAGGCTGTACCGGCTCCGAATCCGCTTCGGGCGCGGTCGGAGCAGCCCCAGGCTCCCCTATCGCCTGCGCATCGTCCCGCGACGGTTCGAATGTCTTACTCCCGGATTTACGTCCGCGTGCAGCCGCTCTTGCTCGTGCGGCCGCTGTCCGAGCCATAGCCTTGTCTATCTCAGGTCGCAGGAGAGTAAATATGAGCAGTATCTCTGTCGGGATTCCGGTGCCCGGAAGCTCAGCAGCATACAGATAGCGGTTGATAACCGCCACAACATCCTCATGCCGGATTTTTCCGCCGAGCAGCAGGCATGCGCCAGCGATTCGCTCCTCCATATAGCGATAGAATTTCTGTGACACAGGACTGGTGACTGCGGGCTTGACACCTGCCGATCGGTTCACGGACTTTGTTGCGGCAACATACGGGGAATTTGACTTTTTCATAACAGCATTATGGGATTAACTTTGTTTTAAGCACAAAGTTAATCCCACGACTGTATCGGAATGATGCGATAATACAAACCGCAGCAGAAAAAAATCAGTATGGACGGAATTTAATCCACTCCTTCAGTTCGGCTGTGGCCGGCATGCGGTCTACATTGTAAGTCTCGCCGCATCCGTTGAGAAGTATGCGGTCAGGCGTAAAGGAAATCAACGACCAGTAGATGCCGCCGTCGGGACAGAACGTACAGCCGTCGGCCTTGAATTTGCTGTTGTCCATCTCGAGATCATTTTTCACTACAGCTAAATTGCGCGGTTCAATGTAGGATGTGAACTCACGGGTGTTATTGTTGCGCATCATGCGGATATTCTGAAAGAAAAGTGTCCCCTTGTCATTGTTACGTGCTGCTGCGGCTCGGATATATACCATATTAGGACTTACCAGATAGATAAACATGTGGCGGTTGGTGTTCACCTCGCAATACACGGTGTTTTCGTCCGAATCATACTGTACGCCAAGGCGCCATTCCTGGAGCCTGTCGCCGATATCAAAGGGATTCGTAGCTTTGGTCATTTCATAGGGGGCGCATATATCATACTCCTCAACACGAGTAAGCTCTACACCGTTGATGGTCAGAGCTCCGTCCGATTTTGACATCCGCAAAGCAGGGCTCATACTGTCGAAAGCAATCGAATCCTTTGCCACAAAACGGGTTGTGTGACAGATGTCGCGGGCCGGAATCTCCAGAGTGGCCTGCATGTGCCCGTCAACTTTATTGAAGAAGATACACACCGAATCGGTGATGACTGCTTCGGCACTGTCGGCTGCCCAAACTCCTCTGAAATCTGAAAGGTGCGCGCCTGCGGCTGATGAAAATGAAAATACTGAGGCAAGAAAAAGGATAAACCTGCCTATGCTGATTGTGAGTTTCATTGCTTTATCGCATTAAATGTGGTTTATAATCTATATGTAAGACGGAAATGCGGCGGAATTGTTACGCCGGAATCGTGACTATTTTATGCGAAAGCCGTTTTATTTCTTTCTGTGCGGACGATGTGTGCTCCAGTAGTGGAAATCGCATTGCGATTCGACGTCGGCTTCAATATCGTCGGGCAAGGAAGCAAAAAAATCATGCCCGGTCAGACTCTCGACCGAATCAATAGGTACCGCACAAGCCTGCATGCCGCCCGGCACCTTTCCGTTTGGCATTATAAAGCCGATGCCGCGGGCCGGATTAGCGTAAGGCGAGATTATCACCTTGAAAAATCGGCGAGGCACATAGACGCGTGTGTCGCCGATGTATTCAATAGGCTTACCGTCGATGACAGGACCACAGACAATAAAAATAGCGCTGTCAGCCTGCGCCCACTGGCGGCATTTTTCTTCAAGATTCTTCCAGCTTCCGGCATTGAGCGATTTGACCTGCGGGCAGATATTGGTCATGAGAAATGTCTGCTCCATAGCCTCGCGGTCCCAACGCATATCACCGGCCGGAGCCATGTGGCCGCGGTCGTAGCCCGAATAGTTATAATCCCAGGTCTCTGCTGATTCCGGAATCTCTGGGTCGGCGGAAAACTTGTTTGTGCGCGATATTTCACCTGAAGTCTCGTCGGCGGTCAGCTCCCACGCCACCCAGTTGGGGATGTGATATTGCGGATTGAACGAGAGGTCCATACCTCTATATTTGCGCGGGATTTCCTTTAGCGCGGGATTCGTCCTGACGTCGAGTAGATTTCCGTAGGCCTCCGACGCAACATCCGGACGAGAGGAAGAGTCGCGCGCTCCCCCTTCAAGCTGCATGGCGAGGTATATACACGCCAATATCAGGCCGATGACGAGGAGGGATTTAGGCGACTTGCTGTTTTTCTTCTTTTTAGCCATCTGGTTGTGTTGATTACAGACTGATTGCGTTGATTATACGGCCTATCTCCGCAGTATCGGCCACAGAAAGCGCTCCTGCTATCGGGAGGCTCACCACCTCGGCAGCCAGGCGCTCAGTGACAGGGAGGGGCCCATGCTTCATATCGGCGTAGCACGGCTGGAGATGCGGAGGGACGGCATAGTGTATGTCGGTTCCCACTCCTTTTTCCTCAAGCTGTTGCCTGAAACTGTCGCGTAGTCCAGCCGGGACACGCACCACATACTGATGCCATACGTTGTCGTTGATTTCCCGGGAGATATAGGGTAATGTGATGACCGGATTAGTTATGGTACGCTGATATGCGAGTGCACGGGCGAAACGGTCGGCGTTTTCATCGTCAATCCGTGGGAGTTTCACGCGCAGCATAGCGGCCTGTATCGGGTCGAGGCGACAATTGAATCCGCGATATATATTATGGTAACGGTGGTCGGAACCGTAGTTGGCGAGCGCGCGGACGGTGCGGGCAAGGTTTTCATCGTGGGTCACCACAGCGCCGGCATCGCCGACAGCTCCGATGTTTTTGGTCGGATAAAAACTGATTCCTGCGGCATCGCCGAGAGCTCCAGCATGACGCGAGGCAAAAAGCACGGCCGAAAGCGTCCGGGCGCCGAATGCCTGCGCGCAGTCCTCAATGATTTTGAGCCCGTGACGGCGGCTGATGTCGACAAGACGCTCGTCCCAGGCCACGCGACCATAGAGATGCACAGTCATGATGCCGCGCGTGCGCTCTGTTATAGCCTCCTCAATAAGAGAGGTGTCGATATTCATAGTGGTTTCGTCAACATCCACCGCCACAGGCACCAGACCGGCGTCGCTGATTGCAAGCACTGATGCTATATAAGTATTGGCGGGATAAATCACTTCGTCACCGGGATTCATGACACCCCTCTCGACGTATGCGCGGAGTATAAGCCTGAGGGCGTCAAGACCGTTGCTGACACCGACCACGAATGGTGCCCCCAACCTCTCTCCTATCTCGGTCTCAAGTCGCGCCACCTCTTCGCCCCCAACATAGCGGCCGCTGCGGATTACGCGTTCAGCCGCAGCCGCCATCTCGTCCATATACGGAGCGTTGACGGCCGTGAGATCAAGAAACGGATATTTCATAGCGATGTGCCGTTTTCAGCGGCAAGACGTTTGAACTCTTCGTAATCGCGAATATAGTCATCTTCGTCATAGACATTGGAAGTGACCACCAGGCACACACTGCCGGATGCGAAATTGTCGAGCGTGCGCCAATAGCCCGGCGGGATATACAGTCCCTCGAAAGGACGGTTGAGCGTATATGTGAGCCATGTTTTTCCGTCGAAGAGGTTAACGTTGAAGCATCCTGAAGTGGCTACCACGAGCTCCATGGCCTCCTTGTGGGAATGGCCGCCGCGCGATTCACCCGCCGGGACATCATAGGTCCAGTAGCAGCGGGCAATCTCAAACGGAATCTGAGCATTGTCCTGAACGAATGTGAGACTGCCCCGCGGATCGAATATGCGCGGCAGGGATATGATGCAAGGTTTTGAAGAATCCATCTTGAATTTATAAAAATATATGAGAACCGTTATTTAGTGCAAAGGTAGTGATTTATGGGCTATGGCGCGAGAATCGTGCGCAAGAAAATCGGGGCGTATGTTGTAAAACACATGTTTTATGGTGCAAAAAACGAAAATTAATTACTATTTTGCGGTCGATTTGAGAAAATGTGTTGCGGAGGCAGCATGAACCTTTATTCTCAAGCACACTTTACACAATACTTCTTACCTAAAAACTAAAACCAAAGTGATATGAAGGTCTACCAAACTAACGAGATTAAAAACATTGCCTTGCTCGGTAGCAAAGGCTCGGGTAAAACCACACTCGCTGAAGCGATGCTTTACGAGTGTGGAGTTATAAAACGCCGCGGTACCATCGAAGGAAAGAATACCGTGAGCGATTCTTTTCCCGTCGAGAAGGAATATGGCTACAGCGTGTTCTCGACGGTTTTCTATGCCGAATTTTTAAATAAGAAGCTCAATGTGATTGACTGTCCGGGAGCCGACGACTTCGTGGGCAATGCAATCACAGCCCTCAATGTGACCGATACAGGCGTCATACTCATCAACTCGCAATATGGAGTCGAGGTGGGCACACAGAATATCTTCCGCACCACTCAGTCGCTCAAAAAGCCCGTGATTTTCGCTCTCAACCAGCTCGACGGCGACAAGGCCGACTACGACAACGTGATGGAGCAGATGCGCGAGCATTTCGGCAACAAGATTGTGGCCATCCAGTATCCTCTCCAGTGTGGCGCAGGCTTCAACGCCATGATTGACGTGCTCCTCATGAAGAAATATTCGTGGGGCCCTGACGGTGGTGCTCCCACAATCGAGGAGATTCCCGCCGAGGAGATGGAAAAGGCTCACGAGCTGCATCAGGCACTCGTCGAGGCCGCTGCCGAGAATGACGAGACTCTCATGGAGAAATTCTTCGAGCAGGGTCACCTGTCGGAAGATGAAATGCGCGAAGGCATTCGCAAAGGTCTGGTAGACCGCTCTATATACCCTGTATTCTGCGTCAGCGCAGCAAAGGACATGGGTGTCCGCCGCATGATGGAATTCCTTGGCAACGTGGTTCCATTCGTAGAGGATATGCCCGCACCCGAGACAGTCGACGGTGTCGAGGTCAAGCCAGACAGCAACGGCCCGCTCTCGCTCTATTTCTTCAAGACAACCGTTGAGCCGCACATCGGCGAAGTCAGCTATTTCAAGGTGATGTCAGGCACTCTGACTCCCGGCGTCGACCTGGAGAACGTGACCCGCGGCTCCCGCGAGCGCATCGCTCAGATTTATTGCGTGTGCGGCAGCATCAAGACTCAGGTCGACAAGCTCTGCGCCGGAGACATCGGTGCGACCGTCAAGCTCAAGGATGTGCGCACAGGCAACACTCTCGATGCCAAGGACTGCGAATACCGCTTTGACTTCATCCGTTTCCCCGAACCGAAATATCGCCGCGCAATCCGTCCGGTCACTGAGAGCGACGCCGAAAAACTCATGGGCATCCTCACCCGCATGCACGAGGAGGATCCCACTTGGGTAATCGAACAATCCAAGGAACTCAAGCAGACCATTCTCTCGGGTCAGGGCGAATTCCACCTGCGCACACTCAAATGGCGTGTGGAGAACAACGACAAGCTCCCCATCATCTTCGACGAACCGCGTATCCCATACCGCGAGACCATCACAAAGGCTGCACGCGCCGACTATCGCCACAAGAAGCAGTCGGGTGGCGCCGGTCAGTTCGGCGAGGTTCATCTCATCATCGAGCCTTACACCGAGGGTATGCCTCTCCCCGACACCTACAAGTTCGGCAATCAGGAATATAAGATGAACGTGCGTGACACACAGGAGATTCCTCTCGCATGGGGCGGCAAGCTCGTGATTCACAACTGTATCGTCGGCGGTGCTATCGACGCCCGTTTCATCCCCGCAATCGTCAAGGGCCTCATGGACCGCATGGAGCAGGGCCCGCTCACAGGCAGCTACGCACGCGACGTGAGAGTTTGTATCTACGACGGCAAGATGCACCCGGTTGACTCAAATGAAATCTCATTCCGTCTGGCCGGCCGCAACGCCTTCTCCGAGGCCTTCCGCAATGCCAATCCAAAAGTTCTCGAACCGGTCTACGATGTCGACGTGATGGTTCCCGGCGATGTGATGGGCGATGTGATGAGCGACCTCCAGGGACGCCGTGCCATCATCATGGGCATGTCGAGCGACAACGGATTTGAGAAGATTTCAGCCCGCGTACCTCTGAAGGAAATGTCATCGTACTCGACAGCGCTTTCGTCAATCACAGGCGGACGCTCTGCCTTCACAATGAAATTCGCGTCATACGAGCTCGTTCCGGCCGATGTGCAGGAGAAACTCCTCAAGGAATATGCCGAGAAGTCGCAGGCCGACGAATAATAACCCGAAGTATATCATTAAAAGTCTATAATCCCCTGACCGGCTGCCGGAATTTACCCGGCGGCCGGTCTCGCATATACCACTCCCCTATCTGCGGCTCCTGCGGGCTTGGCGGTTGGCAAAAAAATCAGTAATTTTGCAGTATGTATCAGTTGGATTCAGACACAATCTGCGCGATTTCCACCCCGAGCGGGGTCGGAGGCATCGCCGTTGTCCGGGTAAGCGGCCCGGACGCAATAGGTATTGTCGATAAGATATGGCGCGGTCGGCCGCTCGCCGAAGTAAAGAGCCACACGGCCCATCTCGGTGACATCGTGGCTCCGGGCCACAACGAAGAACCCCTCGATTCCGCGCTGGCAACGGTGTTTCGGGCTCCCCGCTCTTTCACGGGCGAGAACGTGGTCGAAATCTCTGTCCACGGTTCGCGCTGGATTCAGCGTGAGCTTGTGAACTTGCTGATAAGCAGCGGTTGCCGCATGGCTGAAGCCGGAGAATTTACGCGCCGTGCATTTGCCAACGGTCGGCTTGATCTTGCGCAGGCCGAAGCTGTGGCCGACGTCATAGCATCATCTTCACGTAGCGCGCATAGGCTCGCTTCGTCGCAGATGAGAGGCGATTTTTCAAAACAGATAGGTCATCTGAGGGACGAGTTGATTGAAATAGCGTCGCTGCTTGAGCTTGAACTGGATTTCTCTGAAGAGGATGTCGAATTTGCATCACGCACACGTCTGCGCGAGCTTGCCGAAGGGCTTTTCAGCCGCATTTCGGCGCTTGCCTTGTCGTTTTCCACAGGCTCGGCGCTTAAGGACGGTGTACCCGTGGCGATTGTCGGCGAACCGAATGTCGGTAAATCGACTCTGCTCAACCTTCTGCTTCACGACAACCGCGCAATCGTGAGCGATATTCCCGGCACTACCCGCGACACAATCGAGGACACAATGGAAATCGACGGTGTACTCTATAGGTTTATCGACACCGCGGGCATACGCGACACAGCAGATTCAATCGAAAACCTCGGCATCGAGCGCTCATACGCCGCTATCGGGCGCGCGAGGATTGTAGTCTGGCTCGTCGCTCCCGACATGCCGGCCGAGCGCTATGAAGCCATGAAACAGGCCATTCTGGAACATAAATCCGATGAAGCCGCTCTCATTACAGCCATAACCAAAATCGATACCATCCTCCCCACCGGCAGAAGCTCAGTTAGCGCCACAGAAGATTCAAACAATTCCTCCAAAAATTTCCCAGCGCACAGTCAATGTTGCGATAATGACATGTATTCAAACAGAGCAGACACTACTCTCACTGTGAATACAAGCAGAATAGGCAGCGATAATGATATAAACGCAACCGGGAAATACTGTGATAATGATAAAAGCGCAAGCGGAATATGGGATGATGACAGCATCCTGAAAATCTCCGCCACAACCGGCGAAAACATTCCTCCGTTTCTTGAAACACTCCATCGTCACTCCGGTGCGGACCAGGCGGAAGAAGCCGACCTAATAGTCACAAACGCCCGCCACTACGAAGCCCTGACCCACGCTAAAGACTCCATCAGCCGCGTAATCTCAGGCCTCGACGCCAACATCTCCGGCGACTTCATCGCCCAAGACCTCCGCGAAACCATCCACCACCTCTCCACCATCACCGGCACCATCACCACCACAGATCTCCTCTCAACTATCTTCTCAAAATTCTGCATCGG
>DXXM01000037.1 GCA_019416285.1 Bacteroidales bacterium
GGTTGTAGCTGTGCTACATCCTGAGGCAAAAGGGCATAGACGCTCAACATTGTGAAGCCATCGGTAACTTCTGTTTTCATCAGCCATATTGATTGATTCTTTAATTTAAATTCTGTTATATTCTGAGGGGGATATTACCATCGGCTCAGCGACTTTTTTGCTAAAATACTTTCGCGTCTCAGTCACTTACTGACGTAAGCTCCTTCGACTTAAAAGCATTTTATCTAAAAAATTCGCTGCCCCTCATTTCACTTTTGTTTTTAAACAGCCTCTTAGATAATTTCTTAAGGAAGCGTCTGACCATTGTTTTTGAACGCTTCCTTACTTTTTGACCGAATTTTCGTAAATTTGCAGTAGAAAACAGAACAAAATGTCAAACGGACCTTTAAGCGAGAGGATTGAAAATCCCGAGATGTGTAACCTGCTGCTGCGCCTCAGCCACGATGCGCTCTATGTCGTCGTCTACTCGATAGTCGGAGACAATTCGCTGGTCTACCGGCGTTTCGAGCTTGTGCCGACGGCTTCGAAGTCGTGGGTAGGTGCCATCGAGGATGTGATTTACGACAATCCGGCGCTCTTGGGCGACTTCCGGCGCGTGTATTGCGTGGTGGAGTCCGATAAATATGCCGTGGTGCCTTCGGTCTGCGGAAGCGAGGCCGACCGACGGCAGCTCTTTGACGCCGCCTTCCCCGCATCTCCGCTTGAGATGATGGCCGACGACACCGGCACGCGCAACGCCACGGTGATTCTCGGAATCGAGCCGGAGCTGAGCGGATTCATCAGCCGCACTTTCCAGCGTGCCACCATCGTGAGCCATATCGCATCGCTGTGCCGCTACGTCGTGCTGCGGACCGGTCAGGGCAACAAGCCCAAAATGGTGGCCAATATCCGCCGGGCGTCGCTCGACATCGTGGTCACCGACGGGGGCTCGCTGCTGATGGCCAACACTTTCGCGTTCAGGACGCCCGACGATGCCGTCTACTACATCCTTGCCGCCCGCAAGAGCCTCGGTCTTGATCCGCGTGCCGATGAACTGATACTCGCCGGTGACCAGCAGACGCGCGAGGTGCTCACTCCCCGGCTGCGCACTTATATAAGCCGCGTGATGCCGATGATATTCCCGCCGGAGATGTTCAAGGCCGGAAAGGACGCCATGCTTGCACCGTTTGACCTCATAATAACACCGATATGCGAATAATAAGAGGAAAATACGGACGTCGCCGATTCAACGTCCCCACAAATATCACGGCCCGTCCCACCACGGATTTCGCCCGCGAGAATATTTTCAATGTGATTGAGAATATGGTCGACATCGAGGGACTGCGCTGTCTCGACCTTTTCGCCGGCACGGGCGCCGTAAGTTTCGAACTGCTTTCGCGTGGTGCCTCCTCGGTGACTTCGGTTGAGAAGTCGCCCACCCAGGCCCGCTTCATCGAGAAGGTGAAGCAGGAACTCGGCGACCGCAATCTCCATCTGCTACGCACTGACGCGCTACGCTTCATACGCGACTCGCAGACGGCTTTTGATTTCGTGTTTGCTGACCCTCCCTACGACCTCGACGGCTTCGGCGACATCCCTTCGATGGTGCTTTCGTCGCGCCTCCTCCATCCGGGGAGCATATTCATCATCGAGCACTCGAAAAAATACGATTTCTCAGATCTTCCACATTTCATTGACCATCGCGCTTACGGCTCGGTCAATTTTTCCATCTTCGAAATCCCCGAAGATACCGAGAACGGCTAAAGCATTGTATTCGCCGGAATTAATCGGCACATATAGACAGAAGGTATAAAAGAGACATAAGTATTTTCATGATTATTTGGGAAATAACCCTTTTAATTGAGAAAATACTTATGTCTCTTTTATACCTTCTGTCTATATGTGCCTTTTTATACTACCTGTTGACCCTGCAGGAAAGTGTGGGTGATGACGGGGGTGGCGTAGGCGTAGGGGTAGAAGTCGAGCGAGGGAAGGGGGCGGGTGATGTAGAAGTTGGCGACCTTTCCCGGCGCAATCGAGCCGTAGTCGTCGCTCTCGCCCATGGCGTAGGCACCGTTGATGGTGGTGGCGTTGAGAGCCTGGGCCGGAGTGAGTTTCATCTTTATGCAGCCGAGCGACATGACCATGCGCATGTTGCCCGACGGTGAGGAGCCGGGATTGTAGTCGGAGGCAAGGGCCACGACCGCTCCCTCGCGTATGGCCTTGCGCGCCGGGCCGTAGGGCATACCGAGGAAGAAGGATGCTCCCGGCAGCATGGTGGCCACGGTCTCACTTCCGGCAAGGAGCGCAATCTCCTCGTCGCCGATGCGTTCAAGATGGTCGACGGAGAGAGCTCCGTGAGCCACGCCGACCTGCACTCCGCCCGACACGGCGAGCTCGTTGGCATGTATCTTGGGGCGCAGGCCGTAGCGGGAGGCGGCGGTGAGTATGCGGTCGGTCTCTTCGACGGTGAAGAAGCCTTCGTCGCAGAACACGTCGACAAATTCCGCCAGACCCTCGGCGGCAACCGCCGGAATCATCTCACGGCACACGAGGTCGACATATTCGCTCTGGCGCCCTGTGTAGGCGCGTCCTACGGCATGGGCGCCGAGGAATGTGGCCTTGACTTTCATCGGGGTGCTTTCGGCTATGCGCGCAATGACGCGGAGCATCTTGAGCTCGTCGGTTGTGGTGAGTCCGTAGCCGCTCTTGATTTCGACACAGCCGGTACCCATCGCCATGATTTCGCGCACGCGCTCCATGGCCTGCCGGTAGAGCTCATTTTCGGAAGTCGAGTGGAGGAGGTCGGCCGAGTTGAGGATTCCACCGCCGCGCCGGGCGATTTCCTCATAGCTCAGTCCGTTGATTTTGTCGATAAACTCGCGCTCGCGGCTTCCGGCGTAGACAAGATGCGTGTGGGAGTCGCAGAAGGAGGGGAAAAGGTAGCCCCCTGCGGCGTCAAACACTTCTTCATCTTCCGACGGCCGCCAGCAGCAATCCATCGGGCCCCAGGAATTGAAACGGCCGTCGGGGTCGGTGAGAAGCCAGGCGTCGGGAAGAAGTCCGATTGTGTCCATCAGTTCACCGCGGCGGCAGGGGAGCTTCTCGCCGTCAATGCCGACGAGAAGCCCGATATTGGTTATAAGCATGGTTTGTCAGGGATTTTCACGGATGAAGTCGACCGAAGCTGCGATGTATGGCGACATGACGGTGTCGTTGTCGATGAAAGGTACCCGTGTGCGATATGCTTTGTGCCATTCCTCCAATTCGGGTGAGGTTTTGTGCGGACGGCGCAGGTCGAGGGCCTGGGCTGCGTTGAAAAGCTCGATGGCGAGGACACGCTCGGTGTTGTCGGTCACGCGACACAGTTTTGTCGCCGAGTTGCCGCCCATCGACACGTGGTCCTCCTGACCCTGCGATGAGGGAATGGAGTCGCAGCTCGTAGGCCAGCATAGGCCTTTCGACTGGTTGACAATCGAGGCGGCGGCATACTGCGGAATCATGAAGCCGCTGTTGAGTCCCGGATTGGCTACGAGGAAGGGTGGCAGACCGCGGGCGCCGGAGATGAGGCGGTAGATACGGCGCTCGGAGATGCTTCCGAGTTCGGCGAGCGCGAGGGCGAGATAGTCCATTGGGAGAGCTATCGGTTCGCCGTGGAAATTGCCGGCGGAGACAATGATGTCCTCCTCGGGGAAGATGGTCGGATTGTCGGTGGGCGAGTTGATTTCGGTCTCGATTATGTTGCCGACATAGTTGAGAGCGTCCTTCACGGCGCCGTGGACCTGTGGCATGCAGCGGAACGAATAGGGGTCCTGCACATGCTTCTTCGGCTGGCGGATGAGTTCGCTGCCTTCGAGGTGACGGCGGACGGCACGAGCTGTGGCGAGCTGTCCGGGATGTGGACGTACGGCATTGACCTCATCGTTGAACGGGTCGATGCGGCCGTCGAACACGTCGAGCGACATGGCGCCGATTTTGTCGGCAAGCGCGCTCAGACGGCGAGCGCGGAGGATGGCATGGACAGCGTGCGACGACATGAACTGGGTGCCGTTGAGCAGCGCGAGCCCTTCTTTGGAAACCAGCTTGACCGGTTCCCAGCCCTTTTCGCGGAGCACTTCGGCAGCAGGGCGGATTTCACCTTTATATAACACTTCTCCGAGGCCGAGCAGCGGGAGACACATGTTGGCCAGTGGCGCCAGATCGCCCGATGCGCCGAGTGAACCGAGCTGATAGACCACGGGGATGATGTCGGCGTTGAAGAAATCGACCAGCCGCTGCACTGTGGAGAGCTGCACACCCGAGTTGCCGAATGAGAGCGACATGATTTTGGTGAGCAGCATGATTTTTACAATCGTGGGGTCGACCTTCTCGCCGCATCCGCAGGCATGGGACTTCACGAGGTTTTCCTGAAGTGTCGACAGGTCTGCCTGGTCAATCGAGATATTGCAGAGCGAGCCGAAACCGGTAGTGATGCCGTAGATCGGATGGTCACACTCGCTGATTTTGTCGTCGAGATACTGGCGGCAGCGGTTGATGCGCTTGACTGACTCCTCGCTCAGTTCGAGGGTCATTCCTTTTTCGATGATTTCCCCGACACGCTCGATTGTAAGGCGCTCGGGGCTGATATGATGGATCATTTGTTTAGTTTTTAAGGTTGGTGGGGGTTCTTTTTAGGGGCTTTAACGAAATAGAGTCCTTAGGGTCTTTAGGGTCTTTAGGGAAAATAGAGTCGTTAAGGACTTTAAAGACTTTAAGGACCTTAAAGACCTTACTGACCTTAAAGACTCTACTCCCATGAAATCTTATTTCTGCTTGAAGGCGTCGTCGATAATCTCATCATCCGCGATGTTCGGCAGGGTGACTTTGAGCCCGGGTGTGCGGGCCATCTCGCGGCGGATGGCGGAGATTGCGCCTTCGTTGCGGGCCCAGGAGCGGCGTGCTATGCCGTTGTTGACATCCCAGAGGAGCATCTCGTCGATGTGGCGCCGTGAGGCCTCGGAACCGTCTATGACCATACCGAAGCCGCCGTTGATGACTTCGCCCCAGCCTACACCGCCGCCGTTGTGGATGGAAACCCACGTCGCGCCGCGGAAGGAGTCGCCGATGACGTTCTGCACGGCCATGTCAGCCGTAAACTGCGAACCGTCGTAGATATTCGATGTCTCACGATAGGGTGAGTCGGTGCCGGATACGTCGTGGTGGTCGCGGCCGAGCACAATCGGCGCTGAAATCTCCCCGCGGGCAATAGCGTCGTTGAAAGCCTGCGCGATTTTGGTGCGTCCTTCGGAATCGGCATAGAGGATGCGGGCTTGCGAACCGACCACGAGGTGGTTGCGTCCGGCTTCGCGTATCCAGTGGATATTGTCGCGCAGCTGACCCTTGATTTCCTCGGGTGCCTCGGCGAGAATACCTTCGAGCACTTCGGCGGCTATGGTGTCGCTCTTCGCAAGGTCGTCGGGGGAACCGGAGGTGCACACCCAGCGGAAGGGGCCGAAGCCGTAGTCGAAAAATCCGGGGCCCATGATGTCCTGCACGTATGATGGATAGCGGAAGGTGCCGTCGGCCTTCATGATGTCGGCGCCGGCGCGCGACGATTCGAGCAGGAAGGCGTTGCCGTAGTCGAAGAAATACATGCCGCGCTCAGTGAGCTTATTGATGGCGGCCACCTGACGGCGCAGTGACTCCTGCACTCTGCGCCTGAACTCCTCGGGCTGTTCGGCCATCATGGTCTTGGCCTCCTCGAAGCTCAGTCCGGCGGGGTAGTAGCCGCCGGCCCAGGGATTGTGGAGCGAAGTCTGGTCCGAACCGAGGTCTACGCTCACTCCGTCGGCTGCAAGGCGCTCCCACAGGTCGACGACGTTGCCCTGATATGCGAGCGAGACCGCTTCGCGTTTCGCACGGGCCTCTGCCGCACGCTTCATCAGGTCATCGAGCGAGGTGTAGACTTCGTCGACCCAGCCCTGACGGTGGCGCGTCTCCACAGCCTTGGGATTGACCTCGGCTATGATGCTCACCACTCCGGCTATGTTACCGGCCTTGGGCTGTGCGCCCGACATGCCGCCGAGTCCGGCCGACACGAACAGCATCCCTCCGAGGTCATGTTCCCCGGGTTTCAGACGCTTGCGGCCGGCGTTGAGGACGGTAATGGTGGTGCCGTGGACTATGCCCTGCGGCCCGATGTACATATATGAGCCGGCGGTCATCTGTCCGTATTGCGAGACTCCGAGGGCATTGAAGCGCTCCCAGTCGTCAGGCTTGGAGTAATTAGGGATGACCATGCCGTTGGTCACTATGACTCTCGGCGCGTCGGGGTGGGAGGGGAAGAGGCCGAGAGGATGCCCCGAGTACATCACGAGTGTCTGGGAGTCGGTCATCTCGGAGAGATATTTCATTGCCAGGCGGTATTGCGCCCAGTTCTGAAACACCGCGCCGTTTCCGCCGTAGGTGATGAGTTCGTGAGGATGCTGCGCCACCCGTGGGTCGAGATTGTTCTGTATCATCATCATTATGGCCGCGGCCTGGCGGCAGCGTGCGGGATACTCGTCGATGGGACGGGCATACATCTCGTAGGTCGGTCGGAAACGATACATATATATACGTCCATATTCCTCAAGCTCGTTGGCGAACTCCCGGGCAAGCTCTGGATGAAGATGCGCGGGGAAATAGCGCAAGGCGTTCCTGACAGCGAGTTTCTTCTCGGCCGGAGTCAGTATCTGCTTGCGTTTCGGAGCGTGGTTGACGGTGGTGTCGTATGGCCGGGCTTCCGGCAGTGTGTCGGGAATACCTTCGGTCACTGCTATATTGAATTCTTCCTTAGTCATGGTTGGTTCTGATTATAAGGTATCGTTTCTTCAGTTTTTTGCGAGCACTTCGTTGACGGCTTCGAGCACTTTTGCCTCGGAGCTGATGGCGAGCGCGGCGATTTCGGCTGCACGGGCTGTCAGACGGTCGGCCTCGGCGCGGTCAGCGAGTCCGGCGGCGTTGATGCGGACATTGAGCTGCGCGCCGAGCACTGCCGAGCGTGCGGCGAGAGCTCCCACGCCTGCGTCGCTCACCGAGGCGGGATTGCCTGTGCGGGCCATTGATTCGAGCAGCGGGAATGTCTCGACAGCCGCTTCCATGGTCTGCAGGGGCACCTGTGTGGCGTAGAGGGTGGCTGCTTCGATGGCCTGTCTGCGCGCCTCCTTCTCTTCGGGAGTGGATTTCGGGAGCTTGAAGGCATCCATGATGCGGTTGAAGGCCTCGGTGTCCTCGTCGACAAGGTGGAGCAGGCGGCTCAGAAGCTCTTGGCCGCGGTCAGCCTGGTCGGAAAACTCTTTCCAGCGCTCGTCCCATCCTGCTTTGTGGGCCGAAAGGTTGGCGACCATGGTTCCGAGGGCTGCGGCGAGAGCTCCCATGTAGGCCGATATGGAACCGCCCCCGGGAGCGGGTGATTCCGATGCTGTCTCGTCGGCAAACTCGGCGCAGGTCATGTTGGTGAGTCTGTGCGCTCCGTTTTTGGGTGCGACGAGGTATTCCACCACCTTCTCTTCGGGTTTGAACGGGGCGAGTTCGTCGAGTCCCATCGACTTCACAGCCATGCGTATAATCTCGCTCTCGGAAATACCGGTCGAGCGCTGTTGCTTGTGGAGGAAATAGCGTCCGGCCTCGATGAGCGTCCGTTTGGGAACGAGGCCTACAATCTCGGTGCCTGTTACGCGCACTCCGCGGGCGGCCGCAGCGCGACACACCTCGTCGAAAGCCACATGTAGCGGGGTGGTGGAGATGTCGGTGATGTTCATCGACACCTGTGCTATGCCGTATTCGTCGATATACCAGCCTATGGCCTTGGTTGCTTTCAGTGTGCCGGGCTGCATGATGGTGTTGCCCTCGGCGTCCTTGAGCGGCTTGCCGGTGACTTTTCCTCCCTCACGCACCGGACGCCCTTTCTCGCGGACGTCGAAGGCTATGGCGTTTGCCCTGCGGGTCGATGTGGTGTTGAGGTTGAAGTTGACCGCTATGAGGAAATCGCGTGCGCCCACAGTGGTGGCTCCCGTGCGGGCCGCTTTCTCGTCAAATGGGCGGTCGCCGAAGTCGGGGCCCTTGCCGGGATGGTTCATCTTTTCGGGCAGTGCTTCATACTCACCCTCGCGGCACACGGCAAGATTCTTGCGCTCCGGGGTGAAGGCTGCGGCCTCGTAGCAGTAGGTGGGTATTTCGAGCTCGGCGGAAATCCTTTCGGCAAGTTTCCGGGCAAGCTCCGCACACTCTTCGAGGGTCACACCGGCAATCGGGATGAGGGGACAGACATCTGTCGCACCCATGCGGGGATGGGCTCCGTGGTGCTGGCGCATGTCGATGAGTTCCGCCGCACGCTTTACTCCCCGGAAAGCCGCTTCGACCACTGCCTCCGGTTCACCAACGAAAGTGACGACCGTGCGGTTGGTTGCCTCGCCGGGATCAACGTCAAGCAGTTTGATTCCCTTCACGCTCTCTATGGCGTCGGTTATTGATTTAATCACATTCTTATCACGTCCCTCGCTGAAATTCGGGACACATTCTATAATACGTGTTTTCATGGAATATAAAATATGGTATTGATGATAGGTGTTGCATATAAGTATTATTTGCAAAATTAATAATTAATCGACACTATTTAAAATTTAACAATGATAAGAATTTATGCTTAAAAACACATTCTCCGGCTATTTCTTTTCGGGGAGGGGGAGTTCGTGGGTGTTTTTGACTTCGCCGAGGACGAAGGAGCTGTTGAGCGAGCCGATGCAGTCGATGTCGCCGAGGATGCGGAGCAGGAATTTCTGATACGATTTCATGTCGCGGGTATAGATTTTCAGCAGGAAGTCATAGTCGCCGGAAATGTTGTAGCACTCGGCGATTTCGGGGATGGTCTGCACTGCCTCCATGATGCGCACGGCGTTTTCGTGGGTGTGCTGCTTCATTTTCAGATAGCAGAACACCATGAAACCGCAATTGATTTTTTCCGCATTGAGCACGGCGATGTACTTGGTGATGAATCCGTCGCGTTCCAGCCTCTTCACACGTTCAAAAGTCGGAGTGGGGGAGAGATGGATTGCTGCGGCGAGTTCCTTGATGGTAAGGCGCGAATTGTCCTGGAGGGCGCTGAGGATGCTGATGTCGGTGATGTCGAGTGTGGAGTCGGGTTTCATGTCGTATTTTCTGAAAAGAATAATATTCTGTCTGAATCGCTGATGGTGGATTTTTATGGAATATTGTTGCTGTGAATTTTGCAAAATTAGTGTAAGTCTCCAAGTTTTCGCAAGTTATTGGAAGAAAATTTTATCAGCCATAACTTTGCAAGCAAGAAATAACAACAAAAACAATATAATTATGGCAACAGACAAATTTCACTTCGAGACTCTCCAGTTACACGTAGGACAGGAAAATCCGGACTCCGCAACCGACGCACGCGCAGTGCCCATCTATCAGACCACTTCATACGTTTTCCGCGACTCGCAGCATGCGGCTGACCGCTTCGGACTGCGTGACCCCGGCAATATCTACGGCCGACTGACAAACTCCACCCAGGGAGTGTTTGAAGAACGCGTCGCCGCCCTCGAAGGCGGCGTGGCCGGTCTCGCGGTGGCCAGCGGAGCGGCCGCAATCAGCTACGCACTCGAAAACCTTCTGCGTGCAGGCGACCACATCCTTGCGGCCGACAATCTCTATGGCGGCAGCTACAATCTAATCGCCCACACCTTCGCTCCGAGGGGCATAGAAAGTGATTTCGTGGATGTCCGCGACCTCGAGCTCGTCGAAAAATCAATCCGTCCCAACACCAAGGCGCTTTTTGTCGAGACTTTCGGCAATCCCAACTGCGACGTGACCGACATCGACGCCCTTGCCGAGATTGCCCACCGCCATAATATTCCCCTGATTGTCGACAACACCTTCGGCACACCCTATCTCATCCGTCCTCTCGAACACGGGGCTGATATAGTGGTTCATTCGGCCACAAAATTCCTCGGCGGCCACGGCACGAGCCTCGGCGGAGTCATAGTGGACGGCGGAACATTTGACTGGAAAGCCAATGCCGACAAGTTCCCGGCGCTCGCCAAGCCCGATCCGAGCTACCACGGAGCAGTGTTTGCCGACGTAGCAGGTCCTGCGGCCTTCGTGACCCGCATACGCGCCGTGCTTCTCCGCGACACCGGAGCCACCCTCTCCCCCTTCAACGCCTTTATACTTCTTCAAGGAGTCGAAACTCTCTCGCTCCGCGTCGAGCGCCATGTCGAAAATGCCCTGAAGGTAGTCGACTTCCTCGCGTCACATCCCAAAATCGCCAAAGTGAACCATCCCTCACTGCCAGAGCATCCCGACCACGGGCTCTACACCCGCCTCTTCCCCGACGGAGCCGGAAGCATCTTCACCATCGAACTCAAAGGTGGACAGGAAGAAGCCTGGCGTTTCATAGACTCACTCAAGATATTCTCGCTGCTTGCAAACGTAGCTGACGTCAAAAGCCTTGTCATACATCCTTACACTACCACACACTCCCAGCTTTCGCCTGAAGAACTGGAGCGACAGCACATCACTCCGGCCACCGTGCGCCTCAGCATCGGTACAGAGCACATCGACGACATCATCGCCGATCTCTCCCAGGCACTCGACAAGGTATGAGAATGTGCTGCACTTCCAGTACGTCCGTTCACATCACACAATAGTCACCAGATAGTTCATCCGGAGATATAGGGAAAAAATGACCGGAGGCTGCGAATCACCGCAGTTTCCGGCTTTTCATAATATAAAATCGCAGGAAATTTGTTTATCTTTCAGAAAATCATTAACTTTGCGAATATCGAAAACGAAATTTATGGCACGACCGATTAAAGATACCCCCATCCTTAAAGGTAAGGATGCAGAGCGCTTTGTTGAACACATGTTACGTTGTGACGAGCGAAAGGAATCGCGGGCTAAGAAAGCGCAGCGTATGGCAGATTACGAATCCGCCATGAGGATTTTTGTTGAATAGGAATTGAATAGGGGAGACGGGGATTTGCAGGGATAATTTTGAGTCGGTTTTTGCTTTCGGATTAATCTTGTTGCGGGTTTATATCAGTTTTTTATCTAAGGTTAGGTTAAAATCCTCAAAAATCTTGTAACTTTGCAGGGATTAACCGGCTGTGGCGGTTTTGTCGCGGACAGGTTCTTCTCTATGAGTTCACAACTTTGAAAAATACGATAAAGAAATGGATTTATTTGAAAAAATTTCAGCCGATATAAAGAGCGCGATGCTCGCCCGTGACAAAGTGCGTCTGGAAACTCTCCGCGGTATAAAGAAGGAATTTCTTGAGGCAAAGACCGCCAAGGGTGGCGACGGCTCTCTGAGCGACGAGGCCGCAACCAAGATTCTCGCTAAGATGGCGAAGCAGCGCCGCGAGACAGCGCAGATCTACGAGGAGCAGAACCGCCCCGAGCTCCGCGACAACGAGCTCGCCGAAGCAGCCGTAATCGAGGAATATCTTCCCAAGCAGCTCAGCGACGAGGAACTTACCGCCGAACTCAAGAAAATCATCGCCGAAACCGGTGCCACATCTCCCAAAGAGATGGGCAAGGTGATGGGCGTGGCTTCGAAGGCTCTCGCCGGACGTGCCGACGGTAAAGTCATCTCCGCCAAGGTGCGCGAGCTGCTCAACAATTGATTTATCACGATATACAAAGATATAAAATGCTTACTCTACAGCAGATTAAAGAGGATCCCGAGCGCATCATAGCGCGCCTCGCCGTCAAAGGTTTCGACGGAAAGCAGGGAATCAACGATGTGATTGATTTTGACGACGAGCGCCGCAGCCTTCAGTATAAGAACGACAATCTCGCCGCCGAACTTAAGAAATATGCCGACTCGATAGGACGTCTGATGAAAGAAGGTCGCCGCGAGGAGGCTGACGAGGCCAAAAAGAAAGTGGCCGAAATCAAGGCCGAGCAGAAAGAGGTGGCCGACCGTCTGGCTGTGACCGAAAACTCTATCCGTGACATCCTCCTCGGCATACCCAACGTGCCTTGCGACGCTGTCCCCGAAGGCAAGACTGCCGAGGACAATGTGGTTGAAAAGACCGGAGGCCCGATACCCGAACTTCCCGCCGACGCTCTTCCCCACTGGGAACTCGCCAAGAAATACAACATCATCAACTTCGACCTCGGTGTGAAAATCACCGGTCCCGGTTTCCCCGTCTACATCGGCAAGGGTGCCCGTCTGCAGCGCGCCCTCATCCAGTTCTTTCTCGACCAGGCTGGCGCGGCAGGCTATCTTGAGGTGCAGCCTCCCTACGTGGTGAACGAGGCTTCAGGCTACGGTACAGGCCAACTTCCCGACAAGGAGGGACAGATGTATTTCATCAACGAGGACAAACTCTATCTCATCCCCACCGCCGAGGTTCCCGTCACCAATATCTACCGCGACGTCATCATCCCCGCCGACCAGCTCCCCATCAAGAACTGCGCATACTCCGCATGCTTCCGTCGTGAGGCCGGTTCCTACGGTAAGGATGTCCGCGGCCTCAACCGTCTCCACCAGTTCGACAAGGTCGAGATTGTCCGCATCGAAAAGCCGGAGAACTCCTACGCCGCTCTCGAGGAGATGAAAGACCATGTGCAGGGCCTTCTCGAAAAACTCGGTCTCCCCTGGCACATTCTCCGTCTCTGCGGCGGCGACATGAGCTTCACCTCGTCCATCACCTTCGATTTCGAAGTCTATTCCGCAGCCCAGGGCCGCTGGCTCGAGGTTTCGTCAGTGTCAAACTTCGAGACCTATCAGGCCAACCGTCTGAAATGCCGCTATCGTGGCGAGGACAAGAAAACTCACCTCTGCCACACTCTCAACGGCTCGGCCCTCGCCCTTCCGCGCATCATGGCTGCGCTGCTTGAGAACAATCAGACTCCGGCCGGCATCGTGGTGCCCGAATGTCTGCGCAAATACACCGGTTTCGACATCATCGACTGATTGCCGGACCCGGAAAGCTGACAGCGAAACAACCGAATGTGAAACAGGATGCGGCCGCCGTTATCGTGACCTGCATCCTGTTTCTCTCTTTCCGCTCCCGCCGCGGCAGTCATTCAAACTTTGCGCCGTTCCGGATGTTCATAATGATAAACCAACACAATTAAAATTATGGAATCAACACGTCAAGCCAAAATATCGCGTCTCCTCCAGAAAGAACTCAGTGAAATCTTCCGTCAGCAGACCGCAAAGACCCACGGCACACTCGTGTCGGTCAGCATCGTCCGCGTGTCGCCCGACCTGAGCATAGCCAAAGTCTATCTTTCGATTTTCCCCTCCGAAAAGGCGCAGGAAATTCTCGAAGGCATACGCGAGAGCAGCAAGACAATCCGCTACGAGCTCGCTCAGAAGGTGCGTTTCCAGCTCCGCAAATGCCCTGACCTCAGCTTCTATCTCGACGACTCGCTCGACTATATCGACAACATCGACAAGCTCCTGTCGAAATAGCATCCGTCCGCCCTGGATTCCGGGCTGATATGTGCCGCATCCGTCTCCCGTCATCCCCCCTTCGTACCAACCGTCAAAAAACATTTCTTGATGCCTGCGTTCCAGATTGCCGTCCGCTATCTTCTGGCCAAAAAAAGTCACACCGCCGTCAATGTCATATCCTACATCTCGATGGCGGGAATCGCTGTCGCAGCCATGGCTATGATATGCGTCCTCTCGGTCTTCAACGGGTTCTCACAGCTCGCCGCCGACCGCCTCTCGATGGTCGACCCTGACATAAAGGTGACTTCGGTTGACTCGCGCGTGATTCCCGACGCCGATTCGCTTGCCGCGGCGATTGCGTCGATACCCGGAGTGCGCGCGTCGCTCCCGACCCTCTCGGCCGAGGCGCTCGCCATCTACGGCGAGGCGCAGATTCCGGTCAACCTTATTGGCGTCCCGAAGGGTTTCGGGGAGATTTCGGCTCTCAATTCTCTCGTCATCGACGGACAGATGGACAGCACCACCTATGATATGGGCGGTGCAGTGCTTAGTGTTGGCGCCGCCATCCAGCTTGAGGCACATCCCTCGGCCGAGCGCAGTCTCTACCTGACCGTCCCGAGACGTCTCGGACGCATAAACCCCGCATTTCCGATGGCCGCTTTCGCCACGGACACACTGATTGTGAGCGGCGTCTATCAGACCAACCAGACCGAGCTCGACAACAATATGCTCTTCATTCCCCTGGCCGACGCGCGCCGTCTGCTCGACTATACCACCGAGGCCACGGCGATTGAAATCGGTGTCGACCCCGATGCAGCCGTGGGCGATGTGGTCAGCGCTGTTGAAAGCGCCATCGGCGACGGCTATCTTGTGGCCGACCGTCTGCGCCAGCAATCACACTCATTCCGCATGATTTCCATCGAGAAGTGGATAACGTTTCTGATGCTGGTGTTTGTGCTGATAATGGCCTCGTTCAACATCCTCTCGTCCCTCTCGATGCTCATCATCGAAAAAGAGGAGAGTCTGATGATACTCAGTTCCATCGGCGCGCCCGAGAGTATGCTGCGCCGCATATTTCTGAACCAGGGAGTGCTTGTGGCCGTAGCCGGCGGCTTCATCGGAATCACCATAGGTGTGGTTCTCTGTCTCCTCCAGCAGCACTACGGACTCATCACCCTCGCAGGCGACCACTCGCAGATGTCGATTGTCACCTATCCCTGTGTGCTGCGTCTGACCGACATCCTGATAACGGCCGGTGCCGTTCTCGCCATCGGTTTCATGGCCGGTTTCATCTCATCGCGCAGTGTCCGGCCCCCATTTAAAACAAACGTATAGGAAATTCCGTGTCCTTACGTTTGGCATTTGCGGAAAAAATCCGTAATTTAGCGCATCTTATCGGGAAAGCGGCTCACGTTGTCGCCCTCCCGTCATCAAATAGTATTCATCATTTAATCTAATCTATCACTCATACCCCTATGTCAACTCCTTCGATTCATAGATATTGTGTTATAATGTGCGGTGGTGTCGGAAGTCGCTTCTGGCCCTATTCCCGTGAGGATTGTCCGAAACAGTTCATCGACTTCCTCGGCACGGGCCGCTCGCTCCTTCAGATGTCCTACGACCGCATACTTCCCCTTGTACCGAAGGAAAACATCATCGTGGTTACGAATGAGAAATATGCCGGACTCATCAGAGAGCAGCTTCCCGAACTCCTGCCCTCCAACATCCTCCTTGAGCCCGCGCGCCGCAACACCGCGCCCTGCATCGCCTGGGCTGCATACCACATCGCGGCCCTCGACCCCGAGGCTTCCATGATTGTCACTCCGAGCGACCATCTCATCACACGCGAGAATATTTTCGAGGACTGCGTGCGCCGCGGTTTCGAGTTTGTCGAGTCCAACGACGCTCTCCTCACCCTCGGCATCACTCCGACCCGTCCCGAGACCGGCTACGGCTACATACAGATTGGCCAGGAAGCAGAACCCGGCATCCTCAAGGTCAAGACATTCACCGAGAAACCCAATCTCGACCTTGCTAAAGTGTTCCTCGACTCGGGCGAATTTTTCTGGAACTCAGGTATTTTCCTTTGGCGCGCGTCAACCATCATCGAAGCGCTCCACAAATATGACCCGGACCTCACCTGCCTCTTTGACCGCGGCAAGGCTGATTTCGGCACAGACAAGGAGACGGCTTTCATCTCCGCAAATTTCACCTCCTGCCCGCCCAACTCCATCGACTATGCCGTAATGGAGAAGGCCGACAATGTTTACGTCGAGTGCGTGAGCTTCGGTTGGAACGACCTCGGTACCTGGAGCGCGCTCTACGACAATTCGCCCCGCAACGCCGAAGGCAACGTGGCTCAGAACTGCAATATCCTCACTTATGAGAGCAGCGGCAATATGTTTGCCGTGAACCAGCCCGAAAAACTCGTCGTGGTCCACGGACTGAAGGACTATATCATCGCCGACGCAGGCGACGTGCTCCTCATCTGCCCCAAGGCTGAGGAACAGCGCATCAAGCAGATGGTAAACGATGCCAAGCTCTCTTTCGGTAACAAATATCTCTAACACACTCTCCGGCTTACCCATAAACCTTAACTGACCATGCAGGAATACAATCTTACACCCGAGCAGGAGGAAGCCCATGTCGAGCAGCAGTTCCGCGATCTTCTCGACGGCTATCTCGCAAGCAACCACCGCAAGAAAGTCGAGATAATCGAGCGGGCCTACCGATTTGCAAAGGAGGCTCACAAAGGTGTGCGCCGGCGTTCAGGCGAGCCCTATATCCTCCATCCCATAGCGGTGGCCAAGATTGCATCGCAGGAAATAGGGCTCGGCTCGACCTCGATATGTGCCGCGCTTCTCCACGATGTCGTGGAGGACACGGAATATACCGTCGAGGACATCGAGCAGCATTTCGGACGTAAGATTGCCCGCATAGTCGAGGGGCTGACGAAGATTTCAGGCGGAATTTTCGGCGACAAGGCCTCGGCCCAGGCCGAGAACTTCCGCAAACTCCTCCTCACCATGAGCGAGGACATACGGGTGGTGCTCATAAAGATGGCTGACCGTCTCCACAACATGCGCACACTCGGCTCGATGGCACCGAACAAGCAGTATAAGATTGCCGGCGAGACACTTTATATCTACGCACCCCTCGCTCACCGCCTCGGTCTCTTCGCCATCAAGACCGAACTCGAGGACCTCAGCTTCAAGTATGAGCATCCCGGCGAATACGAGCGCATCACCCGCCTCATATCCCAGAGTGAGGCCGGGCGCGAGATGGTCTACAACGATTTTGCCTCACCCATCCTCAAGCGTCTCGACGCGATGGGGCTCGAATATGAGGCCAAGGCCCGTCTGAAGTCAGTCTATTCGATATGGCGCAAGATGGACACTAAGCATATCCCCTTCGAGGAGGTCTACGACCTCTATGCCATGCGCATAATCTTCGACGCGCCCGAGGGTGTGTCGGAGAAGGAGATGTGTTTCAAGATTTATTCGGCGCTCACCGATCTTTACCGTCCGCATCCCGACCGCACCCGCGACTGGATTACCAATCCGAAGGCCAACGGCTATCAGGCTCTTCACGTGACCCTGATGGGACCCGACGGTAACTGGATTGAGGTTCAGATTCGCTCGCGCCGCATGGACGAGATTGCCGAGAAGGGTTTTGCTGCCCACTGGAAATATAAGATAGGTGAACACGAGGAGGAGAGCGAGCTCAACGTGTGGCTCAAGACCATCAAGGATATTCTCGATGACCCCACCCCCAACGCAATCGACTTCCTCGACACCCTCAAGCTCAATCTTTTCGCCACGGAGATTGTGGTCTTTACCCCTAAGGGAGAGCTTCTGACCCTCCCTGCCGGCGCCACGGTGCTCGATGTGGCCTTCTCGCTCCACTCTCAGCTCGGCATACGCTGCATCGCCGGTAAGGTCAACCACAAGCTCGTGCCGCTTTCCCACCGCCTCAACTCCGGCGACCAGGTGGAGGTGCTCACGTCTCACTCGCAGTCGCCGAAACCCGAGTGGATGGCCTTCCTCGCCACTGCCAAGGCGCGGACACGTCTGCGCAAGGAGCTGCGCAAAATCCAGCAGCCCGTGATAGAGGAGGGAAAGAAGATTTTCGACGACTTTCTCGTGCAGAACGACATCATACTCAACAACAGTGTGATGACCAAGATTCTCGGCATCTATCATGTCTCCACACGCGAGGAGCTTTTCTATAAGCTCGGAACCGGCGAAGTGTCGATTGACGACTATCTTAACGTCAACACCTCGCGTGGCGCCCGCTCGCTCGTCTCGCGCCTTTTCCGCCTCGGCTTCGGAGGTGACAAGAAGAAAATCAGTGCCAAGAAACTCCTGTCGGCTCCCGAGCCGCAGCCTGCCGGGGAGAAGAAGCTCGTAATCAACCGCAAGGAAACCTATGTGCTGAAATTCAACGACAAGGAGAGCAATTTCTCCTTCGCCGAGTGTTGCCGCCCGATTCCGGGAGACGAGGTGATGGGATTCATCACCGACGAAGGCACCGTAGAGGTCCACTCCCTCACCTGTCCGCGGGCGCAGGTGCTCAAGGCAAGTTTCGGTCCACGCATCCTTGCCACCAGCTGGGATGAGGTCTCCGGAAGTTTCCTCGCAAACATCAGGATTGAGGGTATAGACCGCCACGGCATCCTCCAGGAGCTCACACGCATGATATCCACCGCCCTCAACATCGACATCCGCCGTCTCAACATCGAGGCCGATAAGGAAGTGTTTACCTGCGACCTCGGTGTCCTCGTCTCAAACACTGACGCAGTCGTCGAACTCTGCCGGAGCGTCATGCGCATCGAAGACGTCCGCAAAGCCGACCGCGTCCGCGCCTACGAATGACCGGCCTTAACATGTTTTTTATCTCTCTGAGGCTGATTATGTGGCAAAAAAGTCGTAACTTTGCAGCGGGGAGTAGTGTGTCCCCGCCAAACTTCATAAACCATTCCATCGCATGCGACAGTTTAAGCGCGCCGTTCTTATCCTCGAAGACGGCACCACTTTTGAAGGAAAATCCTTTGGCTATGAAGCCTCTACCGCCGGCGAAGTGGTGTTTAACACCGCAATGACCGGCTATCCAGAAAGTCTTACGGACCCTTCCTATGAAGGACAGATCCTCGTTACCACCTATCCGATTCTCGGCAACTATGGAGTCCCCCCGCGCCGGGAAAAAGACGACGTCAGCGAATACTACGAAAGTGACAAAATCCACTGCCGCGCTATAGTGGCCCAGGATTACTCATACGACCATTCCCACTGGCAAGCCGACCGCTCTCTCGCCCAATGGCTCAAAGAAGAGAAAATCCCCGGAATTTACGGCATCGACACCCGTCAGCTCACCAAGCATCTCCGCGAACACGGTTCAATGCTCGGCAAGATTATCATTGACGGATGTGGCGATGTCGATTTTTATGACCCCAACCGTGAGAACCTCGTCGGCAAGGTAAGCTGCACCGAGGTCGAGAACCACGGTGCGGGCGAAAAGACTGTGGTTCTCGTGGACTGCGGTGTAAAACACAACATCATCCGCTGCCTCACCCGCCGCGGGGTGCGTGTGGTCCGTGTGCCCTGGAACTACGATTTCACAACCATCCCCTACGACGGACTCTTCATCTCCAACGGTCCCGGCAATCCCGACATGGCCGAGGAGACTGTGGTCAACATCCGCAAGGCTATGGAAATCGGCAAGCCCATCTGCGGTATCTGCATGGGTAACCAGCTTCTCGCAAAGGCTGCCGGTGCCAAGACATATAAGCTGAAATACGGCCACCGCAGCCACAATCAGCCCGTGCGCCGCGTCGGTACCGAAAACTGCTTCATCACTTCGCAGAACCACGGTTTCGCTGTCGACAACGAAACTCTTCCCGCCGACTGGGAGCCCCTCTTCATCAACATGAACGACGGCACCAACGAAGGCATCCGCCACAAGTCGAAGCCCTTCTTCTCCGCTCAGTTCCATCCCGAGGCAAGTTCGGGCCCGAAGGACACGGAGTTTCTCTTCGACGAGTTCATCAACATGATTTAATCCCTTCCCACTCCACATAATTTTTCATCATGCGTAACGAGAACATCAAGAAAGTATTGCTGCTTGGTAGCGGCGCGTTGAAAATCGGTGAGGCCGGTGAGTTTGACTATTCGGGCTCACAGGCGCTCAAGGCCATGAAGGAGGAGGGAATCACCACCGTCCTCATCAACCCCAATATCGCCACCGTCCAGACTTCCGACGGATTCGCCGACAAGATTTACTTCCTCCCGGTCACCCCTTATTTCGTGGAAAAGGTAATCCGCAAGGAGAAACCCGACGGAATCCTGCTCGCTTTCGGCGGACAGACCGCTCTCAACTGCGGTGTCGAACTCTATCGCTCAGGCGTCCTTGAGAAATATGGCGTGGAAGTGCTCGGCACACCCGTCCAGGCCATCATGGACACCGAGGACCGCGAACTTTTTGTCAAGAAGCTCGACGAAATCGACGTCAAGACAATCAAGAGCGAGGCCGTCAACTCTATCGCTGACGCTAAGCAGGCTGCTGCAGCCCTCGGCTATCCGGTGATTGTCCGTGCCGCCTACGCCCTCGGAGGCCTCGGCAGCGGATTCTGCGACAACGAGGAGGAACTCGTGGCACTCGTCGAGAAAGCCCTCGCTTTCTCCCCCCAGGTGCTCGTCGAGAAATCGCTCAAGGGCTGGAAAGAGGTCGAATATGAGGTTGTCCGCGACCGTTTCGACAACTGTATCACCGTCTGCAACATGGAGAACTTCGACCCGCTGGGCATCCACACCGGCGAGTCAATCGTCGTGGCTCCCTCGCAGACTCTTTCAAACGAAGATTACCACTGGCTGCGCAAGCTCGCCATCAAAATCATACGTCACATCGGCATCGTCGGCGAGTGTAACGTGCAGTACGCTTTCGACCCCTCGTCGATGGACTATCGCGTCATCGAGGTCAACGCCCGTCTGAGCCGCTCTTCTGCCCTCGCATCGAAAGCCACCGGCTATCCCCTTGCTTTCGTCGCCGCCAAACTCGGCCTCGGCTACGGTCTTTTCGACCTCAAGAACTCAGTCACCAAAGAGACATCGGCCTTCTTTGAGCCGGCTCTTGACTATATCGTCTGCAAAATCCCCCGCTGGGACCTCGGCAAGTTCCATGGCGTCCGCCGCGAAATCGGCTCGTCGATGAAATCCGTGGGCGAGGTTATGGCCATCGGCCGCACCTTTGAGGAGGTTATCCAGAAAGGTCTCCGCATGATCGGTCAGGGCATGCACGGCTTTGTGGGCAACAATCAGCGCGACATTCCCGAGGCTGAGCTCGAACACGCTCTCAAGGAGCCGACCGACAAGCGCATCTTTGCCATCGCGCAGGCGCTTCTCAAGGGCTACACCGTTGAGCAGATTCACGAACTCACCAAAATCGACCGCTGGTTCCTCTATAAGCTCCACAACATCATCGACACAGCCCGCGAGCTCCGCGAATACAACGAAATCGAGGCTATCCCCGAGCCCCTTCTGCGTCAGGCCAAGGAGCAGGGCTTCAGCGACTTCCAGGTGGCACGCGAAATCTATCAGGAGAAGCTCACCGACCCCGAGAAAGCCCTTCTCGACGTCCGCGCCTTCCGCAAGCGTCTCGGCGTGCTCCCTGTGGTCAAGCAGATTGACACCCTGGCCGCCGAATATCCCGCACAGACCAACTATCTCTATCTCACCTACAACGGACGAGAGAACGACGTCAACTATCTCCACGACCACCGCTCGATTGTGGTCCTCGGTTCAGGTGCCTACCGTATCGGTTCGTCGGTGGAATTTGACTGGTGTTCGGTCAACGCCCTCCTCACCGTCAAGAAAGAGGGCTGGCGCTCGGTAATGATCAACTACAACCCCGAGACCGTGTCGACCGACTACGATATCTGCGACCGTCTCTATTTCGACGAGCTCACCTTCGAGCGTGTCATGGACATCCTCGACCTCGAGCAGCCCCACGGCACCATCCTTTCCGTAGGCGGTCAGATACCCAACAACCTCGCTACCCGTCTCGACGCGCAGAACATCAACATACTCGGCACAACCGCCCAGAGCATCGACAACGCCGAGGACCGCAACAAATTCTCGGCCATGCTTGACCGCCTCGGCATCGACCAACCCCGCTGGCGCGAGCTCACAAGCCTTGAGGACATCAACGAGTTCATCGACGAGGTAGGCTTCCCTGTGCTCGTGCGCCCCAGCTACGTTCTCTCCGGCGCCGCGATGAACGTTTGCCACAACCAGGAACAGCTCACCCGCTTCCTCCGCCTTGCGGCCAACGTCTCCAAGCAGCATCCCGTTGTCGTGTCGCAGTTCATTTCCGGCGCCAAGGAGATTGAGATGGACGCCGTGGCTCAGAACGGCGACATCGTGGCCTATGCCATCTCCGAGCATATCGAGTATGCCGGCGTACACTCGGGCGACGCCACCATCCAGTTCCCGCCGCAGAAACTCTATGTCGAGACCATGCGCCGCATCCGCAAGATTTCGCGCCAGATTGCCAAGGCTCTCGAAATCTCCGGCCCGTTCAACATCCAGTTCCTCGCAAAGAACAACGATATCAAGGTTATCGAATGTAACCTCCGCGCCTCCCGAAGTTTCCCCTTCGTCTCCAAGGTGCTCAAGATAAACTTCATCGACCTTGCCACCCGCGTAATGCTCGGTCTCCCCGTCGAGAAACCTTCGAAAAACGCTTTCGACCTCGACTATGTGGGCATCAAGGCCTCGCAGTTCAGCTTCTCGCGTCTCCAGGGCGCCGACCCCGTGCTCGGTGTCGACATGGCTTCGACCGGCGAGGTGGGGTGTATCGGCGTAGACTCTTCCGAGGCTCTCATCAAGGCCATGATTTCCGTGGGCAACCGTATCCCGGCCAAGGCTGTCCTTATGTCCACCGGCACAGCCAAGCAGAAGGCCGACCTTCTCGACGCAGCCCATGAACTCGCCAACCGCGGCTACACAATCTATGCCACCGGCGGCACACATGCCTACCTCAATGACAACGGCATCCCCGCCATCCGCGTCTACTGGCCCTCGCAGCCCGACATGCAGCCCCAGGCTATCGACCTGCTCCATGATCACAAGGTCGACATGGTTGTCAACATTCCCAAAAACTTCTCGACAACCGAGCTCACCAACGGCTACAAAATCCGTCGCGCGGCCATTGACCTCAACATCCCGCTGATGACAAATGCCCGTCTCGCTTCGGCATACATCGACGCCTTCACCACCCATCCCCTTGACGAAATCGAAATCAAGAGCTGGGACGAGTATTAATAAAATTTATACTGCCACCTGTTGCAAAGCCTCGGGAGATTTATTAATTTTGTCTCGCAATAAAAGCCGCATCATCAATTCTGTCTCCAAAGGCTTGGAATAAGGTAAAAAACTCAACTATAATATTATATAGACTATGAAAATTGAAAAAATTATCGGTCGTGAAGTCCTTGACTCACGCGGCAACCCCACCGTTGAAGTAGACGTAATCCTCGAATCAGGCGCCCGCGGACGCGCTTCAGTTCCCTCTGGCGCTTCTACAGGTGTTAACGAAGCTCTTGAGCTCCGTGACGGTGACAAGAGCCGCTATATGGGCAAGGGTGTCACCAAGGCTGTCGCCAATGTCAACGGCCCCATCGCTGAGGCTCTCCGTGGTATGAGCGCTCTTGACCAGATTAAGATCGACGAAACTATGATTGCCCTCGACGGCACTGACACTAAGTCAAACCTCGGAGCAAACGCCATCCTTGGTGTTTCTCTCGCAGTTGCAAAGGCTGCCGCCGACTATCTCGACCTTCCCCTTTACAAATATATCGGTGGCTGCAACAGCTACGTGCTCCCCGTGCCCATGATGAACATCATCAACGGCGGTGCTCACTCTGACGCTCCCATCTGCTTCCAGGAATTCATGATTCGTCCCATCGGCGCTTGCTGCTTCAAGGAAGGCATCCGCATGGGTACTGAAGTATTCCACAACCTCAAGAAAGTGCTCCATGACCGTGGCCTCTCTACCGCAGTAGGTGACGAGGGTGGTTTCGCTCCCGCACTCGACGGCACTGAGGACGCTCTCAACGTCATTATCAAGGCTATCGAGGCTGCCGGCTATGTTCCCGGAAAGGACGTGACTATCGGTCTTGACGTCGCTTCTTCTGAGTTCTACAAGGACGGTCTCTATGACTACACCTGGAAGCAGGGTGCCGACGCTCCCAAATATACTTCTCAGCAGCAGGCTGAATATCTCAAGGGCCTCGTTGAAAAATACCCCATCGACTCTATCGAGGACGGTATGGCAGAAGGCGACTGGGAAGGTTGGAAGATTCTCACCGACATGATCGGCGACCGTTGCCAGCTCGTAGGCGACGACCTCTTCGTTACCAACGTTAAGTATCTCAAGAAGGGTATCGAACTCGGTTGCGCTAACTCTATTCTCGTTAAGGTTAACCAGATCGGTTCACTCACCGAAACTCTCCGCGCAGTTGAGCTCGCTCAGCGCAACGGCTACACCGCAGTCATCTCTCACCGTTCAGGCGAGACTGAGGACGCTACTATCGCTGACATCGCTGTGGCTACCAACGCCGGACAGATCAAGACCGGTTCTGCAAGCCGTTCTGACCGTATGGCCAAGTACAACCAGCTCCTCCGCATCCAGGAAGAACTCGGCGAGGCTGCTGCTTACGGCTATGGCAAAAAGACCAAAATGCCCCAGGCTTAATCGCTTGACAGCATAACAAAAATCAAACCGACTCGGGAATTTTTCTGAGTCGGTTTTTTTGTTATCAGAGTAGGGTAAATCAGAGTTATCAGAGTTATCAGAGCAATCAGAGTTATCAGGAAGTCTAAAAGCCCTCAACAAAATCAGAGCTATCAAAGTTTTTGATTACTCTGATAGCTCTGATTACTCTGATAGCTCTGATTACTCTGATAGCTCTGATAACTCTGATCTACTCTCAAGAAAGCAACCCCAGCAGCTGTTCGCCGGCTTTCTTGGTGTCGACTTTAGAGATAATGTGGATGAGTCGGTGGTCAGCGTCAGTGACGAAAGTTGTGCGCACGGTGCCCATATACTCGCGGCCGGCCATCTTTTTCTTCTGCCATACGCCGAAACTCTGATTGACCTCGGTAGTCGGGTCCGAAAGGAGTGTGAAGGGAAGAGAAAATTTCTCCGCGAACTTCATGTGGCTTGCGGGAGAGTCCTTGCTGATGCCGATGATAGTGTAGCCCTTGGCGGCAAGTTCGCTGTTGTAGTCGCGCAGCGAGCAGGCTTCAGCCGTGCAGCCCGGAGTGTTGTCCTTGGGGTAGAAATAGATAATCAGGGGCTTGCCTGCAAGGTCAGTGCTTCTTACCTCCCGGCCTTCCGAATCGAGACCGAGGATTTCGGGGATTTTATCGCCAATTTCCATGTGTTAATTGATTATTGTGTTTGTTTGTGATGTAGTTTGGGTTGTCGTCGCGGCGCGTGTGCGCCCGATTGGATTCCAAATTTACATAATATCTCTCTTATATCAATGGTTTCGGCTTCCCTATAGTTGACAGTAGTTGAAATTTTATCTAACTTTGCTTCCGTCATGAGCAATCCTGTCACTATAGTCATCCCGGCCTACAACCGTGCGGACACTCTGCCGCGCACTCTGCGCTCGATAGAGCGTCAGACGCTCGCGCCTGCCCGTGTGGTGCTTGTCGACAACGCCTCGACTGACTCAACATTCGCTCTGATGTCTGACTGGGCTGCCGCGCACCCCGACCTGGATGTAATAGTGCTGAGTGAGGAAAAGCGTGGCGCCTGCGCCGCCCGCAACCGCGGACTACGTGAGGTGGAAAGCGATTTTGTGATGTTTTTCGACTCCGACGATGAGATGCTCCCCACCCACGTGGCCGATTTCACCACCGCCATAGAAAAATCACTTGATACGGACATATTCGGCCGCAGCATCATCTCCCGAAATCTCGACGGGAGCAGCCGCAAACTCTATTTCACCGCCCGCAATCCTATGTTCAACCACCTTTTCCGCGGCTGTCTGTCGACGCAGCGCATTGTGGTCCGCACATCGCTGGCGCGCATGGCAGGCGGGTGGAACGAGACACTTCCAGTGTGGAACGACTTTGAATTTGGTTCACGTCTGCTGTTGCTGACCGAAAGGGTAGGGGAGGTGCCCGGCGAGCCGTCCGTCATAGCATATCAGCAGGCGGAGTCAATCACAGGCACATCTTTCGGCGCGAAAGCCGGGCAGTGGGAGAGGACGCTCGACATGATGGAGACTGATTTTATCGGGGAGAGGCGCTATGACCTGCTGAAATGGCTCGACTGCCGCCGCATGATTCTTGCCGCGCACTATCGGCTGGAAAATTCCCCCGAATTAGCGGAACAACTCCTCCGGAAAACGCTTGACGGCAATCCTCACGCCACCCGTCTGCGCCTTATCTATGCCCACAACCTCCGGTTCAGACGCCTCACCTGGCTCTGTGCAAAAATCCTGTTCTGCTGTTGATATGACCGGTTTGAAAAACGGCCCTACAGACAACTGGAATTCCCTTTTAATCTTCCTTTATACGCGTGCTGATGATTTTCAGCGGTATATTTCCGATTACCGCCGCCGTGTCGGTATAAGAGCTGTAATAGCTTCCTAAGATTTCACTGGTCATAGCCAGCGCCCAAAGGTCGGCCGCGCCGTGCAACATGCCGCGCAGCGATGTCCGCGACGCATTTTCGTCGCCCTGCATCACCCGCTTGCCGAAGCGCGCTGCAAGCGTCCGCATCACATTTCCGTCGTCGGAGGCCACGAAGAAATTCACCTCGCTGTCCGCTTCTATCCGTCGTTCCATCTCGCTTATGAAAAGCTCGACCGGACTCGCCTCGATTGATTTCGTGTTGTCCGTGCGCCGGATGTGTACCCCCACTGTCTTATTGTTGAAACCCACGGTTTTCTCCTCAATCAGTTTCCTGACTGGCGCCGACGGGCGGAAAAGCCCACGCATATCCTCCTCGCGGCAACCGCCTGTTGCGGTACCCGAGATGAGCAATACATCTCCCCCGGCCTCAGCGATTTCCTTAGCGAAATCCTCGTCTCGGCCATAGAATCTGCACAGATTGCCGCCTTCCCTGAAAACTTTACTATAAGCCGATGCCTGATATATCGCCGGAACATACAGATTACGTTTGCGCGGTATATCCCATTTCAGCGTATATCCTCCCGCGCCCGGCTCAATCACCTGAATCTCTTCCGGAAGCGGCTCGAAAAGGTCGGTGAACCCGGCGCGGACATCGTCGTTAGACCGCCACACAACTTTCAGCTCACGCCCTGACAGCCGCGCGAGATTCACTCCGGCGGCTATGGCGCGCATGCGGTTGCAGAGACCGCCGATGGCGTTGACCGTGAGATTACGTCTGCCGCTCATTGGGGGCTCACACTTATCGCAGCATTTCGCTGACGCGCTTGAGGGCTGAAAGGAAGAGGTCACATTCCTCCATCGTGTTGTAGACGGCAAACGAGGCGCGCACCGTGCCCTCGATTCCGAGGCTCGTCATGAGCGGCTGCGCGCAGTGATGGCCCGTGCGCACGGCAATGCCGAGCTTGTCGAGCAGCATGCCCATGTCGTAGTGATGCTCGTTGCCCACAAGGAAGGAGATGATGGCGCATTTGCCGGGAGCCGTGCCGAAAATCCTTATGTCGGGTATCTCCTCGAGCATGCGGCGGGTGGTGTAGTCGAGCAGTTCATGTTCATGGGCCGCGATGTTCTCGATGCCGATGCGCTCCATATAGTTCATGGCCTTGTGGAAAGCAGCGATGTCAATGAAGTCGGGAGTTCCGGCCTCGAACTTGTAGGGGAGTTCGGCGAAGGTGGTTTTTTCGAAGCTGACCGACTCAATCATCTCGCCTCCGCCCTGATAGGGTGGCATGATTTCCAGCAGTTTGCGCTTTCCGTAGAGCACTCCCACACCGGCCGGGCCATACATCTTGTGGGCAGAGAAAACATAGAAGTCGGCGTCGATGTCCTGAACGTCGATTTTGAGGTGTGGTGCGGCCTGGGCGCCGTCGATAAGCACGGGAACGCCGTGGCTGTGGGCTTCGGCAATGATTTCATTGACCGGATTGACGGTGCCGAGCACGTTGGAGGCGTGGCAGACCGACACGAAGCGGGTGTGCTCGTTGAAAAGTGCGCGGTAGGCGTCCATGTCGAGCGAACCGTCCTCGCGGATTGGAATCACCCGTATCTTTATGTCGGCGCGGCGCTGGAGCAACTGCCAGGGCACGATGTTGGAGTGATGTTCCATCACCGAGAGGATGATTTCGTCGCCGTCGCGGAGGAAGGTGCCGCCGTAGGAGGCCGCCACGAGGTTTATCGCCTCAGTCGTGCCGCGGGTGAATATGATTTCCTCGGCCGAAGACGCGTTTATGAACTCCTTCACCCTGCGCCGGGTGCTTTCTTGAAGCTCGGTGGCTTCCATGGAGAGGGTGTGGACGCCGCGGTGGACATTGGCTTTCGTCTGTGTATACTCCGAGACTATCGCGTCGACCACCTCGCGCGGCGTCTGCGAGGTGGCGGTGTTATCGAGATAGACGAGCGGATGGTTATATATGGTGCGCTGAAGTATCGGGTAGTCAGCGCGTATCTTTGCAATATCCAGCATTGGTGTTTCGGTGTTTATGTTTATGGTTTCGGATATTTAACACTCCTTGCTGCGGCAGGAGGAACAGTCACCGAGAGAGCCTGAGAAGCGGCGGTCGACGAGGTGGAGCAGACGCTCCCGGAGTCCGCTGATGTGGACGCTGTCGATTACGTCGACCATAAATGCCTGCATGAGCATGGTCCTGGCTTCGGCCTCGGGGATGCCGCGCGAGCGCATGTAGAAGAGCGCGTCGTTGTCGAGCTGGCCGGTTGTGGCGCCGTGCGAGCACTTGACGTCGTCGTTATAGATTTCGAGTTGCGGCTTGCAGTGCATGCGCGCCTCGGTCGAGGCGAGTATGTTGCGGTTGCTCTGGTATGCCTCGGTGAACTGTGCGCCGGGGGCCACGAGGATGCTTCCCTCGAAAGCGCCGCTCGCTGTGTCGTCGAGCACATATTTGAAAAGCTGGTTGCTGTGGCTGCGCGGGCTCAGGTGGCGGATCACGGAATTATTGTCGGTGTGCATGCTGTCCGACCCGATGACCATGCCTGCGAGGTGAGTCTCGCAGTGCTCTCCGGTGAGGTCGATTTCAAAATCGTTGCGGGTGGTGCCGCAGGTGAGGGTGGTGGTGTTGAATGTGAAGTGCGAGCCGCTTTCCTGGCGCACGAACATGCGTGAGTAGCGCGATGTGGCGGCCGACGATTCCTCGATGGAGCAGGCTTCGAATTTAGCCCCTTCACCGATGAACACCTCGGCTATCTGCGAGTCCAGATAGGTATTTGTCTTGTCCTGAGTGTGGTCGCAGACCAGGAGCTGCAGTTCGGCCTCCGGCTCGATGACGATGAGGAGGCGGCGGAAAGCTGCAGTGGGGACAGGCGATGAGAACACGTTGACGAGCTGCAGCGGACGCTCCGGGCGCACTCCGCGGGGGACGTAGATCATCACTCCGTCCTGCGCGAGCATGGTGTTCAGGGCCACCGATGCCTCTCCCATCGGGGCTATCGAGGCATAGAATTTCTCCATCACCTCCGGAAGCTCTGTGGCGGCGCGTTTCAGCGAGCCGAAAAACATGCCCTCGGGCAGTTTTGACTCAAGCATCGAGGTGGGGTGGAAGGAGTCGTTGATGACGAGCCCTAACATTGTCGACAGCGAGGGGACGTCGCAGCGGAATGTCGCGGCGATGTCGACGGGTATATTGACGCGGCTGATGTTCACTCCGTAGTCGGGCGCGAACATGTCGGCTATCGATGTCTTTTCGAAACCCTCGCAGCTCCTGTCGGGCAGCTTCGAGTCGCGCAGCGCCTCAAGCGCCTCGTCGCGCACGGCGTTGAGCTTTCCGGCTGAGTTGGCGTTGATGGTGTCGCGGTGCTCCTCATAGAGCTGTATATATTGGGTCAGTGGATTGCTCATAGCTCGTTTTCTTCTTTAATCCAGTCATAGCCCTTCTCTTCGAGTTCGAGGGCGAGTTCGGGACCGCCGGTCTTGACGATGCGGCCTTTGTAGAGGATATGCACGAAGTCGGGGCGGATGTAGTCGAGGAGACGCTGGTAGTGGGTGATGACGATGGTGGCGTTTTTGTCGGTCTTGAGCTTGTTGACGCCGCCGGCCACTATGCGGAGAGCGTCGATGTCAAGGCCTGAGTCAGTTTCGTCGAGGATGGCCAGGCGGGGTTCGAGCACGGCCATCTGGAATATCTCGTTGCGCTTCTTCTCGCCGCCGGAAAAGCCCTCGTTGACCGAGCGCGATGCCAGTTTGTTGTCGAGCTCCACAATGGCGCGCTTCTGGCGCATCATCTTGAGGAAATCGCTCGCGCTGAGCGGCGCCTCGTTGAAATATTTGCGCTTGGCGTTGACTGCGGCGCGCATGAAGTTGACCATCGACACTCCGGGGATTTCCACGGGATACTGGAATGAGAGGAACAGACCTTCATGGCTGCGGTCCTCGGGCGGCAGGTCAAGAAGGTTGACCCCGTGGAGCCAGGCCTCTCCTTCGGTGACGGTATAGGCCGGATTTCCCGCCAGCACACCCGAGAGGGTGCTCTTGCCGGAACCGTTGGGACCCATGATTGCATGGACTTCTCCTTCGTTGACGCTGAGGTTGACTCCGCGGAGTATCTCCTTGCCTTCGACTGAGGCGTGGAGATTGCGCACTTCAAGTAGTTTCTTGCTCATCCTTAAATATATATGATTGAGATGTTATCCTGTTGATTTGGTGATGCGAAATTACTCAATTTCTCTCATCTACCCAAACATTTTCGCAATGACTTTGGTTTGTAGCACCCCCCTTTTGCTATGCCGGAATAGCCGCCCTGTGTGAAGAGATGTTAAATATCGCGTCCGTAACAATATTGTGCTACGATTGTAACCGCATTGTAATATTTGGAGAATACCTTTGCAACGTGAAAACAATGAAGCACTCTCGCAAACACAGAGAGATTGCTCACAAGATATAGAATCAATACCTAAACACGAAAATTTACGGTTGCAAAATAGTTTTTTTAGTAGACAAAACCAAAGATTTATCACATTTCTGCGAAAGGCTGTCGAGAACGACAGCCTTTCCTGCTATATATCCCTGCTTTTTTACATTTCAACCGGATTTTGCAGCTGCCCCCCTCTTGCCTGCCATCAGCCCGCTTGCCTGCTGCATGCCTGGCGCCCACCACGCTCGCCTGCCATCCATCCTCCATGTAGGGCCATCGCATGCGGTGGCCGCCCTTCCATGGGTCAATGTAAATAACCGGTTGTTAAAATATGGGAAAAGATAGCTAACTTTGC
>DXXM01000038.1 GCA_019416285.1 Bacteroidales bacterium
CGACCCTCTGCTTGTAAGGCAGACGCTCTGAACCAGCTGAGCTAAGCGCCCTTTCTCGCTTAAAGCGTTGCAAAGGTATGGACTATTTTTGGACTGTGCAAGTGTTTTCGCAACTTTTTTTGAAAAAAGTGGATTTTTTGATGAAAGATGGCAAAAAAACTCTATTTTGAGGGTGAAGAAGCTGCTTCTATGGCATCAGCCTGCTCGCGGAGGAGCTTTTCCTTATTGAAAATATATGTGGCATTGTGGATTCTGCCCTTCTGGAAATTGATTATATTTTCAGGATTGATGGGGAGAGCGCAGTAGCGTGTCTCGAAATGGAGGTGTGGTCCGGTAGAGTTGCCGCTCGAGCCGCCGATTGCAATCGGGTCGCCGGCGTCGAGGGTGGTAGTGGGGACAACGGTGATTGAGTCAAGATGGGCATAGAGCGTCTGCAGGCCGTTTGGGTGGCTTATGATGACATAGTAGCCATAGCCGCGCTTATCGTAGCCTGTGGTGGCTACAGAGCCGGGAAAAGCGGCGCGTATGATGTCTCCTCTCTTTATGCCGATGTCTATTCCTCGGTGCATGCGGACGGTCTTTCGTTTGCTCTTGCGTTTGCGCGGGCCGAATACGGAGGTGATGGGGCCGAAAGCGGGCATGGTAAATTCGCTGACGTTTATGTGGATGTCGCCGTCAGGGACTTTCTTCTTGTTGAAAAGTCCTCCGGCTTTGTTGAATCCTATGAAGCCTGCGTCAAAGAGGCTGCCCATATAATCGAGAGTGGAGGTGAATATCTGGTCTTCCTGTGTTTCGGCGGATTCGGTCATAGACATGATTATTTTGTCCAGATCCAGGGGCTCGATATCGGTCGTATCTGTAACGACGGTGTCGTTACCAAACACTACAATATCAGCACTCGCAACCGGAGCGGCTGCGAGTGCGATAAGGAGTGTTAAAGTGTGTGGGTTGAATTTGCGTTTTTTCAATATCATTTATCCTTAACAATGCGATACCTGCCGAGTGTCATCACGCAGGGGCCGTAGGAGGGCTATTCTTTAATTTTGTTCTTCATCGCGGTGAATGTGTCGGAGAAGAGAATCTTGGCCGAGGCAATCACTACGCCGAGGAATACGAAGCCGATAAGTATCATCGGCTTGGAGGGCTTGGATGGCTTGATGGGCACTGTGGCGGGCTCTACAGTAGCGTAGACGGGTGTGGTCTCCTGTACTTTGGCCTTTGCAAGCTGGAGCTGCTGAGAGGTCTGGTTGAAGAGACTGAAGGCGAGCTGTGCCTCGTTGGTGAGACGCTCGCGTGTCACCTGCGCGGAGTGGAGACTCAGACCCTGGTTGCGATCAAGATAGTCGGCAAGGCGCTGCTGAGCTGCGTAATAGTCTTTACGAGCTTCCTCGTTGAGCTGCTCGGCATACTTGAGGTCCTGACGGGCCTTGGAAGTACGATATTCCGTCACGAAGCTCTGAAGATGCGCGGCTACAGTGTCGGCGAGCATTGCAGAGACAAGCGGGTTCTGCATGGTTACAGAAATTGTGTTAACTCCGGTCTTTTGGTCATAGTCGCAGACGATACGCTTGGAGAGCGCGAGTTTGATATCCTCTTCATCCTTGGAAAGCATGAAGGGGTTTGTAGTGCCGTCGCCCTCTTCCTCTTCATCAGCAGTGAAGAAGTGGATTATACCACCCACTGCCTTCATGGGGAGAGACATCACTGCCGACCACCAGGGAGCGGAAGTGTGGTCTTCGATATAGGCGCGCACTGTGTAGACAGAATCTGTTTTGCTTTCGGTTACGGGGACTTCGAATAGTCCTACGAGGAAAGGAACGGAAGAGAGTACGTCAGGGTAAAGTTCAGGCATCACCGCATCCGTCCCGGCTCCGCCGGAACCAAGATTCACACCGGCCATTGCCGCAAGTGAGCCTAAGCCTCCCTTTCCTGCGGTCGCGCCGTTGAGCTCGGGAGCTAGTTTGATGGTAGTGGTGTATTCCTTGGGGATGCTGAACGCGACAACAAGACCTATTACGGCAGCGATGCCTGCATAGATGAAGATTGTGCGGCGTGATTTCCACAATTTCGCGGCCAGTTCGAGGAGATCGATCTCCTCTTCGTCGTTGTCCTGACGGACAATGATGTCTTTTTCGTCACTCATATTAATTAATGTGGTGAAAAGTGTTGTTGTGGTGTTCGGGGAGAGGTTTATTTGACGAGTGTGGCAATGGCGGCGGTCATTGTGCCGAGTGAGCCGAGAGTAGAGGCTATGGTGAGAGCCTTGGTCCAGTCGAAACCCTGTCTGTCGGGCTTGGACGGGATTATAATCTGGCATCCAGGTTCAATCGGGGTATTGTTCTTGGCGCGGGCAACCATGCCGTTCATATATACGATGAAGGCTTTCTTCTTATTAGCGCGGTCGCCGTAGCCGCCGGCGAGGTTGATATAGTCCTTGAGTTTTCTGTCAGGCTGGAAAGTCACGGTATTGGGCACCATAACGTCGCCCGAAATCTTGACTGTGCTGACATGCTCGGGAACGAAGAGACGGTCGTCGGCGCGGAGGACGATATCGTCTGTGCTACCGGGGTTGGCGAGTGCTTTTTCGAGGTCGATACCTACAGAATAATAATCGGAAACCTGAAGTTTGTTGACCGAAATTGAGTCTTTGCCGGAAGATGCCATGGCGAGGCGGAGAGTCTCGTCGCGGGCAACCTTTTCGTCCTCGGTCATTTTACGCATGAGGCTGGCCCCGCGTATGTAAGCTTCGGGAGTGAGACCGCCCGCACGCTTGACAAAGCTGCTGATGCGCTCGTTGCGCTGCTGGAGTACGTAGCCTCCGGCAAAAGTAACTTCGCCTGCAATCTGTACGAACTGCTGGGGAACATAGTTGGGGCTGCGACGTACCTCGACGATGTCGTAGGGCTGGAGGATAAACTCGTTGTCGTCGCCAATCAACAGACCGTCTTTGAGAGAGAAAGTGTATGTTCGGGCAATCTGCGCGTCGGATGTGAGCGACATCGGGTCAACGATGCGGCGCGATACGTCTACTTTCGAGTAAGATGCTCCTTCGAGGAGGCCGCCTGCGGTAAGGATAAGGTCCTCGATAGAGGTATTCTCAGCATAGGGATAGGTGCCGGGGTGTGCTACGCTACCCATGATGGTGAAGCCTCCGCGATCAAAAATATCTCTTGTGCTGGAGATGACGAGTACGTCGTTGCGTTTGAGGGTGACATCGGGCGCGGTGCCGTTGAGGATGGCCTCGAGGTCGATGGCTTCAGCCACGAGCGTGAGGTCCTCGCCTTCACGGTAGAGCATTGCGCGCTGTTTGTAGGCGTCCTCCGTAAGACCGTCGGCATTGCGGATGAGGTCACGGATGGTGCTGATGCCGGAGCCGAGTGAGAACATGCCGGGACGCATTGCGGCTCCGCGGAGCTCGACGCGGTTGCTGTAGCGGTCGAGAGTGGTGCCGATGGTGACGATGTCGCCGTCCTGAAGATGATAGCCTTCAAACTCGTTGCGACCGATATTGAAGAGCTCCTTCTCGCGGCCGGTGAGACGGGCTACACGGACCATGTCGGTGTATGCGTCGCCCGAGAATCCACCTGCATATTCAATGACCTGTGCGAGAGTTTCGTCGGGTTTGAGCTCATAGAACATAGGACGCTTTACGTTGCCGGTGACGTTGACAAGCTGTGAATAGGGAGGCACCATGATGATGTCGCCTTCCTGGAGACGGATGTTGCCTTTCTGACGGCCGTTGAAGAGGAAGTCATAGATGTCGACTTCAGCAATCTTCTTTCCGTTGCGGCGTACCTCTACATTACGCATCGAACCGATTTTGTTGATGCCGCCGGCATTATAGAGGGCATGGAATACGTTGGAGAAGGGAGAGAGACGGTAGGTGCCCGGAACGGAAACCTCACCCATGATGTTGACCTGGATGGTGCGCATCTGACCCAGGGTAACGGCGATGTCTGTCGCCTCATTGTCGACACCGGAATATTTTGACGCGAAGGCCGAGCGGATATGATTATTGGCCTCGTCGATGGTCATGCCGTTGAGGTAAATGGGGCCGAGCTGCGAAATCATGATGCTGCCTTCGGGCGAGATTGTGCGGCGGAGATGATCCTCGCTGACACCCCAGATGTCGATGACCACTTCATCGCCGGGACCGAGGCGGTAGTCTTGGGGGGTAGCGGCGTTCTCGTTGGGCTCGAATGTCAGATTGCGGGAATTGAATACCTTGTGGCCGAATACCTCGTTGGCAGCCGGCTCCTCTTTGGCATTGGCTTCCGGGTTGATAACGATGTCCTCGAATACCACACTTGTCTCAGCTGCAGCCGAGGGGGTGCGGGAGCGTCCTTCAGTGGCGGTGACGGGCTGGTCGGCGGTAGCTGCGGCTCCGGCATCGTGTTTGGCCTTGATGCGCTTTACCTGCTCAGGGGTGACACCTTTAGCGACAAGCTCGCGGCCTATCTGCTGCTCGGATTTGCCCTGTGCTACCTGGGCTTTGATGTATTGAACTACTTGGTCGTCGGTCATGTTGGCGGATGCAGACATAACTGCGGCCATCATAAGCAACGTAAACAGAAAAGGTTTGATTTTCATAGGGTTGATATGATGTGAATGACACTCGTAAGGATGCTTACAGCACACAGTGATATTAAATCGGCGCAAAGGTAGTAATTTTCAATCTCTTATGCAAGAGACAGATTGATTTAAGCTGTCACTCTTTTTGTCTGTAGCTGTCAATCGGACATAAGAACTGTTAAATATTGTTCTGCGATGCTAAATTTTGCTTCGGCGATAAGGACGGTTCGGGAATAAATCGCTACTTTTGTGAAGTAATTCAGAAAAGCATGGCCGCCAACCTTCAGCAACGCATCGAAAAAATCGAGGCCAAAGCAGCCTTGATGGTGGAGCGCTATGAGTATCTCCGTCAGGCAAAAGCGGCCGCCGACGACCGAATCGCATCTCTTGAAGAGACCCTCGGGAGGCTCCGGCGTGAGATTGCCGACCGCGACAGGGAGATAGAGCGACTGAAAATCGTCACGGTGCTCAGTCCCGACCACGCCGATGTGGAGGCGACACGTGCCCTGCTTACTGGATTAGTGCGCGAAATCGACAAGTGCATCAACAAGTTAAGCCTTTGATGACTGAAAAGATTCTCAATATAACTATCCGTATTGCCGACCAGCCGCGTATGCCGCTCCGGATTCCTGCGAGCCAGGAGGAGATTGTCAGGCGCGCCGAGGCCAACATCAACGAGCTTTGGCGCAAATGGTCAGCGATGGATGATTTCAAGGATAAATCTTCGGCCGAGATACTCGCCATGGTGACATTCCGCTTCGCCCAGCTCTATTTCACCGCCGAGGAGACATCGAGAGGAGTCGACAGGACTCTCGAGGGACTTGAAAAAAGTCTCGACAGGGTGCTTTTCGCCCTCAGGCCCGACGGCGACAACGCGACAGGAGTGTCGTGACAGGGTGGCAGCCGCCGCTCTCCCCGTCAGCCCGGACCGGCACTGTAACGAATTTTGAAGAAACGAGTTCACGCACGCTCAACTTCTGAGTGAGTTCTCCCCGCGGGATGCCGCGGACAAGGGGAGTCACAAGAGTGGTCCGTGCATTTTTTATATATTTTCATACCCCTAATAAATTCCGTAAAGCTAATATGGTTATATTATTTTACATCTGCGCGGCGCTCATCGGAGCTGCCATCGGAATTGCGATAATGGTTGCGGTGCAGCGCGCCACAGCCCGCTCCCGTGCAAAGACCATCATCGACGATGCCAACCGCGAAGCCGAAGTAATCATGAAAGACAAGCTCCTCGAAGCCCGCGAGCAGGAGCTTAAAATCAAGACTGAAGCCGAAAAACAGGCCAACCAGCGCCTTTCGCGCATACAGAGCGAGGAGTCCAAGCTCAAGCAGCGTCAGACCCAGCTCAACCAGCAGCAGAGCGAAAACGCCCGCGCCCGCAACGAAAACGAGCAGACCCGCCAGAACCTCGAGGCTCAGATGGCCGTGGTGGAGCAGCGCAAGGAGGAGCTCGACCGTCTCCGCCGCACCGCTCAGGACACTCTCGAACACATCTCCGGCCTTTCAAGCGAGGAAGCCAAGGAGAAGCTCATCGATTCGCTCAAGGATGAGGCCAAGACCGCCGCAAGCGCATATATCAACGACATCATGGACGAGGCCAAGATGACGGCCAACAAGGAGGCCAAGCGCATCGTGGTCCAGTCAATCCAGCGCCTCGCCACCGAGACCGCCATCGAGAACTCTGTCACAGTGTTCCACATCGACAGCGACGAAATCAAGGGCCGCATCATCGGCCGCGAGGGTCGCAACATCCGTGCTCTCGAAGCCGCCACAGGCATTGAAATCATTGTCGACGACACCCCCGAGGCCATCGTCCTTTCCGGCTTCGACCCCGTGCGCCGCGAAATCGCCCGTCTTGCCCTCCACCAGCTCGTGGCCGACGGCCGCATCCACCCCGCCCGCATCGAGGAAGTGGTGGCCAAGGTGCGCAAGCAGATTGAGGAGGAAATCGTCGAGACCGGCAAGCGCACTGCCATCGACCTTGGCATCCACGGTCTCCACCCCGACCTCATCCGCATGGTCGGCAAGATGAAATACCGTTCAAGCTACGGCCAGAACCTGCTCCAGCACTCGCGCGAGACTGCCAACCTCTGCGCTATCATGGCCTCCGAGCTCGGCCTCAACCCCAAGAAGGCCCGTCGCGCAGGTCTGCTTCACGACATAGGCAAGGTGCCCGACGAGGAGCCCGAACTTCCCCACGCACTCCTCGGCATGAAGCTCGCCGAAAAATACAAGGAGAAACCTGAAATCTGCAACGCCATCGGCGCCCACCACGACGAAATCGAGCAGACTTCGCTTCTTGCCCCCATCGTTCAGGTCTGCGACGCCATCTCCGGTGCCCGTCCCGGCGCACGCCGTGAAATCGTCGAGGCTTACATCAAGCGTCTCAACGACCTCGAGCAACTCGCCCTCTCGTATCCCGGAGTCATCAAGACCTACGCTATCCAGGCGGGCCGCGAGCTCCGCGTCATTGTCGGCGCCGACAAGATCGACGATGTCGAGACCGAGAAGCTGTCGAGCGAAATCGCCCGTCGCATCCAGGACGAGATGACATATCCCGGACAGGTCAAAATCACCGTTATCCGCGAGACCCGTTCCGTCAGCTTTGCCAAGTAAGGAGGGAGGGTCTGCCAGATGGAAGAAAAAGACCACCGCTGCCCCCGCGGAAAACTCCACTGCTGCAACTGGCTGGAGGATATTCCCGGCGGCGTGACGGACTTCGATATCGTCGAAGTCCAGTTCAAGAACACCCGCAAGGGGTTCTACCGCAACTCTACCAATCTTGATCTCGCTCCCGGCGACCTCGTGGCTGTCGAGGCCACACCCGGCCACGACATAGGCACCGTCACCCTCACCGGCAAGCTCGTGGCGCTTCAGATGCGCCGCGCCAACGTGAAACCCGACGCCGAAATCCGCCGCGTGTTCCGCAAGGCCAAGCCTGCCGACATCGATAAATACGAGGAGGCCAAGGCCCGCGAGAACGACACTATGATTCGTGCCCGCAAAATCGCCGAGTCGCTCCATCTCAACATGAAGATTGGCGACGTCGAGTATCAGGGCGACGGAAACAAGGCTATATTCTATTATATAGCCGACGAGCGCGTCGATTTCCGCCAGCTCATCAAGGTGCTTGCCGAGACCTTCAAGGTGCGCATCGAGATGAAGCAGATAGGTGCCCGCCAGGAAGCCGGTCGCATCGGCGGCATAGGCTCCTGCGGCCGTCCGCTCTGCTGCGCGAGCTGGATGACCAATTTCGTGTCGGTCGGCACGAGTGCCGCGCGCTATCAGGACATATCGCTCAACCCGCAGAAGCTCGCCGGCCAGTGTGCGAAACTCAAATGCTGTCTCAACTTCGAGGTCGATACCTATGTCGAGAGCGCCAGGCAGATGCCTCCACGCGAGACACGCCTGGAGACGCTCGACAATACCTATTACCACTTCAAGACCGACATCTTCAAGAAGGAAATCACCTATTCGACCGACAAGCAGCTCGCGGCCAATCTCGTCACCATCAACGCCGCCCGTGCCTTTGAGGTAATCGAGATGAACCGCCGCGGCGAGAAGCCCGAAAGCCTGCTCCCCGACGGCGAGCAGAAGCAGGGGGGCAAGCCGAGACCCATAGACCTTGCCTCGCAGGATGACCTGACACGCTTCGACAAGACCAAGAAGAAAAAGCGCAAGAAGAACAAGGGAGGCAACTCCGCCGCTCCCTCCGAGGGGCAGCAGCAGAACCAGCCGCAGCAGCCAAACGGCGAGCGTCAGCCTCAGAATGACCATGCGCCCAAGGGTGATGCTCCCCAGCGTCCGTCCCAACAGCAGGCCCAGCAGGGCGAGCGCCGTCAGCGTCCGAAAAACAAGCCCAAGAAGCCTCAGGGCGGTGAGCGCCAGCAGCAGCCGGCGGCGCAGCAGCCCGACCGTGAGCCCGTGCAGCCCCGTCAGGATGCCCCGCAGCAGCCTCAGCAGCTCCCGGCCCGTCTCCCCAAGGCTTTCCGCGACAATAAGGAATGATGCGTAGCCCTCTCTACATACTGCTCATATCACTCGCGCTCCTCTGCGCCTGTGGGCCGGGGACGCGCGACTACAGCCGGTGGGCCAACATGCCGCCGGAAGGGTGGCTCTACGCCGACACAGTGTCGCTTCTCCCCGTCGACACTTCTCTGACCGACAACGATTCAGTCGTCAGCGGCAGCCTGAAGGTGGCCCTGCGCCACAGCAACGCCTATCCCTTCTCGAATATATGGCTTGAGCTGACTTACCACACAGAGGGGCGCCGGATGGTCTGCGACACCGTCAATATCCCTCTTGCCGACGTCTACGGGCGCTGGCTCGGAAGCGGATTCGGCGCGGCCTACCAGCGCGAGGCGCTCGTCAGCCCCTCGGCTGTGATTGACCTCACCCGTCCCGTGGCCCTGCGCCACATCATGCGTGTCGACACCCTCTGCGGAGTCGAGCAGGTGGGCATCGAGGTCGTCAGATAGCCTGTCGGAACCGAAATTTATTACCCCCCTTTTGTATTATAGCACCTTTCCGCCCCCGGAAAGGTGCTATTTTTGTGCTGTTGGTCTTTTCAGGTAGTTTTAGTTATTAACCCCATTAAATCACACACAGAAATGCGAAAGATACGAAAGATTATCGTCCACTGCACGGCCACGCCTGCGGGACGTGAGGTTACAGTCTCCGAAATAGATTCATGGCACCGCGCCCGCGGTTTCAACTGCATAGGCTATCATTACGTCGTGGCCCTTGACGGCGAAGTGCTTCCCGGACGTCCCGAAGAGCAGATTGGCGCACACTGTCTCGGCCATAACGCCGACAGCATAGGAGTGGCCTACGTCGGCGGACTCGCTGCTGACGGCAAGACTCCCTCCGATACTCGCACCCCCGCTCAACGCGCCTCCCTGCGCGCCCTGATAGACAGTCTGCGCACCCGCTACCCCGGCGTCACTGTCCATTCCCACTACGAATTCGCCGCCAAAGCCTGCCCATGCTTCGACGCCGCCACAGAATTCGCAGACCCTATCCCGGACTAATCGGGCCAATCTTGGTCGCCGTTATTGTTTTTCACCTCCAAATCGGCTTCAACAGCCTTTCCAGTACAGATAAATATAATCGATAATGAACTGTATGAGGCAGGAGATAATAGTAGGTACTCCTATCAAGATTAATATGCGTTTCCAACCTGTTATCTTTTTAGGCAGCAGACGGTTGGTTATAAGTAGAATAGATGCTGTTAATGCACCTGAGATATACGGATTGAGATCCATAGGCCGAATGTTATAGAGTTACTTCCGCGAATATACAAATTTTCCGGACAATCTACGAAGCGATTTGAGCAGATATTTGGTCAAGTGCCTACTGCCACACCTGGATTTTGCCACGCTTCCCCGTTTGCTTTGGTCCGGTTGCTTTACTTATGAGGTTGTGGATTGAAGGGCAGAAGGAAGGAATAAAAATAGAGGGCCTGTCTCTCGACAAGCCCTCTGGGATTTCATTTCATTTTTCTTTCCTTACGGTTTAGGCGATGGGTTTCATTGCCAATATGTTGGAATCGTCTGATTAGTCGATTTCTTCGTCAGCCTCGTAGCCGCCCATCTCGCGGATGGCGTTCTTGAGCATGGTGTACTGCTGGAAGAGGTGGTTGACAGGTACCTCACCCTTGGTGTAGTCATGCATCGGGCTCTTGAGGAAGAAGCTGAGGAAGCGCTGGATACCGTGACGGCCGGCGCGTGCAGCGAGGTCGCTGAGGAGCACGAGGTCAAGGCAGAGCGGAGCTGCGAGGATAGAGTCGCGGCAGAGGAAGTTGATCTTGATCTGCATGGGATAGCCCATCCAGCCGAAGATGTCGATGTTGTCCCAGCCTTCCTTGCTGTCGTTGCGCGGGGGATAGTAGTTGATGCGCACCTTGTGGTAGTAACCCTGGTGGCCACCCTCTTCTGCGCCGCCGCAGTTGGCGTTGTAGAGGTCGGGCTGATCCTCGGGAACGAGGATTGACTCAAGGGTAGAGAGCTTCGAAACCTCTTTGGTGCGGAAGTTGGCGGGTTCGTCAAGCACGAGACCGTCGCGGTTGCCGAGGATGTTGGTCGAGAACCAACCGTTGAGGCCGAGGCAGCGGGTACCGATGATGGGGGCGAAGCCTGACTTCACGAGAGTCTGGCCGGTCTTGAAGTCCTTGCCTGCGATGGGCATGCCGGTCTTTTCGCTGAGTTCCCACATTGCGGGGATGTCGACAGTGGTGTTGGGGGCACCCATGATGAAGGGAGCGCCTTCCTGGAGTGCTGCGTAAGCGTAGCACATAGAGGGAGCCACATGCTCCTTGTCATCAGCCTTCATAGCGGCTTCGAGAGCCTCGAGTGAGCCGTGTACCTTCTCGTCAACGGGAACGTAAACCTCTGTGGAGGCAGCCCAGAGAACTACCACGCGGTCAACACCGGTTTCTTTCTTGAAGTTGCGGATGTCCTCGCGGAGCTGTTCGGCCATTTCCCAGCGGGTCTTGTCGCCCATGGTGTTGTCGCCGTCAAGACGCTTTGCATAGTTCTTGTCGAAAGCGGCCTTCATGGGGACAATCTTCTCGAGCTCGTCCTTTACAGGCTCGATGTCCTTTTCCTGGAGCACTTCAGCATAGATAGCGCTCTGGTATGCGTTTGCGGGATAAACGTCCCAGGCACCGAACACGATGTCGTTGAGGTCGGCCATGGGGACGATGTCCTTATAGTGGAGATATTTTTTGTCTGCGCCTTTGCCTACACGGATTTTATCGTATTGAGTCATTGAGCCGACAGGCTTTGCGAGACCTTTGCGGGCCATGAGGACGCCGGTCATGAAGGTGGAGCTGACTGCTCCAAGTCCTACTACGAGTACGCCAAGTTTACCGTTGGCGGGTTTTACAGTAGATTTTGTCATGATTGGTTTCTTACTAATTAATAGTAAATTATTAAGGTTATTTTGTTTTTGATTATTTCCTTAAAGTATTCACAGTCTGCGCCTGAGGGCAGACTCTGAAATGAGTCCCCAAAAGTACAGCAATTTTTTCTAATGTGAAATAATTTTTATTTAAAAAATCCCCCTGCTATACTAAAATAAGTAAATAAGTAGCCTGAATAGTGAATTTGATTTAATTTGTCAGTGAGTTAGGTTTGTTGATGTTAATATATGTAAAGTGGCCCGACGGGGATTTTCCGTCGGGCCACACTGTTGTTTCTATGGGGCTGCTGTCAGCCTGTCGTCGTTATTCAACTGTCCAGGTTTCGCCGGCGAGCACCATGTCGCGGAGCGAACCGAAGTTCTTGCGGGCGCGGACTTCGGCCACCTGCTCCTCGACAGCGTGGTCGTAGGCGGGTGAGTCGACGTCGCGGATCACTCCGAGGGCGAGCGGAAGCTCATGGCCGTCCATCATGGCGAGCTGCTGGTGGAGGAAGTTGGAGGGAGTGTGGGCGTCGTGAACGAGCACATCGTCCATTGTGTAGCCGTCCTCGCCCACCTTCACTGCTTTGAGGAGGAAGCCGTCGCGCACGAGGCCCATTTCCTTGTCCTTGCCGAAGAGCATCTTCTCGCCGTGGACGAGGTGGATTGTGCGCTCGGCACGGGTTTCCTTGTCGGTGATATAGTTGTGGATGCCGTTGTTGAAAATCACGCAGTTCTGGAGCACTTCGACTACCGACGCACCTTTGTGGCGTGCGGCGGCCACGAGCACTTCCTGTGAAATCTGAAGCTCTACGTCGATGCTGCGGGCGAAGAAGTTACCGCGTGCGCCGAACACGAGTTCTGCCGGGATGAAGGGGTCCTCGGTTGTGCCGTAGGGCGATGATTTCGACACGAATCCGCGGTCGCTGGTGGGCGAATACTGGCCCTTGGTCAGACCGTAGATTTTATTGTTGAATAGAATCATGTTGATGTCGACATTGCGGCGCACTGCGTGGATGAAGTGGTTGCCGCCGATGGCGAGACCGTCGCCGTCGCCCGAAATCTGCCATACGGTCATGTCGGGACGGGCTACCTTGAAACCTGTGGCGATGGCTGCCGCACGTCCGTGGATGGTGTGGAAGCCGTAGGTGTTCATGTAGTAGGGGAGGCGGGAGCTGCATCCGATACCCGAAATCACTGCGGTCATGTGGGGAGGCACGCCCACGATGGCCATGGCCTTGTGGAGTGAGTTGAGGATGGCGTGGTCGCCGCAGCCGGGACACCAGCGCACTGATTGGTTGCTCTTATAGTTGGCGGGGGTAAACTGTGTCTGTTCCATGATATTATTTGTCCTCCATGATTTTGGTTACACCATTGACGATTTCGCTCACGAGGAAGGGCTGGCCCTGAATCTTGTTGATGCGCTCGATGCGGAGGCCGGGGAATTTGGCCTGGAGATAGTCGGCGAACATGCCTGTGTTGAGCTCGGCTACTATCACGCGCTTGTAGCCGCGGAGCACCTCTTCGGTGTTGGCGGGAAGCGGGTTGATGTAGTTGAAGTGGGCGAAGGCCACGGGCTTGCCTTCGGCGCAGAGTTCGCCGGCGGCTGTGCGGAGATGGCCGTAGGTACCGCCCCAACCTACGAGGATAGTGTCGGCGCCCTTCGGGTCGAGCACTTCGAGTGCGGGGATGTCGTCGGCGATGCGGGCTATCTTCTCGCGGCGTGCCTTGACCATCTTCTCATGGTTGATGGGGTCGGTGGAGATTGCTCCGGTGTTGTAGTCCTTTTCGAGACCGCCCACGCGGTGTGTGGCGCCTTCGGTGCCGGGGATTGCCCAGTAGCGGACCATGCTTTCGTCCTTGCGGGTGTAGGGCTGCCATGCGGCGTCGACTGCATCGGGGGCGAGCAGCGGGGGATGGATTTCGGGGAGCTCGGAAGCCTCGGGCACGCGCCATGCGCTCGAGCCGTTGCCGATGAAGGCGTCGGTGAGGAGGATGACGGGTGTCATGTGTTCCATTGCGATGCGTGCGGCTTCGAAGGCCATGGTGAAGCAGTCGGTCGGGGTGGAGGCGGCTACGACGGCGAGAGGCGACTCACCGTTGCGGCCGTAGAGGGCCTGCATGAGATCGGTCTGCTCGGTCTTGGTGGGGAGGCCGGTGGAGGGACCGCCGCGCTGCACGTCGACAACCACGAGCGGGAGCTCGGCGATGACGGCGAGACCGATGCCTTCGCTCTTGAGGGCAAGGCCGGGGCCAGAGGTGGAGGTGACGGCGAGATGGCCGGCGAAGGATGCGCCGATTGCGGAGCATACGCCTGCAATCTCATCTTCCATCTGCACGGCTTTCACTCCGAGGTCCTTGCGCTTGGCGAGTTCCTGAAGGATGTCGGTGGCGGGGGTGATGGGGTAGCTGCCGAGGAAAAGCGGACGGCCGCTCTTCTCGGATGCGGCGATGAAGCCCCAGGCGGTGGCGGTGTTGCCGTTGATATCAGTGTAGACGCCGGGCACAGCATCTTCGGTCTCGATGCGGTAGGTGCTGACGCTGGCGTGAATATTGTTGCCGTAGTTGTAGCCTGCCTCGATTACCTTGGCGTTGGCCTCGTAGATGGCGGGTTTCTTGGCAAATTTGCCTTTGAGCATGCGGAGGGCGCCTTCGAGGGGACGGTCGAAGAGCCAGCACACGAGGCCGAGGGCAAAGATGTTGCGGCATTTGAGGATGCTCTTATTGTCGAGGCCGGAGTCGGCAAGCGCAGCCTTGGTCATTGAGGTGACGGGCACTTCAACCACCTGGGCCTTGATGTCGAGTTCCTTGAAGGGGTCGAGGGTCTCGAAGAGGGCTTTCTTGAGGTCGGCTTCCTTGAAGGAGTCGATGTCGACGATTACCACTCCGTTGGGCTTGAGGAAGCGGATGTTCTGCTTGAGCGCGGCGGGATTCATGGCGATGAGTACGTCGCAGTTGTCGCCGGGGGTATGGACGTCGACTCCGACGCTGACCTGGAAGCCTGACACACCGCTGAGCGAGCCCTGCGGGGCGCGTACCTCGGCCGGATAGTCGGGGAAGGTTGACACTTTGTTTCCTAACCCTGCGGAGACATTTGTGAAAATGTTGCCTGCGAGCTGCATGCCGTCGCCGGAGTCGCCGGAGAAGCGCACGACAACTTTGTCGAGGGTCTTGACATTTGTCTTGTCTAACATAATGTTGGTGAAGGTTTAAGTTACTTATATGTTATTCATGGTGAATTGTGTTCATCTGTTGCCTGCGAAGCGCAGAGGGAGCGAGCGGTCGGGCTCGAAGTGGCCGTCGGTGAAGGCGGGTCGGCCGTTGACCATCGTGAGGCGTATGGAGTGGCCGAGGCTCATTCCGGCCAGGGGTGTCCAGCCGCAGCGACCGGCTACGTCGGAGTCGCTGACCTTGGCGGCTTGTCCGGCGGGGAGCTTTTCGACCAGGACGAGGTCGGCGTAGTAGCCGGGGCGGATGAATCCGCGGCGGTCGATGCCGAAGATGCGGGCCGGGTTGTGGGCCATGAGCTCCACGATGCGCTCGGGCCCGAGGGTGTCGAGCTCTGATTCGGTGTCGAGGAGCTCGAGCATGGCGCGGAGCGAGAACTGGACCATCGGCATGCCGGAGGCGGCGGTCAGGGCGTCGCCCTCCTTCTGCGCGAGGAGGTGGGGGGCATGGTCGGTGGCTATGGTGTCGATGCAGCCTCCGGGCAGGAGTTCGCGCAGGAGGGCGATGCGGTCGGAGGCTTCCTTGACGGCGGGATTGCATTTGATGCGGGCGCCAAGGCGGTCGAAGTCGTTGCGGTCGAAGAGGAGATACTGGGGGCATGTCTCGGCTGTCACTCTGACGCCGTCGGCCTTGGCCTCGCGGATGAGGGCGAGCTCGTCGGAGGTGGAGATGTGGCAGATGTGGAGACGGGCGCCGGTGGCGCGTGCGAGTCCGATGGCGCGGCGGGTGGCCTCGACGCAGGCTTCGCGCGGACGGACGTCGGGGTGGCAGCTGACGGGGATGGAGCCGCCGCACTCGGCGGCGAGCTTTTCGCGGGCGGCGCGGATGATGGCCTCGTCCTCGGCGTGGACGGCGATGATGGTGGGGGCTTCGCGGAAGAGGCGTCCGAGGGTGTTGCTGTCATCGACGAGCATGTTGCCGGTCGAGGAGCCGAGGAAGAGTTTGATGCCTGCTATGCGGCTATAGTCGGCTGCCAGGAGTTCGGAGAGATTGTCGTTGGTGGCGCCGATGAAGAATCCGTAGTTTGCGAGGGAGACTTCGCGGGCGCGGCAGATTTTGTCGTCGACTGCCCGGCGGGTGACTGTGGCGGGCCGGGTGTTGGGCATGTCGATGTATGATGTGACTCCTCCGGCCACTGCCGCGTGGCTTTCGGTGTCGATGTCGCCTTTTTCGGTGAGTCCGGGGTCGCGGAAGTGGACGTGGGTGTCGATGACTCCGGGCATGAGCATGGCACCGCAGCAGTCTATGTTGCGGTGAGCTTTTTTCATCATCTCCTCGAGCGAACCGGGTCCTTCGGCGGGAAGGTCGGCTTCGGCGCCTGTCCGGACTATAAATTCGCCCTCGGTCATGACGTAACCGCGGTAGCGCTGTCCTTCGTTGACTATTTCGGCGTTGTAGAGGAGGGTCATGGGGAGTTGAAAGTTGAGAGTTTAGAGTTTAAAGTTTTCGGGGTGATTTCGGACAGATATGTTGCTTTTCGGTTTCTGTTCTTTAAATCTTAAACCTAAACCTTAAACTGTATCATATTTCGTGAAGATGCTGGAGAGTTTGAGGCGGAGGACGCCGAAGAAGCCTTCGCTGAATATACCGGAGCTCATTTTGGATGTGCCGAGGACGCGGTTGACGAAGATTATCGGGACTTCGACGATTTTGAATCCGTATTTGTAGGCGAGAAATTTCATCTCTATCTGGAAGGCGTAGCCTTTGAAGCGGATTTTGTCGAGGGGGAGTTTGCGGAGCACTCGGCGGCGGTAGCAGACGAATCCGGCGGTGGCGTCGTTGATGGGCATGCCGGTGACGATGCGGACGTAGCGCGAGGCGTAGAACGACATGAGGACGCGTCCCATCGGCCAGTTGACCACATTGACGCCGGTGACGTAGCGTGAGCCTATGGCGACATCGGCGCCCTGGCTGGCGCAGGCGTCGTAGAGTTTCAGCAGGTCGTCGGGGTTGTGGGAGAAATCGGCGTCCATCTCGAAAACGTATTCATAGTCATGTTCGAGGGCCCATTTGAAGCCGGCTATGTAGGCTGTGCCGAGGCCGAGTTTGCCGGCGCGCTGGAGGAGGTGGAGCCGGTCGGGATATTGCTTCTGAAGGTCTTTGACTATGTCGGCTGTGCCGTCGGGGGAGTTGTCGTCGATTATAAGAATGTGGAAATTTCGGGGCAGTGAGAATACTGCCTCGATGATGGCGGCTACATTTTCCCTCTCGTTGTAGGTAGGGATAATGACCACGCTATCAACGGTCATCTGTTCGGACTGCATTGTTGTGTCAGGCCATTTGTGAATTATTCTGTTGCAAAATTAGTGATTTAAGTTTGTGTAATCCAAATTATGAGGGAAAAATCGGAGAAAAAATAAAAAAGAGAAGTAAATGAAGAAAAAAATCAGGAAGATTGAACTCCGGAATGTTGGAAATATTTAGTATCTTTGTAATATTAAACCATTGAACCCTCTCCTCCGCTATTGGTCAGTTAGCTTTCCTTAGAATGTTTTTGTTGGTCTCGATTCCGACAGATATCAATGATAACCGGCGTCATGTGCATGTTTTTAAACGAAATTCACGACATCTGCGTTCATTGGCTAAAATATGGATTGAAAGTAATGGCGTGAAGTGTGTGGAGATTGCCGAGTCGGAACTATCCGGGAGAGAGAATGAAATGCTTGTCGGAGCAATCGAAAGGAACTGGGATTATATCAATGCCCAGATAACCAAAGCTTTTAACGGTGAAAAGACAAGAGTCAAGGAAATTAAATAAATTGAATCATGTGTAGATTACAGAATCTGAATGTCGGCATCAAAAGCCTTGATTTTGTGTCGCGGCGCGGCAAGATGGCCGTCAAGTTAAGTGACGGGCGTGAGATGATTGTGCCCCTGTCGATGTTTCCTGATATAAAGAGGCTCTCAGTAAAGGACCGTCAGGACTGGATGGTGCTTGATGATCAGTTTTTTACTTTCGCTCATCTCAGCAAGGTCTTTTCAATACAGGATCTTTTTAAGCTGTGATTTTTCAGTGGTTTGAACACTGAATAATATAAAGGCGTCCGGAAGGATGCCTTTTTGTTTTGATAGTGGTTTTGGTTTAGGGAAATAGGAGTAATGGGAGGAATAGGAGTAATAGGAATAGGAGTAATAGGGGTGGTTGGGCAAATGAGTCAAATGGGGCAAATTAGTCTAATTGGGCTAATCTGAGTAATGAATGAAAGCTGAAAGCGGCCGGGGGCTTGAAAAAAATGGCAGCCGGAACGGGGGATGTCCGGCTGCCATCAGCCTATTTATTTTAGGGTGCCTTGGCTTCTGCTCACGCAGAGTGCTTCGGGCCCGTGTCTAACTAGGATTTTTTACATCATGTTGTTAGACCAATGTCCGCGGCGAACATTTTTTCTTTGTTTTATGAAATTTCTGTTATCTCGTTATTCGATTCCGTCGAGGCCGGAGCTTGCGGTCTGGCCATAGCCGTTGTCACCGTATTCCTCTGCATTGAGGATAGTTGAGAGGAAGTCTGCGGAAACAGGACGGTTGTACATGTACGGTTTGAATGATTTGGCTGCGCGTACGTTATATTTAGCCAGACGGGTTTCGAAAGCGTTGTGACGCTTGAGGAGGAGCCAGCGTGAGAACTCTCCGCACAGTTCACGAGCCCATTCGTCAAAGATATCGTCTTCAGTTGCATTTGCAAGTTTCCAGGTGCTTTCAGCTGCCCCAGGGCGCGCTGCACGCTGACGGAGCACGTTGAGGTAGTCAGCAGCCTTGCCCCCGTTGCCGAGCATCTGCTCTGCTTCGGCCGCAATGAGGTACATTTCAGCCATACGCATGATATAGACATCACCTGTCTTACGCTGGAGGTTATTGCCGACGAAGCAACCATCATAAGACCAGTTGAACTTGATGAGAGCGGGACCGGATGCGGGGTTAGTCTCTCCATTACCGATTGCCGGGGGATTACCGGCCTCTGAACCAAATGCGGTGTTGCCATAAGGGAGTCCGTTTGAACCGTAGAGATCGCTGAGAACAACGACTACATAAGGACATTTGGCCTTGTCCGCAGCCGACAGGGGTTCATGAACATAGACGGTGTTGAAACGGTTGTCATCAAGAGCGATAGGATAGGGAATAGCAAGAGCTTTTGTGGTAGCGCTGTAACCTTCCTGATTGATTTGAGCAGCTGATGAGGGAACTTTGAGTAGCTTACTCTTGTCGTTGCCAGTATAATCTTTAGGCCAAATTGAGGCTGCATACTGGTTGCCACCGCCAAATGTTGAGTTTGTGGCGTTGCAATCAACATAAGGATAGATTATTTCACCAACATGCGATAAATCTATTCCATATTTATTGCATAAAGTTTCTGTTAAAGTTATCTGAGCACTTTGTCTTGTAACCCATCCGGGCTGTTCCATTGACCATTCATTCCAGGCATGACCAAAAGAGTATTCCCAACGGCGGTCCCACTTGGGGTTGAAGCAGTACATGAGATATTTCGAAGGTTGCCAAAGCTGGGAATTCTGACGACCGTAGAAATAGCCTTTATCACTGGGCTTGTGATTCTTAACAAAGAATTCTTCGTAGAAACCGCAGGTAGTGTAGCCTAAAAGAAGGTTGTTGTGGGGAGACTTTGAATAGGCATCCTTGAAAGCATCAGAGCCAGCAGCAACAAAAAGTGATTCGCGGTTGGTTCGGTTGTTGGCATCAGCCCACATATCGGCGATATCAGTGTAGAGGTGAGCACCGTAGGCTCCGGCATTATTGATGAGATCCTCGGCTGTCTCAGCAGCAAGTTTCCAGTATTTCTCGGCATCACCATATTTCTGACCGAGGCCTGCGCGCTGCGCATAGGCACGTGCGAGAAGGCCGATAGCAGTTTTTTTTGTAACGCGGGCACGGTTATTTTCATATGGTTCAACACTGAGTACCGGAATAGCCTCTTTTAAATCTTTCTCTATCTGGTCATAGAAATCTTTTTCGCTGTTACGCTTGGGGCGGAGGGCAATGTTGCCGCTCAATGCCGCACTCGGCTCCATATTAAGAGTTACTGGACCAAAGTTTGCGACAAGGAGATAATTATAGAAAGCGCGCAGAGTCTTGGTCTCGGCGACAAGCTGAGCCACTACATCAGGATCTCCATCAACGAGGGAATTTGCCTGGTCAATCACAGTGTTGCAATTGGTAATCATTGAGTTCGCTTGTTTCCAAACGTCTTTTGTACAAGCATAGTCGGGAGTAAAGCTCTCATAGTTCAATAACTGCTGCCATGCTTCGACATTGCCTTTTGCAACCCAAAGGTCTGTTCCGGTTTCGGCGGCTACCAGCCAGCTATAAGATGAATAAAGCTGTTCAGCGAGTGAAGAATATGAAAATGCCTGGAGACACTTCCATGTCGCAAAGCTTTTCAAAGACGCATCTCCGGCCGAAGGATTGTCCTCGGTAAGCTCGCAGGAGGTAAATAAGCCTGCGATAGCCAGCATGGGGAGAGCGATATTTTTAATATATCTTTTCATTGTTGATATTCTGAAATTAAGGTTAGAAAGATACGTTCAGACCAAATACGAGCTGACGGGTAAGGGGGAAGTTGAATGAGCCGTTCATTTCGGGGTCGTATCCCTTAAGGAACTTGCTATTGGCATGAACAAGAGGATTGGTGATGGTTCCGTAAAGACGGAGATGGCTTATGCCAATCTTTGAGCATGCAAGATTGGGAAGTGTATAACCCAAAGTGATGTTCTTAATTTTGAAGAAAGAACCATCAACCCAATAACGGGCTTCATGTCCCGGGGCTTTCTGCCAATCGCGTGAAGCGTCAAGTGCGGGGAAGTCGTTAGACGGATTTTCGGGTGTCCAGTAGTTGAAGTGTTCGGGGAAACTACCGCCTACATCCTTGTACCAACCCATCGGATCATACTTGAACATCTGACCATTACGCCAATACATGTAAACGCTAAGGTCGAACCACTTCCATGTGAATGTGTTCTGGAAACCGAGCGACCAGTCAGGAGAGTTATGACCGATGATTACACGGTCATCAGCATTGTAGGTATAGGGGTTTTCTGCGTCAAATGTGCGGGTCTCGATGGTTCCATCCTCAAGCTCATATGTTTTTTCGAAAACGCCATCGCTGACTTTGCGCATATTGGGAACTTTGATTTTCAAGTCACCGGGACGACGGCCAAAGGCTGCCGCATCTGCTTCCTGTCCTAATTGCCATATACCACCGAATTCATAACTACGGAACGAATTTACGGGGTCGCCGACATGGAGGCAGTAGTCGCCATTGTCAATATATTCGGCTGCACCTTCGCCAAGAGAAGTTACTTTTTCTTTATTGGTTGAGAACGTAAGAGTGGATGTCCAGGAGAAGTCCTGATTTTGGAAATTATGAGTCGTGAGCGAGAGCTCAAAACCTTGGTTCTTTGTCTTTGCAATGTTACGATTGATGACAAAAGGAGTTTTTGAATCATAACCACCATTAGTGATAGGAACTGTCTGTTTCCATATTACGTCATCAGTGTTAGTGATATAATATTCGGCTGCAAGGTCAATTCTGTTATTGAAAAGACCAAGATCGAGACCTATGTTCCAGCTCTTTGAACGTTCCCAGGTAAGAGTGGGGTTAGAAAGAATCTGAGGGAATTTAGCAATATCAATAATCTGGTCACCTATACCAAGTTGGCTTGTGGTAAGGATTGACCAGGAATCATAAGGTTTGATACCGGCAGCACCGGTTTCACCATAGCCTACACGAAGTTTGAGGTTATTGAGATAGCCACGGGTTGATTCCATGAAGTTTTCATCGGAAATACGCCAGCCTGCTGAGAAAGCGGGGAAAGTAGCCCAGTGCTTGCCTGCTGCAAGGCGTGAGTCACCGTCACGGCGTACAGATGCCGAGAAGAGGTATTTGCCCATGAGGGTGTAGTTAAGACGGGCTACATAACCCATGCGTTTGTGCATTGTGTAGCCTGAGCCGATTACGGGTGAACCAGTGGCTGTTCCCATATTGGTCCAGTACATTGTGTTGGATGGGATACCGGTGTTGTAGAGTGAAGAATTTTCGTCCTGAGTGGATGACCATGAGGTTACGCCGGTGATGGTGAATTCGTGAATGTCGGCAAGTTTGAAGTTATAGGTAAGAATATTTTCCCAAGTGTAACCCCAGCTGCGAGAATTTTTGATTTCTGCATTGGTAAGCGACGGGTCTGTGAAGTTGGGGTCCTGTGCTCCGACACCTGCGTTTACAAAATATTCATATGATTTATATCCGACATATTTGTTTCCTGTGGTATAGTGGAAGTTACCACTGAGACGGGATTCGAGTGTCAGACCCTTGATTGGATTGATTCGGACATAAGGCTGTACGTAAAGTCGGAGGTTGCTCGGATTATTGCGATAGACATCCTGGTCACGATTGAGAAGCAGGTTCACGAGGTTTGCATTGTCAACCAAAGGAAGCGGGTTCAAATTCCCGTTTTCATCGTAAAGAGTACCGAATGGATCTGCCATCAAACCGCGATCAAGACGACAAGTCGTGGTGTTTCGGTTGGTGTAAGAAGCCTGAACATGTACACCGCCGGTTAGCCAATTGTTGAGTTTGGTGGTAAGGCGGATTGACGTCGAGTAAACCTTGTAGTTGTCGTTCTTGTACTGTCCGTTTTCATCGGAGTAGTTGAGTGAGAAGTAGGCCTGAGTCTTTTCAGAACCGCCCGAGAGAGAGAGTGAGTAGTTCTGAGTGAGACCTGTGCCAAGAAGCTCGTCAACCCAGTCGATTGTCTGACCATTGGCAAGAGCTTCTTTGTAAGCGTTGAGGACTGAGTCATCCTGTATTGTACCGCTATATTTCTGAGCGAGTTCGCGGGTGTAGATGTTCTTCTCGGGAGAGTTCATCTTCGGTGTGGTTGACCAGCCGTTGATACCCATATAGGCGTCAAAATTGACACGCATCTTACCTTCCTGACCTTTCTTGGTTGTGATGATGATCACACCGTTGGAGCCTTCAGAACCGTAGATTGCTGTAGAGGAAGCGTCCTTGAGGACTTCGATGCTCTCGATGTCGTTGGGGTTGATGGTGGCATAGTTGCCGGGCATACCGTCGATGATGAAGAGCGGGGTACCTGAAGCGGTGATTGAGCGGTTACCGCGGAGCTGAATATTCAGATCTTCTCCTGGCTGACCTGAAGTCTGAGTGATGTCGAGACCAGCAACTCGGCCCTGAAGAGCCGACATCGGGTTGGACGATGGGGTAAGGGTGATGGTTTCGGCTTTAACTGAGGATACGGCGCCGGTAAGATCACGTTTTTTTACTGCGCCATAACCGATTACCACTACGTCGTCAAGTACATTGTCGTCGGGCACCATTTTGACGTCAATAGTAGTTCGCCCGTCTACTTTGATAGTCTGAGGTTTGTAGCCGATGTAAGAGAAATGGAGTGTGGCACCTGCGGGAACGGAGAGTGAAAAGCGGCCGTCGAAGTCGGTTGCGACACCGGTGCTTGAGCCATCCTGAAGCACGGACACTCCGATCATCGGGTCTCCGTTTTCGTCAATAACTGTGCCAGTTACTGTGTGTTTTTGGCTAACTATTTGATTTACTGGTAAATACCCCCCCCGATATTATTGGCGGCGGCATAGCTTGTGATGGCAGTGCCTCCGATGAGGGCTGCCGCAAGCAATCCGCAAGCCAACTTTCTGTCTGCCGGTTGTGCGCTGTGGATAGCGGGCAGAGATTTTGGTCTCGTTTTCATGATTTTTAGTTAAAAGTGAGTGATATTATTAATATGGTTAAACAAATATGCTAAGTCAAGCGCAGCGTTGCTTTTTCATATAATTTCGGCAAAAGTAATTAAAAAAAAGTTTAACAAAACAAGAAATTTGCTGAAAAAACGCAGAAAATGTCCGAAATATGTTGCAAAACATGTAAAATCGAGGAGAAATTGTCCGGACACTGTTGGGATAGTGGTAATAATTGTGGTGAAATGTGTCCGGAGAGATAATGGGCGAAATCGAAAGAATATGAGGTTATAATGGGGGATGTATAGGGTGATACAGAGATGGGGTTATTGTATGTTTGGGGGATAGTTTGTGTGGTGAATGTGGTTAAATAATAGGGCTAATAAGAGTTATAGGACTAATAGGAGCAATGGGCTGATTAGTCAAATTGGTCAAATGAGTTAAAGCTGAAAGCTGCCGGAAGGGTGCTGAGTGCTTGAAAAAATGGCAGCCGGAACGGGGATGTCCGGCTGCCATCAGCTTATTGTGGTTGGGTAACCTCGGCTTCTGCTCACGCAGAGTGCTCCGGGCCCTGTGTCTAACGGTGATTTTTTACATCATGTTGTTAGACCAATGTCCGCGGCGGCTTCTCTTTTACAGGATGCTGCCGCGGGCATTTTTTCGTTTGTTTTATGAAAATTCTGTTATCTTTTTATTCGATTCCGTCAAGGCCGGAGCTTGCGGTCTGGCCATAGCCGTTGTCACCGTATTCTTCATCGTTGAGAATCTGCTGGAGGAAGGTTGATGAAACAGGACGGTTGTAATACTGGGGTTTGAACGATTTGGCTGCGCGGGGATTGTACTGCGGCAGGCGGGTTTCGAAAGCGTTATGGCGTTTGAGAAGGGCCCAGCGGGTGAACTCACCGCACATTTCACGTGCATATTCGTCGAAGATATCTTCCTCGGTAGCATTTGTAAGTTTCCATGCGCTTTCGGGTGCGCCGGGACGGGCTGCACGCTGACGGAGCACGTTGAGGTAGTCAGCAGCCTTGCCGCCGTTGCCGAGCATCTGCTCTGCCTCGGCTGCAAGAAGATAGATTTCGGCCATACGCATGATGAACATGTCGCCTGATTTCTGCTGAAGGTTGTTGTTGAAGCAACCGTCAAATGACCAGTTGAATTTGCTGAGTGAGGGGCATGCGCTCGCACGGGTCAGACCATTGCCGACTGCAGGGGGATTTGCGGCCTCAGAGCCGTTGACAACGTTGCCGTAAGTTATGCCGTTAGAACCGTAGAGGTCGCTGAGGACAACGACAGAGTAGGGGCATTTAGCCTTTTCCTCAGCCGAAAGAGGCTGGTGAACGAAGACTGTATTGAAACGATTGTCGTCGGTAGCGACGGGGTAGGGAACAGCATATACTTTGGTTGAACCATAGTAGCCGTTCTGGTTAATCTGTGATGCTGACGAGGGGATAGCAAGAAGATTATTCACATCACCTGAGTAGTCACCCTTGGCCCATACTTTTGCGGGATACTGGTTGCCGCCGAAAGTCGAGGGCTTTCCGTCGCAGTCAGCGTAGGGATAGATGGTCTCGCCTGCGTGAGAGGGATCGATGCCGTATTTGGAGCAGAGGTCGGCAGTGAGTTTTTTCTGACCCTTGTCATAGGCTACCCAGCCGCACTGAACCATTGAGAAATCGCCATAAGCATAGATGAAGGAGTATTCCCAACGACGGTCCCACTCAGGATTGAAGCAATACATAAGGTATTTTGTAGGCACCCATACCTGGGCATTGTAGCGGCCATAGAGGTAGCACTGACCGTTCTTTGTGGGGTTGTGTGCGTAGAGGTCATCATAAACGCCGCCGCAGGAGTAGGCAAGGAGCTTGTTGCGGACAATAGTCTTACTGAAGGCTTCGCCGTTAGAGTCAGCACCGGCTGCGATGAAAAGGGCCTCGCGGTTGGTGCGGTTGTTGGCGTCGGCCCACATATCTGCGATATCAGTGTAGAGGTGAGCGCCGTAGCTTCCTGCATTGTTGATGAGGTCTTCGGCAGTCTCGGCAGCGAGTTTCCAGTATTTTTCAGCGTCACCGTATTTTTTGCCGAGGCCTGCACGCTGCGCGTAAACACGGGCGAGAAGACCGATAGCGGTTTTCTTGGTGACACGGGCGCGGTTGCCGTTATAAGGCTGAACTCCGAGATCTTCCTTGGCTTCCTTGAGGTCTTTCTCTATCTGATCGTAGAAAGCCTTCTCGCTTGAACGCTTGGGATAGAGATCGATATTGCCTGTGAGTGCGGCGCTGGATTCAGTGTTGAGCGTCACAGGACCGAAGTTGGAAACGAGAAGGAAATTGTAGAAAGCGCGGAGCACTTTAGTTTCAGCTACGAGGACTTTGATTGTCTCCGGATCTCCATCGGTAAGTTTGTCAGCTTCGTTGATTACAGTATTGCAGTTTGCAATCATCGAATAGCACTGCTGCCAAAGTTTGTTGGTGGAGTTATTGTTGGTGGCGAAGTTCTCATAGTTCAGGTCGGAACGATAGCCGTTTCCGTTTCCGCTTGCCTGCCAGAGATCCGTACCGCCCTCGGACGAAATCATCCAGTCGGATGCGGTGTAAAGTTCATCATTGAGGGTGGTGTATGAATATGCCTGCAAGCCTTCCCAGGTCTGGAATGCTTTGAGCGTGGCGTCGCCGGCCGAGGGATTGTCCTCGGTAAGCTCGCAGGAGGTAGTCATGAGTCCTGCGACCGCGAGCATCGGCAGTGCGATATTTTTGATATAAGTTTTCATTGTTTTCAGTTGATGATATTAGAATGTTACATTCAGACCGAACACGAGCTGTTTGGTGAGCGGGAAGTTGAAGCTGCCGTTCATTTCGGGGTCATAGCCCTTGAGGACCTTGTTGTTGGCGTGAACGAGTGGGTTGGTGATAGTTCCGTAGAGGCGGAGACGGTTGATGCAGATCTTGCGGCATGCAGCCTCGGGGAGAGTGTAACCAAGAGTGATGTTCTTGATCTTGAAGAATGAACCGTCAACCCAGTAGATTGATTCGTTGCCGGGAGCTTTCTGCCATTCACGGGTAGAATCGAGGGCGGGGAACTCGTTGGAAGCGTTGTCGGGAGTCCAGTAGTTGAAGTGTTCGGGGAATGAACCGCCGTGACCGCTGTACCAGCCTATAGGCTCGTAACGGAACATCTGACCGTTACGCCACATCATATATACGCTGAGGTCGAACCACTTCCAGGTGAAAGTGTTCTGGAAGCCAAGCTGCCAGTCGGGAGTGTTGTGGCCGATAATCACGCGGTCGTCATCATTGATGGCGTAGGGATTCTCGGCATTGTAAGTCTGAGTAGTGACAGTGCCGTCCTCATTGTGGAAAGTCTTTTCCCATACACCGTCGCTTACCTTGTGCATATTGGGTACATCAACGCGGATGTCACCGGGAAGTGCGCCGAAAGCTGCTGCGTCGGCTTCCTGGCCTTTCTGCCAGATACCTGCGAACTTATGCTGGCGATAAGACTTGATGGGGTCGCCGATATGGAGGGTATAGTCTCCGTTCTCGACATATTCTGCTGCACCGGCACCGAGAGAAGTGACTTTCTCCTTATTGGTAGAGAATGTGAGAGTGGAGGTCCAAGAGAAGTCGGGGAGTTCTATGTTATGAGTGGTGAGAGTAAGCTCGAAACCCTGGTTGCGTGTTTCCGCAATGTTGCGGTTGATAGTGTACTGGGTTGAAGCATTGAAGGCACCGTTGTTAACGGGAATTTTCTGCTGCCAGATCACACCGTCGGTGTTGGTGATGTAGTATTCTGCTGCAAGATCCACGCGGTTGTTGAAGAGGCCGAGGTCAAGACCGATGTTCCAGCTCTTTGAGCGTTCCCAGGTGAGAGCGGGATTTGAAAGAAGCTGCGGGAAGTAGGCTGTGTTGGTGAGAACTCCGCCGAGGCCCACTTGTCCGGTGTCAAGAATTGACCATGAAGCGTAAGGGCTGAGACCGGCGGCTCCGGTTTCACCGTAACCTACACGGAGCTTGAGGTTGTTGAGGTAACCGCGGGTCGCTTCCATGAAGTTTTCGTCGGAAATACGCCAGCCTGCTGAGAAGGCGGGGAATGTTGACCAGTGACGGTCGGAAGCAAGGACTGAGTCACCGTCGCGGCGTACGGAAGCAGAGAAAAGATATTTGCCCATGAGGGTGTAGTTGATACGGGCAACATAACCCATACGCTTGTGCATGGTGTATCCTGAACCTACAGTGGGTTTGGGGTCTTCAGCTTTGCCGAGATTGGTCCAGTACATAGTATTGGAGGGAATAGAGTTAGCATAAGCGGAAGAGTTGTCGTTCTGGGTTGATGACCAGGAAGTCACACCTGTAAGGGTGAAGTCATGAATGTCACCGAGCTTGAAGTTATAGGTGAGAATGTTTTCCCAGGTATAGCCCCATGAACGGGAGTTTTTAATTTCAGCGTTTGTAAGCTGCTTGTAGTTTTCTTTGGGAGCATCAAGAGCAGCTACACCTGCGGTACGCCAGAAATCGTATGAGCCGTAGCCCTGGTAACGATTCTGAGTAGTGTAGTTGAAGTTACCGCTCATGCGGGATTCAAGAGTGAGACCCTTGATAGGCGAGATGCGCACGTAGGGCTGCACATAGAGGCGGAGCTGATTGTTGTTGTTGCGGTAAACCTCTTTGTCTTTGTCCAGAAGAAGGTTGACGACATTGGCGGAACTTACGAGGGGGAAGGGATTGAGTGTGCCGTCCTCGTTGTAGAGAGTGCCGAAAGGATCAGAACGGAGACCGTCTGAAAGGTGGCTGTTGGTAGTGTTGCGGGTTGTGTAGGAAGCCTGGACGTGTACACCTCCTGTGAGCCAGTTGTTGAGCTTGGTGTTGAGGCGGATAGAGGTCGAATAAACCTTGAAGTTGTCGTTTTTGTACTGACCGTTGGCGTCGTTGTAGTTGAGCGAGAAGTAGGCCTGAGTTTTTTCAGTACCACCGGACATAGAGAGTGAGTAGTTCTGAGTAAGACCTGTGCCGAGAATCTCGTCGATCCAGTCGATTGTCTGACCGTTGGCGAGAGCTTCCTTGTAGGCGTTAAGATCCGAATCGTCAGGAGCGACCACACCGCCATATTTATAAGCGAGTTCACGAGTGCGGATGTTTTCGGCGGGAGAAGTCATGGTCGGGGTTGTGGCCCAGCCGTTGATACCCATGTAGGCGTCGAAGTTTACGCGCATCTGACCTTCCTGACCTTTCTTGGTGGTGATGATAATCACACCGTTGGAGCCTTCGGAACCGTAGACTGCTGTAGAGGAAGCGTCCTTGAGGACTTCGATGCTCTCGATGTCGTTGGGGTTGATGGTGGAATAGTCGCCTGGCATACCGTCGATGATGAAGAGCGGAGTGCCTGAAGCGGTGATTGAGCGGTTACCGCGGAGCTGGATGTTGAGACCGGCACCGGGCTGACCTGAAGTCTGAGTGATGTCGAGACCTGAGACGCGGCCCTGAAGAGCCGACATAGGGTTGGACGAGGGAGTGAGGGTGATGACGTCGGACTTGACTGAAGAGATAGCGCCGGTGAGGTCGCGTTTCTTGACAGTACCGAAGCCGACAACCACTACGTCGTCAAGGACATTGTCGTCGGGCACCATTTTGACGTCAATTGTAGTGCGTCCGTCGACTTTGATGGTCTGAGGTTTGTAGCCGATGTAAGAGAAATGGAGTGTGGCACCTGCGGGAACAGAGAGTGAAAAGCGGCCGTCGAAGTCGGTTGCGACACCGGTGCTTGAGCCTTCCTGAAGCACGGACACACCGATCATGGGATCTCCGTTTTCGTCAATAACTGTACCAGTAACGGTGTGTTTTTGACTAACTGATTGAGAAACAGGAGAATATCCCCCCCTATTGCTGTCAGCGGCATAGCTTGTGATGGCAGTGCCTCCGATGAGGGCTGCCGCAAGCAATCCGCAAGCCAACTTTCTGTCTACCGGTTGTGCACTGTGTGTGGCAGGCAGAGATTTTGGTCTCTTTTTCATGATGTTTAGTTAAAAAGTGAGTGGTATTAATATAGTTAAATAAATAGGCTAAGTGAGGCGTAGAATCACTGATTTTAGCTAAATTTTGGCAAATGTAATCAAAAAAAGTATAACAGTGCAAGCTATTTTGTAAAAAAGTACGGAAAATGTCCGAAATATGTTGCAAAACATATAAAAGGATGGAGAAATTGTCCGGACATTTTGGGGATATTGGTAAGAATTAGGGAGAAATGTGTCCGCAGGTAGTGGTGCCCGGAATCGGACGCACAGACGGACAGAATGGGATATGGAAGGGGCGGAGAATGGGAGGGGTTATTGTATGTTTGGGGGATGGGTTTGTGTGTTTTTTGAGGGAGTGATGGGGCTAATGGGTTTAATGGGACTAATAGGTCTAATGGGAGTAATAGTTTTTTTGTTGGGGCTTTTAGCGGGCGGGGAGGGTGAGGGCGAAGCGGGTGCGGGGGGTGGTGGAGGTGAGGGAGAGGGTGCCGCGGTTGAGGGTGACTATGCGGCGGCTGAGGCTGAGACCTATGCCGCTTCCGCCGGGTTTGGTGGTGAAGAAGGGGGTGAAGATGCGGTCGACGTCGGACGGCGGGATGGGCTGACCGTCGTTTTCGATAGTGAGGGTGAGGTGGGAGGGGGAGGTAAGGTCTTTAGAGTCTTTAAGGTGTTTAGAGTCTTTAAGGTCGTTAAGGTCTGTAAGGTGGGGGGAGTGAGAGGTATGGGCAGAGTGGGAGAAGGTGGGGGTGAGGGTTGCGGTGATGGTGATGCGGGTGGGGGTGGCTTCGCGGGCGTTTTTGAGGAGGTTAATGAGGACCTGGAGTATCTGGCTGCGGTCGGCGTGGAGTGTGATGGGTGTAACCGGGAGGGTAAGGGTGATGGCGGGTTGGATTCCGGTGGTTGATTGGAGGGTTGTGGGGGGGGGGGGGTTGGTGGGGGGGGGGGCTTGGGGGGGGGGGGGGGGGGGGGGGAAGTCGGGGGGCCGGGGGGCGGG
>DXXM01000039.1 GCA_019416285.1 Bacteroidales bacterium
TTCGACTTAAAAGCATTTTATCTAAAAAATTCGCTGCCCCTCATTTCACTTTTGTGTTTAAACAGCCTCTTAAAACGGGGGTAAGTGCTCACGGGCAAATTTACAAATAATCCATATAAATCAACGCAAAATGATGGCAAAATGTCAAAAATTTTTCTTTTTATGAGGTTTTTTCAAAAAAAATCCTGTTTTGTGATATACTTTTCCATACCCTTTGCGAATAAAGGTCAAAAAGTATTTATAAACGCTTTTTAACCAAATTATAGTAAAAAACAGATGCAACGAATAAGCGAGCTACTTATAAAAAGACTTTCGGCACGGCTTTCTTCCGAGGAGGAGGCCGAGCTTCAGGCCTGGCGCGATGAAAGTGAGGAAAACCGCCGGCTCTACGAGCAGCTGACCAACCCGATGTCGCTGAAAGCCTCGCTCGATCTATGGCGCATGGTCGACACGAGTCGCCCGTGTCGAGACATGCAGAACCACATCAACCGTATTATGTGGCGCCAGCGCATCCGCACATATATCTCGCTGGCGGCACTCTTTGCGGCGGTCGTATTCGGGTTGGTGCTGTTCTTGCGTCCGGGCTTCGACCTGAGCGGCGGAGGCGAAAAAGCTGTGGCCGAAGCGCAAGGCCGGATTGCGGCCATGGAGGAAATCAAGCCGGGCGTCACCTACGCCACCCTCTCCGATGCCGCCGGCAACAATGTGGTGCTCAACGCCGCCGACACCTCCATAGTTGCCGCCGAAATCCGGCTCGACCAAGCCACTACCGACACACTCTCGCAGGATTTATGTCTCGACGTCCCCCGCGGCGGCGAATTCAAAGTGCAGCTTGAGGACGGCTCGGAAGTGTGGCTCAACTCCGAATCGCGTCTTTACTATCCCAAATCATTCGGCGACGACTCCCGCAAGGTGCGCATCGAGGGCGAGGCCTATCTCTCCGTGGCCGCCGACAGCATACGTCCCTTCTACGTCGAGACCGCCAACCAGCTCATCCGCGTCTACGGCACCGCCTTCAACATCCGCAACTATCCCGAGGAGCAGGGTGTCTACACCACACTGGAGCGCGGAAAGGTGTCGCTCCGCCGCGCCGACGAGGTGGGCGGAGAGCTTTTCCTGACCCCGGGCCATCAGGCCGTGTTCAACACATCGGATTTCAAGGTCAACGTGCGCCCGGTCAACACCGAAGTGGTCACTTCCTGGCGCAAGGGCCGCTTCGTGTTCGAGCATCAGACACTGCTGCGCATCATGCAGGACCTCAGCCGCTGGTATGACTTCGACTACGAGTTTGCCGACGAGTCGCTCAAAAAGGAGGAATTCATGGGGAGCATCCCGCGCTATTCCGACTTCACCACCGCCATCTCCATTCTCGAGAAATGTGGCGGCATACGCTTCGCTGTCAGCGACGGCAAGGTCCTGGTCAGCCGCCACGAATAGCCGCTCCTACCTCCCTCTCCACACACATTTTAGCGTAACGAAAACTTAACCAATCAATACATTTTATTAGATGAAACGCAGATTAGTAACACTGTTGGTTGCATGGCTCTTTGTCCCGGTGGCGATGATGGCCGTCAACTACACTCTGTCTTTCAACGGCGAGACGCCCGAGGAGGCGTTCCAGTCGATTAAGAAAGTCACCGGCTATGAGTTTGTCTATAACAAAAACATTCTCAGCGGGATTTCCGGCCGCTCAGTCACAGGCTCCTTCCACGACCGGGAGCTCGGACAGATTCTCGACAATGTGGTCAGCGAGCAGTTAGGCCTCAGTTATGAGATTGTCGACAAGTCCATCATCCTCTCCCGTCCGGCGACAACCCGCAAGAGTGCAGGCTCAGGCATAACCGGCCATGTAGTCGACCAGAACGGCGATGCCCTCCCCGGCGCATCCGTGTGGCTGAAAAACTCACCCAAGACAGCCACCGCCACCGATGCCGACGGCCACTTCCGTCTCCCCGGCGGCCAGACCAACACCGCTGTCGTAATCTCCTATATAGGCATGAAGCGCAAGGAAGTCAACTGGAAAGGGCGTCCCCTCAACATTGTGATGGAGGACGACGAAAACCAGCTCGACGACGTGGTGGTGACCGGCTATCAGGTCATCGACAAGCGCGCCTCCACCTCGGCCATCACCTCAATCAAGGCTGAGGACATCCTGCGCCCCGACGCCCTCTCCATCGACCAGATGCTCGAAGGCCAGGTGCCCGACCTTATGTATATGTCCAATTCCGGCGAGGCAGGTGTCGCCCCCAAAATCCGTATCCGCGGCACCTCGTCAATCATCGGTAACCGCGAGCCTCTTTGGGTAGTGGACGGTATCGTGGTCAAAGACCCTGTGCCCATCTCGCCCGACGAACTCAACGACCCTGACTATGTTAACCGCATAGGCAACGCCATCGCAGGCCTCAACCCGCAGGACATCGAGCGCCTCGACGTGCTCAAGGATGCCTCCGCCACAGCTCTCTACGGCACCAAGGCCGCCAACGGTGTGATTGTCATCACCACCAAGCGCGGTAAGGAAGGCGCTCCCCAGATCCGCTACACCAACAACTTCACCTGGAAGCGCCGCCCCCGCTACACCGACAAGTCGGTGGATGTTATGAACTCAAAAGAACGCATCGGTATCTCAAAGGAGCTTTACAGACAACATTATGTATATAATAATAGTGATGCGCTTGTGGGCTACGAACTTCTTATGTCGCAGCTTATGAGCGGTCGAATTTCTCAGGAGGAATTTGACAGGCAGCTCGCTTATTTTGAGACAGGCAATACAGACTGGTTTAACCTTCTCTCTCACGATAGTTTTTCTCAGGCTCACACTCTCAATGTCAGCGGTGGCGGCTCCCGTTCATCATATTACGCATCTATCGGATATACTGACAATGATGACATCGTAAAGGGAACCAAAAACAAGCGATATAACGCAATGGTCAACCTTGACGTTAATTTCTCCGACTGGCTGACAGCAGCATTCTCTCTTAAGGGAAATGTAAGCGACCGTGACTACTATCAGGCATCGTTGGCCCCCGTCAACTATGCGTATCGTGCAAGCCGCGCAATCCCGGCTTATGACAATGACGGGCAACTCTATTATTATGAGAAGCGCAACGGCACTATGTTCGGCTATAACTATAATATTATTAATGAGCTTAAAAACAGTGGTGTGGAGCAGGACGGTACCGGCATCACTTTCGATGCCAATTTCCGCTTCCGGTTCACCGACTGGCTGACAGCCAACGCTATCTTTTCATACACAGCTTCCAACACTGTCATTGACGGATACTGGGGCGCACAGACCTGGTATGCTTCCTGCCTCCGGGGATGTGAGTATGGCGACATCCCTTCTGACAGCAGCGCACTTCCGCAAGGCGGCGAACTCCAGCATTCTTCAACAGATCAGCGAAACTGGACCGCACGTCTCCAGCTCGACTGGAACAAATATTTCAGTGATGATGAACACAACTTCAGCGGAGGTATAGGAGTCGAGGCCTCATCAAACACCTATAAAGGATACGCGAGCACAACACGAGGTTATTTCCCTGAGCGAGGCATGAGTTTTGCTTCGGGTATCGACCTGGAGAAATACACTAACTATGCCACCTGGCTATCCGGAAATGTGCCGACATTAACCAATTCCAAACAGAATGTCCTTTCGGCCTATATAACCGCAAGCTATAACTGGCGTCGTCTGATATTCGTAAATGCCAATGCACGAGTCGATGGCTCCAACAGCTTCGGCGACCGCTCCAACGATAAGCTTCTCCCTATCTGGTCTGTCTCCGGTTCATTCGACGCCGCTCAGCTCGACTTCTTCAAGCAGCTCACATGGCTCGACTACTTCTCAATCAAGGGAAGCTACGGCTATCAGGGAAACATGCTTTCCAGCCAGTCGCCTGTCATGATTATCCGTAAGGGGTCATTTAATACGATATTCAATGAATTTACCTCGTCTGTTGAACGCAATCCGAATCCGAATCTCCGCTGGGAAAAGACTTCAAGTTACAACCTTGGTTTCGAATGGGGTTTCTTCAACCGTAAACTTCAGGTCGATGCCTCCGTCTACTGGAAACGCACCAAAGACGCCTTCATGGACAAAACCATCTCTACCGTCAACGGCTACAAGACCTATGTAATCAACGGTGGCGACATCGATAACGACGGCTATTCTGTCGGTGTGACCGTCCGTCCCATCGACAGCCGCGACTGGCAGTGGAGTATCTCAACCAATTTCTCCCGGGCCATCAACCGCATCAAGTCGCTTCCCGGCGGTGAGTCATACGAGCTTGACGATTTCCTCACAGGCTCAGCTATTGTGAAGGGTCAGCCAATCGGTACATTCTATTCATACAGATATATCGGACTCAGTCCCGTCGATGGCGGCCCCATGATCGATGATTGGTTTGATCATAGTGAGGATCTCAAGGGACTCAGCAAATATGACACCTATACCCGGGTACTCACAGCCACGGGCTCCCGTGAACCGACCATGTCAGGCAACCTATCAACAATGCTTCGCTGGAAAAACCTCCGACTCTCGGCTAATTTCACGTATAGTCTCGGCGCTAAGACCCGTCTTTTCGGCATGTATGGTTCTGGTGTTGATGACGGTGGAGTCTATGCTGAGAAAGGTGAAATTAAACCCGAAAACAACCTTAGCCGTGATTATCTGGATTGCTGGAAAAATCCTGGTGACGAAAAATATACAGATACTCCCGCTATCATCGGGCAGGGCCATCCGAGTTACTTCAAATATATTAATCACTGGTCTGCCAACACAGACGGAATTCAGACAATCGCCAACGACTATTGGGATATGTATGACTACTCTGATCTACGCGTTGTCAGCTCTGACTATCTCAAGCTGTCAAGCCTCAATCTTTCCTATGATTTCCCGAAAGAATGGCTCCGTCCATGGGGATGCAAACGTCTTGAACTGACTGTCACAGGAACCAACCTGTTCACCATCTGCGACTCCAAACTAAAAGGCCAGACTCCTACGCAGGGCGGTTTCACTACAATTCAGCTTTCAGACCGACCCGGTTTTTCCTTCGGCCTAAATGTAACCTTCTAATTTGATTACACAGATGAAAACTATAAATAAATTTGCGATTTCGCTTCTTCTCCTTTCTGCCAGTCTCGGATTAACCGGCTGCGATTCTTTCCTTAAGGAATATTCGCAGGATCTCGCCAAGGTTGAATCATGGGAAGATCTTGATGAAGTGCTCCTCGGAAACGTATATGCCAGCCCGAGCAGAATCTATGTGGAAAATTATACCCTTTATATGGATGGAGGAGGTCTTAACCTTGACATCCTTCATTTCATGTCCGACGAAATACAGATGGCCAATGAATATGGCAGGGATTTAGGCTGGTACGATGATCTGTTCGCGTTCTATACGTGGCAGATGGATACCGGCGTTGACAACAAGATGCGTTATGTCGGAGGCGATGACAAATATTGGAATCAGTTTTATGAACGCATCAATGTCTGCAATATGATTCTCGCTCTGATTGATGAGCAGCCTGAGAACTTCCCCACTGATGCGGTAGAAAAAGAACGCGTAAAGGGTGAAACATCCTTGCTCCGCGGGCTCTTCTACTTCATGCTGACCAATCTCTATGCGAAACCGTATGACCCGGCCACCGCAGCCTCCACTCCCGGTATGCCGATCAAATTTACTGAGTTTGTTGAAGATCGGGAATTTGAACGCGAGACACTCGCCGAGACCTACGGGAAAATACTTGAAGATCTGAATCAGGCAGAAAAATGCCTTGAAAACAAGACCCGTAAATCCCGATACCGTGTTGACGTCTCAACATGCCGCCTGCTGTTAAGTCGTGTCTATCTTTACATGCAGAATTGGGAAAAGGCTGCTGAATACGCTGAAAAAGTGCTTACGACAAATAATACGCTCATGACACTCGCCGGAAAGACTCCCGGACAGACATGTCTTGATGCGTCGTGTCCTGAAATTCTTTTCTTCATGGGTGACTATAATGTATCTGCTGCTTTTTCCGATGATAACTGGGATTACTCCACTTGGAAAATTTCAGATGATATATACGGACTGTATGCTGACGATGATTACAGAAAGGATCGTTATGTAGGAGAGAGTCAGTATCAGGGGCAGAGCCAGATGTTCCGTAAGGTCAATGGTCAGAGAGAGGCATGGGGCTCTTACTTCGGAGCTTCAAGTGTATTCACATTCCGTACCTCGGAAGCCTACCTTAATCTTGCCGAAGCCTCGGCTTACGCAGGGAACGAGGCTAAGGCTAAATCTACCCTTGAGCGTTTCCTCAGGACACGCATGTCATCCGAGACAGTCATCCCGGAATCAGGTAATGCGCTGATTGACTTTATCAGAGAGGAACGCGCGCGCGAACTGCTTCTTGAAGGGCACCGGTGGTTTGACCTGCGCCGTTATACAGTCTGTCAGCCTTATCCGTGGTCAAAGGAAATCAATCACAACTATTGCTACTTTGACAACTATTCGGTAGATTACGCGGACTGGTATCGACTTGAAAAGAACGACGAGGCTTACACTCTTCCGGTTCCACGTGAGATAAGGAGTTTCCAGAACTCGCTTGAGGTTATTTCCCGACCGGCACGTGTTCCTTACGCTACCACGCGTTAATTAACATGAATATCAGCCTTTTTAAATCAAAAAATAGATATGAACATTCTAAATAAATTATTTCTGGCGACAACGGTCATGTCGACTTTCTTCATGGTGTCATGCTCTGACAGCTCGGAGGATCTGACACCGAGTGAGCCCGAATCAAATCCATTTCAGGTAGATCCGTCACGCACTGATGAGGAAGCCCTGATTTGTCGTGATTTCTATGATAAAACCGGTATATATCTCCTTTTCACTGATACCCTTATTCATAGTGACGGAACTGTTGAGATGGTTGATTTCAACTGGAATTACAGCAGTTATTCGTCAGATGATTACAGGTTTTCCTATATTTCGGATATTCGGGAAAAGCAGATTGCCGCAGACGTGGTACGTCACTATTTTATCCCCTACATAAAAGAAGGAAAACTTAAACCGTTTTCAGTCCTCGCTCTCAATACTGCCGAAGTCTACGACTGGAACAGAAGTGAATGGCAATATGAATGGATGGAACACAGCTATATCTCCAACTGGCGCTGTTTTGCTGTAAGCGCTAAAAATTGGTATGAAATGGATGCCGAGGGGCAGAAAGAAGCAGGCCGCGCACTTCTGAAGGATTTTATTTCTTCAAAACTGACCAAAGATTCCCCTGAAATGTCGGAATTTATGAGCATCAGTAAGGAATTCTATTATGAGGATCTTGATGAAGATTGGTTTGAAGACGAAGATATGACGGTGCTGTATGGTATGGGATTTCTTTCCTATGATGATTTTTGGGAAAGTTGTCCCGATGAGACGACTGACTTTGATGATTTCAAGAATCTAACCTTGAATTATACAGAAGATGAAGTCAATAAAATGTATGGCGATTATGCGCTGATTATGCAGAAGTATCATCTGTTCCTCAAAGCTATAGCCGACATGGGTATAAATCTTAATGCTGAAATTGAATAATGAAAAAAATCATATATACATTCCTGACACTGGCTTCACTGGCTTTCGTGTCTTGCAGCGATGACGATTCGCTGCCTAATATTGTTCCGGCTGACCGGGGAATAGTTACCGACAATAATGGAAACGTTTATGATTGGATCCGTATCGGCAATCAGATGTGGACTACAACCAACGCTCTGAACGGGACTGCGTTTTCCGAAAAGGAATATTTTGATAATTATGAATGGAAGCCTGTTGTCTCTGAAAGCCAGCTTGAATATGTAGAGACGGAATACATTCCTACATTCGGAAATCTCATGAGTTATGAGGATGCTGTCGCGTCTGCTCCCGAAGGATGGCGGCTGCCCTCCGATGAAGACTGGCAGAAACTTGAGCGTACGCTGGGAATGAACAACACTGACTCCAGAGGCTGGCGCGGAAACGGTGTGGCCTATAAAATGCAAGAAAAAAATTCCGGGTGTGAGCTTGGTCTTCTGATCGGTGGTAGTTGTGCGTATCTTCAGAATTTAGGCACAGTTCAGCAGACTCTCAAGTGGGTAAATGAGTACGGATATTACTGGACATCTACCATTGAGCCTGATTATGATGATTTTACTATGGTTTATTATCGTAAGATTGCTGCCGGCGACGGTCGTGTGTCACGCGAATGCATGCGCTCAGAATGTCTCCTTAGTGTCCGTTGGGTCAGGGATGTCGAATAATCTGAATCTTTAAGAGTTACTTAGCTTAAAAACTATATCATGTATCAAAGCATTATCAAATTCTCAATGTCAGGGCTTCTTGCCCTGACATTCTCTGCGGGGACATCCGCACAGGGAGCATTTTCACTCAGCGGCAGCCTCAAGGGTATGCCCGACAGCGTCAAGGTGGTGCTCGTGGACGTCGAGGACCCCAATGGCGAGCGTACCGTCCTCGCCGAGACCATGGCCACCGGCGACTCCTTCCGTCTCAGCGGCGATGTCAGCTCGCCCCGCATGTGTAACCTCGCCTTCCAGCGCTTCTCGCCCAAGCGCGGAGAATATGCCACTGTTTTCTCCACCCGCTTCATGGCCGACCCCGCCTCTATCACCCTCTCGGCGGAACTCCCCTTTGACTCCCTCCGCAATGTCCGCGACATCGAGCGCCACATCAGAGTCAGCGGCTCAAAGGCCAACGATGAGTTTGCCGAATACATCGCGCAGGTCTCCCCCGCGGAACTCGCCGCGCAGGAGGCTTCCTATAAATCGGCTTCAAAATATTTCGAGACGAATGACAACAAGGACACCATGGCCGTCTATGACAAAATCAAGAAACAGACAGCCGCCGATCTGCTCAAAGCGCAGCGCAACTTCATAGCCGCTCATCCCGCCTACAACATCTCGGCCTACCTGACCCAGCGAGAGCTGGAAAAAGTCTTTGCCTACACCGCCGATGAGGTCGAGGCAATGACAGCGCTTGTCAAGGCATGTACCGACACTGCCCGCACATCCACCGTAGAGAAGCGCCGCAAGCATGCCATGCGCTATGCCCTCCGCCGCGACTGTCCGGAGTTTGAGGTGACCGCCCCCGACGGCAAGACAGCACAGTTCACATCGCTCCTTACCCCCGGCAAATACACATTTATAGACCTGTGGGCCTCATGGTGCGGCCCCTGCCGTGCCGCCATCCCTCACGTGCGCGAGCTCCACAAGAAATATGCCGACAAACTCAACGTGTTCAGCGTATCGCTCGACCAGTCCGACAAACCCTGGCGCAAGGCAATGGACGAAGAGAAAATGGAATGGCCCCAGTATCATCTCGACGGTGAAAAGCAGATGACTGAAGGCATGCAGGCCTTCTTCATCTCCTCAATCCCCCGTCTCATCCTCCTTGACGACCAGGGCCGCGTGGTCTGCTCGACCCACCTCCCCGACGAAATCACCGCCTACCTCGCCACCCACCTCGGCGAATAACCCCCGGCAACCTCACATTAGCCCAATCGTCCCCTATTCGTCCTATTACTCCTATAACTCCTATTAGACCTATCTCCCCTAAATTCCATCCCCCTGCAAAAAAATGAAATCCCTCTCATCAACCCTGCTCGCCATCACCCTCGGCCTCACCGCCCAGGCCGCCGATGGCTTCACAATACGTGGTGAAATCCCCGGACTCCCTGCCGGCACAAAAATCTTACTCGTCAGCACCGACCGCGGTGTTGGCGACGACCGCCACAACCTCGCCGGGACCACCGCTACCGACGGCGGCGCCTTCCTCCTCAAAGGCAACGTCGCCTCTCCCACCCTCAGCGAAATCCGCATCGACAGTCTTCCCGGCGAAGACCTCGGCAAAGCCATCACACTTATGGTTGAAAACACCCCGATGACCGTCACAGCTGCCCATATCGACAGCGTCGCCCCCGGCTTCTACTCCGGCTCACGCGGAAAATACATGGAGCGCAACGTAACCGTGACAGGCGGACAGGCCCAGAAAGAACTAAACGAATACAATGAGGCCATGTTCCCCTATGAAGTAGCCTCAAAAGATGCCCACTATAACCTCTACTGGGGAGACGAGCGCAAAAAACGCAGCAAAGACGAAGAAAAGCGCCTCACCGCAGCCTTCAAGGAAGCCAGCCGCGCTGAAGCAGCAGCCCGCAGAGCCTTCATCGCCGCCCATCCCGCCTACAGCATCTCCGGCATGCTCATGCTCGACGACATCAATTCCCCCTTCACCTACACCGCCGCTGAACTCGACGCCATCGGCGCCTCTGTGAAAGACATGCCCGACACCGCCCGTCGCGCCACTGTCGAAAAAGCCCTCGGATTCGCCCGCAACTACCTCCGCGAAAGCCCTTACACCGATTTTGCCGCCCTCGACACCCTCGGCACCAAGCGGAAATTCTCCGAATTTGTCGGCAACGACCGCTACGTGATGGTCGACTTCTGGGCCTCCTGGTGCGGCCCCTGCCGCGCCGCCATCCCACACGTGCGCGAGCTCTACAACAAATATGGCGACAAGCTTCAGATCATCGCCGTCTCGCTCGATAGCGCCGAAAAGCCCTGGCGCAAGGCCATGAACGAAGAGCAGATGGAATGGACCCAGCTCTGGGCCGACAAAGCCCATGTCAGCGGCATCTCCGAACCCTATCAGGTCCACAGCATCCCCTACATCATGCTCCTCAACCCCGAAGGCCGCATCATCTACGCCGGCCACGACCCCGACGCCGTCTCCCTCCTCCTCGAAAAAGAACTCCCCTGACCTCCAACAGAATCATAGCACATAAATCAGACCTAAGATACCGGAGGGATACAGAAAATCCAGCTCTTGAATTTCAGGCTGAAAAATCCTGTGTCCCTTCGGTATCTTAGGTCGTCTGTGTGAGTTTCTTCCTGCTACTGCCGGCGGGCGCGGGCGGAGAGGAGGCGGTGTCCGAGGCGGCAGTAGAGACATTTGCGGGCTTCGCAGTATTTGCGGCGGAGGTGTATGAGCGCCTGGGAAGTGAAGGCGTCTCTGCACGGGAGGCCGGCACGCACAAAGAGGCTGACTATCGAGTTGCTTTCCGCGGGAATCTCCTGCAGGAGACTGACGGCACGCTCGGTCAGCGCGTCGTCGCCGTGGCGCGTGCCGTAGGCTACCATTATGGGTATGGCCACATTTATGAGCAGTATGTCCACCGAACTCCGGCTCAGGGATTCGTAGCAGCGCTCGCTCCCGGGCCCGAAGGTGAAATGACTGGTCCAGTACCCGGTGAGAGGCTGATTGAAAATCTCCCGCAGCTCTTCGACAGCTGTGGCCTTGACGATACGGTTGACCAGCCGGAAGTCGGAAGTGACGAGTCGCGCCAGGAGCGCTATGCGGCGATGTGGAAAGTTGTGAGGCCTCATCCTTGCCATCTTCCATCCGAGCGGCTGCAAGGGTTTCAGAGAGAATTTATGGGCGAAAAAACGGTGTTCACGCACCAGTTCCGTGACATAGGGGTCGCAATCCGGCACTTTTTCAAGGAATCCGCCCTGACCGAACAGGAGCGCCTCGATTGCGAGAGGGGAGTCGCTGTGTTTGCGCAGGAAGTGAAGCGGAAGCGACATGGCCAGCCGCTCCATCGGCTCGGAGTTGGTGCTGAAGCCGAGAGCGCGTGCAAGAATCACGTAGCATGTCTGCTCCCAGTCACCGGCATAGAGCTTCAGAAGCTCGTCGATATGGTCGGTCTTTGAATAGACGCGCTCGTAGGCAAGCGCGGTTAGCCAGTCGGCGACATGGATTGCCTCAACCGACGGTATTTCCACGGCACACGGCAGGTCTATGTCGGCGCGGTCCACGAGCTCGTGATAGCGAAGGTGGAAGTCGGGAGAGCAACGCATCTGCAACTGCGGTATCACCTCGCCGTTTGTACGGCACACTTTCGTGTCGTCGCGGTCAACCACATGGAGCACAACTGAGTCGTAGGCCCTGTCTCCGTCATGATTATGGCGGTGCCAGTCACTCGCGCGGACATGAATCTCCACATCCCCTACCCAGAGATGGTCGCCGATTCTGACCTTGGCGTTAAAAAAGTCAGGCCCCGCGTCGGTATTGAGCCGACCGGGGTCTATGATGGTCACTTTACGCCCGTCGACAGTGACAAGGTCGGTCTGCACAAGCAGCCGATGCTGCCACACGTATTGCATCAGGCGTTCCATGGAGAGAGATGTTGAGAGTTGAAAGTTGAAAGTTTAAAATTGAAAGTTGAGAGTTTAGAGGTCGTCGACCGAGCGGTTGAGGGCTACCATCTTGAGAGCGGTCTCGGCGGCTTCCGTACCCTTGTTGCCGAGTGCGCCGCCTGCGCGGTCAAGAGCCTGCTGCTCGTCGTTGACGGTGAGCACTCCGAATATCACCGGAATGTCACAGTCGGCGTTGAGCGAAGTCATGCCCTGTGTGACGCTCTGGCATACGTAGTCGAAGTGGGGAGTATCGCCACGGATGACGCATCCGAGTATGATGATTGCGTCGAAATTACCTGTCTCTATGAGTTTTGAGGCTGCAAAGGTCAGCTCGACAGCGCCTGGCACACTCACCACAGCTATATCTTCATTGGCAAGACCGTTTTCTTTCAGAAGAGTGACAGCGCCGCGGCAGAGTGACGAAGTGATATGGCCGTTCCACTCAGCGACAGCGATAGCTATTCTGACATTTTCGAGTTTGGGGAGAGCACTTTGAGGTGTGAACTGTGACATTTCTGTATTTTTGATTTTCTGATTATTTTTTTGAGGGTTTGGAAGAGAAAGCAAAAAAGAGCTTTCAGGATGAGGAGAGCTTAACCGGAGAGTTTAAAGGCTCTTATAGGGTCCTTAGAGTCTTTAAGGTCGTTAGGGTCATTAAGGCCTTTTAAGATTTTTAGGGCCTTCAGGGGCTTAGGGTCTTTAGGGTCGTTAAGGACCTTAAAGACTTTAAAGACCTTAAAGACCCTATAATTTTAAAGACCTTATAATTTTCAAGCGCCTTTACTTCGGAAAAACCTTGTGCCAGAGGCCGAGGATGTCGAGAGAGCTGCTTTTGGCGTTGAAGAGAATATCGACAATGCGGCGGTGCTCGTCGGCGGCTCCGATTTTGGTGGCCTTGTGAAGCATGGTGTTGAGCAGATGTATACCCTTATCCTTCATGGTGTTGACACGCAGCATGGCTTCGCCGAGTGAAATCGACAGCCGGAGCTGGCGCAGAGTGAAGTCTGGCTCTATTTTCGTGAGATATTTCAGTGCGCGGGTGTAATACTGCATCGCCTCGCGGTGGCGGCCCATCTGGACGAGAGTGTCGCCCTCCGAGGTAATGGACTCCACAAGTCGGCCCGTAGCCTCGCTGATGCCCGAATTGACAAGCTGGAGATAGGCCGAAGTAGCGGCCTGATAGTGGGCGAGAAGCTCGGCCTGCTTCACGCGGTTGCGGTAAGTGGCCGTAGCCGAATTGAGGGCCATCACATGAGGCGAGGCATAGCGCTCAGGCTTCGCCTTGGCCAGACGCTCGAAAATCTTGAGCGACTTCGCCAGCTCGCGCTCCGCCTGCTTGTATTCCTTGCGCTGGGCGTGGAGAAAGGCGATGTCGTAGAGAAGCATGCCGAGTATAGCCATGAAAGGCTCGTCCTTGCGTTTGGGCTCCTGTGCGAGCAGCGAAAGGGCCGAGGCCGCAGTCTTGGTAGCCGCATCCATATCATCCTTCTCGATGAAAAGCGCGGTCAGAATCTGCATCAGCGCCGCGTGGATGTCGAGCAGATGCCTGTCCTCCTCGCCCGAGCGGGTTATGAGCGCGTCGATTTCCTCAAGTCCGCTGATAGCCTTGTCGATCTCGCCCTGCTCTACCATCTCGATAGCCGTGGCACGGAGAAAATCGTATGCCGTGTCAAACTCCACATCCCCTATGGCATGGCGGAGTTCTGACATGGAGCGGTTGCGGCGCAGGAGCGAGCGCAGCGTGGAGATATCGGTGGTCGGTGCGGCAAACACCGGTTCGAGTGATATAGCTTTCATCTTTTCAGCACAAGTGAGGTTTGATGGTATATAGATTCAGCCGTATGCGGCCCGTTCAGCGCGTGCAGGGATGCTTGACAGTGGTGGCGAGTTCGCTGTGGGCAGTCTCGTTGCCGCAGGCCATCAGCTCGTCGGCATCACGCTTGCCCTCGGCGAGAGCTCTGACTATTCCGGCGAGAGCGCCCGCGCTCCACTGGAATTCAGTGTTGTCGGTCGGGTGACACTGGAGCGTCCAGGATTCGTCGCCGTCAAAGAAACGCATCGTCTTGTCGGCCGGATTCATATAGAGGAATCTGCGACAGTAGAAGAGAATATGGTCCTTGAACACGGCCACCATGTCGGGTTCAGGGAAGATGGCCCGTATGTCGGCATCACGGCCCACCACGAGGTCGGCCAGTTCCAGACAGTCAAACACCGAAGGCATCACGCGGGTGATTCTCGGCACCTGATGCGATTCGAAGTAGGGGAGATAGACCAGATAAGCCTTGCGTGATTTGGCATATTTCAGGAAATCAAGCAGCCGGGCGTGGTCGCGGTCCTCGAGAGTCATGTATGACCCGTAGACCACCACATCACCCTCCTCTATCCGCGGCCATACGGCATTGACAGGTTCGGCGGGAAAATTGCTGTGGTCCACGACTGCGCCCTCGCTCCCTTTGGCAAAGACACGCACCGGGCTCACTCCCTCCGTAAAGCGGTCAATCGAGCCTGTGGCCACTCCTGCAGTGTCAAGAGCTCTGACTATGTGGTCGCCCACCGTTCCGGCGGCTGCCTCCCCTACCCAGATGGCGGGGACACCCATCTTGCCGTCGAGCATCGCGGCATTTACAGCCCAGTCGCCAACGCCGGTTTCGGCATGGCCGTCGGCGCACAGCGAGATGTTAAGCGCCAGTTCTCCGATAAAGATTGCCTTGTTCATAATATATTTTCTGCTTCCTTTCGTGACTTCTGACCGAGGGCTCCGCCGTTGTGACGCTTGGCATAGGCGCTTGCGGGGAAACCGGTGATACGCGTGACATTGACCACCAGAATATCTCCGATGGCCGACATTACAGTCACCGAGGTTGTGGGCGTCAGTCCGAGCGGACAGACCTCCGGCGCACCTCCTGTCAGTAGTGTAACGTCTGCGACACGACTAAGTTCACCGTCAGGATTTCCGGTGATTGCTATTATAGGAATCTGAGGATAGATGTTTTTCGTAAGGCTGACGAGCTCGGTGACTTCGCGCGTTCCACCGGAATTGGAGATGAGCAGCATGACGTCGTCGGGTTGCAGGACTCCTATGTCGCCGTGCTGCGCCTCACCCGGATGGATATGTACCGCCGGGATACCTACCGAGGAGAATGTCGAGGCGAGATTGAAGGCGACCTGACCGGCCTTTCCCATACCTGAGGCGACGAGTTTGCCGCCGCGACGGTGCACATGCTCGATAATCATCTCCACTGCCTTGTCGTAAGCATCGCTGTAGGGAATTGCGCGCAGTGCCTCGGCCTCGGCTTCAACAATCTGACGCATCGAATTTTCTATGCTGATATGCTGCATCTTTTTCGTGTTGTTTTTCTTGTCCCCGGACTTGAAAAATAGGGACTGTCCACACTGGAAACCGTATGGCTTCAAGTGCAAATTTACTGATTTTGGCTTACTGTCACAAAATTAAACGGATTTTTTTGTAATTTTGCGCTTATTAGAGCGGTTTAGACCAACGGACCGCTCCCGAACATCAAACACTGACTTATGAAAATAGCCCTTATAGGATACGGAAAGATGGGTCACGCCATCGAGCGCATCGCACGCGAGCGTGGCCATGAGATTGTCGCCATCATCGACATCGACAACAATGCCGACATCGACGGCGAGGCCTTCCGCTCGGCCGACGCAGCCATAGAGTTCACCACCCCCGCCACCGCCCCCGGCAATGTGATTCGCGCAGCCCGCGCAGGTGTGCCGGTAATCTGCGGTTCCACCGGCTGGGCCTCACGCCGCGAAGAGGTGGAGGAAGAGGTCAGGAAAGCCGACGGCGCCCTCCTCGCATCGAGCAACTTCTCGATAGGTGTCAACATCTTCAACATCGTCAGCTGTAAGCTCGCCTCGCTCATGAGCCATCTCCCACAGTACATGCCCCACATGTATGAGACTCACCACGTCCACAAACTCGACCATCCCTCGGGCACGGCAATCACCCTCGCCGAAGGAATAATAGCCGAAAACAGCCGCATCAACTCCTGGGCCGACGAGGGTATGGTATGGATCGACGAGAGCAACGCCTCCAAGGCCCCGCAGGAAATCGAGGCCTCGATTGAAAAACCGGCCATGGATGCCGACGCTCTCCCCGTGCTCAGCTTCCGCGAGGGAGAAATCCCCGGCACCCACACCATCGACTGGGATTCGCCCGTCGACTGCATCACCATCTCCCACCGCGCCAAGAGCCGCGACGGTTTCGCTCTCGGAGCAGTCATGGCCGCCGAGTGGATTGCCGGTCGAAAAGGCATATTCACCATCGACACCATGATGGAAGAACTTCTCTAATCTCCCCTCCCCCTCTCACATTACCCCGAAATGACTGACAACACAACACCCACGCCGGAAACCAAAAGTTTTTCCGACGATTTCAGACGCCGCGTGAAGGAAAACCGCACCTCGCGCTGGATACGCTTCGGCATCGTCTCGCTCATCTTTTTCCTATGGGTCGCATGGCTCGGAAACTGGTGGGTGGCCCTGCTGTGGTTCCTCCTGTTTGACATCTACATCACCGGCTACATCCCCCTGACCTGGTGGAAGAAGTCAAAGAGCTCGCTTGTCCGTGGCGTGATGAGCTGGGTCGACGCCATTGTCTACGCCCTCATCCTTGTCTACTTCGTCTTTACCTTCATCGGTCAGAACTATCAGATTCCCTCCTCATCGCTCGAGAAATCGCTCCTCGTGGGCGACTATCTGTGGGTCAACAAGATGGCCTACGGCCCCCGTGTCCCTATGACACCGGTCCACTTCCCCCTCGTGCAGAACACTTTCCCCATAATCAACACCAAGTCCTATCTCGACAACCCGCAGTTTGAATACAAACGTCTGAAGGGCCTGGGCAAAGTGGAACTCGGCGACATAGTGGTGTTCAATTTCCCCGCAGGCGACACCGTGGCCGTCAAGGTGCAGAACCCCGACTACTACACACTCGTGAAGATGTATGGCCGCGACGCCATCCTCAACAATCCGCAGACCTTCGGCGAGGTCATCTACCGTCCGGTGGACCGCCGCGAGAACTATGTCAAGCGCGCCGTCGGACTCCCCGGTGACCGCATCAAGATTGTCGACGGCATAATCTACATCAATGGCGAGGCGATGGAGCAGCCTGAAAACGTGCAGTTCAACTACTACTTCCAGCTGAAGCAGGGCCATCTGACCGAAGCGCAGTGGGACAAGCTCGGCATCTCCGCCGACGACCGCCACGAGGTTCCCGTGGCCGCCGAGGATATTCCCGGCCTCCGCACTCTCGGCTTCACCGTGAACCCCGACGGCTCCGTACCAGCCATATATGCCTCGCCCCTCACCGCGGCTATGGTCGAAAAGCTCTCAAAAGACCCCTCGGTGGCCAAGGTGATGAAGATGCCGGCTCCCAAGGGCGAGCCCCTCTTCCCCGACGGCGTGAGCAACGACTGGACCCGTGCCGACTACGGCGAGCTGTGGATTCCGAGCAAGGGTGCGAAACTACGCATGGGTCCCCGAGCATGGCAGATCTACGGCCGCGTAATCCGCAACTACGAGGGAAATACCGATGCCGAGTTCCGCGACGGAAAGCTCTGGATTAACGGACAGCCCCAGGACACCTACACATTCAAGATGGACTACTATTTCATGATGGGCGACAACCGCGACAACTCCCTCGACTCCCGCTACTGGGGATTCGTGCCCGAGGACCACATCGTGGGCCGTCCTGAAAGAGTCCTCATATCATTCGATAAAGACCGCTCTCTCTTCAACGGCGGCATACGCTGGGACCGCATACTCCGCGATGCCAATCCGGACAAGAAAAATGACTGAGACAACAGAACTTAAAAGCAAAACAGCCGTGCTCCCGCCGCTTTTCTGCGCGGGAGCAGCCTATTATGCGCTTATCCGTGCCTGCGGCGCTTCCGCCGTCGACTGGGAGATGCGTTTCGAAAAACGGTTCAAGGACACTCACCGCTTCGCCATAGCCGACACCCGCGGACGACTCGAACTCACAGTGCCTATCGCCAAACCCGACAACTGGCACTGCACCTGGGGCGACATACGCATCTCAGACCACGGAAAATGGTGGGACGTCCACCGCGTAGCCCTCGAAAGTGCCTACGGCCGCACCCCGTTTTTCGAATTCTACATCGACCCGCTCCTCCCTATGCTCACCGAAGGGGTAGTGGACCGCTACCCCACCCTCCGCAGTCTCTCCGAAGCCTGGGACGGATGGATACGCCGTATTCTGCTCCTCCCAGCCCCTGTGGAAGCCGAAAGCGTCGAAGCTGACAGAATGTTCACCCTACTCCCCGATCACGCGACAGAGGCTCCACAGCCCACTCACTGGCAGGTCCGCGCCGACCGTCTCGGATTCACCCCCGGGCTGTCGGTACTCGACCTCATCTTCAACCTCGGCCCCGAGGCAATACTCTACACCGACGCGCTCGCAGACAGGCTGCGCCATAACCCCTGACCCGAAAGCCCTCTCCTCCACCCCTATTCTACCGACTATTCCTTCCAGACGTCAGACGACCGGCAGTAGGGACGTTTTTCAAAACGTCCACAATAGCCCAACAGTCCCGATGTGGACGTTTTGAAAAACGTCCCTACAAAAAACACTGATTATGGATTCTGCAACACCCATATCCAACGATATTTAACGTCAAAACCATCCGCCATGAGAGTCATCGACCACCTCACCGAGAACCCGGGCAAGACCGCCTTCTCTTTCGAAATCCTCCCTCCACTCAAAGGTAACAGCATCGAAAAGGTCTACAACATTATTGACAAGCTCCGTGAGTTTGACCCGAAATACATCAACATCACCTCACACCGCAGCGAGATGATTTTCCGCGAAATGCCCGACGGCTCATTCCGGTCACAGAAACTCAAGAAGCGCCCCGGCTCGGTGGCCATCGCATCGGCCATTCAGAACAAATACGGCATCACAGCCGTGCCCCACATCATCTGTAAGGGCTTTACGCGCGACGAGACCGAATATGCCCTCATAGACCTCAATTTTCTCGGCGTCCATGACCTCCTGCTGCTCCGCGGCGACACCAAAGGCCCCGAGAAGTCACCCGACCCCTCGAAAATCAATCTCCACGCTACCGACCTCCAGGCTCAGGTCAACGATTTCAACCGTGGCATCTATGCGGACGGCGAGAGATTCGAGGCCAACGCCACTCCCTTCAGCTACGGCATGGCCTGCTACCCCGAAAAACATGAGGAAGCACCCAACATGGAGTCGGACCTCTACTATGCAAAGCAGAAAGTCGACGCCGGCGCGGGCTATCTCGTAACGCAGATGTTTTTCGACAACGACAAATACTATTCTTTCGTCGACCGATGCCGCCAGGTTGGAATCACCGTCCCCATCATCCCGGGAATAAAACCGATTGTGTTCCTCAACCAGCTCAATGTGTTGCCGAAAGTGTTCCGCACAGACCTTCCGGAAGCGCTCGCCTCGGAGATACGCAAATGCAAGACCGACGCGGAGGTGAAGGAGGTGGGCGTGGAATGGTGCACGGCCCAGTGCCGCGACCTCATCGCCCACGGGGTCCCCAGCCTACACTTCTACACTCTCATGGCCTCCGACTCCGTGCGCCGCATCGCCAAAGAAATCTACTGACACCTCTTTCGAAGAAAGGCACATAAAGCCATAAGGCACAAAAGAAACATAAGTTTTATCTATTTCCGGGATTTTTAATCCTGATTGATAAATAAACTTATGTTTCTTTTGTGCCTTATGGCTTTATGTGCCTGAAATTTCAGGCGGTCTTTATCTTATCGTTTGATTTTGAGAACGGAGGGAGTGATGGTGCCGGAGCTGACGCGGACGAGATATACACCGGGAGTGAGATGGGAGAGCGAGGTCTCGCTGTCGGCGATGCGGCGTGCATCCGTCAGACGTCCGTCAAGGCCGAATACCTCAAGCAGCGCACCCACAGCCTCATCTCCTACTCTCAGAGTCTGGGTCATGGCGTCGTAGCTGACCTCGGAGCTTACAATCACAGCCTCTATACCGCTGGTGGCGAAGTCGTTGAGGCAGGTCTCGCCCATCAGAGAGTTGAGATACACCTCAAGAGCCGTATAGCCCTCGGAATTGACGCGGTTGTTGTCGGCCACATTGGGGTCGAGATTGTTTTTCTTCTCCCACTCGTCGGGCATACCGTCGCCGTCGGTATCGACGGGAACAGTGTAGTTTTTGTCATATTCGAAGAAGCCCTCGGCATCAGTCTCCTTGTCGATTCTGCCGTTATTGCCGAAAGCGCCCTTGCCATTGAGCACATCGTCGGCCACACGGCGCTCCACCTTGTCGCGGTTGACGGTACCGGCCTTGGCCACCACTGTCCTGAAGGCATCCTCGGCCGACTCGAAGTCATACATCATATAGAGCTCGGGGTCATATTTGTAGGCATCGGTTATAAGGCTGTATCTCCACCAGGGAGTCTTTGTGAGGATGCGCTCGTCAACGCGGATTTCGTCGAGAGAATATTTCTCAGCCGCCATGCCTTTCCAGTTGTCGGCGGTAGCGGACGCGATACCCTCGGCGATGTTACCGTTGACATACCACTTGGCCGGCCCGCAGGAAGTTGCCCCGTCGCGTGCATAGCTTGAGTTGACAAACTCAACCTTGCTCTTGTCCGACATGGGACCCGGCTTGTAATAATTGTTCATGAAATTACATTCGTGGGCCGAGTTGAGACCGTTGTAAGTCGTAGAGCCTGTGTTCTCTCCGCCGTAGCAGCCGCCCCGTTTGCCGTAGTTGTAGTTCACATTGTTTATATACTCCATGAACACCACTCTGTCCTCCCCGCGGGCGCCGTTGAGACGCGGCGAGCGGGAATTGTTGTGGGCAAGGAGGTTGTGGTGGTAGGTTGCGGGCGAGCCACCCCACTGGCAGCCGTAGCCGCGGGCACCCTTGGAATGACCGGCATTGTAAAGTCCTTCATGAACCATCGAATACTGGACAGTGAGCAGGTGAGAATCGGCGGTGTTCATGTTCTCCTCTACTGACCAGCCGAATGAGCAGTGGTCAATGATGAAGTTCATGCAGTTTTCAGCGCCGAGAGCGTTTGCGGCGTTAATCTGTCCCGCAAGATTCTTCTGTCCGACGCGGAAACGGAGGTTGCGGATAATGAAGTTGTTGGAACCGCCGACATTGAACTTGTCGTGAGTGATGACTATGCCTTCGCCCGGAGCGGTCTGGCCTGCGAGAGTCCAGTTGTCGCGCTTGATGCGGAATTCGTCTGCAAGAGCGATTTCGCCGCTGACCTCAAACACGATTGTGATCGGTTCTCCCTGTTCCTGGCTGAAAGCCCAGCGGAGTGTGCCTTCCGAACCGTCGTCGGCGAGGCTTGTCACCTTCACGACCTTGCCGCCACGACCACCGGTGGCATACTTACCGAAGCCCTCGGCAGTCGGGAAGGCGGTGAGACGGCGTGCGGCAGAGGCACTCACAGCCTTCGAGACGGCTCCGTGGCGCGAAACAGAAGCGACACTATAGTCAGAGACAGAAGCGCCGGCAGGGAGCGCGAAAGTGGTCTCATAGCAGAAGCTGTCGAACTTGCCGTCATTGAATACAATATAGCCCGCGGCAGCCTCGTCGCCCGTCCATGAGATAGAGGAGGGAGTGGCGGTGAAGTTACGGGGCTCAGCCACGCCTGCGAGTATGCCCTCGAAGTCAAAAGGCACATCCTTATTATTTTTGCGGAACTTCTCGAAGAGATATTCGGGATTGATGCACGCGTTGACGTCGGCTTCGATGGCCTGTTTGCCGAGCGGTGAGCGGCCCGAGACATCCACCGGCTTGCCGTCGGCACCGGTGTTGTTGTATTCGAAGAGCGATGTATTGTCGGGTGTCTTGTCGCTTCCCCACTCCTGCCAGCCGCGGGCGTTGATGTGCGAACCGAGGCGGCAGTTCATGAACATGGAGCCGCAGTTTTCACCCCACGGGCGTCCGAGATAGTAGGCGCCGTCCTTCACGCCATCCTCGGCTGTGATGTCGCAGTTGTTGAAGAAGAGCCCGGCAAAGAATCTCACGAGCGAGATTTCGGGGTAGAGCATGTGGGTGAGTTTGAGGCGTGCGTCGCCCGGGGCGGTGATGTAGCCCCCGCCCTGCACACAGACAATCTTGCAGTCCTCAAACCATTCGAGACCGCTGTCGTAGATAAAGTCTGTCGCTCCGGAGATGGTGCAGTTTTTGAAATATCCGCGGGCTCCGCCATTGGCCTTATAGGTGTCCTGATAGCCCGAGAGGATGCAGTTCTTGAACACATGGGCGTCGCCCTCGGTGTAGAGAGCCTCGGCCTGACCTACATTGCCCGATGTGTTGCGTATGGTGAGGTTTTCGGCATAGAATCTGTCAGTGTAGACATTCAGCGCCGAGCAGTCATAGAAATTCTTGTCGCTTCCGGAACCGCGGCTCACGGAAGAAGTCAGTATGGTTGTCTCGGGGTCAGAACCGATGAGCGAGATGAACTTGTCTTTCTGCGTTTTTGTACCGCAATAGATATTCTCGTCATACACGCCGGGAGCTATGTAGATGATGCCGCGCTGACCGGGAGCCACAGCGTCGACTGCCGCCTGAATCCGGGTGAAATCGCCGGAACCGTCGGGGTTGACGTATAACATCACCACTTCGGCATTGTCGTCAGGTGCGGGTTCTTTCTTGTCGTCATCGTTTCCTCCGCCGAATCCGAACTGCGAGAGGTCTGTCAGCTCGCCGACAGTGCCTACGGGATTTGCCTTGGCATATTCAGCCTGCGCAGCGGTGATATTGTCGCCGAAAATCTGAAGTTTGTGGACGCGGGGAGCCTGCATCTGAGCCAGCGGGTCGATGCTCTTCCAGTCGAAAGGAGCTTTCTGCACCTGGTCGTCGCTGCCCTCAGCACCGTCGCCGTCCCACACACGCCAGCGGAGCGAGACATCCTTCTTGTCGATGACATTTTCCATGAAATAGCCCTGGTCGGAGAAGCATGTCCAGCCAAGTTTCTGCTTTTCGGAACCCATCCACACGAGGGGCTGCCAGTCGCCGTCGCCCACCTTGATGTCGCACTTTATTCCGCGGCCCCAGGAGGTGTTCGACCATGACCACTGGATACGTTCCACGTAGGGGATATGGTCGATTTCCATCCAGCCGTGCATCGACACGGTGGGAGCATCGGCGCTTGCTGCGTCACGGCACATCTGCACGAAACCGGCCTCGCCATAGGTCGGCTTCCCGTTTTCGTCAAACTTGATATTATCCTCGAGATAGACGGTGTGGCCCGGCTGTTTCCAGTCATTGTAGTTCGTAGCCTTCTCACCGAGATAATACTGGCGGGAAAAGGCGGCTGTGGCACCTGCAAGACCGTTGAACGAGGCCTTGGTAGCAAAAGTGCAGTTGTGGAACAGCACCGGATAGCTCACAACTCCGTCAGTTCCGTTGGCCGGCACCGAAATCACGGCGTTGACATAGCCGCCGGAGCTGAAATCAGGGCAGTCACGGCCTGTCTCACCTTTCCATGTGTCAGGCCAGGTGGTGTCCGAGAAATTGATGTCGATGATTTTGGGGGATGTGGAGGCATTACTCCATTTCGCCACGACTCCTGCCGGTTCCTCCGCGAGCTGGGCGCTGAGACCTATGGGGAGAGCCGACATGAAAGTCGCCATTGCAAGATAGCGGTAGATTTGTTTCATAGATATGATTTACAGGTAATTATTTTTTTACAATCCGCTGCAAAATTAGTAATAATCGGAAGTTTTACAAAATCATGACCGACGGATTGAACCAAATCATCTAAAAAAACGTTGCTAAGGATAGCATATATATTTTTTTTAACACAATAACCTGATTCAGCCAGTCCTCGCCATGAATAGTCAATCATCACATACGGGCCGTCTGAAACTACTAAAAATCCTGTTTTAAAATGAAAAAGCTTTATCTGTTACTTATGTTATGTGTGTTCTCATGCGTGGCGTGGAGCTGCTCTGACCACGACGACGACAAGGACACACCCATCTCTCTGTCCGACCTCCCCACCGCGGCCCGCACTTTCATATCGAAGTTCGTTCCCGACGACGAGGTTGTGAGAGTGGTGAAGGAAGTTTCCGCAAGCAACGTTCAGTACGACGTGAGATTCCGCAGCGGCCTCGAAATCGAATTCGACGGAGCCGGCAACTGGACCGATGTCGACGCCCCCAACGGTCAGACCGTGCCGACCGGTATAGTGCCAGCGGAAATTCAGAAATATATCGACACCAACTACAATGCAATAGGTGTCAACGAGATTTCAATCGATGCCCGTGGCAACTATGAGGTGGAACTCCTCTCGGGCGTAGACCTGCTCTTTGACTCCGACGGCAACTTCATACGGGTCGACCACTGATTCCGCCGCCCCTCCCTTACTCTGACACACAATAAGTAGAAAGGCACACAATAAGATGTGTGGTGCAAAATCCAGTGTCAACAAAGATTTTGTACCCCCGTCTAAAAAAAACAGAGCGTAGCCGCAATATCTGCGGTACGCTCTGTTTTATTTTCAGATTTCTACGGGAAGCCTGTTGGCGTCCGGTCTTATTTCGCAGCGGCGTCCTGTGCGCGCTCGAGATATTTCTCGAGATCCACGCCGATTTCAGCGCCGTAGTTGGGATAGTCATTCATGATTTCCTCGTAGACAGCAGCCTCGGCTTTGAAATCCTTCTGCTCGCGAAGCACTGTGGCCTCTTTCAGAAGGAAAGCCGGAGTGTAGTGGGGGTTGTTGTCGGAAATCTTGACAGCCTGCTTGTAGCAGTCGATTGCCTCGGGATATTTCTTGAGGTTGACATAGCAGTCGCCTTCGAGAGATTTTGCCGAAGCGCCGATGATGGTCTCTGACGAAGAGTAGTCCTTGAGATACTTGAGAGCGTCCTCATACTTGCCCTGCTTGTAGAGAAGGATGGCGGCGTTGAGATTGGCGAGGTTGCCGGCGTCATAACCGTGGTCGGCGGCTACCTGCTGATACTTGGCGAGCGCGATGGAGTCGTTGCCCATAAGGAGCTCGATGTCGGCCTGCCCGAGAGCATTGTTGGCTGCGTTCTGTCCCGGCTGGCGGATGACATAGACATACAGGAGGATGATTGCCACTACAGCGGCTACGGCCACACATGACCACACCACTACTTTGGGATTGCTCTGAACCTTCTCGCCGATGCCGGTGAGGGTGTCGTTGACCTCATCAATCGAGGTACGGGTTTCTTCGTTGGGCTTGTTATTTGCCATTTTTATGTGATTCGTTTTGATTTATTTTCAGGTATGTTGACGGCTAAAACACGGATATTTAATCCGTTATCGTTTTCCAAAGTGCAAAATTAATACATATTCTCCAATAAATGAAATTTTTACACTCTTTTCAGCGCAAATTTTCACGCAAATCACCATATTTTAGAAGGCATTTCATAATAATAGTTAAAGAATTTTAATACCATTCGTTAAAACCGTAACGGCAGCGGCCGCAATCTCCATCATCTGAAGATGCCCGAAACATCATCCGAATTGTACATGTCGATTCCCGCTTCTTTCCAAGGAGTAAACTAAACCGACATCCGGTAGATTCATTATCCGTCGGATTTTGGAGGGATTGAGTTGCATAAATGGATTTTTGTGACTAACTTTGCAGCGGTCAAAGCCGGAGGCTTTCGACAATCGGGGCGTAGCGCAGTCCGGTAGCGCACCTGGTTTGGGACCAGGTGGTCGCAGGTTCGAATCCTGTCACCCCGACAGAAATAGAGCGGCATCAGATTTTTTCAATCTGATGCCGCTCTATCTTTGTCGGAATATACTTTCTGTCTTTATTTGGAGATGCTGACGTTTCTGACGCCTTCGCCAGTGGTGATTTTCTCACCGGGGGTGGTGATTTCGACATTCTCGAGGGTGAGGCCGTCGACGTGGTTGAGTTCGATGCCTTTATCAGCGCGGAAGTGGGAGTTGCGGATTACGACATTCTTCATAGGCATTTCGGGAAGGCCGTTGAAGAGGGCGGCACGCTTGGCCCAGCGGCAGGTAACGTCGTTGATGTAGATGTTGCGGAACGAAGGTGTCTCTTCGGTGACGGGGGGCACGGGTGCACCGGGCTTGATGCCGTAGTAGAGGTCGAAGATAAGGGCGTCGCCGGGGATGTCGCTCATCTTGATATTGTCGATGTAGATGTCCTCGACAACTCCGCCGCGGCCGCGGGTAGACTTGAAGCGGAGGCCGACGTCAGTGCCGATGAACACGCAGTTTTTCACAACTATGTCCTTGCATCCGCCCGACATCTCGGAGCCGATGACAAAACCGCCGTGGCCATGATAGACGGTGCAGCCGTCGATAAGCACATTGGAGCAGGGGACGCCGCGGTCACGGCCATCCTTGTCCTTGCCTGACTTAATACAGATGGCATCGTCGCCCACATCGAAGCGGCTGTTGGCAACGAGTACGTTGGTACATGACTCCACGTCGACACCATCGCCGTTCTGAGCATACCAAGGATTACGGACATTCACATTGTCGATGATGAGATTCTCGCAGAGGAGCGGGTGGAGGTTCCAGGCGGGTGAATTTTCAAAAGTAGCGTCCTTCAGCAGCACGTTCTTGCACTGGATAAACGAAAGGAGCACGGGACGGAGAAAGTCGTGGGCATACTCGACGGTCTCCTTGTTTCCGCGGTGCACCTTGGCCTGAAGTTCCTTGCTGTCGTAGACCTCGCGGATGCGCTCGTTGGGGAACCAGACGTCGCCCTTGGCGTTGACGCAGCCGGTGCGGGTCAGTTCCTTCCACTGGGCTTCGGTCATCTTACCTTTTTTGACGGGGCGCCATTTCTGACCGTTGCCGTTGAAAGTGCCGTCGCCGGTGATGGCGATGTCATGCTTTCCACGCGCCGAGAGGGGCGACATGGCGCGGTGAGTAGTGAGTCCTTCCCAGTCGGAAGCCACCACGGGATAGTCGGCGAGGTTCTCGCTGAAGAGCACGAGGGCGCCACGCTCGAGGTACAGCTCGATATTGCTCTCGAACTGGATTGGGCCGGTGTACCAGATGCCTTCGGGCACCACAAGTCGGCCGCCGCCCTTATCAGCGAGATGGCCCATCGCCTTGGCGAAAGCCTCGGTATTGAGGGTGACACCATCCTTCACGCCGCCGAAATCGGTAAGCGAGACTTCATAGGCGGGAATGGTGGGAGGGGTGACGGGCTGGAGCGAAACGGGGAGTCCGGAGTAGAACCCGGAATAGTCAGTGGCCTGCGCGGAAGCGGGAAGCATGGCGGTCGCCGTGAGCATGGCGGCAATCAGACCGTGGCATGGTTTTATTTTCATGATAGAGACTGTGGGGTTGGGTTATTTGAGATTTCGAAATCCAAAGGTAAGACTTTTTCCGCAGAGGAGCAAATGAATCACATCGACCGCCGGAACGGGAGATAGCGGAAAACCGCATATAAAGCCGCAGCAAGCGCTATGACGCCGCCGACGTAACCAATGTCGGCCATCATGCCGCGGGCGCAGACAATGCCGCCCACAAAGGCTCCTCCACCTATGCCGAGGTTGAAGATGCCGGAATAGATGCTCATGGCCACGGCGGAGTTCTGAGGTGCGAGGACGATGATTTCGTTCTGAAAGGCGATATTGTAGACCGTGATGGCGAGTCCCCAGAGGATGCAGAGAAGGGCGAGGACACCGAGACCTAGGGAGGCGCCGGGTAGGAGCAGGAGCATGATGAGTGGAAGCGAGAGGCAGGCCGTGGAGATAATGGTGCGCGGATGGCGGGGGAAGTAGCGGGTCATGAGATAGCTGCCGAGCAAGCCCGCGACGCCGAAGAGACAAAGCGTGAAGGTGATGGCCTTGGCCTCGATGTGGAGTATGCTGTCCATGAAAGGCTCGATGTAGCTGTAGCCGGTGTAGTGGCCGGTCACGATGACGGCGGTGATGAAGTAGACCATGAGTAGCGGGCGCGAGGTGACGATGTCCTTGAGGATGTGGCGGCGCGATTCGCCCTGACTCTGCCGAGGAATTGTCGGGAAGAAGAAATAGAGGCCTATCAGAATCAGGAAGGAGAGGAGGCCGAGTGCGCCGAGGGTCACGCGCCATCCCGCCAGAAGGCCGAGCACACGACCGAGAGGCAGACCTGCGACAAGCGCGACTCCACCGCCTGCCACGAGTGCGCTGAGGGCGGTTGAACGCTTGCCGTCGGGACTCACCGCCACAGCCATTGTGGGTGCGATGGACCAGAAAAGGGAGTGTGCGAGGGCCACGCCGACGCGTGAGGCCATGAGAGTCCAGAAGCCGGTGGAGAGGACTGAACCGATGTGACTAACGAAAAACACCGTTACAATGCAGAGCAGGAGCTTGCGGAAATCCATGCGCGCACACCAGAGCATCAGCGGGAGGGAACAGGTGGCGACAACCCAGGCGTAGATAGTGATGAGCAGACCTGCGTGTGACTCGGTGGTGTGGAAGTCGGCGGCAATGTCGCTGAGCAGGCCGATGGGTGTGAGTTCTGACGTGTTGAAAGTAAAACCTGCTATGGTTAGGAGGACGAGTGGCAGAAATCTTTTCATGAAAACTATACAATCTTTTTTATCCGGCAAAGGGAAGGGCAGCGTGGCGGGGCCACGGATGCCTTTCCATTTGAGCGCACAAAATTACTGCGAATCCGCGAACCGGACAAACGCGCACCATTGAAAATTTTCTGTAATTCTGGAAGATTTTTATAACCACTTTATTAGCAAGCAGTTCTGAGGATAA
>DXXM01000004.1:0-102044 GCA_019416285.1 Bacteroidales bacterium
TCAATTATAACGCAGTGGCTTAAATACATAAAATATTTTTGAATAGTTACTTATATTAATTATATGAAAGCCTCCGGACAGGATCTGTCAGGCATGCGCACAGCCGATGTGCGTCGCGTGGAGTTCCTGTATGCGCCTACCGATCCTCGTTTTCAGGGCGAGCAGCAGGTGATAAACTTCATTGTTCAGGAATATGAATACGGCGGCTACACAAAAGCGACTGTCAAGGAGGATTTTCTGACCGGTCTGAAAAGCGACGCGAGTGTTTTTTCAAAATTCTCGTATAAAAAGATGACCTACGACCTCTATGTCGGCTCAAAAAATCAGAACGATCATCACAACGGCTCTTCCACCGAAGCCACATATTCATTGAAGGACGAGGAGGGTAATCCCTACACCGCACGCCGAATCGAGACACTCGACGACTCGCATTTCATTCAGAATCAGCTACCCGTTACTTTCCGTGCAAGCTACGGCGGGAAGAATATCCAGATTCGCAACACTGTAGGTTTCACCCATCTGTGGAAACCTGAGAATACCGAGAGCGGAAGCCTGCGCTATCTCCCGTCGCAGGGCACGGACTATGAGTTCGCACGCGCCTATACCAAGCGGAGCAATTCATTCTCATATTCAGGCTCATACTTTTTCGCTTTCCCGCATAAGTTTTCCCTGAGTCTTGAACCTGATTTCTCGTATTCACGCATTAAAGACAACACAAATTACACCACGACGGCAACCGACCCTGTCATCAGAAAGGCCGACGAGAAAGCATATCATTACAGAGTGGATGCGACGGCCGACAAGCAGCTCGACAAGAAAAACAGTTTATTTCTCCACCTGCTTTTTGCAAAGAGACATAACAACCTGCTTTACAGGGGTACCGATGATGCAAAAAGCATTTATACTAACTATGGATGGGGAAGCGTGCTGGGATATACCCATAATTCTCAAAGTTTATCGCTAAGAGCGGATGCCGGAGTTATATGGGAACGGAACATTATCAATGGCAAGCGCTATGACGACTGGTATCCATGTACTCATGTGCAGATGGGCTATGCCATAAACCGCAAAAACCGTCTGAGTCTGTGGGCTCAGTTCGCAAGTTTCACCCCTGAGATAAGTGAAAAGACTCCCGATGTGCTGAAACAGAACGAGTTCATGTATATCACGGGTAATCCCAATCTCGAAAACTATCGCGTCTATGATCTCAGCCTGGGCTACACATGGTTGCCGACAAATAAATTCAATTCCAATATCTACGCTAGCTATGAGGGATTTTCTGACCGCCTGAAAACTGTCTATACCGAATATGATAGCGGACGCGCCATCCTGCGCTCCTATCTCAACGACGGCAACAGCCACCGCCTCTATGCCGGAGTCAATTTCAACCTGAAACTCTTTGGCAGCAGCCTCATGTTGTCGGCAAATCCCGAGTGGAATCTTTTCAAGATAACCGGTCTTTATGCCCGGACGCTCAATTCAGCTTTCTTTAAAGCTTCGGCTCTGTATTATCTCGGCGATTTCTATTTCGAGGGACGCTATAAAATGCGTGTCAAAAAGCTGAATGTGGAGTCGAGTGTGATTCAGCGTGACAGAAACACCTATTCAGTCACCGCCGGATGGAGCAATGGCGACTTCAACTTACGCCTCACCGCCTCCAACATCTTCAACAGAGGCTGGCTGAGATATACCAATGAGTTCAGCTCACCCCTTTACTCGGAAACCCGCCAGGTCTACGCCCCGACCGCCCATCCCGCCATAAACCTCTCTGTGGTCTATACCTTCGGCTACGGCCGTAAAGTCAGACGCGGCAACGAAGTCGGCGAGCAATCCGGCACCTCCTCCGCCATCCTCAAATAAAGTGCTTGAATTTTTCAGATATAAACGGCTGGAATTTTAGACGCCTCTCCTGCTTGTGTACGCCTAAAATTCCAGTCGTTTATGCTTAAAAAAATTGCAGGCAGGGGGATTTTTAGCTGTGTCTTTTGAGGAGTTCTTTTTCGAGCTCGGGTAGGGTGATGCCCATCTGTTCGACGAGGACGAGAAGGTGGTAGATGAGGTCGCAGGCTTCGTATGTGAAGCGGTCTTTGTTGCCGTCGACGGCTTCGACCACTGACTCTACGGCTTCTTCGCCGACTTTCTGTGCGATTTTTTTCACTCCTTTGATAAAAAGTCGTGTGGTGTAACTATCCTCTGGCATTTCGGCATGGCGGCGCTGGATGAGCGCTGAAAGTGAGCGGATGAATCCATCCTCAGCTGGTGTGTCGAAGCAGGAGACTGTCCCGCGGTGGCAGGTGGGACCGTGGGGGATAGCCTTTATTAATAATGTGTCGCCGTCGCAGTCGGCATACATGTCAACTACATTGAGAAAGTGGCCGCTCGTCTCTCCCTTGGTCCAGAGGCATGAGCGGGTGCGTGAATAGAACGTGACGTGGCCGCTTGAGAGGGTCAGATCGAAAGCCTCGCGGTTCATGTAGCCGAGCATGAGCACTCGGAGTGTCACTGAATCCTGAATGATGACCGGCAGGAGGCCGTCGGCACATTTATCGAGTTTGAAATCGTCGAAAGTCATGTTAAAAATTTGATTGCAGGGACGTGATGTCGAGTCACGTCCGGCCGATAAAATACAAGTTGAATATAAACAGCCCGACGCGTCAGATTCTCACCGGGATTCCGCGTGAACTTAACTGCTTTTTGAGTTCTGAGATGGAGATTTCGCCGTAGTGGAATATTGATGCTGCAAGGGCGGCGTCGGCACGGCCATCGGTGAGCACGTCGGCTATGTCGCCGACACTTCCGGCTCCTCCGGATGCGATGATGGGGATGCTGACCTCGGAGGCGAGACTGGCGAAGGTGTCGCAGGGATAACCAGAGCGGGTGCCGTCGTGGTTCATTGAGGTGAACATAATTTCTCCGGCGCCCCGCTCCTGAACCTCGCGCGCCCATGAGAAAAGCTCGCGTTCACTCAGGCGGCTTCCACCATGGGTTGTGACGTGCCAGACGCCGTCGTCAGCGAGACGGGCGTCGATTGCGGCCACGACAAACTGGCTGCCGTAGCGGGTAGCTATTTCGGATATAAGTTCCGGGCGGCGCACAGCGGCGGAGTTGACAGTGATTTTGTCGGCTCCGGCATCCAGCAGGCGCGATGCGTCATCAAGCGAGGCGATGCCTCCACCGACGGTGAAGGGAATGTTGAGGCGGTCGGCGATACGGCTGACGAGCTGCGCGAAGGTGTTGCGCTCCTCAAGAGTGGCGCTTATGTCGAGAAACACAAGTTCGTCGGCCCCCTCGCGGGCATAGCGGGCGCCGAGTTCCACAGGGTCGCCCACGTCGGTCAGCCCGACGAAGTTTACACCCTTGACCGTGCGGCCGTTCTTGACGTCAAGACATGGGATTATGCGTTTTGCAAGCATACGGTTACTGTATATTATATATGTGTAATTCTGTTTCCGGCATGAAATTTCTTCGCGGCAGAGAGGGTAGCCGCTGATTCCGGCCGAAACCGTTTTGCAAATTTAACGAATTTCCATGAAACTATGAAACTGCGCTGAGGCTCTATTTGGATTGGAGAAGCGTCTGAAATGTTAAAATACACCTGTGAAAATGACAAATTTTTAAACTTCTTTGCTAAAATTGGGGGCGGTGTAGAAAAAACACTAAAAAAAGTTTGGTATGTCAATATTTTGTTTTACCTTTGCGGTGTTTTTGAAGCTTAAAAATTGTTTTATAATTTAATCAAAAAGAAAATGAAAAAGTTAGTTTTATTACTCGCTGTTGTATTCAGCGCATCACTTTTCTCTTGCGGTTCTTCTGACAAGGCTGCTGAAGCTACTGACACTGCTGCTGTTGTTGAGGAAGTTGTAGAAGAGGCTGTTGTTGCTGACACTGTAGCTCCTGATTCAGTTGTTGCTGACACTGTAGTTGCTGCTGCAGCTGCTGTTGCTGAATAATTCCAGCGATAGAAGTCGTAACTTTCTTAATAGAAAGAAAAAAGATTCAAGCTGATTGCTCTTGCAGAGCGACCAGCTTTTTTTGTGCCCTTTTGCATTGAAATTGGAATATTTGACCAACAATGTGTCATTAGGACGTCGCTTATTGGTGAAAATAAAGAAATATTCGCTAATTTTGTAGAAGGAAACCACCGGCTTCCGGTGATATTTAAGCGGACACTCTGAATAGACGTCCCCCTCTATTGTAACGACATGAAAATAGCAGATATAGATTTAGGCGAGCGTCCGGTCATGCTCGCTCCGATGGAAGATGTGACCGACCGCTCTTTCCGCCTTATGTGTAAGGAACAGGGGGCGTCGATGGTCTACACGGAGTTTGTGAGCGCCGACGCCCTTATCCGCGACATTCCGGCTACAGTCCGCAAACTTGCCATAGACCCCGGTGAGCGCCCTACGGCCATTCAGATCTATGGCCGCGAGGTCGGCCCGATGGTCGAGGCTGCAAAGATTGTCGAGGGCGCCGGTCCTGACATCATCGACATCAATTTCGGTTGTCCGGTGAAGAAAGTGGCCGGAAAAGGAGCCGGCGCAGGGATGCTCCGCGACATCCCGAAGATGCTCGAAATCACCCGTGCCGTTGTCAATGCCGTAAATCTGCCGGTCACGGTCAAGACCCGTCTCGGGTGGGATCACGAATCGAAAATCATCGTCACCCTCGCCGAGCAGCTTCAGGACTGCGGCATAAAGGCTCTGACTGTCCACGGCCGCACACGCTCGCAGATGTATAACGGCTCGGCCGACTGGGAGATGATAGCGCGCGTCAAGGAGAATCCGCGGCTGACTATTCCTCTTATCGGCAACGGCGACATCACCACTCCGGAGCTCGCGCGCGATGCCTTTGACCGCTACGGCGTGGACGGAGTGATGGTGGGACGTGCTTCGATAGGCGCACCCTGGATTTTCCATGACATCCGCGTCTGCATCGACGCCACCGGTGCCGCTCCGCTGAGCATCAGCGAGAAATTCGCCCTCATCCGCAGGCAGATACGCGAGAGTGTCGACCGGATTGACGAGTACAGGGGTATCCTCCACATACGCCGCCATCTCGCCGCTTCGCCGCTCTTCAAGGGAATATCCCATTTCCGCGACACGCGCATCCGGATGCTCCGTGCATCGACTCTCGACGAACTTCTCGAAGTGCTTGCCTCGGTGGAGAAAATTGTTGAAGAAAACCAATCAAACATCCAATAAACATGCTCTGAACATGAAAAAAGCGTTTCTATCACTCTTCCTTTTGCTCGGTTTCCTGGGAGCCCAGGCTGCCGACCTCGTGAAATATGAACTCAAAGTAGCTGAATTTCATGAGCTCAAAGTTGTTGACGGCATCAACGTGGTCTACTCATGCAATCCTGATTCGGCAGGGCTGGCGGTTTTCACCTGTCCTTCGTCGCAGGCCTCGGCCTTTATATTCAACAATAAGAAAGGCAAGCTCTCTATGCAGCTTTCGACCGAGAGCGTCGGCACGGCCAATCTGCCTACAGTGACCGTCTATTCCACCTATCTCATCAAGGCTGAAAACTCAGGCGACTCGCTGCTGAAGGTCATGAATATAGCCGAGGGTCCGAAATTTTCCGCAAAGCTTATCGGAAACGGTCGCCTTGTCGTAAAAAATATCAAGGCCACTGAAATCAACGGTGCAATCTCGACAGGCAACGGCACTCTCGTGCTTTCGGGCAAGTGTGACCACGCTAATATCAGTTTCATGGGCACAGGCGTCATCCAGGCTGACGAGCTTGAGGCTGAAACCGTCTCGGTCAAGGCAAGCGGCACCGGCTCGATAGGCGTATGGCCTCTCAAGAGTCTCTCAGTGATGGGTGCAGGAAGCACTAAGGTGTACTACAAGGGCACACCTGAGGTGAAAAACCGCTCCGTAGGCATCAAGGTGTCGGCTATTCAGTAGGCCGGGCGCCGACAGATTTCGCCGCATTGTATTTCCATACCGGAAGCCGATGAGCACCCCCCTGCCAAATGAAGAAGGCAATCTGAAGGTAGCGGTGGCGCGTACACTTAAGTGGAACGTCATAGACCGCGTGTCATCTCAGATTCTTTATGCCGTCACGGGCATTGTCCTCGCCAATATGCTCACGCAGGAGGACTTCGGCCTCGTGGCGGCCATACTTGTGTTTCAGGCTTTCGCATCGCTCTTCGTCGACAGCGGCTTCTCCTCCGCGCTCATACAGCGCAAGGAACCGACGCGGCTTGACTACTCGACAGTGCTGTGGTTCAATCTCGGAGTGGCCACGGTGCTCTATGTGGTCCTTTTTCTCTGCGCTCCGTGGATTGCTGACATCTTCGGGGGCGACAGGCGTCTGATTCCGCTCTCGAGAGTGATGTTTCTGACCTTTATACTCAACGCGAGTGCCATCGTGCAGACCAATATCCTCATGAAGCGGATGGATGTCAGGATGGTGGCAGTCAGCAATTCGCTCGGGCTCATCGCCGGCTCCGTAGCGGGCATATATCTTGCCGTGACGGGGTGGGGGGCATGGGCCATCGTCTGGCAGAGCATAGCCATAGCCGCCGTGAAGTCGGCTATCCTATGGTTCACCGGAGGCTGGAAGCCCGTGATGCGTTTCTCCTTTCCGGTGCTTCGCGGATTCTTTGCGGTGGGAAGCGGCGTGATGTTCAGCTCGTTTCTCAACACGGTGTTTCAGAATGTTTCGGCTTTCTTTATCGGCCACAAGGTAGGCCTCGCGCCTCTCGGATATTTCGGGCAGGCCGACAAATGGAGCAAGATGGGCATCATGTCTATCTCGCAGGTGCTGACGGCCTCATTCCTGCCACTGCTGTCGAAGGTGCAGGATGAACCTGAACGCTACTCGCGTATGTGTGGCAAGACCCACAGATTCACGGCCTATCTGCTTTTTCCGGCGATGGGACTGCTGATTGTCATGGCGACACCGATTTTCCATGCGCTTTTCAAAACCAAGTGGGACCCGTCTATACCGCTTTTCCGCATATTGCTTGTGCAGGGAATCTTCATGGTGCTGATGCTCCTCTACCGCAATTTCATACTCGGTCTCGGAAAAGCAAAACTATTGGTGGTGACAGAGATTGTGCGCGATGTCGTGGCAGGCGTCGCCATTGTTTTCACCTTGCCTTATATTGCTTTGGAGAGCCCCGAATCACCGGTCGATGGACTGAAAATATTTCTTTTGGGGCAGGTCATCGCTTCGGTGGTCACATGGGCTGTGACGCTGTATTATGTCATACGGCTCACAGGCCGGAGTTTCGGCGCATATATGCTTGACCTTGCGCCTTATTGCATGCAGACAGCCATTATTGCCGTGCCCTGCATAATGGCGGGACATCTTGACTGGCACCCGCTCGCCGTGTGTATCGCGCAGGCCGGAATTTTCGCCGCGCTATATCTCGGAATCAATTTCCTGATGAAATCCAGAATCCAGCGCGACGTCCTCGGCTATTTTAGAGGCAAAATCTGAATCCTGTCTTGAATTCAGTCTTTAGTTTGAGATATTATTAAAGCGCCAGCATCTGCTTTAGAGGGATGCTGACGCTTTAAAAACGTCTGAATTTATGCTATGGACTTTGGGTTATTTTGAATTTACCTTAATTGAGCCGGAAATGGACTTCTCGATGCGGGCATTGCGGACGTTGAACGACGAGGCGCTGATTGAACCGCCGCTTGAGGCCTCGAAATAGCCTTTCTCGGAAGTTCCGGCAATCTTGACCGAGCCGCCCGACGATGCCTCGCAGCTGGTGGAGGTATTGGTGGCGCTTGTGATGGTTACCGACGCGCCCGACGAAGCTTCAAGGTCGGCTTTTGTGGCCTTGAGCTCCTTGACATTGACGTCAGCGCCCGATGATGCGTCAATTTCGATTGAGCGGCAGGCGATGGATGTGAAGGAGATTGTTGCGCCTGACGAGGCGTCGAACTCGAACTTGCGGTTGGGCGACGAAATCGGTGTGGAACATTTGACGCTTGAACCCGACGAGGCTTCGATTTCGCCGATGACGGGTGCGGTCACAGTAATGAGCACACCTTTCACCATGCTTCCCTGACGGTTGCCGTTGGCATTGCGCTTGGGTGAAATCATGAGTGTATTCCCTTTCATACGCACATCAACCTGCTCTATGCGTTTGGCATCGCCTGTGATAGTGACGGTGGCATTGCCCGTGGTACTCGGCTTGTAGATTACGTTGACGCCGGCGCTCGTTTCAAGTTCCGAAAATGACTTGTTGAGCGTGAGAGTCTTGGTGTCGGCCGATGCTGAGAAGAGGCCGAAACCTAATGCGAAAATCGCTAATGTGAGAAGTGATTTTTTCATTGTCTGTATTTTGTTGTGATTTTGAGTGCTTCTATATATTAGACGCAGATATTAAAGATTCGTTACATTAAAATCACACTTTTTTACAAAGTCAATGAAAAATATTTCTCAAACCTTTGATTTGTAATGGTTACGCCGGAGCAGATTCTTTCTCCTCCGGCTGCGGTGCCGAGGGGAAGAGGCGGTTGATGATGGCGGCGAGAGCGCCGTCGCCGGTCACGTTGCAGGCGGTGCCGAAGCTGTCCATGGCGATGTATAGCGCTATCATTAGGGCCACCATCTGCTCGTCGAAGCCGAGAATCGACTGGAGCAGGCCGATTGAAGCCATGATAGCGCCTCCGGGTATGCCCGGAGCGGCGATGATGGTGATTCCGAGCATGCCGATGAAGTGGCAGAAGAGCCCGAGGTCATGGGGCTGGTCGTGCATAATCATCAGCGCGAGGGCGCACGCCACGATTTTCAGTGTGCTTCCGCTCATGTGGATTGTGGCGCAGAGGGGTATCACGAAGCCCGCTATATCCTCGCTGACGCCCATTTTGATAGCCTGGCGCAGTGTCACCGGTATGGTTGCGGCCGACGACTGCGTGCCGAGTGCGGTGAAATAGGCGGGGAGCATGGTCCGCAGCATCGAAAACGGATTCTTGCGCGCGAATATCGCCGCGATGCAATACTGTATGACGAGTATGAGCACGTGGAGGATGAAGATTATGACTATTATCTTCATGAAGCATTTCAGAATCATGCCTACCTGTCCTTCAATCGTCATGTTTAGGAAGATACCGAAGATGTATATCGGCAGGAGCGGAAGTATAGCCGAGTCGATGGTCTTGGATACGATGTCACGGAATTCCTCGAACCCTTTTCGCAGCGCGCCGCCGCTCACGAAGGCCATGCCCAGACCGAGCATGAAAGCGAGCACGAGCGCGGTCATCACCGTCATAAGCGCAGGCATCTCGATGTTGAAAAACGGGAGCACCCGCGCAGTGTCCTCGGCCAGTGCCACACCTTCCTCGCCACCTATCAGCGAGGGGAAGGTGAGAGTGCCGGTGAAGTAGGAGAGGAGCCCGGCGAAGAAGGTGGCGAAATAGGCTATGGCGGCTGTCACGACGAGCAGTTTCCCGGCGCGTCCGCCTATGTCGGCGATGGCCGGGGTGACGAAACCTATAATGATGAGCGGAATCATGAAGCCGAGAAACTGCGAGAAGATGGCGTTAAATGTGGCCATGATTCTCGCAAACCACATCGGGGCGACGTAGCCTATCGCTATGCCGAGCACGATTGCTATGAGTATCCGCGGGAGTAGTCCTAATTTTTTCACGGTGATATAAAAGATGTTGTGATTTTTATTTACAAGGATGCTTTAAAGTTTCCACAGGGCAGACGAAGCGTCGGATGGCATGCGCCAGTCGCCGCGGGGCGAGAGGCATACGGAGCCCACTTTCGGGCCGTCGGGCAGACATGAACGCTTGAACTGTTGCGTGAAGAATCGCCTGAAGAACACTGCGAGCCAATGTCTTATCGTCTCGTCGGCATAATGTTCCGCAGTGAAGGCGTGGCGTGCGAGCAGATAGATTCTCTCGGGTGTGAAACCATAGCGCAGCGTATAGTAGAGGAAGAAGTCATGAAGCTCGTATGGGCCCACGAGGTCCTCGGTTTTCTGTTTGATGTTGCCCTCGTTGTCGGCCGGGATGAGCTCCGGACTGATGGGGGTGTCGATGATGTCGAGCAGACATCTGCGCACCGTCGAGCCTTCTTCGGCTTCCATGGCGAAGTAGCCCACGAGGTATTTCACGAGAGTCTTGGGGACACCGGCATTGACGCCATACATCGACATGTGGTCACCGTTGTAGGTAGCCCAGCCGAGAGCGAGCTCCGAGAGGTCGCCCGTGCCGAGGACTATTCCGCCGGTCTGGTTGGCTATGTCCATCAGCAACAGTGTGCGCTGACGGGCCTGCGAATTCTCGTAGGTGACGTCGTGGATGGCCGGGTCGTGGCCTATGTCCTTGAAATGTTGGGTCACGGCGGCTGCTATGGAGATTTCACGCATAGAGACTCCGAGTCCCTCCATCAGCTCTACGGCGTTGGTGTGGGTGCGGTCAGTGGTGCCGAAGCCCGGCATTGTTACTCCGATGATGCCTTTGCGGTCGAGGCCGAGACGATCGAATGTGCGGGCGGCCACGAGAAGCGCGAGCGTGGAGTCGAGACCGCCGGATATGCCCACCGTGAGTGTCTTGCAGTTGATGGCGTCGAGTCGCTTGGCGAGTGCGGCCACCTGTATGTTGATTATCTCCTCGCAGCGTTCATGGCGCGCCTGGTCACCGGCGGGGACGAAAGGGTGGGGGTCGATATAGCGCAGGAGCGTGTAGCTGTCAGTCTGATTGTGTCGGTCAGTGTCGGCTTCCGTAGTCTCCTCCACACTCACGCCGCGGCACTCGGCCTCAGCGCAGTCGGCGAATGTGGTCATGTGCAGGCGGTCACGGTCGAGGGCCTCAATGTCCACGTCGGCTATCGATGTATTGTCCTCCGGGCTCCAGCGGCGGTTGGCCTTGAGAATGGTGCCGTTTTCGGCTATGATGGCTTTGCCGTCGAATGTGAGGTCGGTCGACGATTCGCCCCACCCGGCGCCGGCATAGGCATAGGCGCAGAGACAGCGGGCCGACTGCTGGCGCAGAAGCGACTGGAGATAGGCATACTTGCCGATGAGGTCGTCGGAGGCGGAGAGATTGAGAATCACCTGCGCTCCCGCCATGGCGAGGTGACAGGACGGAGGAACGGGCACCCACAGGTCCTCGCATATCTCAATGCCCACCTTGACGCCGTGGGAGTTGAAAATACGTCCGGAGCTCATTTCGAAACTCTCGCCGCCGATTCTGACAGTGCGTGTCTCGCCGAAAGCGAGTGGACGCCACCAGCGGCGCTCGTAAAATTCATTGTAGTTCGGTATATACGACTTGGCCACGAGGTCGACGCGGCCGTTGCGTAGGAGCGCCGCGCAGTTGTAGAGCGCTCCGGCATGGCTCACTGGGAGACCCACGGCGAAATGCACGTTGAGCGTGCACGAGAACTCCCTGAGCTCTAAGAGCGCGCGTGCGGCCGCTTCGAGCAGGGTCGAGTTGTGGAAAAGATCGGCGCAGGTATAGGCCGTCAGACACATTTCGGGAAACACTGCCAGTTCCGTGCCGGCCTCTTCGAGTTGAGTGAGTTTTTCTTTGATTCGGGAGAGATTGAAATTCACGTCGGCAACCCTGACGGTGGGCGCGGCGGCGGCTATGCGGAGAAATCCGGAGGTCATGTTTCGTTTGCGGTTTAGGTTATAATATATGCTTCGCGGAGAGGGAGCACGAATTTATGAATAATTTCTTGAATTTTCTCACTTATTTTTTGAATTTTGTTCTGCATCTGTTGATAAATTTAGTGGAATGGTTTAACTTTGTGCTTGAGCAAGCCTAAAGTCGAGCGATATGTACCTTGATTCTATAAATCTGAGCTGGAGCAACATCTGGTGGAGCCTCGGAGTGGCCTACATGGTGTTGGTGCTCTGTGTCATCGGATTTGTAATCGGTGAGAACCGCAATCCGCTCAAGACTCTCGGCTGGGTGACAGCTCTGCTGCTCTTTCCTGTGGGCGGTATCATCCTCTATTTCGTTTTCGGCCGGAGCATCCGCAATGTCCGCATGATTTCGCGCCGCAACAGGCGTAAGCTGCTGAAACACGAAGGGAGCCAGCCGCTCCCGAAGCTCGACGGCTCCCTCTCGCCTGAAAACCGCCAGCGCATCCGCCTGGCCTACAGCATCGGCGCCGCCAACCTCTATACCGCCAACGACATGCGTCTCTTTTCCGATGGCGCCACCCATTTCGAGGCTCTGTTCCAGGACCTCAGCAACGCCCGGGAATACATCAACCTGCAATTCTACATCATAGCCTGCGACCCTCTCGGGCGGCGCCTGCGCGACATACTCATAGAGCGCGCCCGCGCCGGGGTGAAGGTGCGTGTGATTTATGACTATATCGGCTCTTTTGACGCCAGGCGCCGCGACTTCTTCCAGCGCATGAAGGAAAACGGCGTCGAGGTCCATTCCTTCTTCCGCCTCTCATTCCCCTCGCATGTCAACCGCCTCAACTGGCGCAACCACCGTAAGGTAGTGGTGATTGACGGATGTGTGGGCTACATCGGGGGCATGAACGTGGCCGAGCGCTATGTGAGCGGGGGCTCTTCGGGCAAATGGCGCGATTCGGCGGCCCGCGTCTCAGGACCCTGCGTGGCCGCGCTTCAGTATCACTTCGCTGTCGACTGGAAATTCATGGGCCACGACCTGCTCTGTGACCCCATCGGCGGTTGCTGCCTCCGGCTGCTCCCCGACACCGTCAGCGATGTCACCCTCCAGGTGCTCGCCTCGGGTCCTAACGACCGCTGGGGCAACATGACGCTGCTGTTCTACAAGGCCATCTCCACCGCGCGGCGGCGCGTGTGGCTCCAGACTCCCTATTTCCTGCCGAGCGACGGACTGATGAAGGCTCTCGAGAGCGCGGCGCTCGCCGGAGTCGACGTCCGCGTCATGATGCCGCGCCGCTCCGACTCGCGGGTGCTCACATACGCCTCACATTCCTACATCGAGGAGTGTCTGCTTGCCGGAATCAAGGTTTATCTCTACGATGCGGGTATGCTCCACGCCAAAGTGCTCATTGTCGACGACGACTTCTCGACCCTCGGCTCCACGAATTTCGACTTCCGCAGCCTCGAACACAATTTCGAGGAAAACCTCGTGATGTATTCGCGCGAAATCAACTCGCGTCTTGCCGCGAGCTTCGAGGAGGATTCCCGAGACTGCTCCCGCCTGAAACTTTCAGAGTGGAACCGCCGTCCCCGCTCTCACCGCACCCAGGAGTCCCTCTACCGCCTCCTCAGCCCGATACTCTGACCCGACTCCTAAACCTGCGGTATCGCATAATATCCGTACATGATTGTCCGTTTAATTATGGATAAATTCCTGAAATTTAAAGATGATTTCCTTTCGTTTTTCGACAATATGCTTTCACGTCGTCCTGCTGCTTGCCGCTGTAGGGATGCTCTCTTCGTGTGGTCGTTCAGAATCGTCGCGTTCTCTCGGTGAAATCGAGTCCTATATGGACTCGCACTCTGATTCGCGCCTCGACGACCTTCTTGCCATCGATTCCGCCGCCTTGCAATCGCCCGGAGACCGTATGCTCTATGAAGTGCTGCTCACGCAGGCTCTTGACAAAGCCCACGAGAGCATCGCGTCGCGCGATTCTGTCATGCAGGTTGCGGCTGACTGGTTCTCGGACCGTTCCGACACCCGCCATGCCCTGCTTGCCAACTACTTCCTCGGACGCATCAAATTTGAAAAGAAGGAATATCCCGAGAGCCTTGTCGCCATGTTCAAGGCCCACGACCTCGCCAAAGAACTCGACGACAAATACTGGACAGGCATGTCGGCCCGAGGCATCTCGGATGTGTATTACGAGTCATATAACGGGGCCGAAGCAGTTGAGTATTCAATGATTGAATATGACAATTTAAAATCAGCAGGACTACAGCCATACATCAATTACGCTCTATATGATTTGGCTAAATCCTACTCTATGCATGGAGATTTCCGGAGTAGCCTGAATATAGCTAAGCAGTTCCTTGATTCAGCATATTGTTATAAAGACCCATTTTTAGAATTTTTGGCAAACAGAACAATTGGAACGGCTTATGTTGCTCTCGATAGTATTGTGGAAAGTTCTCCATATCTTATCGATGCTTATGAATCCGAATTCGCAACACGGGAAGATTCTGCTTTTCTCAGCACTGTCTATGTGTCACTTGGAAATTATGAGGAAGGACAAAATGTATTGGATAAAATATCTTCAAAAGATGATATAAAGGCATATAGGATGCGTTATGTTATATATAAGGAAATGGGCCTATTTGAAGATGCTTTAAATTGTTTAGTGAAAGTAGATAGTGTAACTGATGCAATCCTGAAGGAGCGAATCAGCTCTAATCTGACAAGTTCTGTCGTTGAATATTACGATGCCCTGAAGCAAAAAAAGGAAACAGAGTTGGAGAAAGCGCGTTGGTTTGCATATATGTGGATATTTATAACTATTATTATGTTGAGTTGCATAATATATGCAATAGTAAGGTATAGAAATCTTTATCAGGCTAAAATCAATACAAATATCATACTTGCACAGAATTTTAAAGATATTCTATCAATAAAGATTGATGAATGTAATAAAGCAAATATAATTATAAAAGAGCTTATTGATAATAAGGTGGAGATGTTTGATAAATTATGCCGTGTCATATATGAAAATAATGATTCTTTAGTGGCAAAGAAGAAGATATCAATTGCTGTAAATGAATTTATCGAACAATTCAGCATCAATTCTGAAAAGATTACAGAATTGGAAGAATTAGTAAATAGAAGTTATGATAATATAATGCTTGATTTGAGACATGATTTACTAAATATGAAAAATGCAGATTATGCTTTGTTCCTATACACAATTTTAGGCTTCTCTATAAGTACCATTTCCATATTTCTTAAAGAAGAGAAGATTAGCGCAGTCTATGATAGAAAACGCCGTCTCAAGGATAAGATAAAGAAACTTGACTCGCCGAACAGGGAGAAATATATGGACTTTTTGGGGTAATATACTTAAAATCAGCGAAATATTTGGTTTGATACAGCCGACATAATATTAACGCCCTGATAACAAGTTAGTTATGTATGTAAAATATAACAAACCAAAATAAATAATTTGACGTGTGCGTTATGCCTTGATAATCAGATTAATATTAAACTGAAAAACCAAATAAAAATACCCCTGAAAGTCGTCGCTCATCACAAATTTTGTCTAATTTTGCTGCTAAACCAATCATAAATTTAAACATGAAAAAACAGAATCTTATCACACGTTTGCTTCCGCTCGTCATGCTTGTTGCCGTAGTTCTCACAGGCTGCAAGGATGAGCCGGAGATTGATTTCGGATTTTCCAAGGATATATCCACAGAGGGGTTTAAATTCGGACCGGATGGAGGCTATAGCAATATGGATTTTCGGGCTCCGGAAAACTCCAGTCCGAAAGTTTCAGTGGAAATGATTATAAATCCTAACAAAAACTGGCTTTCGGCTGAATGTAGATATGATAAAGGCTGGAAAATCTATGTGCGCGTCGATAAGAACGACATTACATGGAACAGGTATGGTTTTGTCTATATAAGTGTAGGTAAGAGTAAAGTGAAAATCGCTGTAAGTCAGGCTGGGGATGAGGTTATAACTTTTATGTATCCTCCAAAGATTCTGTCGAACAGGGGAGGTGATTTTGTGTTGGAATTTGAAACGAGCGGCACACCGCAGATAGCGTTCAAATCATCGGAAACAGCCGGCGACAATATGTCGGAGTGGCTTAAATTCGGAGAGGTCAGGAAAACTGGTACCGATAAATATGAATTGCCTGTCAGCTTTGAGCCGAACAATTCCTTCGGACGCATCATGCAGTTGACTGTCTCTACCAAATGGGCCTCCAGAAGTCTGAGTTTTATTCAGCGCCCTGTGTCGTTTGGCGATTCCGTAACGGTCATGACTGATATTTCAGGTGGCAGTCTCCCTTTGATGCTGGGCTACATAATGGACGAAACGACCGCCGATAAAGGCGTGGCCAATATTCATGGTATCTCCCATCTTGTAATCAAAGGTGGAATCAACGATTGTGATCTTGACGTCCTGAGAGAAATTACAAACGGTAGATTCCGCACTAAAATAAGTCTCGACCTGAGTGACGCAGAGTTTGTCCGCTCGGATAACAATCCTTATAAGGACTACGGTTATATCGCGCCCAAAAAGGAGTTCTATGGTTATGTCAGTGCCGATAATTGTATCCCTGACAATATGTTCCACATGGCGTCCGGTCTTGTCGGTTGTGTGCTGTCCGAAAAAACTGTAGGAATCGGCAAGGAGGCTTTCAAAGCATCAGAATTGGAGCGCATCGATATTCCCGATGGGGTTGAGAGTATAGGAGATGAAGCCTTCAACTGCCGTTCTTTGAAAGAAATCAATATCGGCAGATCTTCCGGGCTCAGGGAGCTCGGTTTTCATTTCCTGCATGTACATTATATAGACAATCTTTTCCTTCCCAGGGCTCTTACAGAAGTTGCCGACAATGCTTTTTTAGGAATGAAGGTCCACAATCTGTATCTCGACAAGACCGAGCCGCCGACATGGAAGGAATTTACCGGAGAAAATAAACATGCGCATGTCGACACTCTATATCTCCCGGATGAAAAGCTGATTGATGTCTACCTGGCTACTCCCGGCTGGGGCGACATCCCGACCATCCTCGCCTGGCCTGATGGCTGGAAGGCTGGTCAGGGAAATCATATCAGAACCATAAAGCCTAAAGAGCTAAGTGCATTGAAAAGCCCAGTGTGAGTGGCGGAGATGGGAACATTGATTTATAAATATATAACTGAGAAAATGAAATACATAAAATAATTCTGAATAGTTACCTATGAAAAATTTTTTGAGTGTATTCTTATTATGTGTCTTTCTTGTATCGTGCAGGAATGATGAATCCTTGATTATTTTTGAGGGAGATTCAGTCTCGTTGATTGAAAATGGAATAGATTTCGATTCCTCGGACTCGGCGCCCGGAACTCTGAGATTTAAACATCCCTCGGATATGAATCCCGTTATTGAGATCCAACCTTCCGCTTTTGATTTGGAATGGCTGCATGTCGAGCAGAAATCGGTCAATGCTGGAGAGTGTGAGATTATAATATCGGCTGATGACAATTCAGGTAAATCACGCTCTGCTGTCGTGAAAATAGCTGTCGGTCAAGATGTCGCATATTTAGAGGTGCGTCAGGATAGCGCAGGTGCAATTCTGACAGATACAATGGTGAGTGTCTCTCGTCTTGGCGGGAAAGTCATTGTGGAGTGTTGGGCAAAGAAAGAATTAGAAAAGCCTCACATTGCTGAAAGATGGGTAAATATATCCGATTTCCGAAAATTGGGATGTGGGGACTATGCTGTGGAATTGGAAGTGGATGAAAATGTGGGTTTTGGCCGAATTGCTTCATTTTATCTGCATGATGGTAATGAATATGTCTTTGTCTCAATCGTGCAGGCTCCAGGTGAATTTGGCGAGGAAGAAACTGTAAAGACTTCTTATCGGGGTGGAGACCTCGCGTTGCTTTTAGGATATACAGGCAGTCTGAATGATTACGCAATGAATAATATCAGGCGTATAAAGCATCTCACCATTAACGGTGATATAAATGTCAATGACCTGGACGTTATCAGGCTCTACACGGCCAAAGCGGAATATCCGGTATTTCTTGATCTTAGAAATGCAAAGTTTGTCAGTGGTGCTTCTAATCCTTACGGGGATGTAGGCTATATGCCCCCAAAACAAGAGTACAATTTCAGTATTAAAGAAGATGGTTATATCCCTGACGATATGTTTAACATGGCGCAAGGGCTTGTAGGTTGTGTGCTGCCTCGTCCGTTTGAAGGGGCTGTTGTAATCGGGAATAGAGCTTTCAAATCCACAGCTTTGTCGCGCATAGACATTCCCCCGTGTGTAATTCATATCGGAGATGAAGCTTTCAGTTCTAACAAGAATCTCGAAATCAGAACGAGTAAATATTCGAACCTCAAATCTCTTGGGGATTATCCTTTCATGACTGGTGGCTATGTGGATTCGATGGTGTTGCCACGGCAATTGAAACGTGTCACGGATAAGTCTTTATCCGGTCTGAAGGTACACAAACTTTATATCGATCATTTGAATCCTCCGGAATGGAAGTTTAATACCTCGACTCAAATCGACACTCTTTATGTTGAAATGGAAAACCTGATTGATGTCTATCGGGCCGCTCCCGGCTGGGGCGACATCCCGACCATCCTCGCGTGGCCTCAAAGTTGGGAGGACGAGGATGAGGACTGGCTGTAACGATGTTCAGGGGTTGGGTTCTGTGGCGCTGTCTGTGACGGCGCCACAGGTCTATACATATAAAAAACGAAGGCTGGCCTCACGGTCATCCTTCGCTGCTTACACATAGTACTTAACGTCAGTGGATTTATAAATGTCTAATAATGCAAATGTCTCTTGAGTGTATGTCGTTGTAGTTGAAAACTTGTCGGCATCACGGAGAGCTATTGTTTTACTAATGTTTTTGAGCATTGTTCCCGTGATGTTGATGCAAAGTTATGTTATAATTTTTAAAAATCCTAATACATTCCGGCGCGCCGGAATGGAGAAAATACCGGATTTTCGTCGCAGAATGGCTTAATGACGAAAATTTGTCAACGACTTGCCCCGGCTGCGGGCAGATTGTCAGTTATTGTGGCGAAAATGAACCAAAGTGTTATTAAGTTAAAATTCCTTAAAAAGAAAAAGTGCCATTACACTTACCTCAGAGCAGGGCATGGGAGAGGAGGCCGGACAGACGCTCCGAAATTTAACCCGCTATGATAGGGCTCGTTTGCGGATTTTTTACTACCTTTGGGGTCGCGTTTTGCCAAAGTGCCGAGGAGTTTTCACGGCCGTGCGTGACGCGTGGAAAAAAGTTGTAAGAATAACGTAATGAAAGACGATAACACCAAGATAGTGTCAGTAGGACAGATAGACATAGGGCTTCCCGCGGAACGCCCCGCGCCCGATTTCTCCGACCTCCCCATCATAGCCATGCGCGACCTCGTGCTTTTCCCCGGCGTGACATTTCCCATCACGCTCGCCCGCGAGAGCTCGGTGCGCACCGCCGCGGCAGCTGCGGAGCGCCATATCCCGGTCGGTATCTTCTGTCAGCGTGACTCAGTCACCGAACATCCCACCCTCGATGACCTCTATGACCTCGGAGTGGTGGCCGATGTCCTCAAGACATTCGACCTCCCCGACGGAACCCATACGGCTATCCTCTCGGCACGCGAGAAAATCAGGATTGTCGGCCCATCGGAAGGCAATCAGATTCCCGGCTCGCTCTCGGCTGTGGTGAAGCCCGTCCACGACAGCACCTCGCGCCCGAGCGACAAGGAGTTCATAGCCCTCGTCGACGAAATACGTCAGACAACTCTCAATATACTTCACTCCGGCAACGAGAAGATGAGCGACCTGGCCTTCAATATCGAGAATATCCCCGGCCCGCAACTGCTTGTCAACATCATCAGCACTCATTCGCCCTTCCCGCCGGATGTGAAAATCGAGCTCCTGCGCAAGAACCGCCTGAAAGAGCGCGCGCAGCTCCTCCTCAGCCATCTCGCCCACAGCGAGGAGATGGCCGAAATCCGCGCCGAAATCCACCGCAAGGCGCGCCGCAACATCGACGAACAGCAGCGCAACGCCTTCCTCCAGCATCAGTTTGAGGTACTCCGCGAGGAACTTTACGGCGATGACGACGACTGCAGCGCACTTGAGGAGAAGGCCAAGAAGATAGCCATGCCCGACAGTGTGCGCCGCACATTCGAGAAAGAGCTCGAAAAGCTCCGCCGCCTCAATCCACAGAGCCCCGACTATTCCGTGCAATACAGCTATCTTCAGCTCCTCACCGACCTCCCCTGGGGAGTATATTCCGACCTCGACACCGACTTCCCCTCGGCCGAGCGTGTACTCGACGAGGATCACTACGGTCTTGAGAAGGTCAAGGAGCGCATACTGGAGCAGCTCGCCGTGATGATGAACACCCCCGAGGGACGCTCGCCTATAATCTGTCTCGTAGGCGCTCCCGGTGTGGGCAAGACATCGCTCGGCCAGTCGATAGCCAAGGCCCTCGGCCGCAAATATCAGCGCGTGTCGCTCGGCGGTCTGCATGATGAGGCCGAAATCCGCGGCCACCGCCGCACCTACATCGGCGCCATGCCGGGCCGCATCATCGATGCCGTTAAGCGTGCAGGAACTTCAAATCCCGTGCTCCTGCTCGACGAAATCGACAAGACCGGCAGTGACTTCAAGGGTGACCCCTCGTCGGCTCTTCTCGAAGTCCTTGACCCCGAGCAGAACAACCATTTTCATGACAACTATGTCGACGTGGACTACGACCTCTCGCACGTCCTCTTCATAGCCACCGCCAACACACTCTCCACCATCCCCCGCCCGCTGCTCGACCGCATGGAGATTATCGATATCTCCGGCTATCTCCCCGAGGAGAAAATCGAGATAGCCCGCAAGCATCTCATCCCGCGCCTGGCGGTGGAAAACGGCTTCGCAAAGGATGAAATCACCTTCTCGACCGAGGCTCTGTCGAAAATCATCGAGAGCTACACGAGCGAGAGCGGCGTCCGCCAGCTGGAGAAGGAGCTCGCCAAGGTAATCCGCAAAATCGTCCTCAACAAGATGCGTGGCTGCGACTACCGTCTCAACGTCGAGGCCTCCGACCTCCGCGGCTATCTCGGCGTCGAGGGCTACACTCCCGAGCGCTATGAGGTGTCCGACACTCCCGGCGTGGCTACCGGCCTTGCCTGGACAGCCGTCGGCGGCGAGATTCTCTTCATCGAGTCCTCGATCACCCAGGGCAAGGGCGAGAAGCTCACGATCACCGGCAATCTCGGCGACGTCATGAAGGAGTCGGCCGTGATAGCCAATCAGGTTGTCAGGGCGCGTGCGTCGAAATACGGTATCGAGCCCGAGAGCTTCGAAAACCGTCAGCTCCACATCCATGTGCCCGAAGGCGCTATCCCCAAGGATGGTCCCTCGGCCGGCATCACCATGTGTGTATCCATCCTTTCGGCTCTGACCGGACGTCCTGTCCGCGCCCGTCTCGCCATGACCGGCGAGATTACCCTCCGCGGCAAGGTGCTTCCCGTAGGCGGCATCAAGGAGAAGATTCTCGCCGCCAAGCGCGCAGGAATCACAGACATCATCCTCTGTGCCGACAACCGCAAGGACATCGAGGACATCAAGCCTGTCTACATCGCCGGTCTGACCTTCCACTATGTCCGCACCATCGACGAAGTTTTCTCTATTGCCATAGGCGAGTGAATCGCGTCTGCCGCTGATTCACTCTCGTCTCCACAATCCGCTCCCGGATATCCACAGGATTTCCCCTCACCACCTATTTATATATAAAAATGAAAAGAATCCTCCTCCATATCGGGCTGATGATCATAGTGGCCGTAGCCATCGGCTGGCTCGCCATGCTTTGGCTCGATGTCTGGACCCGCCATGACTCGACAATCTCCGTTCCCTCGGTCAAATCAATGACTTTCGACAATGCAGCGCGCATGCTTGCCGACGAGGGTCTCGTGGCCGTCCTCACCGATTCCGTCTACGACAAGTCCACCCGTCCCGGCACCGTCATCGAGCAGAACCCGAAGGTCGGCACCGTGGTCAAGGAGGGACGCGAGGTCTACCTCACCATCAACGCCTTCTCGCCTAAGATGGTGACGCTCCCCACGCTCACCGATATCTCCGTCCGCCAGGCCAAGTCGATACTCGAAGGTCTTGAAATCAAGAACGTGGTCGAGAAGCGTGTCCCCAGCGACTTCCAGGACCTCGTGCTCGGTGTTTATTACAAGGGGCGCCGCCTTTCGCCCGGAGCCCGTGTGCCGGTCAACGCCCGCATTGAAATCGAGGTGGGCGAGGGCGTGCAGGAGTCTCTCGGGCCAGATTCCGACTCGATAGCCGCCGAGACCGCCGGCGAACAGCTTAACCTCTTCTGATTTTCTGTCCGGGCTATGAATGAAATACCTGATATGGCAGAGGAGGAGAAGCGCGTGACGCTCCCGCAGTCTCCGTCTGATTCCCCGCTTGCCGGGGCTGACCCTGATGCGGCCGACGCCGACGAACTCGACGAAGAGGCCGGTGACGACGGCGCCGGAGCGCTCTATGAGCACTTCCGCTTTGTCGTAGACAAGGGCCAGCAGCTTCTTCGTGTCGACAAATACCTTGTCACACGCATGGAGAAGTCCTCGCGCAACCGCATCCAGCAGGCGGCCGACGCGGGCTGCATCCTCGTCAACGGCAGGGCCGTGAAATCAAACTATCGTGTCAAGCCGCTCGACGTCATCCAGATTGTCATGGACCGTCCGCGCTACGAGCTTGAAATCATCCCAGAGGATATACCGCTCGATATTGTCTACGAGGATGACCAGCTGCTTGTGGTCAACAAACCCGCCGGTCTCGTAGTCCATCCAGGTCACGGAAACTACTCCGGCACGCTCGTCAACGCACTCGCCTGGCATTTCCGCGACAATCCTGACTACGATGTCAGTGATCCCCGCCTCGGACTCGTCCACCGCATCGACAAAGACACTTCCGGCCTCCTTGTGGTGGCCAAGACCCCTGATGCCAAGACCCACCTCGGAAAGCAATTCTTCAACAAGACAACCAAACGCGAGTACAATGCCCTCGTGTGGGGCGTCCCCGACCCGAAATCGGGCCGTATCGAGGGAAATATCGGCCGCAATCCCAAGGACCGCCTGCAGATGGCTGTGCTTCCTCCCGATGACCCCACGGGCAAACATGCAGTCACGCACTACGAGACGCTCGAGGATTTCACCCATGTGGCCCTCGTGAAATGCGTGCTTGAGACCGGCCGCACCCATCAGATACGCGTCCACATGCGTCACATCGGTCATCCGCTCTTTTCCGACGCGCGCTATGGCGGCGACGTCATCCTCCGCGGCGAGCGCACAGGCTCCTACCGCAAGTTCATCGAAAACTGCTTCGAACTCTGCTCGCGGCAGGCTCTCCATGCCCGCACTCTCGGCTTTGTCCACCCGACCACCGGCGAGGAAATGTTTTTCTCAGCCTCCATACCGGCCGACATGACCGCGCTGATTGAAAAATGGCGCGCATATACCGGAAAGTGACTCCCGTGGCAAGAAGATAAAAACGGTATGACCGAACAGATTTTGCGGTTTTGCTGTTAAATTTTAGTTAAACCACTTGACATCGGGTCTCTGCGGTTGTAATTTTGCACTTTAATATTTAATATGGCAAAAAGGCGTCATCATTTAATTCCTCTGTTCACCACACGTGCTACCGCGACTTTCTCGGTCGCGCTGGTGCTTTTCATACTTGGCCTTGCGTCATTCATCGGCATTGCCGCCCACAAGGTTACCGAGGGTATCAAGGAAAACATGGGCTTCGTGGTCCTTTTCAACGAAGAAGTCACCGCTTCCGACATCGCTGCGGTCAAGACCCGGCTTGAAAAGGAGAAGGGTGTGAGCTCCACGGTCTATTCGTCGCCCGACGCCGTGCTCGACCGCTGGCAGAAAATGGTGGGTGAGGAGGAAGATATCATCCGTCTGGCCGGAGTCAACCCCTTCGTAGGCGAGCTTGAGGTAAGAGTGAAGTCCGCCTACGCGTCGTCCGACAGTATCGCGCTTCTCACCGGCCCGCTGATGCTCATGCCTCAGGTGTCGGAAATCAAGGTCCACAATGAGCTTGTGGACCGTCTTAATTCGACCCTCCACAGCGTCTCCCTCACGCTTATATTCGTGGCCATAGCCCTTCTGACGGTGTCGTTCATACTCATATTCAACACTGTCCGCCTCTCGGTATATGCGCGCCGCTTCACCATATACACGATGAAACTTGTCGGGGCCACAGCCGCATTTATCCGCCGTCCGTTTCTGCTTGACAATATCGTCAACGGTTTTGTGGCGGGTATAATCGCCTCGATAGCCCTTGTAATCACCATTTTCTATGTCGAGACATTCAAGATCTCGGTGTCGGAGCTTATTCCCTGGGAGACTGTCACTATCGTGCTGGCTGGAGTGATTGTCACCGGCATACTCATCTGCCTGGTTGCCGCGATATTCGCCGCCAACCGCTATCTGCGCCTCTCCTACGACGAAATGTTTAAATAAACACTATAAAGATATATTTCCTTATGGCAAACAAACCTGCTGCAAAGCGTGAAAGCGACGAATCGAGGCTCCTCCGGGAGGGTGAGAGCCAGCTTCCGCTCCTTAAGAAAAATTTCATCTTCATGGCTGTGGCCGGAGTGCTCATAGTCCTCGGTTTCTGCCTCATGGCGGGCGGTTCCACCGGCTGGGATTCATTCACCCCCGCCTTTTTCCCGACCCGCCGCATCGTGGTCGGTCCGACAATAGCCTTCCTCGGTTTTATTTTCATGGGGTTAGCCATCATGTATAGCCCGAAGAAAGACAGAAAAGAAGAATAATCACACCTTTAAGCAATAATCATCATTTCCTGAAATTAAACAATGGATTGCATAGACGCACTGATATTGGGCATAGTCCAGGGACTTGCCGAATATCTCCCCATAAGCAGCAGTGGCCACCTCGAAATCTGTCGCGAGATTCTCGGTCTGAAACTCGAAGGCGCCGACGCTCTTGAATTTGATATTGTTCTCCACGTTGCTACGGTGCTCAGCACCATCGTAGTGCTCTGGAACGAGTTTGTCCCCCTCTGCAAATCATTTTTCACCATCGCCCGTGACGACAAGTTCTTCTATGTCTGCAAGATTCTCCTTTCCTGCATCCCCGTGGCTGTGGTAGGACTCTTTTTCAAGGATTTCGTGGAGCAGTTTTTCGGCGACGGCCTGACAGTTGTCGGCTGCTGCCTCTTTGTCACCGCCATTCTTCTTTCATTCGCATACTTTTTCAGAAATCCCGAGCGTGAGCGCACGGAAGGTATCAAGGGCCACGACATTACCTGGTTCGACGCCTTCATCATCGGCTGCGCTCAGGCCGTAGCCGTGCTACCCGGTCTGAGCCGTTCCGGTACTACCATCGCCACTGGTCTCCTTCTCGGCGACAAGCGCGACAAAATCGCACAGTTCTCATTCTTCATGGTAATCATTCCGATTCTCGGCGAGGCGCTTCTGAGCGTCAAGGACCTGATTGCCGGCGAGGGAGTAGGTGAGGCCGTAGGCACATGGCCGCTTGTCATCGGTTTCTTCGCGTCGTTCATCGTGGGCTGCATCGCCTGCAAATGGATGATCAGCATCGTCAAGAAAGGTAAACTCATCTGGTTCGCACTCTACTGTGTGCTTGCCGGTATTCTCTGTCTGGTCTGGTAAACGGTAGTAAGACATGGATTTCGTAACAGGAGAGATACTCTACGTCGACAAACCCCTCGAATGGACATCGTTTGATGTCGTGAAACGGCTGCGCGGTGTGCTCCTCCATCGTCTCCACCGCAAGAAATTCAAAGTCGGACATGCCGGTACCCTCGACCCCCTTGCCACGGGCGTTATGATTGTGGTGACAGGTCGGGCCACGAAGCTCATAGAATCGCTTCAGGCCGGAGTGAAGGAGTATGTCGCCACAATCCGAATAGGTGCCACCACACCATCATTCGACCTTGAGACCGAAGTCGATGCCGTTTACCCGACGGAGCATGTGACCGAGGAACTTATCCGCAAGGCGCTCCCTAAGTTCACGGGCCGCATCGAGCAGGTTCCTCCTGCCTTCTCCGCCTGCAAGGTCGACGGCAAGCGTGCTTACAAGATGGCCCGCAAAGGCCATGAGGTTGAGCTGAAACCCAAGGTGCTCGTAATAGACGAAATCGAAATGCTCTCATTCGACGCCGCGAAGATGGTTGTCACACTGCGTATAGTGTGCAGCAAGGGCACTTACATCCGCGCCATAGCCCGCGATCTCGGCGAGGCGCTCGGTTCAGGCGCACATCTCATCGGGCTTCGCCGAACAAGGGTAGGCGAGGTCACTGTTGACAAATGCCTCAGTGTCGACCAGGCTGTAGAACTCATCCGCAATGTGGAGATTACATTCCCGGATGACGACGAGGCTTCAAAGGAAAATTGAAAATTCAGAAAAGAATATATAAGAACAGAATCAGCATGAAGCTTTCACAATTCAAATTCCGTCTGCCGGAAGAACTCATAGCCCAGCGCCCGAGTCCCGAGCGCGACCAGTCAAGACTGATGGTCGTAAACCGCACCACAGGCGAGATTGAACACAAAATCTTCAAGGACATTATCGACTATTTTGACGACGGCGACCTTTTTGTCTACAACGATACCATGGTGTTCCCCGCACGTCTCTATGGCAACAAGGAAAAGACCGGCGCACGCATCGAGGTATTCCTGCTCCGTGAACTCAGCGCTGAAAACAAGCTCTGGGACGTACTCGTCGAGCCCGCACGCAAAATCCGCATCGGCAACAAGCTCTATTTCGGCGACGACGAGTCGATGGTGGCCGAAGTCATCGACAACACCACCTCGCGCGGCCGCACTCTGCGTTTCCTCTATGACGGACCCCACGATGAATTTAAGAAGGAACTTTACAAACTCGGCACCACTCCGCTCCCTTACTATATCAAGCGTGAGCCGGACGAGGAGGATGCTGAACGCTATCAGACCATCTTCGCCCGCAAGGAAGGTGCGGTGATTGTACCCGGTGCAGGTCTCCACTTCTCCCGTGAGCTGCTGAAGCGTCTTGAAATCAAGGGTATCAACCAGGGATTTATCACCATCCACAGCGGTCTCGGCAACTACCGTGAGATTGACGTGGAGGATCTTACCAAACACCGCATGGACTCCGAGGAGATGGAGGCAAGCGAGAGTCTCGTAGAGCTCGTCAACACCACGAAGGACAACGGCCATCGTGTCTGCGCCGTCGGCACTTCAGTGCTCCGTGCTATTGCCAGCTCCGTCAGCATGGGCGAGCACATGAAAACCTATACCGGCTGGACCAACAAGTTCATCTTCCCTCCCTATGATTTCTCGGTGACCGACGCCCTCGTGTCTAACTTCCATCTGCCGTACTCCACCATGCTCATGATGGTGGCGGCCTTCGGCGGCTATGACGTGGTCATGGATGCCTACAAGAAAGCTGTTAAGGAAGGTTACAAGTTCGGGGTCTACGGTGACGCCATGCTCATTGTCTCTTAAACAGATTGACTGTTGGCTAACTATCTTACAATAGCAAACCAGAGTGAAGCGGCTTTTCGTGAAAAGATGAGCCGCTTCATCTCTTTTGCGATCCCGGTCACCACGGCTGAGGAAGCGAAGGAGTATGTAGCCATGTACGCCAACGAGTATCACGACGCACGTCATGTCTGCTGGGCCTACATGATAGGCTCTGACCGCAAGGAATTTCTATCTTCCGACAATGGCGAGCCCTCCGGGACGGCGGGTAAACCCATCCTCGGGCAGATAAATTCATTCAGCCTGACCAATATCGTTATAATAGTCGTGAGATACTTCGGCGGCATCAAGCTCGGCACCTCCGGACTTATTGCAGCCTATCGCGAGGCGGCACGCCTTGCAATCGAAGCCGCAGAGATTATTGAAGGTAAGGACATGACCACCCTTTCCTTCACCTTCCCCTATCTGGCTATGAACGATGTTATGAAACTCCTCAAGGCCCAGAATCCCCCGGGCGCCCGTGAGACCGTCAGAATTATCGAACAGAGTTTCGACAACACCTGCTCCATCACCCTCTCCCTTCCCCTCGACCTCCTTCCAACCCTCTCCGCCCGCCTCTCCTCCATCTCCGGCACATCTATACTCTCACTACTCTAATACCCTTTGCGGTATTTGTCCTCGGCGGAGTCGTCGAGGATGGAGAGATAGGAGGTGTAGCGGGATTCGGCGATGCGGTGATCTTCGAGGGCTTCGCGGACGGCGCAGCCGGGCTCGTGGGTGTGGGTGCAGTCGCCATAGCGACATCCGGCGCCGATTTTGAAAATCTCGGGGAAAAAGTGGCTTACCTCATGGCGGTCAAACTCCAATGTGCCGAATCCTTTCACACCAGGAGTGTCGATGATGTAGCTGCCTGCCGACAGGCCGGGGATTTCAAACGTCTCGGAGAATGTGGTGGTGTGCATGCCGGTGTCGTGGGTGTCGGAAATCTCTGCCGTAGCAAGGTCGAGACCCGGGATGAGGTCGTTGATGAGTGTCGATTTTCCCACACCGGAATTGCCTGAAAACAGTGTTGTCTTGCCGTCGAGCATAGAGCGCAGCGTGTCGATGCCCTCGCCGGTTCGTGCCGAGAGCTTCACAACCGGATAGCCGATGGACTCGTAGAGGTAAGCAACGGCGTCGAGATACTCCAGCGCCTCGTCGTCCCCTTCGAGAAGGTCGATTTTGTTGATGACTATGACTGCCGGCACGCGGTACGCCTCGGCTGTGGTGAGGAAGCGGTCGATGAAAGTGGTGGATGTGACAGGATGAAAAAGTGTCACCACCAGACACACCTGGTCGAGATTCGCGGCGAGTATATGGCCCTGTTTGGAGAGGTTAGTTGCCTTGCGTATGATATAGTTGCGGCGGGGCTCGATGGCGGTGATATAGTTCGACTCGTCATTGGTGCCGGTAATTGTCACGCGGTCACCCACAGCCACGGGATTGGTGGTGCGTATTCCCTTCAGGCGGAAATTGCCTTTGATTTTGCATGCCACAGTCAGGCCGTCGTCAGTACGGACCATATAGTTGCTGCCGGTGTTTTTTATTACTGTTCCTGTCATAGTTTCGTCATTTCTTGAACGTCGGTCCGGGGAAGGGCTATCGGTGCGTGCCCGTCGCCTCGCCGCTGAGATACTGCATGGCGCGGGCTTTGTCTACTCCGAGCGACACCGCCTTGCGCGCGTCAGTCTCCGCGTCGGCCGGACGGAAGCGCATCTTATTTAACGCCGCGCGGTATAGGTAAAGTTCACCGTCGTCAGGATTCAGGGCAAGCGCCGAGTTTATATCGTCCGACGCTTCCTGGAGAGCGTCGGTCATGAGGTAGCAGTAAGCCCGGCCGCCGTAATATTCCGGCTCTTTCCTTTCTTTGATGATGCGGCTGTAGTAGGGGATTGCGGCCTGATACTGCCCCGTGCCGCTGAGCACCGACGCGCCGGCAATCTGCGTCTCCAGTCCTTCCGGTTTATTGCGTTCCATAAATCCGAAGTCGCTTTGCGCGGTCCTGAAGTCATGACGGCGCAGAGCGAGAAGGCAGTGATGGAGACGGGCGGTCATTTCGAGCGAGTCGAGACGGACGATGCGGTCATAATCTTCATACGCTTCCCGTTCCATTCCAGTAGCAAGTCGTATTCTCGCGCGGTTCGAGAGAATGGTGACGGATGCGGGGGCTATCTCGTGGGCCTCGTCGAGAGTGGCGAGGGCGAGTGAGTCGAGTCCCATATAGTAACGTATCATTCCGAGATTCGACATCAGCAGGATGTTCGACGGATTGGCGGGCTCGGTGTGGAGGGCGTCGAGAATCGCTCTCTCGGCGTCAAACCATTTGCCGTCGGAGCAGGCTTTGTCGGCCTCGTCGATTTTCTTCATGTAGACGCTTCCGCCTATGCTCACTGAGTCGGTAGGGGCGGCCTGGCGGTCGGCTGCTCCGGCGCCGAGTGAGGAGATAATGAAGAGTAGGACGGTCAGTAGGATTGCGGGTGTTTTCACTGTGTTGACTTGTGTTGGAGAGATTGGATATTATTAAATTTCCGAGAGCCGGTTGCGGTAGTCGCGCGGGGAAACTCCGGTCAGATGCTTGAAATATTTTCCGAAAAATGACTGGTTGGAGAAATTGAGTGCGAGACTGATTTCCTGAATGTTCATGCCCGTGGTGCGGAGCAGGAGCTTCGCTTCGAGTATGACACGGTGGTCAATCCACTCGCCAGCTGTTTTGCCGCTGATTTCCTTGAGAACGGCCGAGAGGTGTTTCGGGGTCACGAACAGCTTTTCGGCATAGAAATTTACCGCGCGCTCAGTCTTGAAATATACCTCTATGAGATCTATGAAGTTGGCCAGGAGCTCTTCGCGGCGTGAATGATGCTTTGTCTCGTTCATGCGCGAGGCGTAGATGCCGAGCGTGTTGAAGAAGAGCACCTCGCAGAGCGAGTTGAGCGCCATGTTGTTGAACAGGCGTCCGTCTGACTTGAGCTGTCGCTGCAGCATCTCGTAGCAGAGAGTCTGGGCCTCAAGTTCCTCTGAGGTGATTTCGATGATCGGGTTGGAGTTGTAGTGTAGGCTGTAGGGGATGACGTAGTGTAGCGAGGGGAGTATGTCGTTGATTTTCTCTTCCGGGACTACGATAAAGAAGCCGTCGAAGTCGGGACTGACCTGACAATGGCTTATGATATGGCCAGGACGGAGAACCATGATGGAACTCGGCCCCATGCGTCGGGGAGCTACGTCGATTACGGCCGATATCTCCCCGCTGCGGCACACTGCCAGCAGCATCCTGTCGAGGCGGGAGGGAAATCTGACGGATGGAATTTCAGACAGCGATCGGAACACACTTATCATCTGCGGTCGATGCTTGATTGCGGTTGAGGGCATGTTGCGGACTGTGATGGTAAAAATTTCTATGCAAAGTTAGCGAAAATTTTCGAAAAAGTGGTCATTTTTACCGTTTTTTGCAAGCCCCCGATTCCGTCGAGGTGATGTGGTGCGGGCGTTGTCAGTCGTCGTGGGAGTCGAGGAGAGCCATGGCGCGGTCATAGTCCTCATCGTTGACGAGTATCGACACGCTCCATGAGCCCGACATTGGTGCCGGATAGAGAGAGCTCATGGCCTGGTTATCGATTGTCGAGGGTATTCCGTAGCTCTCGAGCATACCTTTTACTATGCTGGCTGAAGCCGTGTCGGGGTAGTTGGCTATGGTTTTCATAATGTCGCGTGAATATGGATGAAAGGGTCTATACCCTTTCAACGTATTCCGCGGCGGTTGAGTTCAGCCTGATAGCGCCTGGCGTTGGCGAGATGGGTCGCATAGTCCGAAGCGAAGTTGTGGTAGCCCGAGAAATCCTCCTTGGCACACATATATATATAATTGTGGGCCGGAGCGTTGAGTACGGCGTCGATTGTAGCTCCGGCGGGGACACGTATGGGGCCCGGCGGAAGGCCTGCGACCTTATAGGTGTTGTAGGGCGATTCGACGGCGAGGTGCTTGCCGGTGATGCGACGCAGGGCGAAATCGCCGGAGGCAAATTTTACCGTGGGGTCGGCCTGGAGCTTTATGCCTTTGTTGAGACGGTTGAGATACAGGCGTGCCACTTTGGGCTTCTCGTCGGCCTTGGCGGTCTCCTCCTCGACGATTGACGCGAGAGTGGCCACCTGCACGGGGGTGAGACCGAGAGCCGAGGCCTTGGCGCGGCGTTCCTTGTCCCAGAAACGGTTGCGGTAGTCGAGCAGACGGCGCACAACATTGCGGGGCGCCGCGCTCCAGTAAAATTCATAGCTGTCCGGAATAAAGGCGGCGGGGTAGGCTGCGCGGGTGAAGCCGCTGTCGGGGAGCACTTCGTCGCAGGCCTCTATAAATTCCTCCGGCGTACACTGGAGTTGCGAGGCTATGCGGCGTGCGAGTTGGTCGATGGTGCGGGTGCCGTTGAAGCGGACATCCACAGGGGTCTGACGTCCGAGAGCCACTCGGCGGCTGATGCTGAGAGCGCTCTGTCCGGGCGACACCTTGTAGGCTCCCTGCGATTTCTCCGAGTCGCCCCCCATCAGCTTCCAGATGATATAGACTCGCGTGCCCATCGAGGAGCCGAGATTGGATTTCATCGAGTCCCTGACAGCGCTGTTGGAGATGCCGCGCGGGATATATATCCACTCGCTTCTGCCCTCCGAGCCGGAGTAGGGGATGAATACGAAAGCGAAGGCGGAGACTGCCGCCACAAAAACGGCTATGAGCGCTATCATGATGCCGAGCGAATGGCGCTGCATCCATGATTGCTGTTTCTTTTTGGATTTCCTCTTGGGTTTCGGTGTCTGTGCCGGTGTTGCTGACATTCTCTTTTGGACTTTTGTGTTATCTCAGATGGTGGAGAGAATCGATGAGTTCCTGAAGGCGGTTGCGGACATTTCTGAGTCCCTCGATGGCTTCAAAGCGTTTGGCCACTCCGTCGCGGTTGCGTTTCATCTCCTCCTGCGCGGCCTCGAGCTTCATACCCTTGTCCTTGACCAGATAGGAGACCATGCGGATGGTTTCTATGTCGCGCGGTGTGTAGAAGCGGGTTCCGCGGTCATTGCGGCGGGGATTGATGGCCGGAAACTGCGACTCCCAGAAGCGGAGTGTCGACATCGGAAGGCCTGTGATTTCCGAAACCTCGCTTATCTTGTAATATTTTTTGTTCGTGTTGTCCATCACGGGGGGAAAATATACAGCAAACTTAGTCATAAAATCCCGAAAATGCAAAAGCGGCCGGACTAATGTCGCAAAATATGGCGGCAAAATGGCGGCAAACATTAAAAGAAGATAGGTGAAATAAAGATTTAACACCATATATGGCCGAAAACTCCTAAATAATGTTTAAATTTGTCAAAAATATTCAGTGCAATCATCAAATTCAAAGCGTTAACCAATCTATTATTCACCAATCCAATCACTTAAATCTATGATTAGGAGACTTATTCTTTTAGTAGCGGCCGTGTGGCTGGCATGTATGTCGGCTATGGCTGCTCCCGATGACATCAGGTGCAGCGGTGTGCTTGTCGGTGAGGATGGCGAGCCCATCATCGGTGCGACAATCACTGTGCCCGGCACTAAAATCGTAGCAACGACCGATGTTGACGGACATTTTTCTTTCAGTGTCCCCAAGGGCAAGGAAATCCATGTCAACTACATCGGCTACAAACCTATCAACCTCAAGGCTGAGGCAAATCTCGGCGAAGTGAAGATGGAGATTGAGTCACAGATGCTTCAGGACGTGGTCGTGACGCAGTCAATCGCCCGCACACGCCGCACTCCCGTGGCAATCTCCACAGTAGACGCCGCAACCATCGAGACCAAACTCGGTAACCAGGAGTTCCCCGAAGTTCTCAAGACCACTCCCGGTGTATGGGCCACCAAGGACGGCGGCGGCTATGGCGACGCCAAAATCAACATGCGCGGTTTCAAGACCGAGAATGTGGCAGCCCTCATCAACGGTATTCCCGTCAACGATATGGAATGGGGCGGCATCTATTGGTCAAACTGGGCCGGTCTTTCTGACGTGACAGCCTCAATGCAGACCCAGCGCGGTCTCGGCGCTGCCATTGTGTCGGTTCCCTCCGTGGGCGGTACCATCAACATCACCACCAAGAGCCTCGACGTCAAGAGAGGAGGCAACGTGTTCTACGGCATGGGCAACGACGGCATGAACCACATCGGTTTCTCCGTGTCGACCGGTGTCAATGACAAAGGTTGGGCTGTCACCCTCCTCGGTGCACGCAAGTGGGGCGACGGATATGTGCAGGGCACGAACTTCAACGCCTATACCTACTTCATCAACATCTCGAAGCGTCTCAACGACAAGCATCAGCTCTCGTTCACAGCCTTCGGCTCGCCCCAGGTACACTACAAGCGCTCGTCGCAGGACGGTCTCTCAATCGAGGGATGGCAGGGTGTGAAGAACTACATGGACGGCGAAAGCATGTATAAGTACAATCCGACCTTCGGTTACGACCGCGACGGTCAGGTACGCTCGTCGAACAAGAACGTCTACCACAAGCCTCAGATTTCACTCAACCATATCTGGCAGATCAACGAGAAGTCGTCTCTTTCATCGGCCGTCTATGTCAGCCTCGCCTCAGGCTATGGCTACAGCGGTCAGGGCCGCGGCTCCTACAACGGTTCCTCGCTCAGCAACACAAGCTGGTACGGCGCAAGCAACGGCACTCTCAACACTCTCTTCCGCCGTCCCGACGGAACATTTGACTACGCAGCCATCCAGGAAATGAACATGGCGTCGACCACCGGTTCGAACATGGTGATGTCGAAGTCAAACAACAGCCACAACTGGTACGGCCTCGTGTCAACCTACAAGAACGAACTCATCAAGAACCTCAATCTTACCGCCGGTATCGACATGCGCTACTATGTCGGTTTCCATAACAATAAGATTGTCGACCTCTACGACGGCGAATACTTCATGGACGACAGCAGCCGCCGCGGTGTGCAGGCTGCCAACAATGCGGCAGCAGCTGATCCCAACTGGAAATACCAGCACCTCGGAGTGGGCGACGTGGTCTACCGCGACTATGACGGCCACACTCTTCAGGAAGGCGCTTACGCACAGCTCGAATACACTATGCTCGACAATAAGCTCACAACCGTGCTCGCAGGCTCTTTCTCCAACACCAGCTACTGGCGTGTCGACCATTTCTACTACGACAAGGAGCATGAGAAGTCCGAGACCGTGAACTTCCTCGCCGGAACAATCAAGGGTGGTGCCAACTACAACATTGACCGTCACAACAACGTCTACTTCAACGGCGGTTACATCACCCGCGCGCCCTTCTTCTCGGGCGGTGCCTTCCTGCAGGCTGCAACCTCCAACGCTACCAACCCCAACGCCGTAAACGAGAAGGTAGGTTCATTCGAAATCGGCTACGAATACCACTCACCCGTATTCACCGCCACTGTCAACGGTTACTATACCAAGTGGATGGACAAGACCGCGACCCGTTCAAGCGACCTTAACGACGGAACCAAATACTTCTTCAACATGCAGGGTGTCGACGCGCTCCACATGGGTGTCGAACTCAACTTCGTCTACAAACCTTTCCGCTGGCTCGACTTCAACGGTATGCTCTCAATCGGCGACTGGAAATGGGACAGCAACACCAAGGGTTACTTCTACAACAGCTACGGTCAGCCTATTCAGGACATCAAGAACGGTGCTCTTGCATCTGGCATCTTCGCAGCTGACCATGCGAGCGCCACTCTCAACCAGAAGGGACGCAAGGTTGGCGGTTCCGCGCAGACCACCGGCTATCTCGGCCTCAACCTCAAGCCCCTCAAGGGATGGCGCGTAGGCATTGACTGGACTTTCAACGCCCGCAACTACAGCGACTTCTCTATCTCGGCCAGCGACTATGCCCCCAACGCCACCATCAATGTCGGCTCACCCTGGGAAATTCCCTGGGGCAACCAGCTCGACCTCTCGGCAAGCTACAACTTCAAGATCGGCGGTCTCGACGCAACCCTTTTCGGCAATGTTTACAACCTCTGTGACTACAACTATGTCATGGACGCCTATACCGCTTCAGGTGTTGACGGCACATGGGAAAACGCCTACCGCGTGTTCTACTCATTCGGCCGCACCTACGCACTCCGCCTGAAAGTTAAATTCTAACAATAAGTCACAGTTATCAATCCAAGAATATGAATATTTCAAAATATACACTTCTGGCGGCCGGCTTCGCGCTTGTGCTGTCAAGCTGCGACGAAAATGACTGGAACGACAAACTCGACGGCTTTGAAGTGCCGCCGACCGACTCGAAAGTCGAAACCGTCAACTACACCCTGACCGACGCCGACTATTCCAGCATAGCCTCCAATTCGACCAACAAGTCGATAGCCGAGGCCGCAGGCGAGTCCGAGGCTCTCGCAGCAATCGGCACCAACAAGTCCTTCGCTTCCGATGCCGAGGCCCGCAAATATATTCCGGCTCTCCTTTCGAGCTCGTCGTTCCCCTATTTCTCGATGAACAACGAGTCGTCGGTCAAAGTGACCTACAATCTCTCGACCAACCAGCCAGAGGAGATCAAGGCCATCAACGGCGGAGTCCTTAGCTACACGGTCAGTGAGGAAGATTATCAGAACGCATGGGGCAGCGACGATGATTTCATCGGCAGCTTCGCTCCCGCGGTGACTGCTTCCTCCAATATCCCCGGTATCCTCAAGAGCGCCTATCCCGACGCTACCGACGGTCAGTATGCCGTGGTGAGCTACAAGGAGGCTTCGACCAATCCCGTGTTCGGCAATGTCGGCGACGAGCCCGCTCCCGGCTGGGAGATGTCGAGCGTGCTCGGCAAGGTAGCTCTCGGCGATGTCGTGGAGGTCAACGGTGTCATCACAGCCATCAACTCCCGCGGTTTCATCCTTTCGGATGCCACCGGCTCAATCCTCTGTTACCAGGCGAGCGGTTTCGACACCAACGCTGTGAAAATCGGCAATCAGATTACCCTTAACGGCACTATCTCCTCGTACAACAAGGGCTTCCAGATTGCAATCACTCCCGACAGCTACACAATCGAGGGTGAGGACACAGCCTTCGCCTATCCGACTCCCAAAACAGTCACCGGTGCAGACATGGATGCTGCTATCAAGCGTACCGACGACGCACTTGCCGAATATGTGACCTTCACGGCACAGGCAAGCGTGAGCGGCAACTACTACAACTTCATCCTCGACGGCGCTGAGTCCGCTCAGGGCTCCGGCTATATGGTTCCCAACAATATCCGCGCGCTCATCACCTCAGGCGAGACCTATACAATCTGCGGCTACTTCATCACCATCTCCGGCGGCAGATATTATAATGTGGTGATTACCTCTGTCAACGGCAAGACCGGTGCCGAGGCTGCTCCCGCACGCCGCGCTCCTGCTGCTGAAGTTCCCTCCGAGAGCAAGAACGCCATCTACCGTTTCAACGGCAGTTCATGGTCGGTTCCCACTGCCACCGTAGTGCTCCAGCCGGCCGACTATACCGCTATGGGCTCTACCTACGGCAATCTCAGCGGCACTCAGCCCCAGCAGTATCTCCCCACCTACCTCTCAAAGACTTTCCCCTATGCAGGTGAGGAGACGGCTGAAATCGTGGTCTACAAATACTACGACGGTTCCGCTACTGACTTCCGTGCCACGCAGTACGTGATGACCAATGGAGCCTGGGCCGAGAACACAGGCGCTTTTGTCGACCAGTTCACCAAGCAGCACGGCAACTGGGTCTACAATCCCTCTGTCGTAGTCACCCTCCCGTATTCACGCAACACAGAGCCTTCTTATTCTTACTTCATGGCCTGTGTCAACTGGGTGTTTGACAACATCTCCAAACCTATGGGCGCCACTGAGCTCACAAGCGCTCCGTTCATCGACTACCGCGGCAATGCCGAGTTCTACTCCGGTGCTTCGGCCTACTATGGCAACGTCGATGTCCGCGCCGTGACAGCCAAGAACAACGCTCCCGAGGGCTACACCGGCTACGACGGTCTGACCGACGACGAAATCGTGCTCCTCGTCAAGAAGCGTTTCTGCACCGAGACAATGAAGGGCGCTCTCAGTTCGCTCTATCCCGAAGCAGCTCCCGTGGACGGCATGGAAGTGACCTATACAATCAATTTCACCGCCTATACCGGCGCCCCCGAGACAGTGACACTCGTTTATGTAGTGAGCGGTAAGGCAGAGTTTACTTACAAGAGCTCTACATGGGTTTCAGACGGCGAAGACGCAGACTGGAAGTAAGCTCGATCTGTTTTACAGAAGGAAAAATCACAATCCAATGACAGAAAGGCACTCCGCGCGGGGTGCCTTTCCTCATTATTTCCCCTCGCGTCATGATTCCTTCTCGTGGCGGTGAAATCGCACTCTTGGTTAAAAAATGTGAACGCAGCAAGGCGGTGAGCGGAAAATTTCGTAACTTTGCAGTCGCTTTTTAGCATCCCGTGTGATGGGAAATTAAGGAGCACTCTTAATTTTTAGTAACACATTAAAACAAATCAATCAGAAATGAAAACATTTCAACTTACTGCCGAGCCCCGTACAGACCTCGGTAAGAAAGCAGCCAAGGCTCTCCGTCAGGAAAACAAAATCCCCGTGGTTCTCAACGGTGGCGAAATTGTGACTCTTCCTTACGAGAAGGCACTCAAACCCGGTGAAAAAATCGTTGAAATCGGCAACGGCAAGGGCCTTATCACTACTGACCTCGTAGTCAGCCAGGATGCAGTCCGCAAGCTCGTCTATACTCCCGATATCTACGCTATCGAGCTTACCGTCAACGGTGAGACCCGCATGGCAGTCCTCAAGGACATCCAGTTCCACCCCGTGAAGGACGCTATCCTCCACATCGACCTTCTCGAAGTAAACGACAAGAAGCCCGTAGCTATCGAGGTTCCCGTTAAGCTCGAAGGTCACGCAGAAGGTGTGAAGGCCGGTGGTAAACTCAGCCTCTCAATGAAGAAAATCCGCGTGAAGGCTATCTACACCAACATTCCCGAGCGTGTTGTCATCAATGTCGATCACCTCGGTCTCGGCAAGACTCTCCAGATCGGCGACCTCCACTTCGACGGTCTCGAACTGATGAACGCCAAGAACGCTGTTGTCTGCGCCGTTCAGCTCACTCGTGCTGCCCGTGGTGCTCAGGCCAACGCCGCTCAGTAAGCCGCAGCTTAAAGACAAAGTCACAGATACAACGTGCGCAACAGATTTTCTCGAAGTTTATCGCGGAGGGAGAATCTGTTGCCCTTTTTCTATAAATAAGTATCTAATCAATACAACAAGGTGTCAATGAAATATTTGATTGTGGGGCTCGGCAACATCGGGGCTGAATATGCCATGACCCGCCACAATGCGGGTTTCCGTGTGGCCGACGCTCTCGCCGCCAGCTGCGGCGCCACGTTCACTACCGAGCGCTACGGCGACATAGCCCGCACGAGGCTCAAGAATGTGCAGCTTGTGATTCTGAAACCTTCAACCTACATGAATCTTTCAGGCAATGCCGTGCGCTACTGGAAGGAGAAGGAGGGAATCGACCTGGCCAACATCCTTGTGATAGTCGATGACTGCGCTCTTCCTTTCGGTGCCATCCGCATCAAGCCGCGAGGAAGCGACGCGGGCCACAACGGTCTGAAAAATATCGCCCAGATGCTCAACACTCAGGACTATGCGCGCCTGAAATTCGGTATCGGCAACGATTTTCCCCGCGGAACGCAGATTGACTATGTGCTCGGCCGTTTCACCGACGAGGAGGAGAAGGCCATGGGCGCACGCATCGACCTGGCCGTCGATGCTGTCAAGACTTTCTGTCTTGCCGGCATACAGATTGCCATGAACACGTATAATAATAAATGATTTATCCGCAATGAACGAAGTCAGAGTCGACAAATGGCTGTGGGCCATGCGAGTGTTCAAGACGCGTACCGTGGCCACTGAAGCGTGCAAGAAGGGCCGTGTGTTCATCGGCAACACCATCGCCAAGCCTTCGCGCACAATCAAGGTGGGCGATGTGGTCAACGTCCGCAAACCGCCCGTGACATATTCGTTTAAGGTGCTCGCGCTCGCGCAGAACCGCCTTGGAGCGAAACTCGTGCCGGAATACATGGAGAACATCACTCCCAAGAGCGAACTTGATTTGCTTGAGGTGGTGAAAATCTCCGGATTCATCGACCGCCGCAAGGGTCTCGGACGCCCTACCAAGCGAGAGGGACGCGAACTGGCGCAGTTCACCGAATCTATGTCCGACGGCTGGGATATGGATTTTCTCGACGACGAGGACGACGATTCGGAAGAGTGAGACATTCCCCCGTGCCCTGTGGGATTCCTCCTGCAGTACTGTGCTTGCAAATGATAAAACCCGCGGTGTGTGCGGTTTTCGACACGCCGCGGGTTTTGTTTTTTCGATTTCAGTAGATCAGATGCATTGACTTTAACAGGGCGCGCTTTGTGGCGGCTGTCTCATTTTTAAGTCTTAGGTAGCTAACAGGGTTTAGGGACGTTAACAGGCAAAAGAAGCGGAGGAGTGGGGTGAAGGATGTTTTCAATCCGGTGGTGGAGAGGATGGGATGTCATTTGTTTCCGACTCCTATCGACCATTCGGCTACATAATCAGTTGTCGGTTTGGGCACGACTGTCTTGATGGTCTGGACGATTGTTCCTACTACGTTTCCGAAGAAATCATCGTGTACAGTGGTGAATTTGTTGTCTTTGGTTTCCATTGTGTCTTTAAGTGTTTTCGTTAGATATTGGTATAACATATAAGAACCGAAAAAGGTTCAGTGTAGAGAGCAAATTTTTATAAAAAAATATAAAAATTCGGCGAAACAGGCTCAGAAAATCTGGGCGGTCATTGGTTTAAACAGATTTTAAGGCAGATGACGATAAGTACGGAATAAGATTCTGAGGGCTTTGAGGGAAAGTACGCGGAATAAAATTCGGAAAGCTTATCTGATGTCAGAGTTCGAGGGTAAAACGGTCGGTGGAGCGATACGCAGGGAAGCGCTCGCGTCCTTCTTTCAGGTTAGTGAGGTCAAGCAGAGCATAGATGTGGCCGTTGCGTCGTGTCTCGCGTATATCTTCGCCGAGATTGTCGAAGATGGAAGTCATTCCGGTGGGGTAGTCGCCGTATTTGTCGGATCCTGTGCGGTTGCAGCCCACGGTATAAATCTGATTTTCTACCGCGCGTGCGCTCAGGAGCAGTTTGTAGGGTTTGACACGCGATACCGGCCAGTTGGAGGGGATAAGGAGCAGGTCGTAGAGATTGTCGGGAGTGTTGCGCGTCCACACCGGGAAGCGCAGGTCGTAGCAGACGATGATTCTGATGTTCCATCCGCGGTAACGGATGACGGGTGGCAGTTCGGATGCCGGAGTGTAGGTGGTGTTTTCCGATGAGAGAGGGAAGAGGTGGCGTTTGTCCGCAAAAGTCGCATCGCCCATGGGTTCGATGAAGAAAGCACGGTTGAAATAGTGGCCTTTTCCGTCTGTGGCGAGAAAACTTCCGGCTATTGCGAAGCCGAAGTATTGGGCCCAGCGGCGGATGCTGTCGACAGTGTGGCCGTCGTTTGTCTCGGCTACTGAGGCGATGGTTTTTGCGTCGGGAATGAAAGAGGTGGTGAACAGCTCGGGAAGAACCACGACGTCAGTGTCTGGCTCCACCTGGTTGAGCTGGTGGGCTGCGGAAATCAGATTGTTTTCGACATCGGCATAGGCGATGTCCATCGGGATAGCGCAGATTTTCATTCCTTGTTTCGCTTACTCTTTCTTAGAACGGTGCTGATGTGGGTGTGGGAGAGGTGGAGAAACGGCCGTGGAGCCGTGTGTGGAGCGGATGCAGGAGCGAGACGGGTGGCGTGGAGGTCAGACCGTGAAATTTTCCGGTCTGATGCCGGTGAAGGCTCTGTAGTATTGTTTGATGGCCTTCATGTCGGCGGGAATGTCGCCCGTGGGGTGATAGGTCTTTTCAAGGTGTATGGTCTTTGTGGCTGCGTCGATGGCGCCGAGAACTATGGGCACGTCAGCTTCGTAGGCGATGTGCAGAAATCCTGTGCGCCATTCGCTGACTCTCGACCGCGTGCCCTCGGGGGTGATGGCGAGAGTCATCCGGTCAGTGCTTCTGAACTTCTCTATTAGGGTTTCGGAGAGCGAAGAGCCCCGGCGCCGGGGCACCGGGATGCCTCCGAGCGCCTTGAAGAGCAGATTCATCGGGAAGAAAAACCATGTTTCCTTGATGAGAAAGCCGGCCTTGCGTCCAAGTGACCAATAGGCCAGTTTGCCGAGCACGAAATCCCAGTTTGAGGTATGCGGGGCCACGCAGATTATACATTTCGGATAATCCGGCACCGTACATATAACTTTCCAACCGAATAGTCGCAGGATTGTCTTACTCAGTGACATGGCTTTCTCTTTATGGTTTCTCCGTCAGTCAGGATTTGGCGGCCGCTTTGTTGGCTTCCTTCTGTTCGGCGGGAAGGGCGGCGTTCATCTTCTTGACGATTGCTTCGATATGGGCGTTGAATTCTTCTTTGAGTTTGCGGTAGGCTGCGGCGAAATACTCGTTGCGCGCTTTGCGGTATGCGTGGCCGTCGGCGAAAGCTTTCGGCGACTGGGGGAAATCAAAATTGGTGCGGGAGAGCGCGTTTTCCTGAAGAGCGGCGAGCTCATAGATAATCTGGTTGATTGTTTCGGTATTGATGCCGGGGACTGTGATTTTGGCAACCACACATTCGCCTGCGAGGGCGCCGCATATCATTCTGATTTCTTTTTTGAGGAGTCGTTTGTTAGAAGCCATTGCTTTTCAAGGGTTAAGGGTTAGTATGGTGGGATTGAAGCTCCCGTTTGGCTGTCCGGAGGACAAGTGATATTGCAAATATAATGAAAAAATTTGATTCAAGGTTCACTCAGGTCGTTGAAAGTAGAACTTTTTTCAGTGCGGTGATTGATGGAGTGATGCGCGGGACTTCATGATGCTCCGCCATATTGTAGCTGACCTTGGTGGCATCGTGGTCAATCCGGGCGCCCGTGACCTCCTCAACTGTCCGGTGAAATTTCGCCGGATGAGCCGTGGCGAGGAATATTCCTTTCTCGTCCGGGGCGAGGTCTTGGCGCAGGGCTCGGTAGGCCGTGGCGCCGTGCGGGTCCATGATGTAGGCGTCGCGCTCATATATCTCCCTCATGCTTTGGGCGATTTCGCCGTCGGAGAAGGAATAGCCGTGCATGTCGGTGCTGATTGCCTTGTGGTCGCCATGGTAGAGGTCGAGAATACGGGCGAAATTCGAGGGATTGCCCACATCCATCGCGCAGGCCATGGTGCGTTGCGGATGGCGGGGATTGAAAACTCCTGTGTGGAGATAGTCGACAAAGGCTGAGTTGATATTGTTGGCTATCACGAATCGCTTCACCGGGAGCCCCATCCTGCGGGCCAGAACTCCGGCGGTGAGATTGCCGAGATTGCCGCATGGAACTGAAATGACTATTCCGGCGCTGTCATCGTTATGCGGATGCTCATGGCGGAGATACTGACTGTAGCCGTAGAAGTAGTAGAACATCTGCGGCAGCAGGCGGCACACATTGATTGAATTAGCCGAGGTGACGTGCATCTCCTCGCGGAGCCGGTTGTCGACGAAGGCTTCCTTGACCAATCGCTGACAGTCGTCGAAGGTGCCCATTATCTCGATTGGGTAGACGTTGTCGCCCAGCGAAACGAACTGGTGGCGCTGGACGGCGCTGAGGCCTCTCTCGGGATAGAGGACAAATACTTTTACTCCGGGGACATTGTGGAAACCTACGGCTACCGCGCCTCCGGAGTCGCCTGAAGTAGCCACGAGCACATTGACCTCGCCGTCCGACTGCGGACGCGAGTAATGGCTGATGATGCGTGCGAGAAAACGTGCGCCCACGTCCTTGAACGCGAGTGTGGGCCCGTGGAAGAGTTCGAGTGCGTAGATGTCGCTGTCCACTTTCCGCAGGGGAATTTCAAATGAAAATGTGTCGTAGACTATCTGCTTGAGTTCCGCGGCTTCAATGTCCTCGCCGAGAACGGTCGTCGCCACGACGTAAGCGATATCGCGCACCGACATTTCGCCGATATTATTGAAAAATGCACGCGGAATGACCGGAATCCTTTCGGGCATGAAAAGGCCGCCGTCGGGGGCGAGTCCGGTCATCACAGCTTCTTCGAGCGAAGCATGTGGGCTTTGTCCGTTTGTGCTGTAGAACTGCATTGCGATGTTTTGAGTATAGGGTCAAGCAAAGTTAAGCAACTCCTGCTGGAGTTGCAAGGACAGAAGTTTAAAATTCTGTAAAATTTAAGATAATATCTGAAATCCGTATAACACTTTTCCCAAAAAGGCCAATAAGCAGTAAGTGTCGCAATTACACTTCAAAATGTTTCTTCTAATGGAATGATTCCTGTATTGTTGGTTTCTCAGAAAATGATTCTTGCGAGCGAGTCGCAGTTGGCCTTGACGTAGTCGGTGAATCCGCGTTCATAGTCGGTGGCCGACTGGCGCCCGAGTTTCGACTCGATATTGGAGATGCGTGCGCGGATTTCGAGCAGACCGTCCTGAGTTCGGTCCTCGCTGTCGACGGTCTCGAGCAGCGCGCGGGCATGTTCCTGTCCGAGTGCGTATGCTTTTTTGTCTATGACCCTGGCGGAAACTTTCTGTGGTCGCTGACTCTCGTCGGTCGAACAGGAACATGACTGAATGGCCGGCACGATGACCGGCATGATGAGGAGCGAGAATATCTTTACCGTTTTTGTCAGACGTATCATAGGATTGTCATTGCGATTTTGGCGCAGGCTTCCGCATCGGCCAGTGCGTTGTGATGGTTGCTGAACGGTATGCCGAGGAAGTCGCATATATAGGGGAGGGAATAGGACGTGAGCAGTGTGCGCGGAAAGCGTCGGCGCGAGGCGCTGAGGGTGCAGAAAAAGGGATAGTCGGGGTAGTCCATCCCGTAGACGCGGTGGGCAGCGCGGATGCAGCGCTCATCGAAGGCCTTGTTGTGGGCCACGAGAGGGAGCGGCCCTATCATGCGGGCTATGTCGCGCCACACGTCGGAAAACACGCGGGCGTTTTCTGTGTCGGCCCTCCCGATGCCGTGGATATTTTCGGTGAAGTGGCGGAAATAGTATTCCGGTTCCGGCTTGACAAGCTCATAGAAACGGTCGACTATGCAGCCGCCTACAACCTTTACCGCACCGATTGCGCAGATGGATGATGGCTCAGAGTTGGCCGTCTCGACGTCGACAGCTACGAAATTGTCCATTGTGTTTTTTATGGATTTGGTGTCGGTGGTGAGAGTTTATTCCCGGGCTGCGCCGATAGCGGCTGCGGCGGTGTCGCGCACCTGCTCCATCAGCCAGCGGGGAGTGGATGTGGCGCCGCAGATACCGATGCTGCCGGCATTGTCAAGCCACTCGGCCCGGAAGTCCGCGGGGTTCGAGACGAGATGCGAGCGGCTGTTGACGCTTCGACACTCGTTGTAGAGCACCTTGCCGTTGCTGCTCTTGGCTCCGGCTACGAAGAGTATCACGTCGTGACGCCGCGCGAAGTCTCTCAGATGGTCCACACGGTTGGCCACCTGGCGGCAGATGGTGTCGAAATACTCGAATTTCACGCCGGGGAGTATGCGGCGATTGATTTCAGCAACCATTTCGGCAAGTCCCTGGAGCGACATTGTGGTCTGCGAGTAGAGGGCTATGTCGCGTGAGAAGTCAATTCTCGAAAGCTGCTCTGGATTCTCGACCACGATGGCTTCGCCGTTAGTCTGCCCGACGAGTCCGTTGACCTCGGCATGACCGGCCTTGCCGTAGATCACAATCTGCGGGCGCGGGTCGGAGTTGTCATACGTGCTCTTGATGCGCCGCTGGAGCTGGAGCACCACGGGGCAGGTGGCGTCGATAATCTCTATGCCGAGACTGTCGGCGAGACTGTAGGTCGACGGCGGTTCGCCGTGGGCGCGCAGAAGCACCCTCGACCCCGAGAGATTGCGGAGGTCGTCGTGGGTGATGGTTGAGAGGCCTTTGTTTTCAAGGCGCTCAACCTCGTCGCTGTTGTGGACTATGTCGCCGAGACAATAGAGCGGGCGTGTGCTGCGCTCAAGCTCCTCCTCGGCTTTGCGTATGGCGGTGACGACGCCGTGGCAGAAGCCTGAGCGGGCGTCGATTTCGATGACCGGTGTCTTTCGCTCCATTTATCGCGCCCCCGTTATTTTATTGTACAGGTCGAGGAGCCATGCGTTCTGCTCGTCGATGGTCATTGCGGAGTTGTCGAGCATCACGGCGTCCTCGGCCTGACGCAGCGGGCTCTCCTTGCGGGTCATGTCAATGCGGTCGCGCTCGGTGACGTTGGCGAGCACCTCTTCGTAGGTCACCGCGGCACCCTTCTCGGTCAGCTCGCGGAAACGGCGCTCGGCGCGGCGCTCGGGAGTGGCGTTGCAGAACACCTTCATCTCGGCGTCAGGGAAAACCACGGTGCCTATGTCGCGGCCGTCCATCACTATCCCTTTCGAGCGACCCATCTCGCGCTGCATCCTCACGAGCGCGTGGCGAACTTCGGGGACGGCGGCGATGGGTGAGACGTGCGACGACACTTCGAGCGAGCGGATTTCACTCTCCACCACCGAGCCGTTGAGGAGCGTGAGCTGTCCGTCGCCGTTGACCTGGAAGTCAATATGTATGTCCGGAAGCGCCTCCACGAGCCTGTCGGTGCTGACAGTGCCGTCGGGACTGATGAAGCCGTGGCGCATGGCGTAGAGGGTGACGGCGCGATACATGGCGCCTGAGTCGATATAGCGGTAGCCGATGGTCTTGGCCAGGCGGCGTGCCATGGTGCTTTTCCCCGAGGAGGAATAGCCGTCGATGGCTATGATGATTTTTTCAGAATTCATATAGTTTAGTTGAAATGTTGAGCATTATTGTAGTAGCGCCCGTGTGTGGCTGGGAGAGTGCGAGGCCGAGGCCGAAATTGCGGACACTGAAACCGGCGCAGGCCGAGAAACCCGACAGGAAACTGCGTTTGTAGGTCGACATGTCGGTGCGGGTCTTGTAGTTGTAGCCTATGCCGATGTGAAACCTGTCGCTCGGCACGAAGTCGGCGGCGAAGATGAGGTGGCGCATGAGGTTCGAGCCGAAGCTGTCCTTGATGACCGGTGTCGAGTTCTCGGAGCCGTCGCCGTTGTCGTAGAAAGGCAGATGCCATTTAGTAAGATTCCAGGCGGTGATTGACCAGTTGACTGGAAGTGTGCCGAAGGATTTCGAGATGCCGAGGCGGATGTCGACGGGCAGACGGTCGTAGCGCTCGTGGAAGCGCTTTACCTGGCCTCCGAGATTGGCTACCACTGCCGAGAAGGAGAGGTTGCTCTCAGGGTCGAAATAGTTTACGCCGAGGTCCGTGGCAAGCGCCGTGGCGGAGTAGGCATCGTAGCTCGAATAGATGAACTTCAGCGTGATACCACCGCGCCAACGGTCCGTGATGTCGTGGGCATACATGCCGCTGAACACCATGTCCTTCGGCGAAAATTCTCCGGTGAGAGTGCCGTTGATGTCGGCGCCCTTGATGGATCCGTAGCCGAAATACTGGACTCCGGCAAGCCAGGCTCCGTGGTCACCTGCGCGGCGACCGAATTTCACTCCCGCGAAGTTGCTGTCGCCGACATAGCGCATATAGTTCGCCCCGAGCTGCATCTCGACTTCCGCGCCGAGCAGTCCGGGGTTCTGGTCTATGCTGTTGATGTCGTCCTCGATGGCAGTGATGTTGACTCCGCCGAGGCCGTAGGCGAGCGTCGACGAGGGGATGTTCAGGAAGCTGTAGGCTGACGATGAGTCCTGGGCCAGCGCTACGTTGAGCGCCGAGACGAGGATTGCGGCTACCGTGGCCGCGAGCCCGCGCAGTGGATTATTTTTGTGGAGAAATATTGACATGTGGTTGACTGGTGCTTCGTGGAGGAGCGTGTGGCCTCCCTCTTATATAAACGCTCCGCGTCGCGCATTATTATGCGGGGAGGCGCGTTTGCGGGAAGTTTCTATAACGGGTTGCGCATGTGGGCGGGAAGAGTGTCGGATTGAGCCGGTTGGTCAAAATGTCAACAAAGCTAAAACAAATGTAATCAATCACAAAATAGTTGCAGACGCGCTCTCTGATGACTAATTTTGTTTCGCCACATTAGTTTATCCGTATGCTTAAATTTTTACCTAAAATCATTCTCCTCCCTCTCATCGCTGTCCTTTTTGCCCACTACGGGTATGCCGACACGCGTAAAAAGCATATCGCCGATGTGACAGAGTCGCCGCAAGAGCGGAAATCGATAGATGTCTACGGTTACGATAGTGTCGATATCCATCCCTCTTTCCCTGGCGGCGAGATTGCTCTCGTCAGTTTCATCAACGATGAGCGGCGTTACCCCAAGCGTGCTTACCGAGAGGGCATCGAAGGCAGAGTCCTTTGCAGTTTCATCGTCAATGCCGACGGCTCGCTTTCGCATATCTCCGTGATAAGGGGGGTCGAAGAGTCGCTTAACCGCGAAGCTGTCAGAATCCTTTCGAAAATGCCCAACTGGGTCGCAGGCGAGAAGGACGAGACTCCGGTCCCGGTCTACTGCATCCTGCCTATTCCGTTCCGCCTCTGAGCTTTCTGCCCGGCGCTGTCCCGAGTCTCACTTCGGGTCGGCGCCGGCGGGCTGTCTGGCGGCCTTGCTGATGGTCACGAGGTAGACGCCGGAGAATATGAGGGCCACGGCTATCACCTTGACCGGTGTGAAGCGGTCGAGTCCGAGATAGACGCCGATGAGCGAGGCCACGATGGGCTGCACATAGTTATACATGCCCACCAGCGTGGGGCGCAGGTTTTTCTGTCCTATCATGATGAGGATGTAGGCGAGGAAGGTGGCTACGACCACCACGTATGCCACGCCGCCGATTTCCACGGCCGTCATCGCTTTCCAGTCAATGAGGGTCCATTCGCGCCACGAGATTGTGATGGCCACCACGGAGGCGAAGGTAAACATCCATTTCATGAGGGTGAATACCGAATATTTTCTGATGAAATTCTTATAGAGTGTGAGATAGAGCGCATAGCTGAACTGTGCGGTCAGCACGAGCATGTCGCCGAGCTGCGGATTGTCGCCCTTGATGGCGGAGGCGGCGCTTCCCAGCACCAGCAGAAGCGCTCCCGAGGCTCCGAGTACGATTCCGCCTGCTTTTTTCCACGTGATAGGCTCCCGGAGGATTATCGCCGCGAGTATCATAACCCACATAGGCATTGTGGTGGTGATGATGGATGCCTCGCCGGGCGATGTGAAGCCTAAGCCGAAGATGTAGCACCCCTGGTTGCACACTATACCCAGCATGCCGGCTCCGGCGAGTTTCAGAAGGTCGCGTCCGGGCACCTTCTGGTAGGGCACGAAGAGCGAGGCTATCCAGAAGAGGATGGCGGCTCCTATGATTCGGAAATTTGTCATCAGAAGCGGTGTCACTACACCGGCTGCCATGGCTATCTTGGCTATCGGAGCCATGAGGCCCCACGTAACATTGGCTCCTACCATCGCCAGATGCCCTTTGATCTTGAATTCTTTCATCTTTAGGTGGTTTATCCGGGATTTTAGGCTAATTTTGCGGCGTGGGAAACGCCGTTTCCGAAAATCCGGCGCAAAAGTATAACAAAAGCTACAGATTACAAAATTATGTCTACTAAATCATCCCTCCTCTCCCGGTCGTGGCTTAATATTCTTGCTGACAGAGCGGAATATGCTGTGATGTTCACCTCGCGCGGCGATACCGGCGATGCGGCTGACCCGTATTCGGCGTTCAGCCTCTGCCACTACACCGGCGACACCCCGCGACACGTGGCCCATTGCCGCGGGATGCTCGCCGATGCCCTCGGCATTGATGTCAGTTGCATCATCGTGCCTCGGCAGACCCACTCGACGCGGGTTGTGACCATTGATTCTCTTCCAGTCAGCGACGCGGCGATTGAGGGGGCTGACGGAGTGGTGACCACGTTGCGCGATGTGGCTGTCGGAGTGTCCACGGCCGATTGTGTCCCGGTCATAGCCGTGGACTCTGTGGCTGGAGTGGCCGGAGCTTTCCACGCCGGGTGGCGCGGGGCGGTGGGAGGCATTGTCGGCTCCGGAATTGAGGCCATGACCGCCGCCGGAGCTCTCGCCGGAAGAATCGAGGCTTATATCGGCCTTTCGATATGCTGTTCCTGCTTTGAGGTGGGAGAGGAGGTGGCCGCCTTTTTCCCTGAGGAGTTTGTGGTGAGAAAGGAGGAATGGCCTAAGCCTCATGTCGACCTCCCTGCCTACGTCGAAAGCCGCTTGGTTAAAGCGGGCGTTGTCGCCGGTAATATAAGGAGTTTTGCCTGTGAAATGTGTACCCGTTGCCATCCTGATAAGTATTTTTCGGCACGTGCGGCAGGCATTGCTTCCGGACGCAATTTTACGTTTGCAATCCTGCGGTGACGACTTCTGCTGTGCATGGATAAAAGGCAGCTTATTTAGAATGATTATAAATAATGTTTTTGTTTGCATTTTATACCAGATGTGCCACAGAACTCCGATTTTCAGTGATTTTATAGAGCGATTCCATTCCGAACACACATGCAGCTTTAGTAGAAATGTAAATACTAACACGTTGTAACATAGTTAATTATTATCTATGGCTAAAGTGAAACTTTAAGTAATAGACCGTGTTACTCATAAATAACTGAAATTCAGTTAGCTGCAAATTATTTGAAACTTCCAAATAAAAAAGAGCTTGCCTGAACAAAATGTTTTTTGGAAATTTGCATAGACAGAAAGCACAAAGTTGACAAACACATAAAGCGGAATTCAATAAAACTCCCTCTGTTCCTTAATATAAATAGGTACACTGACCGCCGGGCTTCAATACTTGCGCTTGATTGAAATATATCTACCGAACTGACAAATGCAAAACGAATACTCACAGAAATGGGATAAATGTCTTGAAATCATTCAGGACATTATTCCGGCCGAACAATTCAAATCTTGGTTCAGCCCGCTGACATTCCGGCGGGTTGAAGGCGACATGCTGACCATAAGCTGTCCCACCGAGTATTTTGCAGAGCAGCTTGAAGAGAGGTATATCAATGTGTTGGGCAAGACGCTCAAGCGCGTGTTCGGGTCAAGCATCCGCCTGACCTATGAGTTCCCTGTTGTGGCCAACGACCCCGCCTCGCAGATGTCGGTTGGCAGTGCCCATCCCAGTCAGGCTGTAAAGCCTATGCACGGCGCAACCTCCAATCCCTTTAAGGAACAGATTGTCGAGGATATCGACTCGCAGCTCAACCCCGATTATACCTTTGAGAACTACTGCATCAGCCCGAGCAACAAGGTGGCTCGCTCAATCGGTGAGGCCATTGCCAATGACCCGAAGCTCCAGACTTTCAACCCACTCTTCGTTTTCGGCCCCTGCGGTGTCGGCAAGACCCATCTCATCCAGGCTATCGGCATCCGAATCAAGGAGCAGAATCCGCGTGCCCGTGTGCTCTATATCACGGCCCGTCTTTTCGAAAGCCAGTACACTGCCGCCGTTCAGCGCAGCAAGGTCAACGAGTTTGTCAACTTCTATCAGAGTATCGACACCCTCATTATCGATGATATTCAGGATTTCATCGGCAAGGAGAAAACCCAAAAGACATTCTACCATATCTTCAACCATCTCAAGCAAAACCACCGTCAGCTCATCATGTCGAGCGACTGCTCTCCCTCCGAAATGGAAGGCATGCAGGACCGCTTGCTCTCGCGTTTCAAGTGGGGTATGACCGCCAAACTTGAGCGCCCCGACTTCGAGCTTCGCCGCGATGTGCTCACTCAGAAGGCCCTGCGCGACGGTCTCAAGCTCCCCGAGGATGTGATGGACTATATCGCTTCGAATGTCACCGACAGCATCCGTGAACTCGAGGGAGTGGTCGTGTCGCTTCTCGCACATGCCACCTTCCTTGACCGCGAGATTACCGTAGACCTTGCACGCCGGGTGCTCTCTAATGCCGTCAAGCTCAACAAGCGCGTAATCAATTTCGAATCAATCGCCCGCACCGTCAGCGACTTCTACAATATCGAGGTGGATCAGATTTTCACCAAGTCGCGCAAGCGCGAGGTATCCGATGCCCGTCAGATGGTGATGTATCTCGCCAAGAAGCATACCAAAATGCCTTTGAAGGCAATCGGCGCGCGTCTGTCGCGTACCCACGCCACCGTCCTCTACGCCTGCCGCCTCATCGACGAGCGTCTCCCCCTTGAAAAGAAGCTCTACGACGACCTCGCCAAAATCGAAAGCGAGCTCCTCAGCGTCGGATAAACGCATTGACTCCGGACGCCGCCCGCGGCGTAAGCCGGACAATAAATCACCGGGGCCGATTGAAATCCATCAATCGGCCCCGGTGATTTTTTTATGTATTTTTGATTTGTGTGGACTGTTTGCTTTTCATCCGGCATAGGCCACATGCGGTGTCTCTACAAGTCATCGTACTGAGGGATTCCGGTGAGGAACCTGTAGCGCCCCGTGGTGTCGTCGAGGCGACAGCAGTAGTGGTGGAGGCCGTTGCTCACAGTGAGGTAACGGACTTTGAGCACGAGGCTGTAGCGTGCTATCTGATTGAATACTTCCTGCGTGATAGGGATATGTGGCGCCTTGTATTCGACTATCATTACTGGCTGGCCGTGGCGGTCGTGGACCACCGTGTCGCAGCGTTTCGACGTCCCGTTGAGCGTTACGGCAATTTCATTGCCCATCAGTCCCGCGGGATAGCCCAGCTCGCTTTGCAGAAACGATGTGAAATGCTGTCTGACCCACTCCTCGGGTGTCAGCACGAGCCATTTTCCGCGCAGCGGGTCAAAGACCTCGTCGCCTTTCGTGCCGTGGCGCAGGCGCAGGCGTGCCGGCGGGAGATTGAGGGGGCGAATGGGGGCCGGGGAGTGTGGAGGGTTCATATCTGTCGTGAATTTTCGACAAAGTTAGCAAAATCCGTCAAATTTATGTAAATTTACACTCTGAAACCTCCTGCTCCGATAGCGGGTACAGAGTCTATACGCTTGTCAATCTGATAAATCAATCCGAAATGGCCTCGTCAACACCGACATACTCCGAACTCCGGCGCCAACTCGCCGCCAAGACATCGCTCGCCCCGGTCTATCTTCTCCACGGCGAGGAGGGTTACTATATCGACGAGCTCGTGAAGGATTTTGAGGCGCTGGTGCCCGAGGAGGAACGTGATTTCAACCTCTACGTGCTTTATGCGCCGGAATCCGGCGTTGAGACCGTCATGGACGTGTGTCACCGCTACCCGATGATGGCCGAGAGGCAGGTGGTGATTGTCAAGGAGGCGCAGGCCATCCGCGCCGACCAGCTCAACAGGCTCCACAGCTATGTCGAGAGGCCCAATCCCACAACCGTGCTCGTAATCTCCTGCCGCGGAGCGCAGGCCAAGGGAAAAGAACTGCTTGCCGCGGTGAAGAAAAACGGCGTGATTTTCGAGTCGAAGCGCCTCAGCGAGCGCAATATCCTTCCTGTCATCTCTGATTTGATAAAAGAGAAGAAGCTGAGTGTCGACCCTAAGGCCCTCTCGATGCTGCGCGACTACATCGGCGTAGACTTGGCGCGTCTCTATAACGAAATCGATAAACTCGCGCTTATTCTCGGTCCGCGGGCCATGATTACCCCCGAGGCTATCGAGCGCAACATCGGCATATCGAAGGATTACAACAACTTTGAGCTCATCGACGCCATCAACAGCCGAAATGCGGCCAAGGCCTTTGCCATAGCGGAATATTTCCGCAACAATCCGAAAAACAATCCCACGGTCATGACCGTGTCGTCGCTTTTCAACCAGTTTTCTAACCTCCTGATTTATCATTACACGCGCGACAAGTCGCAGAGCGGCTATCTCGATGCTCTTGGGCTGAAATCTCCCTGGGCGCTGAAAGGCTACGAAACCGCCGCCCGAAACTACAACGTCCGCCAGACCATCGAGATAATATCCGCCATCCGCGAGTTCGACACCCGCAGCAAGGGCATCGACTCCCGTCAGAACGAATATGACCTCCTGAAAGACCTCATATTCCACATCCTCACCGCCCGCGGCTTCATCGGCTGATTTCCACACAACCGGTTCTCTCTTTTACCTGACATAAAGTTATTGGTGGCGGAGGCTAATCAGAGGCCTGAGCCGATAACGATGTCTATGTCAGACCCCTTGGGGCTCTTGATGGTGAGCGATGCTCCCCGCATCGTAACGACGGCATTTTGCAATTCTTCTTTTATGTTTTTGTCGCAAGTCATAGAGATTATGCCAACATCCCCTGCGTAACCGCTCATAAGCACCATCAGACAGTCATATCTGTTGTAGGCAGTCGGGGTAGCATAGATAAAAGCGGATACTAGATTGTTATTGGCGCCGTTAATCATATACTCCAAAGGCACCTCGTTCAGTATGGTGTACACAGCGTTGCCCGTCTGAAGAATCCCCGCGGCATCGAGGCTGGTGGCGGAGGCCATTCCTACGACAGCTATGCTGTCGGCTGCAGAATTGTAGTTTATCGATGATGTCTTGGGTATTTCAGTCTGCGATATATTAGGAACATTGCAGAGCGCACGATATGCTTCCGGAAGGCTCATGGCCGAAACGCCTGTCAGTGTTGCAAACAATACGGCAATCGTAAGAAGTATTCTTTTCATAATCATATTTTTACTTATAAACCTTGATTTCAGCCGTATTGTTCAAAAAAATCACTGCTATCAGATAAAAGTCTTTTCCGTTTGCGAGCCCGTCCGCACAACGCTCCGACATCTTTCCGAATTTTGGGTTATGGTGCGGGGTGGGGTGAATTTAATTTAACGAAAATTTGGATATTAGGGCATTGCTTTGTAATTTTGTCGATTGATGAATGAGGAAAAGCGAAAAACGGAGGCCGAGGGCAAACTGCTTCATTATATGTCGCAGCACCGCCTGCGCCGCACCCCTGAACGCATGATGATTCTCGGGAAAGTCGTGGAGTTCCGCGGTAGTTTCACACCGGGCGCACTGCTCGCCTCGCTTGCCGAAAATGGATTTCATCTCAGTCAGGGCACCGTCTACAACACTCTGAAACTCTTCGAGGCCGCAGGAGTGGTGCGCAGACGTCCGGCCGACAATGGCGTGGACACCTACGAGTGTGCCTCCCGTGCCGACGAGCATCTTACCCTCGTGTGTTCGCGCTGCGGGCGCACAAAGGAAATCAAGGATGCCGAACTGGTGAAAATCCTGAAACTGCGCCGCTATCCCTCCTTTGTCATGAGTGGCTTTGACCTCTATGTCCACGGGCTTTGCTCACGTTGCCGCGGAGGAGGCAGGGTCAGAAAATAAACCGATAACAAACATTTCACAATAAACAAACAAAGAATCTCAGTAACATGAAAGTTGATGTGCTTCTCGGCCTCCAGTGGGGAGACGAAGGAAAAGGTAAGGTTGTTGATGTCCTGACACCCCGTTACGACGCGGTGGCCCGTTTCCAGGGAGGCCCCAATGCCGGTCACACTCTGGAGTTCGAGGGCAAGAAATATGTGCTCCGCTCTATTCCTTCAGGCATTTTCCAGCATGGTCAGATCAATATCATAGGCAACGGCGTTGTCCTTGACCCCGTCCTTTTCAAGCAGGAGGCGGAAGAGCTCGAAAAGAGCGGTGTCGACCTCCGTTCAATTCTCAAGATTTCAAAGAAGGTCCACCTGATTACCCCGACACACCGTCTGCTCGACGCCGCCAATGAGAAGGCCAAGGGCGGCAAGAAAATCGGTACCACAGGTAAGGGCATCGGCCCCACCTACACCGACAAAATCTCGCGCAACGGTCTGCGTCTCGGCGACGTGTTCCATAACTTCAAGGAAAAATACTCCGCACTCCGTCAGCGTCATCTCGACCAGCTTGCCGCTCTCGGTGCAGAACCCGAAAACCTCAACGAGCTTGAAGAGAAGTGGATGGACGCCATCGTCTATCTCAAGGGCTTCGGCATCGTCGACTCCGAGTTTCTCATCAACAAGCTTCTCAGCGAGGGCAAGAGTGTGCTCTGCGAGGGCGCCCAGGGCACGCTGCTCGACATCGACTTCGGTTCTTATCCCTTCGTGACATCGTCAAACACTATCAGCGCCGGTGCATGCTCAGGCCTTGGTGTGGCTCCCAACAAAATCGGCGAGGTGTTCGGTATCTTCAAGGCATACTGCACCCGCGTGGGCAGCGGTCCTTTCCCGACCGAGCTTTTCGACGCCACAGGCAAGCGCATCCGTGACCTCGGCCATGAATACGGTGCCGTGACAGGCCGCGAGCGCCGCTGCGGTTGGATTGACCTCGTGGCTCTCCGCTATGCCATCATGCTCAACGGTGTCACCCAGCTCATCATGATGAAGAGCGACGTGCTCGACGATTTCGACGAAATCAAGGCTTGTGTGGCCTACCGAATCAAGGGCGTGGAGACCACCCAGTTCCCCTTCTCCATCGAGGAGGACATCGAACCGGTTTATGTCACTCTCCCCGGCTGGAAAACCGACATGACCAAAATGCAGAGTGAGGACGAGTTCCCCGAGAACTTCAAAAACTACATCGCTTTCCTCGAGAAAGAGCTCGCCACTCCCATCACCATCGTTTCTATCGGCCCGGACCGCAAGCAGACCATCGTCCGCGACCGTAAATAATGACATTTGTCCTGCTGACTCGGGCCGTCGCTCTGCCGACGGCCCGGCTTCAGGATTCTACCCGCAGTCAGAAACCTGAACTACACAATTTATATCACCTTATCCTTTCACGTTAACCTCTAAAACCATGGCAAAAGTAAAACCCTTCAGGGGCATCCGTCCCCCGCGTGAGATGGTCACAGAAGTGGCTTCACGCCCTTATGATGTGCTTAACTCCGAGGAAGCGCGCCGCGAGGCCGAGGGTAATCCCCGCTCTCTCTATCACATCATCAAACCCGAAATCGATTTCGAACCCGGCACCGACGAGCATGACCCCAAGGTCTACGACAAGGCTGTCGAGAATTTCAACGCCTTCTGCTCCAACGGCTGGCTTGTCCAGGACGACAAGGAACACTACTATATCTATGCGCAGACAATGAACGGCCGCACGCAATACGGTATCGTTGTCGCCGCTAACGTGGCCGACTATATGGAGGGCCGCATCAAGAAACACGAGCTCACCCGCCGCGACAAGGAGGAGGACCGCATGAAGCATGTCCGCATCAACAACGCTAACATTGAGCCGGTGTTCTTCGCCTTCCCTGACAATGCTCCGCTCCAGCAGGTCATCGACACTGTGACTGCCGGCGAGCCTGAATATGACTTCACAGCCCCCGACGGCTTCGGCCATCATTTCTGGGTAATCGACGACGAGGCCATGATTCAGACCATCACCGACGAGTTCGCCAAGATTCCCTACCTCTATATCGCCGACGGTCACCACCGCTCGGCTGCCGCCGCCCTTGTGGGCCACGAGAAGGCACAGAACAATCCCGCTCACACCGGCAACGAGGAATACAACTACTTCCTCGCCGTGGCTTTCCCAGCTTCACACCTCAACATCATCGACTACAACCGCGTTGTCAAGGACCTCAACGGCCTCACTCCCGAGCAGTTCCTCGCCCGCATAGCCGAGAACTTCACTGTGGAGGAGAAGGGTGCCGACGAGTATCGTCCTACCGCGCTCCACAATTTCTCGCTCTACCTCGGAGGCAAATGGTACTCGCTCACAGCCAAGCCCGGCACCTACAACGACAATGACCCCATCGGAGTCCTCGACGTCACCATCTCCAGCGATCTTATCCTGCGCGACATCCTCGGCATCACCGACCTGCGCAGCGACAAGCGCATCGACTTCGTGGGTGGCATCCGCGGCCTCGGCGAGCTCAAGCGCCGCGTCGATTCAGGCGAGATGGCTGTGGCCCTCGCTCTCTATCCTGTGTCTATGAAGCAGCTGATGGATATTGCCGATTCCGGCAACATCATGCCTCCAAAGACCACATGGTTCGAGCCTAAGCTCCGCTCCGGTCTCATCATTCACAGACTCGACTGATTTCTGTCCGGTTTTTAACCGACCGCATAGCCCGACGCCGCAAAGCGCCGGGCTTTTTCTGTGTCCTCATGAGACCTTCGGACTATCCTGCTGGCTGGACGTGGCGGGATTGGGGGGGATTCAAACGTACCGGTGGTGACTGCAACTTTTTAGTCTATGGTTTGTTAAAATAATAAAAATGTGCGACGTCGTCCGTATGACTCCGCTCACCTGTTAACTGTCGCTTATTCATCTCCACGGCTGCAATGGCTGATTACTGCAAGACATATCTCATTCCGGCAGTGGCTCTACTCATGGCCACGACCTCGTCGTGTATCTTCGAGAAGGAGCCGTTTTGCCCGGAGGACGGAGTGGAATTTGCCATCGTGAACGACTGGATAAATTCGCCCGACGCCGCTCCTGAGGGGATGGCCTATCTTTTCTTCCGCACGGATGTGAGCGCGCCGTGGCGTTTTGACTTCCCCGGACGCGAGGCAGGAAAAGTGGCGCTCCAGCCGGGCGACTACAGGTTTGTGATGTATAACGACGATACTTCCGGTATCATTTTCACAGCCTCTCCCGAGGGTATGCCTTTCGCCACGACCGCCACAGACAGCATCCGGCTTGACGGGCGGAGCATAGAGGCGCGCAAATCGCCCGATATGATGTGGGACTGCTCCATAGCCGATGTGAGAGTGGATTTCGACGGTATCGAATATTCATCCGACAGCACCGCCGTGCTGACCCGTTGCGACAAAAATCGCTATACCCTCGTCACTCATCCGCGGCAGATTACTCCGGTATACACAGTGCGAGTGCTCCATGTGGAGAATCTTCAGGGCGTGGCGGCTATGAAAGGCTTGATTTCCGGAATGGCTTCCGGCATAAATCTGTATGGGGGAGCGCCCTCCGCAGATGCTGTTGCTGTCGCGTTTGTTCCCCGGATTGCACAGGATTCCACAGTTATAGCCGGATTCAACACTTTCGGTCTCCCTTCTTCCGGAGCGGTCACCAATGAACTGCACTTGTATTTCATGCTTTCGGATGCGAGGATTGAGGACAGAAGCTACGATGTCACCGCGACGGTGGCTGCGGCGTCTGACCCGATGCACGTGGAGATAGTGATTGATTCCATCAGGCTTCCATACGCTCCTCCTTTCACGGAAGGTGGGGGCTTCAGTCCGATGGTAGAAGGTTGGACTACGGTTGAAGTGAACTATGAAATATGATATAATGTTTTATATATAAAGCGTTTGATGGCGGCTCATACAGCCGGCCACAAAAAATGAGATTTGACAAAAAACTATTTTATTATGAAAAAATTGCTCCTTGCGTTTTTGCCTCTTGCCGTGTTAGCATCGGCATGTTCGGATGATGACGGATTAAGCCCCGACACTCCAAAAACGGCTCACGAGATCAGTTTCTATGCCACAGCTCCCAAGTCTTCGAGAGCGGCAGCCACCACAACGTCCTCACTTCAGAGTTTTGTTGTCTATGCCTTTACTGACAGTTCTGTACTGATGGACGGAGTGACGGTGCAGAGGGATGGAGGTGCCTGGACATACTCGCCTGCGGTCTACTGGCCTGCTTCGCCGGTTGATTTCTACGCGATAAGTCCGGATATGCGTAAAAGCAGTGACACATCCGCATCCGACTACGATGTAATAAACGGAGTACAATACGGTAGCACTGATTTGCTCTATGCCGTCACCCCGAATCAGGTAGAGAGTCCGGCCCCTGTTCCGCTGACGTTCCGCCACGCGATGTCGCAGGTTGCGATTATGCTGTCAAGCACGAGCGACAAATATATGGTCGAGGTCTATCATGTGTCGCTGAACAATATCGCTCTCTCGGGTGATTTCGCTCTGCCTAACCAGAACACGGCCGAGGATACCGCACTCGGGACGTGGACAGGGCTTTCCGATCCGAAAAATGCACTTCTCTACTATGATCCCGAAGGCAAAGCGATATTGCTAACCACTACGCCGCGCAATCTTACCGAAGGCAACCTCGAAGCCTCGTTCTTTGTCCCGCAAAATCTTCAGAATCTTGAATATTCAAGCGCAAACGGCTTTACCGGTAGTTTCATGCAGATTGACTGCGTGGTGAAAGAGAAAGCCACCGGCAAGCAGATATGGCCAAACGAGAATACACCCGACTATCTCCTCGTGCCTCAGACCACTTACGGGCGCATGCTTTTCCCGCTTTCGACTCCGACGGTCACGGCATGGCAGCAGGGCTATTCCTATGTGTACAACGTGGTCATAAACAATACATATTCTATCGACACAATCGAATTCGCTCCCGTGGTCAAGGACTATATAATCTCGCAGCCTTTCTGACCTTTCCGAATAGAATACATATATAGTAAAAAAGCCTCACGATACCATCTCGGTGTCGTGAGGTTAACTTTCTATCTATGTCTGATGTCTGAAAATAATTTGTCTATGGTACGGTAGCTTTTATAATCAAGTTTTAATTCGATTATGCTTCGGGTTCCGAGGGGATTATGCGCTTGGCGCCCATGTAGCGTTTGGAGTAGTAGCCCCCGTCGGGGAACTTCTGATAGGTCACGCCTTTGGAGGTTGATGCGTGGATGAATGTGCAGGAGCCGTCGGGATTCACGTCGACCACCATTGCCACATGTCCCACACGGCCTTTGCCGCCGGCGCGTCCGGAGAAAAACATGAGGTCGCCGGGACGGAGGTCATCTTTTTCCACCTTCTTGCCTTCATTATACTGAGAGCTTGAGGAGCGGCTGAGGTTGAAGCCGAATTTCTTGAAAATGAATCCCACGAATCCGGAGCAGTCAAATGACTTGGGGCCTGCGCTTCCGCGACGGTAGCGGGTACCGAGATACTTTGAGGCAAATTCCTTGAGATCGTTGATGAGCTGTGTATTGTCGACACTCTCCATATCGCTCTCATTGAGATTGGCGAAAGGGGAGAAGTCGCGGACAGCGTCAAGCTCGTTGTTCTGAATCAAAGCTGCGGACTCGATTGCCTCGGTGTGGGCTGCGGGAAGTTTGAAAGGAGTGGGGTTCTCCGCCCGGGCACCACTTAATGCGATGGCCGAAAGGAGTGATATGGTGAGAGTTGCTATGATTTTATTCATTGTGTCTGTTGATAAGTCTTAAATTCGGAGTTGATACCGCTTGGGTTTGCATTGCGTTTCAACGATGCAAAATTACGAATAATCCGCCTTTCGGCAAAACCGCAAAATGTTGAACAAGGGCAGATTGGCCGATTAAAAGATTTTGCAAGGGAATGTAACAGAATTTAGCATAGAAAAGCCAAATGTTAACAAAATTGCCGCTTTTGTGCGGTTTTGATACAATATTTAACTTAAGTTAACTATAATCGACTCCCATTTTTTCATTTTAGTGCAAATCCGGCAAGATTGTTTAAAAAATTATTCGGCCAATTGTTAAAAATGGCAGTTCCCTGGCAGATTTAAATGCCTTGAAATATTGTTGATTGCGCATAAGATAGAAGGATGTGCATTTTACAATATTTTGCATATTTTAACCCAAAAACCGCCTTCTCTGACTGCGCCTATGGATTGGTTAAAATATACACTTGATTTTTTGCGAAATATTTGCGACCTTTGCAAGTGATAAGGCTGTAGAAAGCCCGGTGTAAATAAATGTCTCTCCGTATATAGTTGAAACTTAAGTAAATCATAATAACTCACAGATGAAAAAAAGTGCTTTGCAGCAATCGCGCGCGGCTTACAAGCCGCAGCTTCCCATCGTGCTTACCGGTGGTGTGAAAATCGTTGAAGGTCAGCCTACTCAGTCGGCAGGCAACCAGGAAGATATCAAGAAACTTTTCCCCAATACCTACGGCCTGCCCGAAATCCGTTTCGAGAAAGCTCCTGCCGAGGAATCAGCCGAGCCTATCAATGTAGGCGTGATTCTTTCCGGCGGTCAGGCCCCCGGCGGTCACAATGTGATCAGCGGTCTTTTCGACGGTATCAAGAAAATCAATCGCAAGAGCCGTCTCTATGGCTTCCTCATGGGCCCCGGCGGTCTTGTCGACCACAAATATAAAGAACTCACCTCCGATATCATCGACGAGTACCGCAATACCGGCGGTTTCGATATTATCGGTTCCGGCCGTACCAAGCTCGAGACCAAGGAGCAGTTCGACAAGGGTCTTGAAATCCTCCGTGAACTCAACATCAAGGCTCTCGTAATCATCGGTGGCGACGACTCTAACACCAACGCCGCAATCCTCGCCGAATACTACAAGGCTATCGGCGCCGGCGTGCAGGTTATCGGTGTGCCCAAGACCATCGACGGTGACCTTAAGAACGACGTTATCGAGACCTCTTTCGGTTTCGACACCGCCACCAAGGTTTACTCCGAGGTTATCGGCAATATCCAGCGTGACTGCAACTCCGCTAAGAAATACTGGCACTTCATCAAGCTCATGGGCCGTTCAGCATCACACATCGCTCTCGAGTGTGCCCTCCAGTGCCAACCCAACATCTGCATCATCTCCGAGGAGGTCGAGGCCAAGAACATGACTCTCGACCAGGTTGTCGACGATATCGCCCAGGCTGTCGTGGCCCGCGCTGAGGACGGCAACAACTATGGTGTTGTCCTTATCCCCGAAGGCCTCATCGAATTCATCCCCGCTGTCAAAGCTCTCATCGCCGAGCTCAACGACCTTCTCGCAGCCAAGGCTGAGGAATTTGCAGCCGTTGACCCCGAGGCTCAGCGCGCATGGGTAATCAGCCATCTCAGCGAAGCCAATGCCAAGACCTACGAGTCGCTTCCCGCAGGCGTGGCCCGTCAGCTTACTCTCGACCGTGACCCCCACGGCAACGTGCAGGTTTCGCTCATCGAGACTGAGAAACTCCTCTCGGAGATGGTGGGCAAGCGTCTTGAGCAGCTCGCAGCCGAGGGCAAATACAAAGGCAAATATGCCACCATGCACCACTTCTTCGGCTATGAGGGCCGCTGCGCCGATCCTTCTAACTTCGACGCTAACTATTGCTACGCTCTCGGCTACACCGCAGCAGGTCTTATCGCAGCAGGCAAGACCGGCTACATGTCGAGCCTCCGCAACCTCACTTTCGCTCCCGTCAACTGGGTGGCCGGCGGTATCCCCATCACTATGATGATGAACATGGAGCGTCGCCACGGCGAGATGAAGCCTGTTATCCGCAAGGCTCTCGTAGAGCTCGACGGTGCTCCTTTCCTCAAGTTCGCCAAGGAGCGTGACGAATGGAAGCGCCACACCTGCTACGTTTATCCCGGTCCTATCCAGTATTTCGGCCCGACCGAGGTATGCGATCAGCCCTCGCTCACTCTCGTCTACGAGCAGAAGCGCCGCAAATATTGATTTCTCCGCATCCGGAACCATCCTGACCTCCGCGGCCTGACGCTGCAGCGGTCGGTGTGGTCCGTGACACTGACTTATCCGCGACACCTTTCCGTCCATTTTCACGGACGGAGAGGTATCGTTTGTTTTTGGCCTTTTCCTTGCGCTGGCGGCGTAGCTCGTCGTGCATCCTGCGGCGGCGCTCGCTGCGGCTCAGGGGCAGAGTGGGGGAGGAGGGCTGCTTGCGTCGGGCCGCGCGCAGCCGAGCGGCTTCCGAGCGTTTCGCGGCGCGGTCTATTTCGGGGCGCAGCAGAGTGAATATGAGCAGTAATGTTGGCGGAACGTCGCGGCCCGGCTCTGTGCCGTCTGCGAGATAACTGTCGATGGCGGCCATGCAGTCCGCTGCCGTTGCCTCTGAGTGTGCTGTCATTGCGCATGCGGCCGTGACCCTCTCGCTGATATAGGTGTAAAACTTTTTCGATACCGGCGATTTCAGGTTGGTGGATTTCGCCCCTGTCTGTATGTTTTGGAGATTTTTCATGTGTGGTATGGCTTTAAATTTTTACAAATTTAAGCCACCGCGGGCCCCGGAATGGTGCGATAATACAAATGGGGATGCAAAAATCAGCCGGTCGTCCAGTTTTGAGGCTGGATGACCGGCTTTATAAGAACCACGCCGGAGGAAGATGATGAAACTCCGAATGACAGGATTTGAGTGCTCGCCGACCTTTGTAATCCTCCGGGCAATTACGCCTCTCTCCAAGGAGAGCTGAGGCCCGCCATCGGGCGGCTAAGCTTGTCTCGGTATTTCATGAATAATTGATGAGTTTCCCAATCGTGCTCCGGCGCGGGATTTTTCTCTCTTCAATTTTATAACACAAAATTACTGCTTTTCGTTTGATTTTCCAAATGCAGATATAAATTTTTCTGCATGCCGGTGAAAAAGAAAAGCGGTCGTCAGGTATCTGACAACCGCTTCTGGCTTTGTAGCCCATAGCAGAATCGAACTGCTATTTCAAGTGTGAGAAACTTGCGTCCTAACCGTTAGACGAATGGGCCGGTTAGCTTGTTGTTTTCGTTGAGTGGATGGCTCATTGATTTCAACGGTGCAAAGGTATGCACTTTTTTGGTATCGTGCAAATATTAGACGCTATTTTAACTTATTTTTACATTTGGGATGGCTATATGTAGGTTTTACACCTATTTATATATAGCAATACTGCTTTATATATAGGAATACGGCGTTTAAAAACCAAAAACGGGGATGGATTGTTAGCATTAAAAGACTCAATCGTGAATTTAAGTTCTATTGACACGGCTGAGTGATGGTAATTCAAGGAAATTGATTACCTTTGTGTCTAATTTATCACATAATTGAGTTTCAACTGTTCTCAAAAAAACAATTCATGACAGAAAAAAGCATTGATATACTGCCCCTCATCATAGAAGGCATACGCGAGCGCAAAGGCCGCGGAATAACTACAGTCGACATGAGCGACATCGACTCCGCAGCGGCACGCCGCTTTGTAATCTGTGAAGGCACCTCGACGCAACATGTGGCCGCCGTTGCCGACAGCATCCGCGAATATCTTCTCGAAAAGGCAAGAATCAAACCGTATAACTACGACGGCTATGGAAATTCAACGTGGATAGTCATTGACTACGGCGACACGATGGTCCATGTGTTTCTCCCGCAGACCCGCAGTCTCTATGACCTGGAGGGCCTCTGGAGCGACGCACGCATCACCGACTATCCCGACGAAGCCTGAGCCTAATTCCCAAACCTCGCAAGTACTGACAAAATGAGTTCACCCACTCCTCCAAACAGTCCGAAGCCACAGAAAACCGGTGGCATCAAGTTCAGCATGTACTGGGCGTATGCCATTATCATCGTATTTCTGCTGGGCATGCTCTACATCGACGGCAATTCGATAGCCAAAGATGTGAGCTTTACTAAATTTGAAGAATATGTAGCGACAGGCGGTGTCAAGGAAATCACCGTCTTTACAAATACAAACCGCGCTGAGGCTGTGCTTTCCGACTCGCTTGCCTCCACCATCTTCCCCGAGAGCCAGTATGAGGCCGGAAAGGGGACGATGGCGAAAATAGCCACCGACATTCCTTCGCCCGACAAACTCCAGGATCAGATTGACGTCTGGAAACGCGAAGGGCAGTTCACGGGCGAGGTGAAGTATGCCAAGTCGTCCGACTATTGGTCTGTGCTCTTCACCTTCGGTCCGGTGCTCCTGCTCGTCGGCCTGTGGTTCTTCATGATGAAGCGCATGTCGGGAGGCGCCAGCGGGGGAGGACCCGGCGGTGTCTTTAACGTCGGCAAGTCCAAACCCAAGGTATTTGACAAGGGCGAGGGCACTAATGTGACATTTAAGGATGTGGCAGGTCTCACCGAGGCCAAGACCGAAATCCGCGAGATTGTGGAGTTCCTCCGCAACCCGCAGCGCTATACCGACCTTGGCGCCAAAATCCCGAAAGGCGCTCTCCTCGTAGGCCCTCCCGGAACCGGTAAGACCCTGCTTGCCAAGGCTGTGGCCGGCGAAGCGAATGTGCCCTTCTTCTCCATGTCGGGTTCCGACTTCGTGGAGATGTTTGTCGGAGTCGGTGCCTCGCGTGTGCGCGACCTTTTCCGTCAGGCCAAGGAGAAGGCCCCCTGTATCGTGTTTATCGACGAAATTGACGCTGTGGGCCGTGCACGTGGCAAGAATCCTAATATGGGCGCCAATGACGAGCGCGAGAACACCCTCAACCAGCTGCTCACGGAGATGGACGGTTTCGGCACCAACAGCGGTGTCATCATCCTCGCCGCCACCAACCGTGCCGACATTCTCGACAAGGCCCTTCTGCGTGCCGGACGTTTCGACCGTCAGATTAATGTCGACCTGCCGGAGCTGAAAGACAGAATCGAGGTGTTCAACGTACACCTGCGCAATATCAAGACCGACGATTCGGTCGACGTCGACCTCATGGCGCGTCAGACTGCTGGTTTCTCCGGCGCAGACATCGCCAATGTCTGCAACGAGGCCGCGCTTATCGCCGCCCGTGGCAACAAGAAGGCCGTGGACCGCGACAGCTTCATGGCCGCGATTGACCGTATCATCGGCGGTCTCGAACACAGTTCAAAGATTATTTCCGACGACGAGAAGAAGGCCATTGCAATTCATGAGTCGGGCCACGCCACGGTTTCATGGTTCCTCGAATACTCCAACGAGATGGTCAAGGTGTCGATTGTGCCCCGCGGCATGGCTCTTGGCGCTGCCTGGTATATGCCAGAGGAGCGTCAGATTACCCCGCTTCAGGCCCTGCTCGACCAGATGTGTATGACCCTCGGAGGCCGCGCGGCCGAAGAGCTCGTGCTCGGTCAGGTCTCTACCGGAGCGCTCAACGACCTTGAGAAAGTGACCAAGATGGCCTACGCGATTGTGGTCTACTACGGTATGAGTGAGAAGATTCCCAACGTCTGCTACTATGACTCCACCGGTCAGGCCTACGGCTTTTCCAAGCCCTATGGCGGAGAGCGCGCCAAGCAGATTGACGATGAGGTTTCACGCATCATCAGCGAGCAGTATGAGCGCGCCAAACAGATACTCCGTGACCACAAGGAGGGACATGCGAAACTCGCCGAGACACTTCTCACCAAGGAGGTTATGTATGCAGAGGACCTCGTCAACATCTTCGGAAAGCGCCAGTGGAAATCGCGCACCGAGGAAATCATGCAGCTCCAGGCCGAGCGCGACGCCAAACGCGCCCTCGAAGAAGCCAAGAAGGATGGTGAAAACTCAGCAGCCGACACCAAGCCGTCGACTCCCGATGTCGTTGATGTAACGGCTACAGTAGTTGAGTCTCCTTCTGCGCCGAGTGCCGATGAACCGGCAGAAAAAGATTCTGACGCTGATAAAAACAGTGACGACAAACCGACGCCGACTCCTCCTCCATTCAGAAAGGAATAAATGATAGGGGAGTGCCGTTACAATGTGCTGATGTCACTCTCAGATACAGACCGCTTCTTCATCACATTTTGATGGGGAAGCGGTTTTTCTGTGCTGATATTTTGCGTAAAATTGCATAGAATTACCTGGAATCTAAAAAAAGTTATTGAAAAATTTGGTTTATAGAATAAACCGCTTTATCTTTGCGATGTGGAAAGGACAAGGAGTGACGTCGTGCGAGTCTGCTCTTTTATTTTTCAAAGTATGGTTTATAAAATAAACCGATTTATTAATCTCTCTAAAAACAATAAAAATGGAAGAAAAGAAACTTACTCCTCAGGAAAGCATGGAGGTAATTACCCAGATGATTAATGCCTCGAAAGAGAACATCGCGCAGCCCGACACGCGCATATCTGTCATGTGGGCAGTGCTGTCGGTGGTGACGGCAGCCGTGGTGCTGATTCTCAAAATGACGACGCATAATCCGGCCTACAGCTATCTATGGCTCGCCATTCCGCTGATAGGTTTCCCTCTGAATTATCTGATAGGGCGGAAGAAATCCCGCCGGGGCAATGCAAAGACTTACGTACAGTCAGTGATTGACGGAATATGGAAAATCGTTGGCTATGTAGCGATAATGTTGACAGCAATATGCTTGATATACAATCTCTTCGGCTACCCGCAGGTGTGGATTTCAATGTTTTACTTCGCGTTTATAGTGGTGGGCTTCGGCGCCGCCGCTACGGGAGTGGTGCTGAGAGAGAAAATATATGTATTCGGTGGTATATTCTCGATGATTGCCGGACTGATTACGGCAGTATGTCCGCTATGTGGCACGTCGTTGCTGGACACTTGGGCCATACCGCTTTATATACTCTGTTTTATCCTCATGTTTATCCTGCCTGCGATTGTGATAAGGCATAAACTGAAAAAAGCTGCGAAATGAAAGAGCTGAACCCTTTGCTTCATTCCCAACTGAGGCTGGCCGTGATGTCGATTCTAATGAACGTGGAGGAGGCCGATTTCGTCTACCTCAAGGAAAAGACCGAGTCGACGGCGGGCAATCTCAGTGTGCAGCTCGACAAACTGGCCGACGCAGGCTATATCTCTGTCGAAAAAGGCTTTGTCGGCAAAAAGACGCGAACCGTCTGCCGCGTCACCCACAAAGGTCGCACAGCCTTCGAGGAATATGTCGACGCACTCAAATCATATCTGAACCTGTAGGGTTCCGGCAGCCCTGCTTCCCGCTCATATCGCAGCGCGGAGCCGTCACGAAATCTGACCGGCTCCGCGCTGCGTTTCATGCGTCATGTATTTATTGATGATTGTGGTACACATATCCGTAATCGAGGTACGTTTATGCGGCCGGTTGGTCGTAACTTTGCAGTGTCATAATCAGTTAAAACGTAACAATCGATAAAACAGATACAGACATGAAGAAAATCGTGATTACATTTATGGCTTTTGTTGCCATCGTATTAGTGGCGTGTGCCGCTGAATCGGGCAAAGGTTCCGAGGAGACCCGGCTTGCCGCTCCGGTGCTCGTGGCGTTTTTCTCAGCCCAAGGCCACACCAAGGCTGCGGCTGAGAAAGTGGCTAAGGCTACAGGCGGAAAATTGTTCCGCATCGAGCCGAAGCAGCCCTATACTGAAGAGGACCTCGACGGGTGGAACGACAGCGCGCGTGGCACCCGTGAGTCCAAGGACCGCAGCACGCGTCCGGAAATCGCCAACCGGGTGCAGAATTTCGAGCAGTACGACACAATTTATATCGGTTTCCCGATATGGTGGTACACCGCTCCCACCATCATCAATACTTTCCTTGAAAGCTACGATACCGCGGGCAAGGTCATCATTCCTTTCGCAACCTCCGGAGGCAGCGGTTACGGCAATACAGAGAAAGACCTCCGTGTTTCGGCTCCCGATGCCATCTTCCGCCCCGGCAAAGTATTGAACGGATATTCTCAGAAACAGGTCAATGACTGGATTGAGTCAGTCAGATAACCGTAAAAACGGACAGCAGCCGTGAATAGCATGGCTGCTGTTCTCTTGCAAATCAGCCATAAAATTAAATTGAGAAATAATGACTACAGAACAGTTTGTAGAGACAATGGATTCCGGCGTGCTGATTGTCGCCAATTCTCCCGTCCACGAGGTCATGCACCGTCTGAGTCAGGAGGCCATAAGGATCACCCTCGAAATCAACAACAGCTATCACACGCAGGATGAAATCATTTCGCTGATGTCGGAGCTCACCGGGCGGAAAGTCGATGTGTCTTTCCGGCTCTTTCCCCCGTTCTATACTGATTGCGGTAAAAATATCCGTATCGGCAAACGGGTGTTTTTCAACTCCGGCTGCAAATTTCAGGATCAGGGCGGAATCGTAATCGGCGACGACGTGCTTGTTGGTCACAACTGTGTGATAGCCACGCTCAACCATGCTGAAGATCCCGACTATCGTGCGGATATGATACCGAAACCGGTTCGGATAGGCGATAAAGTATGGATAGGGGCCAACGTCACCATCCTCCCCGGAGTCACCGTCGGGGAAGGCGCTATCCTCGCCGCCGGAGCCGTCGTGACAAAAGATGTCCCTCCGCGCACCACAGTCGCCGGCATCCCCGCAAGAGTTGTAAAGAATCTCTGAATAGGTACAAAGATATAGAATCCGATGTGTCGGCTACGGCAATATGTGTTAATATTGCTGTGGCTTTTTTTATATAAGTTTTGTGGATTATTTAAATAATTCTTAATTTTGCTGCCAGTAGGTCATCAGAGGATGGCCGTTAACATAGTTTATAAGCGTATTCTTGCTTTATCCTTTAACATAAATTCGCCAAAAATTTTATCTCTATGGGAAAGAGCAGTCAGATGCGCTCATGCTTGTCGCATATCCACTCCCCGACAAGGGGGTCGATATATGGCAAGGCGTGGGAGTGGACTGTTTATTATAGAGATAGGCGTTTGGCGATGCCTTTGTTAAGATAAACAGAACATCGTTCCACGCTTTTTATTTATAACTTATGCCTGAAAGGAACGTAGGGGCTTGTATATTTCAACAAACCAATTAATTATGAAATCTGTGCATTTGTCCTTAAATCTAAGGTTTGTGTTATTTGCTTTCATTGCCGCTGCGTCGGTTTGCGTATCGCCTTCGAAAACTGTCCTGAAGGTCGGACTTGCCGATGGGACAGCCAAGACTTATACTCTTGATGACGATGCTGTGGTAAAATTTGAAAATGCGGAAATGATTTTTTCCAACCGTGACTGGCAGTTTTCCATTCCGCTGAGTGAGCTTTCTGACTGGAGATATTCAACCGATACATCGGGTATCGGCGATATTCCGGACGACGGTGGTTTCTCGTGTGTCTGCGAAGAGGGCCGTTTTATTATTTCCGGTCTGAATGACGGGGATGCCTATTCGGTTTATGCCGTTGACGGAAAGACAATGGCCGCAGGCCGTGTCAAGGGTTCAGAACTCACTCTCGACGCCTCTTCATGGCCTTCGGGTGTATACGTGATAGTATCAGGAACACACAACATTAAAACCGTGAAACGATGAAACACACAATCAGATATATCGCTCTCTGTCTCTTTAGTCTATGCGCATTTGGCATGCAGGCGCAGCGGTCATTCCGCGTGCATAAGAGCGATGGCAATATGCAGAGTTTCTTTTATTCGTCGCTTGACAGCATCACTTTCAGCAAAACTGATCTCAACGGTGTGAGCCACGATGATGTGGTAGTCCAGGAATTTCATACTACTGACAGTGTGTACCGCATACCGCTTGCGGATATTGACAGTGTCGCCTTTACGGTTCCTCCTACCGTTTATAAACCCGATGCGGTTAAAATTGAAGGACATTTGCGTCAGTATATTGTCCGCGCGGATTCACTGACACTGTGGCTTCAGGGAAATACGCCTGAAAACATAATTCCTAAGAATGGCTCCAATATCGTTACGCTCGAATGTGACGATGTGCTTCCCTATGGGTTCGTCGGAAAGGTCAGGAGTGTGGGAAAAGACGGAGACTGTATAAAAGTCGACTGCGCTAAGGCCTCGCTGTTTGATGTTTTCGAGAAAGTATATATTGAAGTTGATGCCGCGACAGGTGCAGAGGGAGGTCCGGAAAAATCTCCGTCGCGTACAAACGTCTGGCCTCCGGAATCAAAGGAAATCAAGATCGAGACCATAGGTGGAAAATATGATTTCGAAGAGGAATTCAAACCCTCCGATGATTTTTCAGGAGAGTTTAAGCAGTCTGTTGGATTTGAGCTTGCAACGCCAAAATTCACAGTAAATACCTCCATTCTCATTGACGGGATGCAGTTTTCCTACAGCATGACAACAGTCGGAGACCACAGATTTTCCCTCACTGGTTCGGTCAGCGGGAAAGTCAGCTACGAAAAGGAGATTGAGCTTGCTTCTGTCAGAAATCTGAGAATACCGGGAGTCGCCTCGTTCATAGAGTTTTTTGCCTCGGCAGGCTTATATTTCAACTTTGATGGAAATGCAGCCTTAGGTGCGGAATATACGAGAGATTATAAGAGTATAATTCACTATGAGTACAGCAATAACTCGGCATCGTCCATTCCTGACCGCTTTACTATGAAACCGGGAGAGAAATCCATAGATGTTGAGTTTGAGGGTGACGCACGTCTGTCATTCGGTTTGTCATACGGTTTCGGTATTGCTCCGATTGTTAAAGAGCTGGCATCGGTTGAGACAACGATGAAACATGGCGTAACATTCTACCTCCCGGAACCGGTTAAATTGTCCTTACCGGTTAATAAGAATCAGATAGACACGCTTTTGTATGATAAACTTAACCGCGATGATTATCTGTGCGGGAACCTTGATATAACAGGAGAGATGAAAATCACATTGCTCGATGTACCGAACCTTCCGACCATAGAATTCTCCAAAGAACTTGATTTAGATGACTATGTCAGATACAATCCGGTATGGAAATGGGGCATTGTGCCTGAATTCAAGGATGTATCTATGACCATTGGTAATAATGATTTAAATGTCAGGGCAACTGTCGGTAGAAAACTGCTGAAATCAGTCAAGACAGGATTCGGAGTATATAATTCAAAAGGCGATATAATAACTTATTTATGGAACGATAAATCATATAAAGACAGTATAGATAAAGTTATTTCAATCAGCAGTGATTTTTATCATGCTGTCGAACCTGGTGCCGACAATAGGTATATAGTATTCCCGCTGGTGGAAGCGTTTGGTATCAAAATGAGAGCGACACCTGCGTCTAAGACAAGTAATCCTGTGGTAACAACTGGTGACGCATGTGATATCACAGATCGTTCCGGGGTTATATCTATTTCTGCTGCGGGTTATGAAAACTGCTCTAATCCAAAGTGGGGGATTGAAAGTCTTGGACCTCGTGGACGGGGACGGAAACATTATATGTCTGATTCAAAATTCTATCTGACATACAATGCCGTTTCTTCAAATGAAAGGCAGTATTATAGGGCTTTCTTCGAGGCTGATAATTATAATCGGTACGGATATGTGAGAAGCTTCAAAACCAAGCAGGGTAAATATACAATGACAACAAGTACAAGTTATAATTCTGCGGCAAATGAACTGACCGTCATAGGAACTGTGGCTGGCAGGCCTGTCTATGATCCCCAATATATGAGCTGTGATGATATGATTATAAATGAAAGTTGGATGTATGGCTCTATACCGCAATCATTTGATATTGAGAATGGCATAGTAACCGGAACCATCAGCAATGTCAAAGCCGGAAGTCTTTGTGTTCTCAATTCTATCTATAGCACATCTAATTTTAAACATACAAGTGACTGCTGTATGATATTTATTCCAAATAATATCGGGTTGCTATGTGAAGTTCAGACAAAAATTGGTATTGAGAATGGGCCAACATGGGTAAAAGTTCGAGGTAAATTTACAGGAAAGAGTAATTATTCGGATATTTCCCACTTGGACTTTATGCCTTTATATGCCGATTCCGGAGATATAGCTTTTTATGGTTTTATATCACCTACATTGAATAAGGAAACAGGCGAATTTTCTTTTTATATACATTTTGATGAGCCTGGAACATACCGTCTTGTCATAATAACTGAAGTTAGCGGAGAAAAGTTATATTTTGACGGAGGTATTATCTCTATATGATTCTTTTAGTCCGGTACAAAAATGAAAATGAGGGAGAAGTGTTACGGCAACGCTTCTCCCTCGGCTTCAAAATCAACGTCAAAACTATTGTTATATAGCGCCGTAGGTTTTGTATTTGGGGGTTGATGAAGTTTTGATGTGGATGTATGCTTGTGGTTATTTTGGTGTATGGATGAGTATGAAGAGAGGGTAGGGCACGGTCAGTCGTTGTCGTAGTGGGAGAGGAGGGCGTCAAGGTTGCGGTTGCAATCTTCCTGGAGCTCGGGGTGGAGGATGGCGGCGCCCTTGGGGTCGATGAGTTTCAGGTCGATGTAGCGGTCGTCATTACAGATGTATTCCGCTACGGTCTTGACCGGCTCCGGATTAGGATATTTCGGAGAGGCGGTAAGCGGCGATGAACCGTTGGCACCGCTGTGGTCTGGACCCGGTATGGGGCTGTCGATTGTGAGCGGCGACTTTCCTTTGCTGATGGCCTCGGGATTGAAGCGGTAGAGGGACCAGTAGCCGGCCTCGACTGCCCTGCGCTCCTCGACGATGGAGTGGCCGAGTCCCGGACGGATTCCGTGGACAATACAGGGACAATAGGCGATGACGATTGCCGGGCCGGGATAACGCTCGGCTTCGACGAGGGCGTCGATAGTCTGCTGATAGTTCGCTCCGAGGGCCACGGAAGCCACATAGACCGAACCATAAGTCATCATCATCCTGCCAAGCTCCTTCTTGGCAACTTTCTTGCCATCGGGTGAATATTTGGCCACGGCGCTGCGTGGAGTGGCTTTCGACATCTGTCCGCCGGTGTTGGAGTAGCACTCGGTATCCATGACGAGCATCTTGACAGGTTTCCCGGAGGCGAGTACATGGTCGAGACCTGCAAAACCGATATCGTAGGCCCAACCGTCGCCGCCGATACACCACACGCTCTTTTTGCCAAGGAGGTCGGCCGAATCAAGAAGTTCGGCATAGGCCGGATTCACGTTTTTAACCGGTTCGAGCATCGCTTTCAGCTGTTCGCCGGTGGAGGCTGAAAGTTCGGGGTCGTCCTTGGCGGAATACCATGCCTCAAGTGGTTCCTTGAGATATGCGAGAGTCTGCGGGTCGTCGATTAGCTTCTTTACCGTGTCGGCCAGGCGTGCGCGGCGCTGCTCGACGGCAAGAAGCATGCCGTAGCCATACTCGCCGTTGTCCTCGAAGAGCGAGTTGCCCCAGGCCGGCCCCTTGCCGCCGGGAGTGGTGCAATAGGCGTTGGAGGGGAAATTGGCACCCCATATCGAGCTGCAGCCGGTAGCGTTGGCAATGAGCATGCGCTCGCCGAAAAGTTGGGTGAGAAGTTTGACGTAGGGAGTTTCGCCACATCCGGCGCATGCACCTGAAAACTCCAGGCAGGGCTGGCGGAACTGCGAGCCGTTGACCGTGGCGGCCGGAAGGAGATTGTCTTTCAGAGTGACATTCTCCTTAGCCCAGTCGAGCATCGGGATTTCGCGGTCGAGGACATCGTGGAGCGGCGTCATGGTCAGAGCGTGGCCCGGACAGATAATCGAGCATGAGGAACAACCGAGACAATCCTCGGGATAATTCTGTATGTGGAACTTATATCCTGCAAGCGCGGGAGAGCCGACGGCATCCTTCATCGGGAAGCCCTCGGGCGCTTTTGCAGCTTCCTCGGCCGAGAGTATGAACGGGCGGATTGCGGCGTGGGGGCAGACGAGCGAACACTCCGTACACTCCACGCACTTGTCGACATCCCACACCGGCACGCGCGTGGCTATGCGGCGATGTTCGTAGGCGGTACTTCCCATAGGCATGAGTCCCGCGGGATCGAGAGCCGATACAGGTATGAGATCGCCTTCGCCCTTGGTGCAGGGTATGTGGATGTTTTTGATAAATGATTCGAGCGCGGCATTGGGATAGACGGGATGACGTTGCAGAGTCTTTTCCGGAGTGCTGGTCCAGCCGTCGACCGCCGTGTAGTCTATCTCCTTCAGAGCATCGACGGCCATGCCGACTGCCTTGAGGTTTTTCTCAACGACGTCGCCACCCTCATGGATATATGTCTGGCGAATCTGCTCCTTGAGCGCCTCGAAACCCTGTTCGAATGGTATGATATTGCTCAGGTAGAGAAACACCGTCTCCATCGGCATGTTGATGCGCGGGCCGAGGCCACACTGAGCGGCTATGCTGTCCGCGTTGATAGAGTAGAATTTCAGTTTCTTCTCCGCGATTGTCCTGCGCATGTCGAGAGGCAGCCGTGTACACATCTCTTCGGCGGTCCAGGGAGAGTTGAGCACGAAAATACCACCATCCTTGAGCTTGTCGACCATGGAGAAACGGTTGACGTATGATGTCTTGTGGCAACCCACGTAGTCAGCCTCGCTGATGCCGTAGGCCGACGTGACTGGAGCACGTCCGATACGGAGCTGCGAGATGGTATAGCCGCCGGACTTCTTGGCCGAATAGCTGAAATAGGCCTGAGCATAGAGGTCGGGAGAGTTGCCGACGATGTTTGCAACCTGCTTCGTGCCTCCCACGGTGCCGTCGTTGCCTATTCCGTAGAGTATGGTCTGATATGTCTCGGCAGCAGCGGCAGTCTCAATCTTTTCGGGAACATCGAGCGAAAGGTGTGTGACATCATCGTTGATTCCGACGGTGAAGGGGTTCTTGGGGGTATCTTTGGCCATCTCGTCGAACACCGCCTTGACCATCGACGGGTCAAACTCCTTGCTTGAAAGCCCGTAGCGTCCGCCGATTACTCGTATGGCCCCCAATTGTGGCTGATTGAAAAGCGCGCTCATCACATCCTCGCAGAGCGGTTCATGTTGCGCGCCCGGCTCTTTCGTGCGGTCAAGCACGGCTATGGTCTTTACGGAGGCGGAAATGGCGGTGCGGAAAGCCTCGACGGGGAAGGGGCGGTAGAGGCGCACTTTGATTACGCCTGTCTTATAGCCCTTCTCGCGGTTGAGCCAGTCGACGGTCTCGCTGACCACATCTGCCGCCGAGCCGAGAACCACGATGACGCGGTCGGCATCCGGAGCGCCGTGATAGTCGACGAGGTGATAAGGACGCCCGGTGAGCCGGCTGACTTTATCCATAGCATCCTGGACTATCGAGGGGAAAGCGTCGTAGAACCGGTTTGCGGCCTCGCGGTTCTGGAAATAGACATCGGGATTCTGAGCCGAGCCGCGCAGGGTGGGATGCTCGGGGTTCATGGCGTTCTCGCGGAAGCGGCGCACCTTGTCCCAGTTGACGAGCGGACGCATATCCACATAGTCGATAACGTCGATTGTATCCATTTCCGACGATGTGCGCCAGCCGTCGAAGAAATGCAGTACCGGAAGCGAACCCTCTATGGCCGCGAGATGGGCTACGAGGGCGAGGTCCATCGTTTCCTGCACGGACGACGAGGCGAGCATGGTGAATCCCGTGGCTCGGCAGGCCATCACATCCTGATGGTCGCCGAAAATCGACAGCGCATGTGTGGCGAGAGAGCGGCATCCGACGTGGAACACCACCGGAAGCAGCTCGCCCGAGATTTTATACATGTTCGGAATCATCAGCATGAGGCCCTGCGAAGCCGTGAAGGTGGTGGCGAGAGCTCCGGCCGCGGCTGCTCCGTGGACGGCACCCGCCGCACCGAGTTCGCTCTCCATTTCCTGAACGTCGAGAGCCTGGCCCATGAGATTGCGGCGCCCGGCGAGGCCCCATTTCATTGCCGTGTCACCCATCGAGGCGATAGGTGTGATGGGATATACAGTTGCGACATCGCTTAATGCGAAAGCCACATGAGCGGCCGCTGTGCAACCGTCGAGTATCTGTTTCTTCATCTCCGTGTCAAGTTATAAATAGCGGACATAGGGGAGAGTCAGTCCCCTATGCCCAATGTGTGAGGTCTTTTTTATCAGAGTGCTGCGGAATGTACACACATGTCGGTGATCCACAACCAGAGCGGACAGAATCCGATGAACAGAATCACAGAGAGTGTGAGCGACGAGGTGCCCTCTGCCACATACGTGTCATATTCATCCGCAATAATGATACCTGAGAAAGCAGGGGGAAGAGCCGCTGCCACGACGAGCATCTTGAGGTTCAGCGGATCCATGTGGAAGATAAGACCCATGATGAGGATTACGGCCGGCATCATGACCATCTTGAGGATTGAACCGAGGATAACCTGCCAGTCGATGGAAATCTTGATGGCTGAAAGGGTGATACCTGCGGAGAACACGGCCATTGAAGCGTTGGCGCCTTTGATAAGGTCGAATGAAGGGCTTGCCCAGTCAGGCCAGGGTATTCCGACCACCACCCACACAACGGCGAGGATAGGAGCCCAGGCCACAGGCTGCTCGAGTGCGTGAATCACAGGAGCCCATGCGCTCTTGTTTTTGGCAGAGCCGGGATTCTGTTTCTCAAGCGAGGCGTTCAGAAGGGAGAGGCCCACAGGAATACCTACGGCGTTGACGACGATACCCACGATTGCGACCACGAGGGCTACGGACGGTGTTGTGCCGAAGATAGGCTCAAGCACGGCAAATCCGAGGAAGCCGATGGTAGGCGAACCGCTGATAAGGGCTGACACCGCTGCGTCGGCACCCGTGTTTTTCTTAAACATCAGGAATACGAAGTAGACAATCATGAAGCAGATCATGATGCCGAAGAGCGAGATGAGCGAAAGTTTGATATCCCTGGCGAGCATCTCACGGCTTGCCTGAACGATGGATACGAAAAGCGCGGCTGGGAGGGCGTAGTCAAGCACTACTTTATTGAACTTCTTGGCGTCCTCGCCGGAGAAGATACCCTTCTTTCCCGAAATGTAACCGGCCAGCATCACCACGATAATAGGGACAATGGCGTAAAGGATAATGTGTTTCATAAATAGTGAAGTGTTGTTGGGTTTGACTGCTGTTAAGGCAGATGCGGGAGCCATCCAGAGCAGTCCCGCACCTGCGTGAGTCTATATTTCGGGAAATTGCCTAAACGGTGATGTCCTGAAGAGGCGCGGGATTCAGATAACCGATGTGGCCTGATTCCTTGCCTGAGTCAGCCGCAAGCTGCACGTCGATAAGACAGGGCTTCTTGCTGGCGATGCTCTCCGTGAGTGCTTTCTGAAGCTCTTCGGGAGTCTGAACGTAGTATGTCTGTGCCCCGAAAGCGTCGCCGAGCTTGTCGTAGCGGGCGTGGATGTCGAGAGTGGTCGGAGCGGGGTCTGTGGTCTTGTCGAGAGGCACGCCGATACCGTTGTAGATACCGCCGTTGTTGAAAATCACTACGGTCACAGGGAGTTTGAAGCGGCATGCTGTAGAGAAATCCATGCCGGAGAAGCCGAAGGCAGAGTCGCCTTCGATGGCTACCACGGATTTTCCTGTGGCAACCGCGGCGCCGACCATCGAACCCATGCCCATGCCCATGATGGCCCATGTAGCGCAGTCCACGCGGTGGCGCGGAAGCGACATGTCAATGGCGTCGCGGGTATCGTCGAGAGTATTGGCACCCTCGTTGACGAGGATTACGTCGGGGTTGGACTCAATGATAGGTTTGATTGCTCCGAGAGCCGTCCAGTGGTTCATCGGCATGGCAGCTTTGTTGTCGGCGAGGCGTGTGGCGAACTTGGCATTCTTCTCCTTTGATTCGGCCTGAAGTCCGGCAACCCATGCAGGGTCGGCGCTCATCTTCTTGCCCTCCAGCTTGGCGAGGAGGGCGTCGAGAGCAAGACCCATGTCGCCTACAACCGGCGCGGCGATGGGGACATTGACATCAATCTCCTCGGGATCCACATCAAACTGGATGAATTTGATGTCAGGATTCCACTTGCCTTTGCCGAATGAGAGCATCCAGTTGAGGCGGGCGCCGATTATCATTACAACATCCGATTCCTTCATGATGGTGGAGCGGCATGAGAGGGCGCTCAGAGGACCGGCATCGGGCATGATGCCCTTGGCCATTGACATCGGGAGGTAGGGGAGATTGTATTTTTCGATGAGAGCCTTGATTTTGTCCTCGACCTGAGCGTAAGCCGCGCCCTTTCCGAGAAGGATGGCCGGGCGTTTGGCAGAAGCGAGAATTTCGGCGGCACGTTCTATGGCTGCATCGTTTGGTGCTACGGGTGAATAGAGATCCACTGGCTGGTACAGGAGCTTTTCGGCTTCGTCATGATCCATGATTTCACCGAGAGCCGGAGTGGTCATGTCGATATATACGCCGCCGGGACGTCCGGAGACAGCCGCACGGTAGGCACGGGTGACGGCCGAGGGAATATCTTTTGCATGATAACATCTGAACACGGCTTTCACAAGAGGTTTGGCAGTGTTGAACTGGTCAAGCTGCTCGTATGCGCCCATGTTCATGTCGACCATGTGTGGGTCGCTCGCGCCGGAAATCTGAATCATAGGATAGCAGTTGACAGTGGCGTTTGTAGTGGCTGTCAGGCCGTTGAGGAAGCCGAGCGACGACACAGTCATCAGCACACCGGGTTTCTTTGTGAGAAATCCCTCGGTCGCGGCCGCCATGCCTGCCTGCTGCTCGTGGCGGAAACCTACGAAACGTATGCCTTGTCCCTGAATGAGATAAGCTGCTTCGGTGATAGGAATACCAACGAGGCCGTAGACGTTTTCAATTCCGACATTTTTCAATGCTCTGGCGAGAATATACATACCCGTCACCTGCTCCGGAAAATGGGGAGCGGGTTTCTGGGGAACAGGAGTGGTTGTGGTTGCCATAATAATAGAATTGATAGTTGATTTTTTAGTTTCTGAATGTTTTATGCACATCCTCTCTCCGGCAATCTGAAATAAGAAAACGAGAGGACAACCGGCAATTGCGCTTGCATGACAAGACAATCGTTAATTGTCCCCTCGGTTATACTGTTGCGTTAGAATTTATTGTTGAGAGTGAGACGTGCTTCCTCGCAGTCTTTATTTGGCTGCGGGCTTGGGAGCGGGGGTAGTTGTGTGGTTGGCAGCGAACTGTGCAATCTGCTCATCGGTATATCCGTAGGACTTGAGGACCTCTTCGGTGTTGCCGCCGAGTTCAGGACACGGTCCGTAGGTAGGCTGATAGTTCGAGAGGGTGAACGGGCATCCGACAGTGACAAATTCGCCGACCTTGCCACCCTGATTGATCTTCACGAGAGTATTGCCGTCGTAGAGGCTCTCGTCTGTCATGATTTCCTTTGTCGACAATACGGGACCTACAGGCACTGCTGCCTTCGAGAGAAGTTCGGTCACCTCATATTTGGTCTTGTTGATGGTGAACGACTCGATACGTTTGTAGATTTCCTGTTTGTGCTTGTCGCGGGCGTCGGCTGTGTTGAAATCGGGATTGGTGAGCCAGTCCTCGAATCCGAGAGCCTCGCAAGCGAGCTTGAAGCTCTTGGCGTCGCGCTGAAGGATTACATAGACGTAAGCATTGGGGTCGGTCTCCCAGCCTTTGCATTTATATGTCCAGCCGAGCACGCCGCTGCCCTCCTGATTACCGCTTCGCGGAACGAAGTCGCCGAATTTCTCATTCGGGTACTGCGGGAACTGGGTGAGGTAGCCGATACGGTCGAGTGTGAGCTGGTCACGGGTCTTGATACGGCAGAGGTTAAGACATGCGTTGTGCATCGACTGATAGACGTAGCAGCCTTCGCCTGTCTTTTCGCGCTGGAGAAGTGCGGAGAGCACACCGATAAGCAGGTGCATACCTGAGTTGGAATCGCCGAGGGCTGCGCCTGACTGAGTCGGGACTGCGTTTGAGCCTTCCCACCAGCCTGTGGTCGAGGCGGCACCGGCAGTAACCTGTGCTACAGGTTCATAGGCCTTTAGGTCTTTATATTTTGATGACAGAGGGAAGCCCTTGATTGTGCCGTAGACGCACTTGGGGTTGAGTTTGTGGACCTCTTCCCAGCTGAAACCGAGTTTATCCATGGCTCCGGGGTGGAGGTTTTCGATAAATACGTCGCATGACTGGATAAGCTTTGTGAGAATTGCCTTTCCGTCGGGAGTCTTGGCATCAAGTGCAAGAGATTTCTTATCGGAGTTCAGCTGAAGGAAATAGTAGCTCGGACAATCGGGGTCGAACTGAAGTTCCTTACGTGTGGCATCGCCGACACCGGGACGCTCGATTTTGATTACCTCGGCGCCGAGCCAGGCAAGCATCTGAGTACATGAAGGTCCGGACTGGACTTCGGTGAAGTCAATCACCTTGATTCCTTGAAGTGGTGCTGTATTCATAGTTTTAGTGTTATGAAAATTAGAATTGATGATTTATAATTTTATACATATAACAAACCGGGGTTTGAAAAGTTGATTTTTTGCTATCGTTAATGCTTTTTTAGTAAATTTGCGCTCTGAAATCGTCAAATCAAATATGAATAACATCTGTCTGCAACTGTTTCTGTCTTTTTTCAAGATAGGAGCCTTCACATTCGGAGGCGGCTGGGCGATGATCTCCATTATCGAGAAAGAGATTGTCGACAAGCATCACTGGATTGAGCGTGAGGAGTTTCTCGACCTCCTCGCTGTGGCCCAGTCGCTTCCGGGTATTCTCGCTGTCAATATCTCGGTCGCCGTGGGCGACAAGCTCAAGGGTATGCGTGGTTCCGTGGCCGCCGCAGCGGGCTGTATCCTGCCGTCGTTTCTGATAATCCTGTGTATAGCAATATTCCTGACCCCCGACCTTATCAAGAACAATCCCACACTGTCGGCTATATTCAAGGGTGTGCGCCCGGCTGTAGTGGCGCTCATCGTGGCGCCGGTCATCAGCTCAGCCAAGGCTGCCAAGATAGGCTGGAAAACGATAGCGATACCTGTGGGCGTGGCGCTGCTCATATTTTCGAAATGGCCGGTGGTATCAAATCCTATATTATATATTGTGGCGGGCGGCTTTTTCGGCTGGCTGTGGTTCTCGCACCATGTCAAGGCGCTCGGCAAGGTTGAAAAAGAAATCAGAAAGGAGGACGAGAAGCTATGATATATCTTAGACTTATATGGGCATATCTGAAAATAGGTCTTTTCGGTTTCGGCGGCGGCTACGCGATGCTTGCGCTTATCGAGCGTGAGATTGTGGGGGCCGGATGGATTACCGAACAGATGTTTACCGACATTGTGGCCATCTCGCAGATGACCCCCGGACCTATCGGCATAAATTCCGCCACGTATATAGGATATGTGGCTCCCGGCGAATATTCCGCAGCCTTTGCCTCGCCGCTCTACGGTGTGTTGGGCTCGCTGCTGTGTACCATGGTGGTTGTCCTGCCGTCGTTTGTGCTTGTGGCTTATACGAGCCATCTCATACGCCGCCACAAGGACAGTGTGGTTGTCAAGGGCATCTTTGCCGGGCTCCGTCCGGTTGTGGTGGGTCTGATAGCGTCGGCGGCTCTGCTGCTGATGAACTCGGCCAATTTCGGTGAGGAGACTTCGCAGGTAATCTGGAGCATAGTAATATGCTGCGTGGCCTTTCTGATGGTCTACAAGATGGATATCCACCCGATTCTCGTCATCTGCATGGCCGGTGCAGCGGGATGGATGATTTATTAGAGTTGAAAATTGAAAGTTTAAAATTTAGAGTGATGAGTTACGAGGAGGCTATTGATTTTCTTTTTACCTCGCTCCCGGTGTTTCAGCGGGAGGGGGCGTCGGCTTATAAGCCGGGTTTGCAGACTTCGGTCGCGCTCGATGATATTTTCGGTAATCCGCATCGCGCTTACCGCACGATTCACATAGCCGGAACCAACGGCAAGGGGTCGACAGCACATACCCTCGCGGCGGTGCTTGCCCGCGCCGGGTATAAGACGGGGCTCTATACCTCGCCCCATATCTTCGATTTCCGCGAGCGTATCCGCGTCAACGGCCGGAAGATTCCTCAGGAAGCTGTGGTGGATTTCGTCGAAAGATGGAAGCGGACCGGGTCGGAACTTTCGCCGAGTTTCTTCGAACTCACTTCGACTATGGCTTTCGAGCATTTTGCCCGCGAGAAGGTGGATGTGGCGGTCATCGAGACCGGCCTGGGCGGACGTCTCGACAGCACGAATATTATCACGCCTGTCCTGTCGGTCATCACGAATATCTCGCTTGACCATACGTCACTTTTGGGCGACAGTCTGCCGAAAATCGCTTTTGAGAAAGCCGGAATCATTAAACCGGACGTTCCGGTGGTGATAGGGGAGCGTCAGCCGGAAACTGATGCGGTGTTTGAAGCGAAAGCTGCGGAGGTGTGCGCGCCCTTACGCTATGCCGTGCCTCTCGATTATCGGATGGAGAGCGACTGCATACACTATTTGTCGACCCCATTCGGCGAAATTCGCGGGGAGCTCACTGGTGAGTGTCAGGTGAAGAACTCGGCCACTATTGTCGCTGCACTTGAAGAGCTGCGGAAGTGCGGTTTCTTGATTTCCGATACGGCTGTGGCCGAGGGATTTGCGAATGTATGCGGCGACACCGGCCTGATGGGACGCTGGACCACCCTCCGGCGCGAACCGCTGACTGTCTGCGACACCGGTCACAATATTGGCGGCTGGGAATATATTGCCCGACAGCTTTCAGAGCGGGAGAAAGGTCGTGTGCATCTGATTGTAGGTTTCGTCAACGACAAGGATATATCGGCTATTCTCCGGAAGATTGCGTCGGTGAAGGCAGATATGAGTCTATATTTTTCAGCACCCTCCGTGCCCCGCGGTCTCAAGGCCGACGCTCTGGCCGCGAAGGGAGCCGAGTTCGGACTGACAGGTGCTGTAATCCCCGATGTAAACGAAGCTCTGGGCGCCGCAACCGCCGCAGCAGGCCCCGACGACCTCATACTCATCGCCGGCAGCAACTTCCTCGTCGCAGATTTAAAAATTGACGATTAAAAATCCCTGTAATTCTTGCGATTAACCACCCAGCTCGAATTTTAAATTCGGTTTTCAGAGGTGGCGGAGTGTTTCGATAGGGTGATAGAATAACATTCTCGGTCCGGAGAAACGCATCACGGCCTTAACACTTTCCCGCATGGCGGGTGAATAACAGTGGATGGGGCAATGGCGGCACGATTTCTTCGCCTCTCCGAAGGGACAGCGCGACAGCCGGGCGCAGGCGTAGTCGAGAAGCTCCGCACAGTCGGGACACAGTTCGCGGTTTCCTTCCTTGTGGCGGCAATACAGGCGTATCATCATCCCGATGATGCGCTTTTCTTTTTCTATGCGTGATTCGCGCTTAGACATCGCCAGTCTCCGGCCGGTTTTGCAGTGAGAGTGTGGAATTGTAGTAGCGCGGGTCGCCTGTGACCTCCTTGCCGATAAATGGAGGAATGGGAGGATTGCAGTCGGCCGACGGCATTTCAACTTCGGCAAGTATAAGTCCGGTGTGGCGCCCGTGGAAGAGGTCGATTTCCCATTCCCAGCCCTCGAAATTCACTATGTAGCGTGTCTTGTCGATGGCAAAGCCTCCGCAGAGCCTTCCGGCCATCTCCTTGGCGTCGGCCGCGGGTATCTCAAACTCCCACTCGTCGCGCACGGCGCCGTCATTGCGCCCCTTAACGGTGAGATATGCTCTGGAGTCGCGGATGCGCAGGCGCACGACCGAGTCGGGGTTGGTTGAGATGTAGGCCTGCCTGATGCGGCTGCTCGATGATGCCAGAGGTATGAATGAAGTGTCGTCGACGAGGAATTTGCGTTCTATTTCTTTTGCCATGCGGATTGTCCGAAAAGTCTGTATCTGTGTTAAAATTGACTCATAATAGTGTGAGTCTGTCCATTTATGAGTAATTTTGCAAAGTTATAGAAGATTGACACTATTTGCAAGGTTTCCACATGTACAATTTGCGCCCGCATCTGCGCATTATAATATTTTTGCTTCTGCTGCTGACTGCCGGTTCAGCAATTTCGCGCAACATCACTGTGAAAGGGGTTGTGCGTGACTCCGTGTCAAAAGCTCCCGTACCATTCGCCTCGATACTCCTAAAGGGTACCGACCGCGGTGCGCTTACCGACGATAACGGACGCTATTCGCTTGTCACGGCTCTTCCGTTTGACAGCGTGATGGTCTCGGCCATGGGCTATGCCGACAAGACTGTACCTGCCAGAATCAAAGATGACAAAGTAACGGTAAACATAGACCTCCATTCCACCGGCGTGATGCTCGGCGAGGTCATAGCAAGGCCGAAAAGAGAGCATTATTCTAAGAAAAACAATCCTGCCGTCGAGTTCATGGAGCGTATCCGCCATACGCAGGACCTCAATGACCCGCGCCGTAACGAGAACTATAACTATAATAAATACGAGCGCATCAATCTCGCCATCAACGACTATCATTTCAACGATTCGGCCAAGAGGGGCATAGACAAGACTTTCGCTTTTCTCAAGGAGTATGTCGACACGTCCGACGTGTCCGGCAAGCCTATCTTGAATATAGCACTGCGCGAGAAACTGTCGTCGGTCCACTACCGCAAGCATCCGGAATCGGAGAAGGAGTATGTCACCGGCATACGCACTTCGGGATTCGACGAGATGCTTGACAAGCAGAGCATGCAGATTTTCTATGAGGATGTGCTCCGCGAAGTTGATGTCTACAACAATGATATAACCCTCCTTCAGACTCGTTTCGTGTCACCGCTTTCGAGAATCGCCCCGGAGTTCTACAAGTTTTATCTGACCGACACGGTCTATGTCGACACCACGCGCTGCGTCGAGCTGACTTTCGTGCCGCGCAATGCGAGCACGATGGGTTTCACCGGTCGCTTCTATGTGCCCGTCGGTGACTCGACCATGTTCATTAAGCGCATCACCCTGCGTGTGCCCCACGATATAAATCTGAATTTCATCGAAGGCCTGTCAATCACCCAGGATTATGTGAAGGCTCCCGACGGGTCGCGCCTGAAGATGGTGGACGACATGACTCTTGAAGCACGCCTCATGCCGGGCACTCCCGGTATCTACGGACGCCGCCACACGGTCTACGATGGCCACAACTTCGATCCGGCTCCCGACCCGGAAATTTTCAGCAAGGGAGGTGACCAGATTAAGGCTGTGGGTGCAGAATACCGCGGTCAGAAGTTCTGGGACGAGAACCGCAAGGCGGAGATAGGCAAGGGCGCCAATTCGATGGAACAGATGATGGCCCGGCTGCGCTCGGTTCCCATTTTCTACTGGGGCGAGAAGGTGGTGAAGGTGTTCGTCTCCGGCTATGCTCCGACAGGTGATCCGTCATATTTCGACATAGGCCCGATGACCTCGCTGATGTCATACAATTCGATAGAGGGACTGCGCATGCGACTCGGCGGTATGACTACGGCCTATCTCTCGCGCCGCTGGTTCGGGCGCGGATATGTGGCACGCGGGTTCAAGGACCATAAGTGGAAATATATGGGCGAGGTGGAGTATTCTTTCCGCGACAAGGACTATCATTCGCGTGAATTCCCGATGCACTCCATACGCGTCACGCAGTTATATGACCTTGACCGTATGGGCCAGATATCACTGATGCACAATGTCGACAACATGTTCCTCTCCTTCCGCCGTATGCCTGACCTCCAGGAGACCTATCACCGCGTCAGCAAACTCGAGTATATCCTTGAGACCGACCGCCATTTCTCCCTTGAGGCCCGCTTGCAGCAGGAGCGCCAATATGCCACCCGCTATATGACATTCGTCAACGGCTACGGCGAAAATTTCCGTCACTACACACTGAACTCGTTGCGCCTCGTCCTCCGCTATGCTCCCGGCGAGAAATTCTATCAGATGAAAACCGGACGTCTGCCCATCAACCTTGACGCGCCGGTGTTCTCCATCTCCCACACATTTGCCCCGAAAGGGCTTTTCGGCAACCCCTTCGCGCTCAATGTGACAGAAGTCGGATTCAGCAAACGTTTCTGGTTCTCGGCCTTCGGATACATGGATCTGAGTCTTAAAGGCGGACATGTGTGGTCGCGCTCGCCCTATCCCAACCTGCTGAGTCCTGGCGCCAACCTCTCGTATATGCTACAGCCCGACCTCTTCTCCTGTCTGAATCCCATGGAGTTCATCAACGACTCCTACGCGCAGTGGGACATCACATACTGGGCAAACGGCGCTATACTTAACTACATTCCACTGCTGAAAAAGCTGAAACTGCGTGAGGCAGTGACATTCAAGGGCGTGTGGGGCCATTTGAGCGACCGCAACAAACCCTCGCTCAATCCGCAGCTCTATCAGTTCCCGGAGATAATCCACACACAGGAAATGACCGACACGCCCTACATGGAAGTCGGCGTCGGCCTTGACAACATCTTCCGCATCCTGCGCCTTGACTATACCTGGCGCCTGACCTACCGCGACAACCCCAACGCCTGTCTGAGCGGCCTCCGCTTCACCTTCCACTTCTCATTCTGAGATAATTGGGTATTGTAAAAAGGCACAGTTCCTATGTCTGTTTTTTTCATTGCAAACATGTGAACTGTGCCTTTTTACATTTTGCGGTTTACTGATTTTATTTCCAATCTATTTTGAGGTTGCGGAGGAGGGTTGCGGAGGCGCCGACGGAGCCGGTATGCTGGATGGCTATAGAGGTGGCGTCGCTTGAGCTGACGGGGGCGGTGAGGGTGACGGTGGGTTTGATGGCGGGGTCGGTGGGAAAGACGGGGGTGGCGTCGGTGGAGGCTCTTGCCGTCAGAATGTTGTTGGTGATGTTTAGGGAGATGTTGCAGGGTGTGCGGAAGCAGCTTGTGGCAACCGGTTCGCTTATAGGACGCACGGTGCCGCGGTCGTAGCTTACGAGTGTGAAGGTCACAGCCTTGTCATAGTCGGGCGTGCGCTCTATGCGGAGTGCGTAGCCGGTGAGATTTACAGGGTCGAATTTCAGACAGATGTCCATGTACTGTCCCGTGGCGCTGCCGAATCCCTGGCCGGGGCCTTTGGAGGGCTCGGCGATGAGGCTGATACTCATGTCGCGGCACTTGTCGCGCACTGGAGTGTAGGAGAGACGGGCTCCGCGTGTGGCCTGCACGAGACCGAGTCCTGTGGCAGCGTCGGCGCCCTTGCCGTAATACCAGCTCTTATCCGAGGCCGGAGTCCAGTCATGCTGCTGAGTGTCGGCCGGTTTGTAGGTGTCGAAATGCCAGAAACCTTTACGACCCGGCTCGCCGCTGCGAATCGGAATCTCGGCGAAGGATGTGGAAAGTGTTTTCTCACTTTTTGAGCCCTTGAGGTTTTTGCCGTCGAGCCTGGCGAGTGATGCTTCACCCTGGCGGCTGTCGCGGTGTTTGGGGAATACGAGGGCCGAGAGATAATAGCCGATGTCGCCTGCCGTGAGGGGATAGACGGTGGCCTGCGAGCCGTTGCCGTGACGCACGGGGATGGAGTCGGTCAGTTCGGGAGTAGAGGAACGGTACCAGACAATGCGGCAGTCATCGATGTCGCCCGGCGAGAGCGTGTAGTTTAGGCGGAGTGCGGATTTTTCGACAGTAATCGACGGTGCAGCAGTGAAATGCGGAGTGTCTTTAAGGAAGGGTGCCACAGTGACGGCAGTTGCACCTGTCAATCCGTCGGTGGTGGTGGCAGTAATTATGCACTCTATTTCGCGGGGGAAGAGATTGGCGCTTGTGGCGGTGGCTTTGCCGCCTGATGCTACGAGTTTAAGCGCCGTCGGAGCTTGCCAGCGCACCTGATTGATGGCGGCCGGGGCCTCATAATTGCCCCACAGACGCAGCGATGGTGTGAGTTCCGTGTGGTCGTCCTGCGGCGCAAGGCTTTTGGCCGAAGGGGTGACCTGAAGCGCTACCGGAAGAGAGGTGAGGCGGGTTGAAAGCTGCTTTTCGGCTTCGTGGACTGCGGGGAGCATGCCGAGAGGGTCCCATGAGTCATCTCCTGCGAGGAGGTTGGGCGTGTTGTAGACAGTAGAGCCGTCGGGAAGAGTGATTTTATAGGCTTTCAGCAGCGGGGATTTGCTTATGTCCGTGCTCAGTTCCGGGCGCGAGGCATCGACCGAGACGGGAGTGCCGTTAAGGGTGACGTTGCTCTGATAGCAGCGCACGGGTGAGGCGTCGCGCGTCCACTGCAGAGTTATGTCGTGGCCTGCGGTGAAACGGGTGTCTATGAGCGTGACCATGCCGGGAGCTTTGGTGAGATACTGTGTACCGTTGACGAGAGAGTGTATGTCGCAGTTGAGGAAAACGGCTCCGGTAGAGGCGGTGGAGTAGAAGGGTTTGCCGCTGTAGAATGTGAAGCGGCAGTCGAGATAGACGGCGGAGCCTGTCAGGGCATCATCCGTACACTCGAAATAGCAGTCCTTGTAGAGTGAGCGACGAGCGCCGATGAGTGGACAGAGGTTCAGACGGCTTATGAAACGGCAATTGCGCGAGAAGAGCCGGTCAGTTCCCTCGCAAATTCCCAACTGCGCCTGCACGATGGCTTCGCGGCGCTTCTGTCGGTTGAGCGAGGAATTGAGCGGATAGTCGAGGTCGACATTGCAGTAATTGCCGAAAGTCATGTTTTCGGTAGTGAGACTCTTGCCGAAGAAATGGAGCATGGTGAAGTTGCCGAGAGCTCCTTGGGTCTGTCCGCGATTGACGGCGAACACCACGTCGGCAGGATTGTCGGAAAGACCGATGATGCTGAGAGTATCGGCCTTGATTTCGGTTGCGTATGGAATATTGCCGCTGTTGGCGGGATTGCGGCGGATTTCAGGGTCGTCGGGATTGTCGAGCCAGTAGACCGACGGGGCTACGAGAAGCGTGACGCCGCGGCCTGAAGGAGCGCTGTTGACGGCCTTTATCGCCTCAAGTGCGTCGGTGAATGAATACGGGGAGGATTTTTTGTCAGCCGACAGGAGTATGGTCGACGGGCCGAGGGTGTAGTTTCTGCCGTCGAAACTGACGGCATTTCCGTCCGGGCTGACGGTGAAATCGGCGGCATTGAGGGACAGCGATGCCGACAGAAGTATGGATGCTGTGATGAGGACCGGTTTAATCATGGTGACAGGTATGGATAATAGAAACAGGTATAGATGGATGGGGGATACGCAACAGGGACGCTTTTCAAAGCGCCCCTGCCGCATATCGGGAAGTCAGTTTTTTCTTCTTACACTTCGAGGTTGAGGTTGAACTCCTCGTTCCAGGGCAGCCCGTCCTTGGCGAGTTCGGCGAGGAATGGATCGGGATCAAACTCCTCGACGTTGTTCACGCCCGGTTTAACCCACTTGCCGGTGAGGAACATCATGGCGCCGACCATAGCGGGAACACCGGTGGTGTAGCTGACAGCCTGCATGCCGGTTTCCTTGTAGGCGGCTTCGTGTGAGCAGTTGTTCCATATATAATAGGTGAGATGCTTGCCCTCTTTGTCGAGGCCTTCGATGCGGCAGCCGATTGAAGTCTCGCCATGGTAGTTCTCGCCGAGGTCCTGAGGATTGGGGAGGACAGCCTTGAGGAACTGGAGGGGCACAATCTTCTGACCGTTGAAGTCTACCTCGTCAATGCGGGCCATGCCGATGTTCTGAATCACGCGGAGGTGTGTGAGATATTCCTGACCGAAGGTCATCCAGAAGCGGGCGCGCTTGATGGAAGGATAGTTCTTCACGAGCGATTCAAGCTCCTCGTGATAGAGCAGGTAGCTCTCACGCTCACCGATGTTGGGATAGGTGAGGGTCTTGTGGATTTCGAGGGGTCCGGTTGTCACCCATTTGCCGTCCTGATAGTAGCGGCCGTTCTGAGTGATTTCGCGGATGTTGATTTCGGGGTTGAAGTTTGTGGCGAAAGCCTTGCCGTGGTCACCTCCGTTGCAGTCCACGATGTCGAGATACTGCATGTCGGAGAAATAATGCTTGGCGGCATAGGCGGTGAACACGCCTGACACACCCGGGTCGAAGCCGCAGCCGAGGATTGCGGTCAGGCCGGCTTCCTCGAAGCGCTGCTTGTAGGCCCACTGCCATGAGTATTCGAAATGGGCCACGTCCTTGGGCTCATAGTTGGCTGTGTCAAGGTAGTTGACTCCGCAGATGAGGCAGGCGTCCATGATGGTGAGGTCCTGATAGGGGAGTGCCACGTTGATTACGAGTTCGGGTTTGTGGCGATTGAAGAGCTCCACAAGCTGGGGCACGCTATCGGCGTCGACAACGTCGGAACTTACGTTGGGTTTGCCGATGGCCTCAACGATGGCGTCGCATTTGCTGCGGGTGCGGGAGGCAATAACTATCTCGGTGAATACTTCGGGGTGCTGGGCACACTTGTGAGCTACAACGGTACCAACACCGCCGGCTCCGATGATTAAGACTTTTGCCATTTTATTCTTGTAAGATTTAGAAATATTTTAATTCTGTAATTCTGACTGACGTGCGGACCCTGGAAGAACCAGTTGGGCAATCCGGGCGCTCCGCACGCCTTGGTATCAGTCGCGCTGGCTGCCGAAGAAGCGGAGGAGATAGAGGAAGAGGTTGATGAAGTCAAGATAGAGCGAAAGCGCGCCGATGGTGGCGAGGTGTCCGGCGTAGGACGCGGGAGTCACGAGTGCCATCTGCTTGATTTTCTGAGTATCCCAGGCGGTAAGACCTACGAAGATGAGGACACCGGCGATGGAGATAATCCAGTCAAGCTGCGAGCTCTTTGTGAAGATGTTGACCACGGAGGCGATGATGAGGCCTATGAGGGCGTAGAAAAGGAAGTTGCCCCACTTGGTAAGGTCCTGGGTGGTGAAGTAACCGTAGACGCTCATAGCTCCGAATGTGCCTGCGCAGATGAAGAATGTCTTGGCAATCGAGGTCGCCGTGTAGACAAGGAATATCGGCGCAAGTGCCATACCGTTGACTGCCGCGAAAGCGTAGAAAAGGAGTGTGGCCGTAGCTGAGGCCATGCGGGTGATGCGTGCGGAAATCGTGAACACGAGAATGAGCTCTGCGATGAAGAGACCCCAGTAGAACCAGCTGTTGGTGGCCATGAAGGTCATGTAGCCGGTGGAATTTGCGCAGAAGAGCGAGATGAAGGCTGTCACAAGAAGTCCGAGGAACATCTTGAAGTAGACGCGCTTCATCACCGAAGTGGTGGTCTGTACGGCCTGCGACTGCGAGGCGTGGTAACCGTTGTAGTTGTCGCCTCCGCCATAGTAGGGAGGAGGTGTCTGCTGATTGTAACTCATATTGATAATGTGTTTTTGTTTGTTTCTGTTGATGTTATATAGGGACTGTTACATTCTTTCGGGAACCTCGATGCCGAGAAGAGCCATACCGGTCTTGACTACTCGGGCGGTCTGGCGGCTGAGTTCGAGACGCAGCGAGCGGACTGCCTCGTCGCTTTCCTTGAGGATGGAGCAGTCGTGGTAGAACTGGTTGTAGCATTTCACGAGGTCATAGATATAGTTTGCTATGAGCGCGGGGCTATAGCTCTGACCGGCTGCCTGAACGGTGGCGGGGAAGTCGGCGAGGGCCTGGATGAGAGTGATTTCGCGCTCGCCGGGAGTGACATCGGCAAAATTGCCAATCTTCATGCCTTCTTCCTCAGCCTTGCGGAGCACTGAGCAGATGCGGGCGTAGGTGTACTGGATGAAGGGGCCGGTATTGCCGTTGAAGTCTATGGATTCCTTCGGGTTGAAGGTGATGTTTTTGCGCGGATCGACTTTAAGGAGGAAATATTTCAGCGCGCCGAGGCCTACCATCTCAGAGATGCGCGCCACTTCCTCGTCGGTGAGTCCGTCGAGCTTGCCGAGTTCGGCAGACACGGTTTTAGCGGTGGCCACCATGTCGTCCATGAGGTCGTCGGCATCGACCACAGTGCCTTCGCGCGATTTCATCTTACCTTCGGGGAGCTCGACCATACCGTAGGAGAAGTGGACAAGGTCTTTACCCCACTTGAATCCGAGGCGGTCAAGAAGGATGGAAAGCACCTGGAAGTGATAGTTCTGCTCGTTGCCGACCACATAAATCATCTTGTCGATGGGGAAATCCTGGAAGCGGAGTTTGGCTGTGCCGATGTCCTGAGTCATATAGACCGAAGTTCCGTCGCTGCGGAGGAGGAGCTTGTGGTCAAGTCCCTCGCCGGTGAGGTCGGCCCATACGGAGCCATCCTCCTTGCGGTACATCTTACCTGCCTCAAGGCCTTCGAGCACCTTGCTCTTGCCTTCGAGATATGTCTCGCTCTCGTAGTAAATCTTGTCGAAGTCAACTCCCATACGCTTGTATGTCTCATCGAAACCGGCATAGACCCAAGAGTTCATTCTCTCCCAGAGAGCGCGGATTTCAGGGTCTTTCTGTTCCCATTTCACAAGCATGGCGCGGGCCTCTTTCATGAGAGGTGACGCGGCCTCGGCTTCTTCCTTGGTCATGCCCTGCTCTTCGAGCGCCTTGACCTCGGCTTTGTAGTGCTTGTCGAAAAGGACGTAGAAATCGCCGATGAGGTGGTCGCCCTTCTTGCCGGATGATTCTGGGGTGACGCCCTCGCCCCACTTCTGCCATGCAAGCATCGATTTGCAGATGTGGATGCCGCGGTCGTTGACGATATTGGTCTTGACGACGCGGTTGCCGCAGGCCTTGAGGATTTCAGAGAGGCTGAAACCGAGGAGGTTGTTGCGGATATGGCCGAGGTGAAGGGGCTTGTTGGTGTTGGGCGAGGAATATTCGACCATCACGAGCGGTGAGTTTTCGTCGGCGGCTTTCAGACCGTAGTCCGGGGTGTCGGCTATGTGTGTGAGCACAGAGTTCCAGAATTTGGGAGCCACTGTGATGTTGAGGAAGCCTTTGACCACATTGAATTTCTCCACGGCCTCTTCATTGGCTTCGAGCCATGAGCCGATTTCCTGACCTACTGCGTCGGGAGCCTTGCGAGCTGCCTTTACCCAAGGGAATACGACTACTGTCAGATTTCCCTCGAATTCCTTGCGGGTTGCCTGGGGTACAATGCTTTCAGCGGGGGTGTCGATGCCGTAAAGCTCTTTCACTGCCTTCGAGACGGCCTGTGCGATAATGCTATCAATAGACATTTTTATTGATTCAAATCTTTTATTTGTAAATAAAACAATACCTGATGATTATCATGAAAAGGAGGATGCCGGCTGAGCAATAGAATCCGAGTGGTGCGATTGCGCAAAATGCACTTCCTCTTCAAGTTACAAAGTTACAATAAAAATGTGAATTTCCGAAATAAATGCTATCCTTTGTCCCACATAGAGCCACGCTTAGGGTATTTTGAACCAAAGAGCAGCAGCCGGAGGGCGGTGTTGTAGCTGAAATAGGCCCATATCCAGCTGATGAGCACGCTTGTCTTGCTGCGCATGCCCAAAAGCGAGATCAGATGGATGAACATCCACGCGAGCCATGCCACGAAGCCGTCGAGATGCAGCTTGTGGAGGTCGGCCACGGCACGGTTGCGTCCGATGGTGGCCATAGAGCCCTTGTCGACATAGCTGAAAGGTTTGTCCCAGCGGTCGTCATTGAGATTTTCCGCGAGGAAACGACCCTGCTGGATGGCTACCTGCGCGAGCTGCGGGAGCCCTTTGGGATATTTTTCGGTCGGCAGGAGGTTGATGTCGCCTATGGCGTAGACGTCTGTGAGGCCTTCGACACGGCAGAAAGCGTCGGTTTGATAGCGGCCCCCGCGTCCGGCGGCGAAAGTTGCCTGTCCGTTGGAAGTCTTTCCGGTGAAACTGAGCGGCACGCCGGTCACGCCTGCTGTCCAGATGACCATCTCGCTGTAGAGTTTCGAGCCGTCGTCGAGGGTGATTTCGTTGTTTTCGTATGCTTTCATGAGCCGTCCGAGTCTCACCGTGACCATGAGCTGGCCAAGAGCGCGCAGAGCCGTGGCTGACGATTCCGGGCTCATGGTGCCGAGCAGTCTGTCGGTCCCTTCCACAATGGTTATGCTCAGGTCGTCGATTGGGATTTCCGGATAGTCACGCTTGAGGATATAGCGTTTCAGTTCGCCGATGGCACCTGCAATCTCGACTCCGGCCGGTCCTCCGCCGATGACGACGAAACTCAGCATGCGGCGGCGCTTCTCCTCGTCGGGCTCAATGGCGGCTCGCTCGCAGCGGAAAAGGATTTCATTGCGGATGCGGATGGCCTCGTCGGTGGATTTTAATGTATAGACCTCGTCGATGAGTTTCGGGTTGCCGAAGAAATTGTTGGTGGTCCCGATGGCAATCACCAGTTTGTTGTAGGGGATTGTTTCATAGTCCGTCGTGACGCACTTGCGCTCTATATCGATGCTTTTTACCTCGCCGGTGTGGAAACGCACTCCGCGCGCCTTACGCTTCTGAAACTCTCTGCGGAAGGGGAAACAGATGCTTGTCGGGTCGAGCTCGGACGAAGCGACCTGATAAAATAGAGGTGGAAAGGTGTGATAGTTGTGACGGTCGACGAGTATGATGTCGAATTTCTCTTTGTCAAGTTTCTTGACAAGATTAAGCCCGGCGAAACCTCCGCCGAGCACTACGATTCGTGGTTTAGCAGTCATGATGGCGGGAAGATAATATTGACTTTTTACCACATTATAACGTTTTCCCGCCGCTGATGGTTTGTAGGGGTGGAATCCAGGCCGCTATACGATAGTCCTGCTCTCGCAGGTTAGGACGCGGCCGGGGTACTGCTCGACGAGCGCGAGATTGTGGGTGGCCATGATGACGGCTGTGCCCTGACGTGAGATTTCATGCAGGCGGCTGACTATAGCCTCGCCCGTAGCCGGGTCGAGATTGCCCGTGGGCTCGTCGGCCAAAAGTATGCGCGGACGGTTGAGAAGCGCGCGGGCTATTACTATGCGCTGCTGCTCGCCTCCTGAAAGCTCGTGGGGGTTCTTATAGCTCTTGTTGAGCATACCCACTTCCTTCAGCACCTCCTCGATGCGCTTTTCAATCTCCTCTTTGTCCCTCCAGCCTGTAGCTTCGAGGACAAAGCGAAGATTGGCGTAGGCGCTTCGGTCGGTCAGCAACTGGAAATCCTGGAAAACTATTCCTATCTCACGCCGGAGATAGGGGATATCTTTCCGGCGGATGTTGTTGAGGTCATAATCGAGCACGCGGGCCTCGCCGGAGGCGATGGGGATGTCGGCATAGATGGATTTCAGCAGACTGGACTTGCCGCTGCCCACCTTGCCGATGAGATATACGAACTCACCTTCGCTGACCGACAGGTTGACATGCTTCAGCGCTATGAGGTCCTGACGGTGGAGTTCCACGTCCTTGTATTCAATGACCTTTCCCATCCCGGATTTCAGTTGATGTATATGTGTGTGAATCTAATCGATTAAAAATGTATCAGTTTCCCATTTCGGAGAGGAACTTGATGCGCATGAGGCGGATTTCGTCCTCGGTGTAGTCCTCGCCCATCTCGCGGTAGGCTTCGTTGAGATCGTCGGTCTGACAATCCTTGAAGAAGTCGAAGAGTTCCTCCTGCGAGTCCTCGTCCATTATCTCGTTGATGTAATAGTTGATATTGATTTTGGTGCCTGAATAGACTATGGCCTCGATGCGGTCGAGGAGCTCGCCGAATTCCAGTCCCTTGGCCTTGGCGATTTCCGGAAGGGGAATCTTGCGGTCTACGGCCTGGATGATGAAAAGTTTTGTGGAGTTACGGCTCGGCACGCTGCGCACGCGAAGGTCCTCGGGACGGTCAATCTCGTTTTCCTCGACATGGCGCTTGATTACGCGGACGAAATCCTCGCCGTAGCGCTTTGCTTTGCCTGCGCCCACACCGGGGATATTCTGGAGCTCTTCGATGGAGATGGGATAGGTCGTCGCCATGGCTTCGAGCGAAGGGTCCTGGAAGATGACGTAGGGGGGGAGCCCATAGTGTTTCGCAATCTTCTTGCGGAGGTCCTTGAGGATGCTGAAAAGCTCGTCGTCGGCCGCACATGAGCCTCCGCTTTTCATCATCTCGGGCTCCGGCTCGTCGGAGAAGTCGGAATCCTCGACAACTTTGAATGACTCCGGCTTTGAGAGGAATTTCTTGCCTTTGGGAGTGACCCGGAGCAGGCCGTAGTTTTCAATGTCGCGCTCGAGATAGCCTGCGAGAATGGCCTGACGGATTACGGCGCTTATGAGCCTGTCGTCGGCACCCTGTTCGCAGCCGAACACTTCGAGCTGGTCGTGTTCGTATGATTTTACATCTGAGGTAGCCCGGCCGAGCAATACGTCGGTTACATGATCGGCCTTGAATTTTTCTTTAAGAGCAATGACTGTCTCCAGCACTGCACACAAATCATCTTTAGCTTCCACTTTCTTTTTTGGATTAATGCAATTGTCACAGTTCTGACAGTTGTCCTGGCCGTATTCCTCTCCGAAATAGAAGAGGAGGGAGCGGCGGCGGCAACTGCTCGCCTCAGCGTAACTCTGGGTCTCAAGGAGGAGCTGACGTCCGATTTCCTGCTCGGCAAGAGGCTTGCCCTGCATGAATTTCTCCATTTTCTGGAGGTCCTTGGCGGCGTAGAAGGTGATACACTCACCCTCGCCGCCGTCGCGTCCGGCGCGTCCGGTCTCCTGATAGTAACCCTCGAGTGACTTAGGCATGTCGTAGTGTATAACAAATCTCACATCCGGTTTGTCGATTCCCATACCGAAAGCAATCGTGGCCACGATGACATCGACTTTCTCCATCAGGAAAGCGTCCTGGTTGGCGCTGCGCGTCACACCGTCCATGCCGGCGTGGTAGGGAAGCGCCTTGATGTCGTTGACCACGAGCATTTCGGCGAGTTCCTCGACCTTTTTGCGGCTCAGACAGTAGATGATGCCAGACTTGCCGGGGTGACTCTTGATATATTTGATTATATCCTTGTCGATATTCGCGGTCTTGGGCCTGACTTCATAGTAGAGGTTCTCGCGGTTGAACGATGACTTGAACACCTTGGCGTTCTGCATGCCGAGATTCTTCTGAATGTCGTGCTGTACCTTCGGAGTGGCTGTCGCAGTCAGCGCTATCATCGGACGGACATTGATTTCGTTGATGATAGGGCGGATGCGGCGGTACTCGGGACGGAAGTCGTGGCCCCATTCGGAGATGCAGTGGGCCTCGTCGACCGCATAGAAGGAGATGGATATGGTCTTGAGAAACTCTATGTTTTCCTCTTTCGTCAGCGATTCGGGCGCCACATAGAGCAGCTTGGTGCGGCCGGCGGAGATGTCGGCCTTGACCTGGTCTATGGCAGAGCGGTTAAGGGAGGAGTTCAGGAAGTGGGCCACATGGTCGGCCTCGCTGAAATGGCGCATGGCGTCGACCTGATTTTTCATCAGAGCTATAAGCGGTGAAATCACGATGGCCGTGCCCTCCATCATGAGGGCGGGCAGCTGATAGCAGAGTGATTTTCCGCCTCCTGTCGGCATTAGGACGAATACGTCGTTGCCTTCGAGGAGACTGCTCATGATGGCTTCCTGATTGCCTTTGAAGGATTCAAAGCCAAAATGCTCTTTTAGTGCGGCGTGGAGTCGTTGATTCATGGGATATGCTTCAGGTTGGTGGAGGAGTGAGTTAGAAATGTGAGAGATTGATTGGCCTCGGAGCGGGCTCCGCTTAGCCTATGTAGGCTTTGCGGAGTTTCTCTTCGGCAAAGGCGCGGTCGATGACCAGCTCCTTTATGTCGGTCGACGGTGTCTCATACATCGGGTCCATCATGATGGTTTCGACGATGGTGCGGAGACCGCGGGCGCCGAGTTTGTATTCTATCGCCTTGTCGACAATGAATTCGAGTGTCTCGGGGGCGAATACGAGTTTGACGCCGTCCATTGCGAAGAGCTTTTCATACTGCTTCGTGATGGCGTTTTTCGGTTCGGTGAGCACTCTCAGCAGGGCTTCGCGGTCGAGCGGATCAAGATGGACGAGCACCGGTAGGCGGCCGATGATTTCCGGGATGAGTCCGAATGACTTGAGGTCCTGCGGGGCGATATACTGAAGATAGTTGTCGGAGTTCACTTTCGAGCGCACTGACGAGCCGGTGAAGCCGACCACGTGGGTGTTGAGGCGGTGGGCTATCTTGCGCTCGATGCCGTCGAAGGCTCCTCCGCAGATGAAGAGGATGTTTTTGGTGTCGACGGCAATCATTTTCTGCTCAGGATGCTTGCGGCCTCCGTTTGGCGGAACGTTGACAATCGAGCCTTCAAGCAGTTTCAGCAGCCCCTGCTGCACGCCCTCGCCGGATACGTCGCGTGTGATTGACGGATTGTCGCCTTTGCGGGCTATTTTGTCAATCTCGTCGATGAACACAATGCCGCGCTCGGCTTTGGCCACGTCGTAGTCGGCAGCCTGGAGCAGACGGACGAGGAGGCTTTCGATATCCTCGCCGACATAGCCGGCCTCGGTGAGCACTGTGGCGTCGACGATGGCGAAAGGGACATCGAGCTGGCGCGCGATGGTTTTTGCCAGGAGGGTCTTGCCGGTTCCGGTGGGACCGACCATGATGATGTTGCTCTTTTCGATGTCGACGTCGTCCTTGTCCTGGGCGAGACGCTTGTAATGATTGTAGACTGCTACCGAAAGATATTTTTTGGCGTCGTCCTGACCGATGACGTACTGGTCGAGGAACTCGCGGATTTCAATCGGTGTGGGCAGTTTCGACGGCTCGTCGCCGGCGGCTGATGGGGAGCTGCCTTTCTCTTTTGCGTGAGAGCTTTTCGCTCCTGGTTTGAGCGAAGGGTTCTCCTGAAAGTAGTCTTTCAGGAGGCCTTCAATCTGCTCGACACACTCGCTGCAGATGTAGGTATCGCCCAGAGGACTGGGCACGAGTATGTCGGTGTAGGATGGCTCCTTGCCGCAAAATGAGCACTTGACTCCTTGGTTTGAATTGGATTTTTTTGCCATTTTGTGTGCGTGGGAGAGAGCTTTATTTCTTTTCAGGAAGGAGAACGTGGTCAATCATGCCATACTCTTTGGCTTCGTCGGCAGTCATCCAGTAGTCGCGGTCGGCATCGGCTTCGATGCGCTCGAGCGACATGCCGGAGTGGTCGGCGATAATCTTGTAGAGTTCGGCTTTGTATTTGAGGATTTCGCGGGCGGTGATCTCGATGTCCGAAGCCTGACCCTGCACGCCGCCGAGTGGCTGGTGGATCATGACGCGGGAGTGGGGCAGTGCGAAGCGCTTTCCGTTGGCGCCGGCCACGAGGAGCACGGCAGCCATCGAAGCCGCCATGCCGATGCAGATGGTGGAGACGTCGCTCTTGATGTGCTGCATGGTGTCGTAGAGGCCGAGACCGGCTATGACGGAGCCGCCGGGCGAGTTGAGATAGATAGAGATGTCCTTTCTGGGGTCCACAGAGTCAAGATAGAGCAGCTGGCCCTGTACGACTGTAGCGGTGTAGTCATTGACATCGGTGCTGAGGAAGATGATGCGGTCCATCATCAGGCGTGAGAACACGTCCATCTGCGCCACGTTGAGCTGGCGCTCCTCGATGATGGTGGGAGATATATAGGAGGAGGTGATTTGCTGCGCCGAAGAAGCGGCATATTGGTCGAGAGCAAGTCCGTTCATTCCGAGATGGTGGACTGCAAAGTTTCTAAAGTCTTTATTCATAGTAGTGTTGCTTGTTTTCTCAATTTTCGTAATGTAAAGTTACAAAAAAATCTGATTTCGTCAAAATATTATATTCAAATAACGGCCGCTCGAAATCATGGCCGCGGTTTATGGATTCAGACGGTTCCTAAATGCTCGAAGAAGTGCCAGATGGCTATTCCACCGGACACTGAGACGTTGAGCGAGTGCTTTGTGCCGCGCTGGGGAATTTCAAGGCACACGTCGCACTGGTTGACGATTTCCTGGGCCACACCCTCGACCTCGTGGCCGAATATGATGGCGTAGCGTCGCCCCGGTTGCGGAGTGAACTCCTGCAGTTCGATGCTCCCCTTCACCTGCTCGAGACAGCAGAGAGTGTAGCCCTCACGTTGGAGGGTCTCTATGCAGGAATATGTGTCGGGGAAATATTGCCAGCTTACCGAATCCTCCGCCCCGAGAGCAGTCTTGTGGATTTCAGGCGACGGTGGACACGCGCTGATGCCACACAGCATCAGCCGCTCGACTGCAAAAGCGTCGCAAGTGCGGAATATAGCCCCGATATTGTTTAGGCTGCGGACATTATCAAGCACTACAGTGAGCGACATTTTGGGCTGACGTCTGAAGTGTTCGATGTCCGCGCGGTGAAGGTCGCGGATGGTTTTCTTTTCCATAGGTATATACTTGAAGAACAAAATTACTCAAAAAAATTCAGATTGCGAATCCGCGCGCATATAAATTTTAAGTCGTGAGGAAAAGAATTGTACTATATAAGAGGGAGCTGGCTTATTGTAATTAGACGCCATCTGAAAAGAAACAGGGAAGCAAGCTGCGGGCTTGCTTCCCTGATAGTGTCTTTACTTGATTCAGACTTGTCAGGCCGGAAGGGATATCCGGCTCTCTGTCGGGGCCGGTTTATGCCTCGGCGGGCTGAACGTTGATGAACTTGCGGCCTTCCTTGCCTTCGGTGAAGACAACAACACCGTCAATGAGAGCGAAGAGAGTGTGATCCTTGCCCATGCCAACGTTGAGACCGGGATGGTGAACGGTGCCACGCTGACGCTTGATGATGTTACCGGCTTTGCAATACTGACCACCGAAAATCTTTACACCGAGTCGTTTGCTTTCTGACTCGCGGCCGTTCTTAGAACTACCAACACCTTTTTTATGTGCCATTTCTTTTTGAGATTTTAGGGGGTTAAGCTACAACTTCTTTAATTAACACTTTGGTGAAGCACTGACGGTGACCGTTTTTGCGACGATAGCCTTTGCGACGTTTCTTCTTGAAAACGATAACCTTCTCGCCTTTTACAAGGGGAGTGAGGACTTCACATACAACCTTTGCGCCTTCCACGGTGGGAGCGCCAACTTTAACTGTGTCATCGGCCTGAGCGAGAAGAACGCGGTCGAACTCAACCTTGTCTCCTTCTTTGACAGCTTCGCCGAGATAGTGAACATACAGGAACTTCTCAGGCTCTGCCTTGAACTGCTGTCCCTGGATTTCTACGATAGCGTACATTTGTTATTAATTGGTTTTCAGGTTATTCCGGCGGGCGAGCGCATGGAGTTGTAGTTTCTGCGACTGCTTTTAAGAGCCCGTTGCGGCTAAATCGGTTGCAAAATTACAAAATTTCCCCGGATAAACCTAAAAACAAACCTTTTATTTTCAGAATATTTTTAATATTTCTGTTTAAATAATAAGGATGGCTTATGAATGTAGGTGGGGGATAAAAGAAAAAGAGATTCATTGCTGAATCTCTTTCTTACCTTGGTCGGGGTGACTAGACTCGAACTAGCGACCTCACGCCCCCCAGACGCGTACTCTAACCAACTGAGCTACACCCCGATTAGGATTTTAGGCGGTGCTTTGTTTTTCAAAAGCGATGCAAAGGTAGACACTTATTTTGAAACAAACAAGCGTTTCGCAAATTTTTTTAAGCCTAATGTGAATTTTCTGCGGAAAATAGGGTAAAAGAAAAAGAGATTCATTGCTGAATCTCTTTCTTACCTTAGTCGGGGTGACTAGACTCGAACTAGCGACCTCACGCCCCCCAGACGCGTACTCTA
>DXXM01000004.1:102144-117195 GCA_019416285.1 Bacteroidales bacterium
ACCAACTGAGCTACACCCCGATTAGGATTTTTTGAGTGGTGCTTTGTTTTTCAAAAGCGATGCAAAGGTAGACAGTTTTTGGCTATCATCCAAATATCGGACGCGAATTTAACGTCGTTTAATGCAATCTTTGAAAAATAAGATTAAATGTTAATAATTTTCACATTTAAGATGGGTTTCCATGCTCGCGGACACGCTGTCGGTGCTCGTGGGGTCGGATGAAGTATTCATCGTAGTATGCCAGCAGGAGGGTGGTGAGTGGAATTGCGATTATAAGACCGATGAAGCCTAAAAGTGTGCCCCATATCGAGAGTGACAGGAAAATCAGCGCGGGATTCAGGCTCATGGCTTTTCCGATGATTTTGGGTGTGAGGATGAGATCCTGGATGGCCTGCACGATGCAGTAGACGGCTATCATCTCCCAAAATAGTGTCCAGAAGGGGGTGCCACCGCTTACGGAGACAACTATGCAGATGAGGGTGGCGGGTACAAGCGATATGAGCTGGAGGTAGGGCACCATGTTGAGGAGACCGATGAACATGCCGAGCACGATGGCCATGGGCAGCCCGATGATGAGGAAGCCGATACTGAAGAGGACTCCGACAATGAAGGCCACGAGTGCCTGACCGCGGAAGTAATGGTTCATGGAATTTTTGACGTCGCGGCCGATTTTGAATACTATACGCCGGTATTTCGGCATCACCATGCGGCGGAATCCCCGGGCGAGTTTCTCATAGTCTATCATTATAAAGACTACATAGAGGAGCACTATCACCCAGCTAAACAGACTCATTACGAGCGCTATCGAGCTTGAGATCACCGACCATGAGGCCGAGAAGCCCTCTTCGAGCATCTTCATCCATTCCTCGTGGGATAGTTTCTGGGCAAGGAGTTCGAAATTTACGTTGTTGCGGAGAAATTCGTGGATTTCTTCGGGAAGAAACGGTATGTGGAAGTCGGAGGTCGCGTAGTTTTTGAGCAGGGAGGCCATCTGTGTGGACTCGCGGATGACCATCGGGACGACGAGGTAGCACAGCGCTATGAAAAAGAATGTCATCTCGAAAAGTGTGACAAGCGAGGCTATCACACGTCCTTTGAGATTGAGAAGCTGGCGGTTGAACTGCACGAATGGTTCGAAAAGATAGGCTATGAGACAGCCCACTAAGAAAGGCAGCAGCACTCCTTTCAGGATATTGACGAGCCAGATGATTCCGACGAAGATGACGCAGTTTATCACGAGTCTTACCGTCCGGTCAAGGTCATAGCGTTGACGCACGAGCATAATGTTTTTTCTGTATATTAATAATATCTGTACCTGTAATATTTGCCACGAAATTACGCATTATATTCGAACTTTACATAATTTTCGCTAATTTTGTCATGAAATACCGTTGAAAACTCTCTCCGCCGCAGCGAGAATCAATTTAAACAAAACTTATCATAAATGGAAAAAGTAACAAAAAACATCATTGAGCCCACGCGCCAGCTGCTGTCTGACAAAGCCTGGGCGCGGTGGACTGCTCTGGCGCTCGTGGCGTCGATGATGCTCTTCGCCTACATGTTTGTCGACGTAATGTCGCCACTTCAGTCGCTCATTCAGACACAGCGCGGATGGTCGCCTGACGCCTTCGGTTATTATGCAGGCGCCGAGTATATCCTCAACGTGTTCGGCTTCCTGATTCTCGCCGGTATCATCCTCGACAAGATGGGTGTGCGCTTCACCGGCACACTTTCGGCCTCGCTCATGGTGGCGGGTGCTCTCATCAAGCTCTATGCCATCAGCGATGGGTTCCAGGGCACAGCCCTCGACCAGTGGCTCAACTCATGGTGGACTGCAATGCCCGGCAGTGCGAAACTCGCCGCTCTCGGTTTCATGATTTTCGGTTGCGGATGCGAGATGGCCGGTATCACAGTGTCCAAAGCCCTTGCCAAGTGGTTCGAGGGCAAGGAAATGGCCCTTGCGATGGGCCTTGAGATGGCCATTGCCCGTATCGGTGTGTTCTTCATCTTCACTATCTCGCCCCGTCTGGCCGACAGTGTGGTTCCCGCTTCGGTGGTGGTTCCTGTGGCTTTCTGCTCCGCGCTTCTCTGCATCGGTCTGCTGAGCTTCATCGTGTTCACGTTCATGGATGCTAAACTTGACCGCGAGATGGGTGCCAACAAGGTTGAAGAGGCCGATTCCGAAGAGGAATTCAAACTTTCCGACGTCGGTGCCATCTTCCGCAGCAAACTTTTCTGGATTATCGCCCTTCTCTGCGTGCTTTACTACTCCGCCATCTTCCCCTTCCAGCGCTATGCCGCCAACATGCTCCAGTGTAACCTCGGCATTTCCGAGACTCAGGCTTCCGACATTTTCCGCTGGTTCCCCGTGGGCGCCGCAGTCCTCACTCCTTTCCTCGGCTACTTCCTTGACCGCAAAGGCAAGGGCGCAAGCATGCTTATCCTCGGTGCAATCCTGATGATTGTCTGCCACCTCACATTCGCTTTCGTGGTTCCCGCTACCAAGAGCGAAGTGATTACATATTCGGCCATCGTCATACTCGGCGTCTCATTCTCTCTGGTTCCCGCCGCCCTCTGGCCTTCGGTTCCCAAGATTATGGACAAGCGCTTCCTCGGCAGTGCTTATTCGCTCATTTTCTGGGTGCAGAACATCGGTCTCGCTTTCGTGCCCATCATCATCGGTAAGGTAATTACCTGGTCCAACCCCGGTGTCACCGATCCCATGCAGTATAACTACACTCTCCCGATGTGCTGCTTCGCGGCTCTCGGCGGTCTGGCGCTCGTGTTCGGCATCATCCTCAAGGCCATGAACGCTGTCAACCACTACGGTCTCGAGGACCCCAATATCAAGGCTGACTTCGATGATGTCCGTCTTGACGGCGAGGCATAATCCCGCACTTCCTGCAGACACATATTATATATTAATGTATAGCGGACTCCGGAAGTCATCATGATTTCCGGAGTCTGTGTTTTGTTTCTCAGTAAATAATCACTACATTTGTGGCATGCAAATGTCAGGATAGGTAAATTTAACGTTAAAAAATCAAGATTATGAAAGTAGCAATCATAGGAGCAGGCGCTATGGGAGGCGCTGTGGCCTCTGGACTTCTCGCTTACGGCGGAGGGCAATATCAGATAACAGTGGCCAATCCCTCGGCTGCACCCCTGGAAAAGCTGAAGGCCGATGGAGCCGCAGTCACTCATGACAACCGTGAGGCTTGCAGCGACGCCGATATTGTCATTGTGGCTGTGAAGCCGTGGATTGTGGAGACTGTCTTTAATGAAATCAAACCCGTGCTCGACTATGAACGGCAGAGCATAGTGGTGATTGCCGCCGGACTCACCGGTGCTCAGATGAGTGCGTGGCTCGAAAAGGATGGCAAGACTCCCTGGCTGCTCATAGTCATGCCGAATACAGCTATGGCGGTCGCCCGGTCCATGACCTTTGTCGTTCCGGTCAATGCCTCCGCATCACTCGTATCCGAAGTCACGGCCATGTTTGACTGTCTCGGCGAGACGATGGTTATCGACGAGGCACATCTCCCCGCGGCCACGGCCTTAGCCTCGTGTGGCATCGCATACGCCATGCGCTATGTGCGTGCGGCTGTGGAGGGAGGTGTTGAACTCGGATTCAAGGCCGCCGCTGCACAGAAAATGGTGGTTCAGACCCTCCGCGGAGCCGCCGCGCTGCTTGACGAGCCAGGCGCACATCCCGAGAGCGAGATTGACAAGGTGACTACCCCAGGAGGTATCACTATCCGCGGCCTGAACGAAATGGAACATGCAGGTTTCACCTCCGCCGTAATCCGTGGGCTGAAAGCCTCCGTGAAATAGGAGTTTGTCATCAGACATCCCTCTAAATGTAAAAGCAATCCGAAACGTCAGTAAATCTTCAATATGTCGGAAACAAAACAGACCTCACCGTTACGCATAGTCGTCAAAGTGGGCAGCAATGTGCTCACCCGTCCCGACGGCAAACCGAATGTCACCAATATGTCGGCACTTGTCGACCAGATTGCGGCGCTGCGTGCTGCGGGACATCAGATAATCCTTGTGTCGAGTGGAGCCGTGGCCTGCGGACGCGGTGCGCTCCGGCCAGCGCGTCAGCTCGACGCCGTGGCCCAGCGTCAGCTCTTCTCTTCCATCGGGCAGATACGTCTTATTAACCTCTACAATTCTCTTTTCGGCGAATACGGCTATGTGGTCGGCCAGGTGCTGACACAGAAAGAAAATTTCTCGTCGCGCACATCCTATCTCAACCAGCGCGCGTGCATGCAGACAATGCTGGAAAACGGTGTGATTCCGATTGTCAACGAAAACGATACCGCCAGCCTGACCGAGCTGATGTTTACCGACAACGACGAGCTCTCCGGGCTGATTGCCGCGATGATGGATGCCGATATGCTCGTGATTCTCTCGAATGTCGACGGCATTTACGACGGCAATCCCGCAGACCCTGCCTCGCGGTTGATTCCTGTCGTGGAACCCGGAGAGGATGTGAGTTCCAATGTGGTTGCGGCCAAGAGCGGTTTCGGGCGCGGAGGCATGGGGACCAAGTGTGGCATAGCCCGTAAACTTTCCGAGGAGGGAGTGAGCGTCTGCATAGCCCGTGGCGACAGGCCCGATGTGCTCGTAGACCTCGTGGAGCGTCCGGAATCTACTCCGCACACCCGCTTCTCACCACGGCCTGAGCCCCTGAGCAATATAAAGCGCTGGATTGCCCACAGCGGAAGTTTTGCCAAGGGTGTAATCCGTGTCAATGCAAATGCCGCCGCAGCCTTGCGCAGCGACAAGGCCGTGAGCCTCTTGCCGGTGGGGGTGACCGCCATCGAGGGAGAGTGGGAGGAGGGCGATATAGTCACTCTCAAATCCGACACCGGCGATGTGATAGGAGTAGGGCGCGCATCGCTTGGCCGCGACGAGACTGCGGCGTTCATAGGACAGCGCGGTGGAAAGCCTGTGGTGCATTACGATTATTTATTCATTCAATAAGTGGAAAATCATGGATAACAATATAGCCGGCACCCTTGCCGGAGTCAAGCATGCGTCGCGCACTCTCAATACAATTTCCGACGCAAGGCGCAGCGACATCCTGTGTCGTCTTGCAGACGCCGTTGACAGCAACCGAGATATTCTCCTTGCGGCCAACCGCACAGATCTGGACCGCATGGACCCCGCAAATCCCCTCTACGACCGCCTGCAGCTCACTCCCGGGCGTCTTGCTGCTATAGCAGACGACATTCGCCATGTGGCATCCCTCCAGTGTCCCGTCGGGGAGATTATCGACGGTCATACTCTGCCAAACGGTCTGCGAATCCGTCGCGTGAGAGTGCCTTTCGGGGTGATTGGCGTAATCTATGAGGCCCGGCCCAATGTCACTTTCGATGTGTTCTCGCTCTGCTTCAAGAGCGGCAACGCCTGTGTGCTGAAGGGGGGAAGCGATGCGGCAGATTCAAATACCGCTATTGTCGGTCTGATTCACAAGGTACTTGAGGAGGAGGGCGTGAGTCCGGATGTGATAGCTCTCCTGCCTTCCACTCACGAAGTTACGGCCGCGATGCTCGGTGCAGTAGGCTATATTGACGTCTGTATACCCCGCGGGGGGCGCAGGCTGATTGACTTTGTGCGTGATAATGCCCGCGTACCCGTCATAGAGACAGGTGCAGGAGTGGTCAGCGCCTATTTCGACCGCTCGGGAAATCTTGAGATGGGACAGAAGATAGTGACTAACGCCAAGACGCGCCGCGTGAGCGTGTGTAATGCGCTTGACACTCTGCTCCTACATCGAGAGCGGCTCGCCGACCTCCCGGCATTGTGCGCGGGCGCGGTCGAAAAGGGTGTCAGGATTTATGCCGATTCCGAAGCATTCCCGGTGCTTGCCGCTGTGTGGCCCGAAATAACCTCTCCAGCTGATGAAAACACCTATTCGACCGAGTGGATGGACTATAAGATGGGTGTCCGCACTGTCGGCTCTCTCGATGAGGCGATGGAGCATATAGCTCGCTATGGCTCAGGCCACAGCGAGTGCATAATTACGGATGACGCCTATGCTGCCGAGCGTTTCCAGCGCGAGGTGGACGCTGCCTGCGTCTATGTCAACGCTCCCACGAGTTTCACCGACGGCGGTCAGTTCGGACTCGGCGCCGAAATCGGCATCAGCACTCAGAAACTCGGCCCGCGCGGACCTATGGGCCTGCGTGAAATCACCACCTACCGCTATCTCATAAACGGCGAAGGCCAGACTCGTCCGTAAATCCCGGACGGACATGGGTAATGATATAACGAAAAAGGCTGTCATCCCGACAGCCTTAGTTCGTTAATAAACCAATCATTATCACATTTCTTGCAATGGAAAAAGTAATATTGCTATATCACTAAAACGCATCGCCCGGGAAATGGTTCATGACCGGTGAGATTTTTTTATTTTTTCCGGAATTTTTTTCAAATCATTCCGGCGATGATGTCTTTGATGCGCTGGGCGAGCGCGTCGGCCTCGGCCATTGTCGCAGCCTCGCTGTAGATACGGATGATGGGTTCGGTGTTGGACTTACGGAGATGTACCCACGAATCCTCGAAGTCAATCTTCACGCCGTCGATGTCTGTAATCTGCTCACCGGCAAATTTCTCCTTCACTGCGGCGAGGATTGCGTCGACGTCGATTTCCGGAGTAAGTTCCATCTTGTTCTTGGCAATCTCGTAGGCGGGATAAGTCTTTTTGAGCTCGCTGACCTTCTTGCCGCTCTTTGCGAGGAGCGAGAGGAAGAGGGCCACTCCCACGAGCGCGTCGCGGCCGTAGTGTGCGGCGGGGTAGATGACACCGCCGTTGCCTTCACCGCCAATGACTGCGTTGGTCTCCTTCATCTTGGTTGTTACGTTGACCTCACCGACTGCGGCTGCCGAATATTCGCATCCGTGACGGCGGGTGACATCGCGGAGAGCGCGCGACGAACTGAGGTTTGACACGGTGGAGCCGGGAGTGTGGGCGAGGACATAGTCAGCTATGGATACGAGGGTGTATTCTTCGACAAACATCTCGCCGTTTTCCATCACGATTGCCAGGCGGTCAACGTCGGGGTCAACGACGAATCCGACATCAGCACATCCGTCGGCCATCAGCGATGAAATCTGTGTGAGATTCTGGGGGATGGGTTCCGGAGTGTGGGCGAACTTGCCTGTGGGCTCGCAGTTGAGTTCGATGATGTTTTTCACGCCGAGAGCGCGGAGAAGCTGGGGGATGACCACGCCGCCCACGGAGTTGACCGCATCAACTGCCACGGTGAAGTTGGCTTTGCGGATGGCCTCAACGTCGACGAGGTCGAGCGCGAGCACCTGCTCGATGTGGCGCAGATTGTATGTATTGTTGGTGTACACATGTCCGAGGGAGTCGACATCAGCGAAAGAGTAGGCTTCCTCCTCGGCTATGCGCAACACTTCCTTGCCCTGCGCGTCGTTGAGAAATTCGCCGTTTTCGTTGAGGAGCTTGAGAGCATTCCACTGCTTGGGGTTGTGGCTCGCGGTGAGGATGATGCCGCCGCATGCTTTTTCAGCCACGACAGCAATCTCGGTTGTAGGAGTAGAGGCAAGACCGATATTGACAACATCGAAACCCATAGCCGTGAGGGTGCCGACCACGATGTCGTTGACCATCTTGCCGCTGAGACGAGCGTCGCGTCCCACGACTATAGTGCGGTTCTGACGAGTGGTGTTTGCCGCTATGAAAGTCGCGTAGGCAGCCGTGAATTTTACAATGTCGAGGGGGGAGAGACCGTCGCCGGGCACGCCGCCGATTGTGCCGCGTATGCCCGAAATGCTCTTGATGAGTGACATGGCTTATAGTTTTAAATCATTGATTTGTAATAGGTGATAGTGTAGAGATAGGGCACCACGTAGGCCATGTCGTTTTCGGGACCGGCCTGTGACTTGATGATGAGGTTTACCTTGGCATTGTAGCCGAGATAGAGCATGGGATACTGGATGCCGTCGCCATACTGGGTGGATTCGGATGCGGTGTAGTTGTTGAAAAGAAAATAGGTCGACTGGGAGTTCATGTTGTCGGCATTTCCTGTTCCGATAAGGGTGTTGTCGCCTCCGAGCACGTAGTTATACATATTGTAGCGGGTGAAACGGAAATAGACGCGGGCGTCGTCCACAGGGCGCTCGTCTGTTCCGGGGTCAATCACCTGCATATACACGTTGGAGTCGTCGTCGATGCAGTAGTAGGGCGCGTCCTCGCCGGTTTCAAACACGGAGTCGGCGGGTATCTGGTCTATCACACGGAAATTGACGAGATATTTGTTGACACACTGATTTTCGTCCGTGAGGAGTTCGGCGTAGCTCTTGGAGTCCTCACAGGAGGTGAGTGTGAGGACAAGACCGAGGAGAGCGAGTATTGGAGAAATAACTTTCTTCATTGCAAATATTTATCGTAGTTTGGAATTATTTCAAGTAATTTTTCGAGTGCGAGGCTCAGCGGGCCGTGAAATTCGCCGCCGGCAGCGTTGGTGTGGCCGCCTCCGCCGAAATTTTCCTCGCAGATACGGCTCACGGAGAAATCGCCCTTGCTTCTCATGGACACTTTCACGCAGTCCGTGGCATCCTCGCGGAGAAAAACGGAGTATATCACTTCCGGGATTGACAGCGGGATGTTGACAAGTCCCTCGGTGTCCCCCTTGTTGTAGTCAAATTCCTTGAGTTCCTCTTCGCTCAAGGAGATGATGGCGGCTTTGTGGGCCGGAAGGAGTTGCATACGGTATTGTCCGTAGCCCATGATTCTTACACGTGATTCCGACGAGGTGTTCATCACGAGTTTGTAGAGATTATCCTTGTCGATGCCGCGGCGCATAAGGTCGTGGATGATGAGGTAGAGGTCCGGGTCGTTGGAGTTGTAGGAGAAGTTGCCGGTATCGGTCATCATGCCGGTGTAGATACAGGCCGCCGCGTTGCGATTGATGTAGCGCGTCCAGCCGGCCTGCCACAGAAGTATGTAGAGCAGGGCGGAGGTCGACGAGACCTCGGGATGCGAAATCACCACATCTGCGTCGATGCGCGGGTCGAGATGATGGTCGATGACGATTTTTCTTGCCTTCGATGACAGAAGAGCCGGTGTGAGACGGTCAAGCCGCTCCGGATCATTGAAATCCATGCAGAAAATCAGGTCGGCGCGTGCGAAAAGCTCGTGGGCGCGGTCGCCCTGCCGTGTGGAGGCTATTATGTCGCGCACGCCCGGGAGAAACTGCAGCGAGCGCGGAGCGCAGTCAGCGGTCACGACATTCGCCGTCTTTCCGAGGGCTTTGAGCACAAACCAGAGAGCACACGACGAGCCGAGTGCATCACCGTCCGGGCTGACGTGGCAGGTGATGACTATGTCGCGCGCTGCGAGAACATATTGCTTGACCTTTTCGACAAGAGCCGGGTCAATTACTGTGTGGAATCTTTGCTGTTTCTTTAATTCAGCCATAACGGATGCAAAGTTACAAAAAATCTTGTATATTCTTCCCTCCGTCAGCGGTCAGCTTGCATGAATCGGTGCTCTACGGCGTTTTTTCGGTCACTTTTTGGGAAGGGAGAGTACAAATCGTGCGCCTTTGGTATAGTTTGTGTCGAGACAGACGTCGCCGCCGAGTATTCTGGCGAGGAGGCGGGAGATGGTGAGTCCGAGTCCGGCGCCTTGTGTCTCTTTGTCAAGTTTCACGAAGCGCTCGAAGATGGCCTCGCTCTTGTCGGGCTTGATGCCTATGCCGGTGTCTGTCACTGTGAAAATGACTTTTTCGTCGGCCGCATCGACGGAGTAGCCGAGCGTGATGCTTCCTTTCGATGTGAATTTCGCCGCGTTGGTCAGGAGGTTGAGGAGTATCTGGTGGAGACGCTGCGGGTCGGTGAAAAGACTTATCTGCGGAGAGGCTGTGTCGAAGCGCAGCTCCACTCCGGGGCTGACACGGTGGCGCACTCCGTCGAGAACCATCGTACACAGCGCCCGTAGATCAGTCGAGCGATTGTGGACAGGTACCGAATTACTGTCGATTTCGGAGATATGGAGCACGTCGTTGACAATCGTGTTGAGTAGCTCGCAGTTAAGTTCCACAAGCGATTTGAAGCGTTCAAGATATTTGCGGTTTGAGGCGTCGGCGCAGTCCACAATCAGCTGACAGTATTCGTCGATGGCTTTGAGCGGTGTGCTGACCTCATAGCTCATGTTTTTGATGAAATCCGTTTTCAGATTGTTGGCTTTCTGAGCCATGTCGCGGGCGGTGAGCAATTCCGCACGAGAATCTTCAAGGTTCTTGCTTTCGGTGCGCAGGGCCTGGTTCGACTTGTCGAGCGTCTTGACCAGCTGCCGGTTACGGTGGTTGAGACGGTAGAGTATAATCACCGAGACGAGCAGGATTATCACGGCGATGATTGCTATGGTCATTGTCAGGCGCGCGCTTCTTGCCTCGGCGCGTTCTTTTTCGATGTTGAGGAGATTGTAGTTGTTGGTGATGTCTGATGTATCGGATATAACCTGAAGTTCCCGGCACTTGTCGTCGAGTCGGTCCGTGATATATTTTTCAAGTATTGTATTGTATTCGAGGGAGGCGGCGAGCAGGGTCTCGTTGTCGCCGAGATTCTGCGCGCACTCTATCTCGTATTTAAGCAGACGCCGGCGGTAATGTTTGTTGGCAGGATTGTCGAGCGCTTTTTTGATGTATCCGAGAGCCGTGGCATAGTTCTTGTATGCCATGTTGTAATATATCTGCGGTCCGGGGTACTGGTTGTTGGTCTCCGATGATGTGAAATCCTTCTCGGCCAGCTCCATGGCCAGTTTGTAATATTTCTCTATCTCATGAGGGGCGAGACGCGGAAAATTGGAGAGAAAACGGGTATAGATCACATATTTGTTGGCGTCGAAATTACGGTATTTGCGGTTTATGCTCTTATAATGCTTTTCAAGAGCATCAATGCCTTCGAGTGTCTTGAAATCAGCCTGCATGGATTTCTCGTATTCCTCATTCTCGTTATAGAATAGTGCGGCGTGTACGGTGTAGGAATTGCGGATGGATATGGCGGTGGGAGGGAGTTCGTTGATGAGTTCGCCGAGTTCGTCGAGTTTCTCCGAGAGCAGGTCGCTTGTGCCAAGCTGGGCGAGGAGTGTGCAGACTGCATGCTGAAGTATAATACGGCTGTATATGTCCTCGGGAGGAGTGAGGGTGTTGGTTTTCATGAAGTTCATGAGTAGCTCCTGCCGCTGCTCGTCATCGCAGTAGAGCGCCTGATATATGTTGCGCATGAGCTTTATGAAAGTCAGTGTTTCGTTGAGCTCGTCAGTGCTGACTCCTTTTATATCAGGATTTTCGTTAGGTGAATAACGCATAGCACGGTTGTAAAGCTCGACGAGCATTGAATCATTGCGTATGTAACGGTTGGCGAGATTGCGCAGGATTTCGAGAGCTGCGCCCGGATTGTCGCTCCTGTCTGCCACATCGACCATCTCTATTCCGACAAGAGTGCCGACGTCGCGTGGCAGGAGGTCGAAGAGGTTGCCCATTATCGAGAGAGAATCATTGGGATTGTCAGCGACAGTGAGTTCATGGTAAAGAGAATCCGTTACGGATTTTGTGTCATATCTCGATGCAGCCGAAATGTAGAGCGATGATATGAAAAGTGTCAGGCCAAGACTTAAGATTTTCAAATATAATCTCATTTGAGTGATGTATGTTAGATGTATATAAAAGTAAATGTATTTTTCCGGATGATACCGGCTGCGAGCTATAGGGGGGAGAGATAATAATGAAATGTGAGGGAAAGTGATGAGAGGAAAGGGCGGAGGTCAGGTGTCGAGTTCGAGTCCCGGACGCCGGACCACGGCGATTATTCCATCCGGTGTGTCGACGATGTTATCGGCATGATGATCCTTGAGCTCTTTCAGCGAGCGGAAACCCCATGTGACTCCGCATGAATCGACACATGCACGTCGTGCTGTCTCCATGTCCACGCCGGAATCGCCCACATAGAGGACTTTGGATTTCCGTGTGGGACATTTGGCGAGTATCTCGAACACAATCGAGGGGTCAGGTTTGGTTGGCACACCTTCTTTCTGTCCCTCTATGGCCTGCCAGTCGATGTCGGGGAAGTAGTGGCGGATGAGTGCGACCACGGCGGCCTGATATTTGTTGGATGCGACGGCGAGTTTCACTCCCATTTTCCCGAGTTCCCTGAGCATGTCGGTGATGCCGGGATAGGGTCCAGTAAGGTCGTTCATGTGTTCGTCGTAGTATTCCTTGAATTTCTCTCGGACTCTCTCGACGGTTTCGGTGTCGCGCTCATCTTCGGGGAGAGCTCTCTCTATCAGGCGTGTGATACCGTTGCCGACCATCTTTGGATAGGAGGCAAGGTTGTGTTCGGGATAGCCGCACACTCTCAGCGCGTGGTTTGTCGCCGTGCCGAGGTCGGCTATGGTGTTGAGCAGGGTTCCGTCGAGGTCGAAGATGACGAGCTGTTTCATTGTTGCGGAATTTTGGTTTGACTGAGGATATATATAGGATCCTGAGCTGTAGATTTTTCTTAGAAGGGATAGCCTACGGCAAAGTGGAATGTGGCGTCCCGATGCCAGTTGGGATGTATTATAGGCCATCTTTCCTGACCCATAGCAGGATTGTGGGCCTTGAGGCCGAGGTCGAGGCGCAGGAGAAAGTAGGTGAAGTCGAATCGAAGGCCGAGACCGTAAGCGAGGGCGATCTGCTTCCAGAAAGTGTCGAAATGGAACATGCCTCCGGGCTGGTTCTCGTAGTTGTGTATTGTCCAGATGTTGCCGGCGTCGACGAAAGCGCCCCCTTCGAGCACCCAGAAGAGTTTTGCGCGGTATTCGAGGCTGAGGTCGAGACGGATATCGCCGCACTGGTTTATGAAGTCGGTCACGGAGTTGCGCGAGTCGTAGCTGCCGGGGCCGAGAGTGCGGACTCCCCAGCCTCTCACGCCGTTGGCGCCGCCTGCGTAGAAGCGTTTCTCGAAGGGAAGCACTGTGGAGTTGCCGTAGGGTATGCCGATGCCCGCTCCAACATGGAAGGCGAGCGAGTGGCGCGGGTTGATGTTGCGGGTCAGCGAATAGTCAATCTCACTCTTGACGTATTGCGAATAGTTGATGCCGAATACGCGGTATGCTCCGTTGTGGCGGCGCACATCCGAGAGCGAGGAAATTGCATAGAGGAGATTGCCGGCCGTCTCGACTGATGCGCGTATGGTATAGACCGTGGGCTGGAGAGTGTAGGTCTTGAGCAGGGAGGAGGGGATGCGCTTGTTGGTGTTGTAATACCGGTAGCCCATGCTCATGATGAAATGGTCCTCGTAGCTGTAGCGGAGCAGAGGATTGTCGGGGGCTATCTGGTCGAGAAAATCGTTGGTGCTTTCGGGAAGGTAGACATAATTTATGTCGAGCAGGTCGAAATAGTGGCGGCGGGTGTTGCTGCGGTTGACCCACTTGTATTTCCATGCGGCGCCGGCGATGATGCGCGTATATTCAGGCCTTTCCTGATAGTTGAAGGAGAGGGCGAACTCTGTGCTGACGTTGAGACGCTCGCGCAGACGCTGGGATGCGAAAGGGAATTCAAATTTCGGGAATGTGATGCCGACCTCGCCGGCATATTCCGTGTAGCGGTCGTTGATGAGGCCGTTGAACGACCCCGAAAGGCTCTCATAGTTCATTCGCAGGCGCGCGGTGAGAAGCTGTGAGCCCTTGGCGAGATTGCGGTGCTGATATGTGGCGCCCAGACCGAAGCCGAGGTCACCTTCGGAGTTGGTACCCTCGACGTCGAAGGTTATCGACTGCTTTTTGTTGCGTGTGAGCAGAATATAGGCGTCGAGCCAGCGCTTGCCGTCGATTTCAGCCGCGGGGACAAATTCGATGTTTATTGATTTCAGAATCCCGAGTCGGGCGAGGGATTCGTATGTGCGGTCTACGTCCGAGGCCCTGTAGAGTTGTCCCGGCACGAGAAAACATTTCTGACGCAGGGCGCCGGGTGTAATGTAGCGGTCCTTGCCGTAGATTATCTCTACGTCCTTATAGGTTACGGTGTCGGCCGTCACGTCGCGCGACGGAGAGCCGGGAGTGGAGCCGTTGGTGACGAAATATATCTTGTTGATATAGAACCGTGTGTGGCGCGCGGTGGTGTCGGCCACGAGTTTGCCTCCGCTCATAGTGCGCGGAGGGCGCACGGTCAATGTCAGATCCACATCCTTCGAATATTCCGAGGTGTCGGCGTAGAAAGTGATATATTCTTTATTGAAAGAGTAGTAGCCGTGGTTGCGCAGGCGCTGTGTGATCATCGTGCGCTCGGCGTCGAGCATGTCGCGGTCAAAGCGCTCGCCCGGTTTGATGGTAGATTCCAGTGTGTCGCGCAAGATGATGCGTTCAATCAGCGTGTCGGGAATCTCGTAGGCTATCGAGGAAATGCGGCGGGGCTCCCCGGTGGTGATTTTATAGGTGACGTTGATTCTCTTCCTTTCGGGTATCATCACAGTGTCAGCCTCGACCTCGGCTTCGAGATAGCCACGGTTGACGAGCGCGAGGCGCAACTGCCTGACGGATGCGTCGGTGAGCGACTGGGAATAGATGACCGGAGCCTGCCCCATGCGGCGCACCCAGCGGTTATACCACTTGGTAGTGTCCTCGCCTGAGAGATTGTAGGTGCCGAGCTGGAGTTTCCAGAACCCGAGTACCTCATGGTTCGGCGACTGCTTGAGGTAGTTGACAAGGTCACGACTGTTGACCTCCTCGTCGCCGGTGATTTCAATGTTCACCTCGTCAAGAAGGTATTCTCCATTGTGGACGTGGCGCGTCGCACTGCATCCCGCCAGAAGCAGGATAACACACACAATCGGGAAACAGACTAAGTAACGTTCAGGTTTGTGCATAAAATACATGCAAAGTTACATCACCCGCCCGAAATAACCAAGCTTATCACTTCATAAAAATGTTGTGTGGATAGACTACTATTATAAATAATTTATTTTCTGACAGATTCTATTTAGAGGCTGTTTAAAAACAAAAGTGAAAATGAGGGGTCACAAGGTTGAGAT
>DXXM01000040.1 GCA_019416285.1 Bacteroidales bacterium
CCGATGTTGCTATATGTTGGTACTTCAACCTGTAGTTGAGTTAATGCTTACGGTATTGTCTAAACTTTAAATTATCCCACTACGATGTTTACAATCTTGCCGGGGACGACGATGATTTTGCGGATGGTCTTGCCGTCGAGCCATTTGGCTGAGGATTCATTCGAGAGAGCGAGTTTTTCTACCTCATCTTTCGGCATGTCGGCGGGAACCTGGATGGTGAAACGTGCCTTGCCGTTGAAGGAAACAGCGTAATTGACGTTGTTCTCCTTCAGATACTCTTCGTTCCACTCGGGCCACTTGGCGTCGTTGACAGTAGTGTCGTGACCGAGGGCGCTGTGCCAGAGCTCTTCGGCAACGTGGGGCGCGAAGGGTGCGAGCACGATTACGAGAGGTTCGAGCACCTTGCGGCTGTGGCATTTGGCGGCCGTGAGTTCGTTTACACAAATCATGAAGGCTGCGACTGAGGTATTATAAGAGAAATTCTCGATGTCGCCGGTGACCTTCTTTATGAGCTTGTGGACAGCCTTGAGCGCTTCTGCCGAAGGTTCGCTGTCATCCACGAGGCAGGCGCCCTTGTAGAAAAGACCCCAGAGTTTCTTGATGAAACGGTTGACGCCGTCGATACCGTTGGTATCCCAGGGCTTGCTCTGCTCAATCGGGCCGAGGAACATCTCGTAGAGACGGAGAGTGTCGGCTCCGTAGCGCTCCACGATGTCGTCGGGGTTAACGACATTGAACATAGATTTCGACATTTTCTCAACAGCCCAGCCGCAGACATACTTGCCGTCCTCAAGGATAAACTCTGCATCCTTGAACTCCGGACGCCATGCACGGAAAGCATCAAGGTCGAGCACATCGTTGCTCACGCGGTTCACGTCGACACGGATAGGAGTGGTGTCATACTGATCTTTCAGGCCAAGCGACACAAAAGTATTGGTGTCCTTGATACGGTAGACGAAGTTGGTGCGTCCTTGAATCATGCCCTGGTTGATGAGCTTCTTGAAAGGCTCGGGCTCCACGACATATCCGAGGTCATAGAGGAACTTGTTCCAGAAACGGGAGTAGATGAGGTGGCCGGTGGCGTGTTCCGTACCTCCGATGTAGAGGTCAACATTGCGCCAGTATTCATCAGCCTCCTTCGATACGAGAGCCTCGTTGTTGTCGGGGTCCATATAGCGGAGATAGTAGGCCGACGAGCCTGCGAAACCGGGCATGGTGTTAAGCTCGATAGGATAGCCCTCGGGAGTCACCCAGTTCTTCGCACGGCCCAGAGGGGGCTCGCCTGTCTCAGTGGGAAGATACTTGTCCACTTCGGGAAGAAGCAGGGGAAGAGCGGATTCGTCCATGAGGTGGGGGACACCATCCTTATAATATACAGGGAAAGGCTCGCCCCAGTAGCGCTGACGGCTGAAGATGGCGTCGCGGAGACGGTAGTTGACCTTCACGCGGCCGATACCCTTCTCTGAGATATATTTCTTTGTGGCGGCGATAGCCTCGGGAACCTCAAGGCCGTTGAGCGAGAAGTCGGCCGACGCACTGTTGACCATCTTTCCGCCCTTGGCATCGAAGCTCTGCTCCGACACGTCGCAACCCTCGATAAGAGGAATGATGGGAAGATCGAAATGACGGGCGAAAGCGTAGTCACGGCTGTCGTGGGCAGGCACAGCCATGATAGCGCCCGTGCCGTAGCCTGCAAGCACATAGTCGCTTATATAAATGGGAATTTCCTTACCGGTGAGGGGATTGACCGCATAGCTGCCGGAGAATACGCCGGAAACCTTCTTGTCAATCATGCGCTCACGCTCGGTCTTGTGCTTGATGCTGTCGAGATACTCGTCCACGGCCTTGCGCTGCTCGGGAGTAACCACCTTGTCGACATACTCGCTCTCGGGAGCAAGCACCATGAAGGTCACACCGAACACGGTGTCGGCGCGGGTGGTGAAGATTTCAAGCACGACATCGGAACCGGCAACCGGGAAACGCATTTCAGCGCCCTCGGAGCGGCCTATCCAGTTGCGCTGTGTCTCCTTGAGCGAATCGGTCCAGTCGAGCTCAGAGAGGCCGTCGAGAAGTCTCTGGGCGTATGCCGACACACGCAGACACCACTGATACATCAGTTTCTGCTCCACCGGGTAGCCGCCGCGGATTGAAAGACCCTCGCTCACCTCATCGTTGGCGAGCACGGTTCCGAGCTGGGGACACCAGTTGACCATAGTGTTGCCGAGATAAGCGATGCGGTAGTTCATGAGCACATCGCTCTTCTCCTTTTCCGACATGGCCTTCCACTCGTCGGCTGTGAAATCGAACTCCTCGGAGCAGGCGGCGTGGATGCCCTTGCTGCCCTCCTTCTCGAAATGCTCTATAAGTTTTGAAATGGGCTGCGCCTTGTCGAGCTCGGTGTCATAGTAGCTCTCGACCATCTTCATGAAGGCCCACTGGGTCCACTTGTAGAATTTAGGGTCGCAGGTTCTCACCTCGCGGTCCCAGTCATAGCAGAAACCGATGCGGTCGAGCTGCTGACGGTAGCGGGCGATGTTGTCGTTGGTGGTCTTTTCGGGATGCTGTCCTGTCTGGATGGCATACTGCTCCGCGGGGAGACCGTAGGCGTCATAGCCCATCGGGTGGAGCACATTGAAACCGCGCAGACGTTTGTAGCGCGAATAGATATCGGATGCGATGTAGCCTAAGGGGTGTCCCACATGCAGACCGGCTCCCGAGGGGTAGGGGAACATGTCGAGGACATAGTATTTGGGACGCGATTTGTCAACTGCGGTCTTGTAGACCTTATTTTCACGCCAGTAGTTCTGCCAGCGCGATTCGATGTCTCTATGATTGTATTCCATAATTCAGATTGTTTTTCTAATTTCTCAGCTAAGTTCCAACATTCTCGCAATGGGCTTCCGGGCCTCGTCGATGATAGCCTCGTCGACAGTGACCTCGGGGAGCTCGTGGAGGAGAGTATTGTAGAGCTTCCGGAGAGTGTTGAGCTTCATATACGAACAGTCATTGCAGGCGCAGGTCGAGTCGTTGGGAGGCGCGGGAATGAATGTCTTTTGCGGACACTTGCGGCGCATCTCGTGGAGGATGCCGCTCTCGGTGGCCACGATGAACTCCTGAGCGTCGTCGTTGACGGCATATTCGAGAAGCACGGCTGTGGACCCGAGCTTGTCGGCTACGAGACGTATCGGTTTCGGACATTCCGGATGCACGAGCACCTTCGCCGCCGGATGACGCTCTTTCAGCTCAAGAATCTTTTCGAGTGAAAACTGTTCGTGAACATGGCAGGCGCCGTCCCAGAGAAGCATCTCGCGTCCGGTCTGCGAATTTATATAATTTCCGAGGTTGCGGTCGGGACCGAAGATTATTTTCTCATCCTGCGGGAGCGAGGAGACGACCTTCATGGCATTGCCAGAAGTCACCACTATATCCGTGAGAGCCTTCACCGCAGCCGAAGTGTTGACATAGCTGATGACGGTGTGGCCGGGATGAGCTTCGACAAAAGTTCTGAAGCTCTCGGCCGGACAGCTGTCGGCAAGCGAGCATCCCGCATTGAGATCGGGGACGAGCACCTTCTTTTCCGGACAAAGAATCTTGACAGTCTCTCCCATGAAGTGGACGCCACACATCACGATGATGTCGTTGTCGAGTCTCTCCGCAATCCGGGCGAGGGCCAGCGAATCGCCGACGAAATCAGCCAGGTCCTGAATCTCGCCTACCGTGTAATAGTGGGCGAGGACAATGGCGTTTTTCTCTTTCTTGAGTTTTTTGATTTCAGCCACGAGATCGAGCGCCGGGTCTACCGGGGCATCGACGAACCCGTTTTCAACATTCATTTATTTTATGTTTTTATTTTATGGGAAAAAATTTTTTTCAAAAACACTCAATAAGTAAAAGTATAGTGGATGTTAAAATGTGAAATAACTTTCTGGCCCTTTTCTTGCATTTATGGGTTATTGAAGTCGGGTTAACACTATCTTCAATGTTATTGACATACTAAAACACTATGTTTCCGATACTTACCGATGTTATTAACATTGTGTTAATAATGTGCAAAGTTAAAAACTTTTCATGTCATTTCCAACCGTTTTCTGTTGAAAAGGGGATTGAAAACGGTTTGATAGAATCATGATAAGTTATTTTGTCATAATGGTTCAAGGATTATACCCGGTGTCCTCCGATATATGCAAGAAGAATCTTTAGAAAGTCATTGAAATCTTATTGACAGTTTTCAACAATGTTTTCAACAGTGTTAATAAATCTGGAAATGTTCATTGTGCAGTCAAGAATGCAGATGAAAATATACAACAAAAAATGAGGAGGCTTCACAGTCTCCTCATTCACATTTAACCTAACTTTTTTAGTTGACTTTGTGTTATGCGTTGCTTTGATAGTAGCTATAAGCCTACTGACGTTAAATTATCTGCAAATTTAACTACAAATTATCAAAACTACCCCCCCCGACATGTTAATTTGTGTTAATAGAGCTGCGTTTGGTAGCTTTTTGTTCTTTTTTTACCCTATTAGGGTACACTTTTTTCTCTTTAAAATTCAAAGAGTGCAGAATTTCAGGAATTTCTGAGCAATTTCAGGTGAAAAAGAGAGTAATTTGCAATAAAATACGTGTTTTGGATTACATTTTAAGCAGTTTCGACATTTTTTATACAAAAAGATATTTATTTTGAAATATTTATTTTACATTTGTACCTGGTAAAACTGTGTTTGTCAATAATGAACAAGATATCAGCGACCATACTTGCCTTCAATGAAGAGAGACACATAGGTGCCTGTCTGGAATCGTTGCGCGAGGTTGCGGATGAAATCATTGTGGTTGACTCCGGGTCGACGGACAGGACTGTTGAAATCTGCAATGATTTCGGATGCAAGGTCAGGACGCGGAAGTTTGACGGTTTCGGTGCGCAGAGGCAGTATGCCACATCGCTCACCACGCATCAGTATGTACTGTCGATTGACGCCGATGAGCTTCTTTCGCCTGCGCTCCAGGAGTCGATAAAGCAACTCAAGAAGGAGAATTTCGGCCACCGTGTCTACAGCATCTCAAGATTGAATTTCTATTGCGGAGTGCCCGTCAGACATTGCGGCTGGTATCCCGACCGTCAGATCAGGTTGTTTGACAAACGCTATGCCAACTGGAATCTGCGCGATGTCTCGGAGACTGTGATTTTCCGTGATTCAGTTCGCCCGGAGCTTCTCGACGGTGATATTCTGCATCATCGCTGCGACTCGAAGGAGCAGTACCGGCGTGTGGCCACCTCACACGCAGCAATGAAAGCCAAGGTGCTTGCCGCGCGCGACGGGTCGATAGGCCTTATAAGTCCGTTTATTCACGGCATAAAGGCCTTGTGGCATAATCTGGTGACTGAAGGGGGAGTATTTGAGGGCCGGGTAGGACGCGAGATTTCATTTCAGGCCTACCGCTCCGAACTGCTTGCCTACACTACGGCACGGCGCCTGAAGCAGAAAATGTGATACTTCTACTACTTTTTTGAACTATCGGCAGGGAGCAGGCGGAAAGTCATGCGGTGCAGCGGTGTTGGGCCGAGTTTCGCTATGGCTGCGCGATGTTCCTTTGTGGGATACCCTTTGTTGACTTCCCAGTTGTAGCCGGGGTATGCTTTGGCGGCCTTTTCCATGAAAGCGTCACGGTAGGTTTTGGCGAGAACCGATGCAGCCGCTATGTTGCCGTATTTCGCGTCGCCCTTGACCACGGTGACGTGGGGAATATCCTTGTAGGGTTTGAATCTGTTGCCGTCGACAGCGATGGCTCCGGGCGTGACATCGAGTGCGTCGAGTGCGCGGTGCATGGCGAGAATGGAGGCGTTGAGAATGTTTATGCTGTCGATTTCGGCGTGGTCACACGAGGCCACGGCCCATGCTACGGCGTCGCGTTCAATCACCGGGCGCAGTGCTTCGCGCTGTCTGGCGGTAAGTTTTTTTGAATCGTTCAGGAGTTCATTGGTGTAGCCGTCGGGAAGGATTACCGCGGCAGCAAATACCGGACCTGCCAGACAGCCGCGACCGGCTTCGTCGCAGCCGGCTTCAAGAATGAAGGGTGTGGTGGATGAGGGCAACATTCAGCAGAGTGTATTCCGTTTTTTATACATCCATGAAACCGTAGCCGAGGCCGGAACGGTTGACTAAGTTCTGGGCGTAGGTGCCGAGTTTTTTTCGCAGACGTGAGATGTTGACATCTACGAGACGCGGATTGTTCATCTCCTCGCCGGGCCATGCGGTAGTGAAGATTTCTTCTCGGGTGAAGAGCTTGTTGCGCGAGCGCAGCAACTGGGTGAGGATTGAAAATTCCGTGGGTGAGAGTGATATTGAATCGCCGTCGATAATCAGGCCGCGGGAATCGATGTTGAGAATGAGAGTGCGGTATTCGATGGTTCTCGTCGTGACGGCGGGAGTGAAATTCCTGTGGCGGCGCAACACGGAGCGGATGCGCGCCATAAATTCGCGCAGAGAGAAGGGTTTTATCACATAGTCATCGGCTCCTGCGTTGAGGGCGTTGATGATGTCGTTTTCGCTGTCGAGGACGGAACAGAATATGACCGGAATATTTGCAGTCATACGGTCATCTTTAATGCGTTCAAGTAGTTCGAGCCCGTCAATCTCTCCCGGTAATTTTACTTCTGCGATTATAAGGCTGTAAGTATCAAGAGGTAGAGTGAGTGCATCTTCCGCCTGTGGAACGATAACGACACGATAACCCGCGCTCTGAAGGTTGGCTTCAAGAAGCGAGGTAATGTTTCTGTCGTCATCAACGAGCAGAATCGCAGGCGTTATTTTAATATCAGAAATATCCACGGTTGATAGTTGTTTTTACACTTTCTGATTGAGGAAAAAGATTGTAGTAACGAAAGATGTAATGCAAATATAACAAATATTTGCCTTTGTATAAAAATTTGTAACCGAATTGTCTGATGTTTGAAATTGAATTGTCATTATGATATACTGTAATATTCACGGCAGACAATGCCCGGAGTGAAACGTCGGAATGACACCTATTTATATATGTATTTTATTTTTTAGGGAGCAATGGTTGGGTAATTGAAAGAATAATCCTTACCTTTGTTGAAAACATAGATAAAAGTCAAACAGTCAAACAATAGAAAACATGGAACCTAAATACAGAAGAATTCTCCTCAAACTCAGTGGAGAGTCACTGATGGGAAAGCAGGGCTATGGAATCGACACCGAGCGTCTTGAAGAATATGCCCGCCAGATTATGGAAATATGCTCTATGGGCGTTCAGGTGGCAATCGTCATCGGCGGAGGTAATATATTCCGCGGCGTGTCAGGTGCGGCCAAGGGTTTCAACCGCGTGAAGGGTGACCAGATGGGCATGCTTGCCACAGTCATCAATTCTCTCGCTCTTTCGTCGGCACTCGATGCCATCGGTCAGCCCGCAAAGGTGCTTACCGCCCTCAACATGTATCCTATCGGCGATTACTATTCCAACCGTGTGGCCATCGAAGCTCTTCAGCGCGGTGAGGTGGCCATCATTGCCGGAGGCACAGGCAATCCTTTCTTCACCACAGACACCGGCAGCGCTCTGCGCGGTATTGAGGTGGAGGCCGACGTGATGCTCAAAGGCACCCGCGTCGACGGCATCTATACAGCCGACCCCGAAAAGGACCCCACCGCCACCAAGTTTGACAAGATTACCTACGACGAGGTCTACAACCGCGGTCTGAAGGTGATGGACCTCACAGCCACCGCGCTCTGCAAGGAGAATCATCTGCCTATCGTGGTTTTCGACATGGACACTCCCGGCAATCTCCTCAAAGTTATCAAGGGCGAACCGATAGGAACGCTTGTTTATTGAATATAATTTAAAATTAAATTTTAAACCGAAATATATGGAACCCTCCGACTACCTAAATCCGGCCGAAGAAAAAATGGAACTGGCCGTCGCCTATCTTGACGAAGCTCTTGCACATATCCGCGCAGGCAAAGCCAATCCGAAGATTCTTGATTCAGTGCGTGTGAGCTACTACGGCACCAACGTGCCTGTATCACAGGTTGCCAACGTCGCTGTTCCCGATGCGCGCACCATCACCATCACTCCCTGGGAGAAAGCTATGTTCAAGGAGATAGAGAAAGCTATCATCAACTCTGAGCTCGGTATCACCCCCGAAAACAACGGCGAGATTATCCGTCTCTCGATTCCCCCTCTGACCGAAGAGCGCCGCCGCAACCTCGTGAAGCAGTCGAAAGCTGAGGCTGAAAACGCCAAGGTGAGCGTCAGAAACGCCCGCCGTGATGCAATCGAAGGTCTCAAGAAGGCCATCAAGCAGGGCATGAGCGAGGATATCGAGAAGGATGCCGAGGCCAGTGTACAGAAGCTCCACGACAAATATCTCAAGAAAATCGACGAGCTCTTCGCTGCCAAGGAAAAAGAAATCCTCACAGTATAATCCGCTGAATTAAGGCATATAAAGACAGAAAATACAGAAGGTACATAAGAAATTCAGCTGAAATGACTGAAACGACTTATGTACCTTCTGTATTTTCTGTCTTTATATGCCTTTTGTTTAAGGCTGAAAGCGGATTATTTTTTCCGGATGAGGGTGAGACCGTCGCGGAGGGGAAGAATGACGCTTTCAAGCTCTCCGCTGGAGGCCACGAATTTATTGAATCTGTCGAGGGCCACGGTCTGGGCGTCGTGGTTGCTGACTGTATCGGTCACTTTTCCGTCCCACAGGGTATTGTCGGCTATGATGAAGCCTCCGCTTCTGAGTCGCGGGAGAACCTGCCGGAGATATTCTATATAACGGCGCTTGTTGGCGTCGATATACACGAGGTCCCAAGTCTCGTCCAGCTCGCTGATGAGCTCTTCGGCATCCCCTATATGGAGTGAGATGCGGTCGCCGCCGGGAGCGGTGGCGAAGAGTTCGAGCAGCTCCTCCTCCATCTCGTCGTCCACCTCTATGGTGTGCAATTGTCCGCCGGGGGCCAGTCCTTCTGCCAGGCAGAGGGCAGAATAACCGGTGTAGGTGCCGAGTTCAAGCACCCGCGAGGGATGAATCATGGCCGAAAGCATGGCGAGCATGCGCCCTTGCAGATGTCCTGAACACATGCGGGGATAGAGGTGACGCAGGTGTGTGCGGCGGTAAAGTTTGCGCAGATGTTCAGGTTCCGGCGAGATATGGTCAAGTATGTATTCGTCAAGACTATCTGACATGGCCCATTATGAAAGCTTGAGCGGCGAGAAAATAGGAGTTGAGGCCGAAACCTGTGATTGTGCCGCGACACACGGGCGCTATGTAGGATGTGTGGCGCACGGTCTCGCGCGAGGCTGTGTTGGAGATATGCACCTCTATCACCGGAGTCTGTATGGCTTTGATGGCGTCGGCTATGGCCAGTGAGGTGTGGGTGTAGGCACCGGCGTTGAGAATCACACCGTCGGCATCCGTGTTGTGGAGGAAGTCGATGATGTCGCCTTCGTGGTTGGACTGGCGATACTCTATCTCATCCCCTTCGAGCATTTCACGGAGTTCGACGAGATATGATTCAAATGTCTGCGAGCCGTAGATGGCGGGTTCGCGGGTGCCGAGAAGATTGAGATTCGGACCGTTTATGATAAGTAGTTTCACCTGTTATGTTTGATTTTGAGTTAGACATTGTTTGCTGACGTGCGGCTTTATCACATGACTACTTCCATCGGATGCAGGACCATGGTCCATACGGCGGCTGTGGAGAGCACCATCAGAATCAGCAGAATCCAGCACACGTATGGGCGCCGCGGATATGCGCTCCACGCAAGCCATGCAGACAGGAGCATATAGAAGGGATAAATCCACACAAAGGTCTTTACCGATTCGTCGTCGCCGGGTATATTGGCAAGCAGGAGGGGGAAGGAGAACACCGGAAGGAGGAATATGATGATGAGCACCGTCATCCACAGAGGGGTCTTTTGTTCCATGGTCTACTTGCTTTTCTTTTCGTTACGATATGCCCGGACAGTGCGGCGTATTCCCTCCTCGAGATTTATCTGCGCGCGGAAACCGAAGTCGCGCTCGGCCTCTGAGGTGTCGCAGTTCCAGTTGCGCTGGGCCATGATGTTGTATTTGTCGGAGTTCAGAGTCACGGCCTCCATCTTCGCTGCGCCATATTTTTCGGATACCTTGCAGGCTATTTTCAGCGCCCACAGGGGTAGCCTGACGGGGATGACTATTTTCCGCCCGAGCTCCCGGGAAACTATTCTTCGGAATTCCCCCTGAGAGTAGGCGCGGGGTTCTGAGATGATGTATTTTTTATGGACGGGTGCCTTCTCAAGAGCGTCGAAAATGGCGCGCGCAAGGTCCTCGACATAAATGAACGTCAGCATCTGGCGGCGGAAGCCCACTCCGAAATCAAAGTGGGAGTCGATGCTCTTTATCATCATGAGATAGTCCTGCTCATGGGGACCGTAGACCCCCGTTGGGCGCAGGATAATCCACGGAAAACTTGCCGGCAGGGTCTGAAGGAAGGTTTCGGCCTTGATTTTCGACAGGCCGTAGCGGGTGTTGGGCTGCGGAATCATGTCGCCTTTCAGCGGGCTATAGTTTTTCTCGTCGCCGGGACCTATGGCCGACAGCGACGACATATAGATGAATCGCTGCGGCACCTGGCCGTTGGCCCGGAGAGCCTCGCAGAAATTTCGCAGATAGGTGAAGTTGATATGGTTGAAATCGCTGAAATTAACACATTTCGTCGCTCCGAGATTGTAGATTATATAGTCCCACGATTCTCCTTCGAGCCCTTTTCTGAGTTTCTCGGGGTCATCATAGTCAAGGACTATGAATTTCAGAGTCGGATCAGTGAGATAGCGCCGCGATGTTGATTCGCGCACTGCACACCAGGTCTCATAACCGCGCGAAAGAGCTTCGCGGGCTATGAATCCCCCGATAAAACCTCCTGCACCGACTATTAATACCTTCATATCTGCGTGTATTTTATTGTAGTTGTTGATATTGCTGATGTGACATCCGGGAGATTTCCGGAGTAATGTCAGATGGTTTGCTCTCAGTCTATGATTTCGGAGAAGAGTGCGGTATACTGCCCGGCTATAGCCGGGCCAGAGAAGCGCTCCCTGACGGATTCGTGAAGCTCTTCGCGCGGAATCTTCGAATTTATGGCCCAGAGTATGCCTTCGGCCACGTCGCGGTAATCCTTATACCGTGCGATGTAACCGTTTTTAAGATGCTCGACCACATCGGCGCGCCCGTCGATACCGAATGTGACGGGAAGGGCGCCTCCTGCCTGACCCTCCACAAGTGTACCCCCGAGAGTCTCGTAGAGTGAGGTGGATATGACCGCCGTGGCTATCGAATAGAGGTAGCGTATGATTTTGAAATCGGTGATCAGACCGAGTGAGCGGTGTGAGAAACGCAGGCGGTCGAGTACCTGCGGGTCTTTCTGATTTCCGAAGAAATATATGCAGGTCTTGCTTGCAATTTCGGGATGGTTGTCGAAAATATAGTTGAGTGCGTCGATTGTATAATCTATTCCCTTGATGGGGTCGTCGATGCGTGCGGCTCCGAAAAGCAACACGTATGGTTTCTCCGGCGTGACAATGGAGTAGAGGTCGCGCGGAGGATTGACGTAGAACTGGTTTATCGGAAACGGATTGTGGATGGTCCGTATGTCGCGGCCGTTGAGCAGCGAGGAGTGGCGTGCTGCTTTTTCGAGCCAGTGGCTCACGGTGACGAAGTGAATCGGCACCTCGTCATACAGTCTGAGTTTCTTCTTCCAGTATTTGTGTGACATGTCAGTCGGTTTTCCTCCTCCCGAGAGGAAGGGGCACTCGCCGCATTTGTCGAGATAGTGGTCACACTCGTAGGCGTGGTGGCAGATTCCTGTCATGGCCCACATGTCATGTAGCGTCCACACTATTTTTTTCCCCATCAGATGGAGCTGTCTCACTCCTCCTATTCCCAGGAGACCCTGGTTTATCCAGTTGAGGCAGACTATGTCGGCCTCCTTTATCCAGGGATGGTGATGGACATTTACGGCGAAAGAACCTGTCGAGACTTTATAGAGGTCGACATAGTTGAATCCTATTGCCAATAGTATCTGCAACCGTTCAAGACAGAAGGCAAGACCACGGAAAAAGCGAGTAGATACATTTGCCACGTTCTCCTCCTCGGAGGTCTTTGTATAGACCACCATGCGGACGTCGACACCTATCTGCCGCAAAGCCTGCATCAGTCTGAACGTTACGATGGCTGCCCCTCCGAGTGTGTCGGAATGGTTGACAAGCACCACCTTTTTCCCTTTCAGATTGTCGGGCAACTGGCTGACCGGTGCCTGTGGTATGGCTGATGCGTTTGGGTTTGAGCTCATTTCTTCGTATCTTGTGCGGTTTTTTTAGAAAATGTAATCTGATTCCCTACGTTGATAAGCTGGAGGGATTTGGATTGCAGACGGGCTTCAAGGAATCTGGTGAATTCACGTTCTTTAGACTGCGGAAGGGGAGAAGCATATTTTACGAGCACCATACTGACGGTGTCGAGCTGGCCGCTGTTGATGTTGCCGAAAATAGCGCGGCTCACGGCGAGTTCCTTCACCTGCGGGAAGAGCACCTTTACCTCCGGCGCTATTCGTCCGGCTATGGTGTCGTTGATATTCGTGAGCGCTATGATGCTTTTCAGAGAGTCAATCTTGACCTGCTGGGCCGAGATGGATGTCCGGGCGAGTTCGTAGATATCGTTCATCGACGGCATGCCGTTCTTGAGTTCCGAGAGGTCGGGTGAATCGCCCTGGATGATATGGAGTTTCGCGCCTTCCAGTCCGTAGTTCTTGAGCTGCGAGCTCATGGCGAGCTGGAGAGAGTCGGCCGGGAGTATTTTGCCTATGAGGGTCACGGTGATGTTTTTTTCGCCGTGTTCGATGGTGGCCTTGCGGCTGAGCACCTGAGTGGAGGGGAAATTGAACTGCTGCGACACGAAACGGTCGGCGTTCATAGTGAAGCGCGACTGTCGCAGCATGTTGTAGGTGAGGTAGAGGGAAGGTAGAAGTGTGAGGATAGACACGGTGTAGACTATTCGGCGCACTATGCGCGAGCGCTCGGGATTTACCGACTTTACCGGCTTGTAGTGCATCAGTTTTATGCCGATGAATGTGGCCAGGCCGATGAAGATTGAGTTGATGAGAAAGAGGTAGAAGGCACCGAGGAAATAGTTGAGCTGGAGAGTGGCGAGGCCGTAGCCCGCGGTGCAGAGCGGGGGCATGAGGGCGGTGGCGATGGCTACGCCGGGTATCACGTTGCCTTTCGATTTCGAGCCTATGGCCACGATTCCGGCACCTCCGCCGAAAAATCCGATGAGCACATCATATATCGTCGGCGATGTGCGGGCGAGAAGTTCGCTGTGGCCTTCACTGACAGGCGATATGAGGAAGTAGATTGTGGAGGTGAGCACACTGAATCCCGCGGCCATCACGAGATTGCGCAGCGAGCGGTTGAGCAGTTCGAAATCCTGCACTCCCACTCCGAGTCCTATACCGATGATGGGCCCCATGAGCGGCGAGATAAGCATGGCGCCGATGATTACGGCCGTCGAATTGGTGTTGAGTCCCAGCGACGCTATGAAGATAGCGAGGATGAGAATTAACATATTGGTTCCCTTGAAGGAGACACCCTCGCGGATGGCGGCTTCGGCATCGGCCTGGGGAACAAGGTCCTCGGCCAGATTGAAATACTGGACGAGATAGTTTTTTAACGATGCCATAGCTTAATGTCAGGTTGATGTGTGAGCTTGTGAATTTATAGATTAGAAACTATTGGCTGTTGTGTTCCACCGGCTATGAGGGGGAATATTATATCAGCCTGCAAGTTTCTGACGATACTGCTCCTTGACTTCGTCGACAACGTTGATGATATAGTCACCGATTTTCTCGAGCGAGCCGATTATATCCATGTAATAGATACCGGCCTGATACTCGTAGTGATGCTCGTTGATATTCTCGATGTTGGCCACACGGAGCTGGTTGCGCAGATTGTTGATTTCGCGCTCGTGGTTATATGATGTGATTATATCGGCCTGATCCACTCCCTCGAAGTTGCGCAGGAGCAGGAGCATGTTGGTGACGGCTGCCTCCACAGCTATAAACATTGAGTCGATGTTGTTGGAAATCTCTTCGTTGAAGCTGACGTGGCTTTCCTGCTTGCGTATGAGGATTTTCGCCACGCCGTAGCAGCAGTCGGCAATGCTTTCAATCTCGCTGACAATGCGGAGCATGGCGGCGATGCGGTGTTTACCTTCGTTTGACAGACGGCCCTCCGAACAGCGGTTCAGATAGTTGGCGATCTCGATTTCCATTCGGTCGGAAATCTCCTCATATTTCTCAATGCGGGAGAACTGTTTGGTGAACTCGTTGCCACTGGGATTGTGGACTATGTTCTGCGCCATGGCTATCATGCGCTGCACTCTCTGGGCGAACACTACGATTTCCTTTTCAGCCTGGGCTATGTTGAGTTCCGAGGCGCTCATGAGGCCGCCGGAGATAAATTTGAGCTGGAATTCCTCGTCGCCGGTATGCTTGGCAGGGACAAGTTTCTCTACCACCTTCACATAGAATCCGGTCAGCCAGATCATGATGGCCACATTGACAAGATTGAATATAGTGTGGAACATCGATAGGCCGAATGACACGCTGAACTGCATCTGTGCTATTTTCATCAGCACCGGATGGCCGGCCGGGAGACTGTTGTCGAAGATACTGTTGTAGAGCTGCGGGTCTTTTGCCTCAAGTTCGTTGACGTAGGAGAATATGCTGTTGGGGTTGCCCTGGCCGAGCCATTCGGTGATGTCGACGTTGAGGCGTACAAATGGATAAAAGACGGCGAGCGTCCATATCAGACCGAAGAGGTTGAAGAGCAGATGGCCCATTGCCGTGCGCTTTGCGGCCACATTTCCGCTCATGGAGGCGAGAAGCGGGGTGACGGTCGTTCCGATATTGCTGCCCAACACCACCGCGCAGGCAAGGTCAAATGAAATCCAGCCTTTAGTACACATTATAAGCACGATGGCAAACGTAGCGGCCGACGACTGGATGATGGCTGTGAGGATAATACCCACAAATACGAAGAGCAATACCGAGGCAAAGCCCATGGACGCATAGCGTTCAAGGAAAGCAAACATTTCAGGATTGCTTTGCAGGTCAGGAACATAGTCGCTGATAAGGTCAAGACCCATGAACATCAGGGCGAAGCCTATCATGAATTCGCCTATTGACTTTTTGCGACCTGCGTTGGCAAATAGGAGGGGTACGGCGCAGGCTATGACCGGAAGGATAAACGCCGAGGTGTCGACCTTGAATCCGAACAGGGCTATAATCCAGGCGGTGAATGTGGTGCCGACGTTGGCTCCGAAGATGACGGCCATCGACTGAGCGAGGGTCATAAGGCCGGCATTTACAAAGCTGACCACCATCACTGTCGAGGCTGAGGAGCTCTGAATCAAGGCTGTGATGACAATACCGGTCAGCATACCGGTAAAACGGTTGCGGGTCATGGCCGACAGGATGTTGCGCAGACGGTCGCCGGCTGCTTTTTGTAGGCCTTCACTCATTACTTTCATTCCATAAAGGAACATAGCTACTGAACCAAGCAGGCAAAGGAGGTCTAGGAAGCTGTAACTCATCTTCTGAAGTATAAACGTGAAAAATCGGAGAAAACCGGATGTCAGATTATCTGAAAACACCGATTTCTCCGATGCAAATATACAGAGAAATTTTTAAATTTCCTTTGTGAGTTTGTCTAAAAATAAAAGTCGGAATTACGGATTTACGTTTTGACTTTAAATCGCCGGTGCCGGTGATGGCCGGTCCTGAATTCTATTCGTCAAGAGCGGCCTTCATTTTTTCGACCATGTCGGCATATTCTGCGTCGCTCAGATAGACTTCGCCCGGATTCATGCGGAACACACCGCCGTAATCGGGACCGTCGACATATTTCGGTGCGAGATGAAAATGAAGGTGTGAGAGTTTGTCGCTGTAGGCGCCGTAGTTGATTTTTTCGGGATGGAACACCTTGTCCATAGCGCGGGTCACGCGGGCCACATCTTTCATGAAAGCGTTGCGCTCCTCGTCGCTCAGTTCGAAAAGGTCGTTGACATGCTTGTCGTAGGCCACAAGGCAACGGCCGTGATAGGTCTGCTCTTTGAAGAGGAATACTCTCGACACATCGAGTTTGGCTATTTCAATCATAAGATTGTGAAGAGTCTCATTGTTGGTGCAATAAAGACAGTCCTTGGGATCACTTTTCATTTTTTTACTGGTATTTTCTTGGTTGATAGATTCTATCGCAAAATTAAGCCAAAAAAACGTCACATCCAACCTCAAGGTTCTAAAATTGATGTCATTTATATCCGTATTTTGTGTTAGTGTTTTGATTTTAGGTATTTATAATGTATATTTGCGGCATATAATTGGAATTGAACGATGGTAAATCCGGCAATAGACAAAATACTTCCTCTTATAAGAGATTTTTTTGCAACCCAGCCAGTATCAAAGGCTTGGTTGTTCGGATCATGTTCGAGAGGAGAGGAAACAGCCGGAAGCGACATCGATTTGCTGGTGAGGTATGAACCGGGCTCACGCATATCATTGCTGACCATCTCACGTATGATATGCCATCTTTCGAAAATCGTCGGGCGAAAGGTCGATATAGTCGAGGACGGCCGGCTCATGCCGTTTGCCGTATCTTCAGCGAATCATGATAAAATCCTGATTTATGAGAGATAGACTTAACGATAGAAATCGGCTGTCGCATATCCTTGATGCCATTGATGTGATTATGGCCAATAAGTATGTCTATGAATGTGCCGTGTCGGATCCGATTATTTTCTTTGGTTTCGTAAAACATATAGAAATAATAGGTGAGGCGGTGTATAAACTGACCAAAGAATATCGGGCCTCTCATCCCGAAGTGGAGTGGGATGCTATCGAGGGAATGAGACATGTGCTTGTCCATGGCTATTATACTATTCGTCCTGAACAGCTGTGGGCTACCATAGTCGATGATATTCCTTTGTTAAAGCCTTTGATACAGAAACTTTATGAAGAATATGATTTAAAATAGCGTCTCCTTGTCACTGATGGTGTATAAGGAGATTTTTTATCATTTTTTCTTGCTATGAATCAATGCGGTGACTGAGCGGGGTACCGATTTCGACTGAATTTCATTGTCGGTTGAAATAAACTTAATAACTTTGTCCGACCAAATGAAATGCTCCGGAGAGGGGTATTTTGCAAATCAATTCTCATAACTTAATACTCAAAGAAATACAATGTCGACATATACTGTTGAGGACCCGCGTAAGGTGACCACACGCCGCCTTATGGAAATGAAATCAAAGGGTGAGAAGATTGCTATGCTCACAGCCTATGATTATTCGATGGCCAAACTTATCGACGAGGCCGGTATGGACGCCATACTTATCGGCGATTCCGCCGCCAATGTCATGGCAGGCTATCCCACGACTCTTCCGATGACTCTCGACCAGATGATTTATCACGCGCAGTGTGTGTCGCGCGGAGTCAAGCGTGCTCTTGTGGTGTGCGATATGCCATTCGGCACCTATCAGGGCAATTCAATAGAGGCTCTCAATTCCGCCGTCCGCATCATGAAGGAAAGCGGTGCCGAGGCTGTCAAGATTGAAGGCGGCATAGAGATTATAGAATCGGTGGAGCGCATTTTGAGCGCAGGTATTCCGGTCATGGGCCATCTCGGGCTCACTCCGCAGAGCATCAACAAGTTCGGCACTTACAATGTCCGTGCCCGCGATGAGGCTGAGGCCAACAAACTCATCGAGGATGCGAAACTGCTCGAAAAGGCAGGCTGCTTTGCCGTGGTGCTTGAAAAAATTCCCGCAGCTCTCGCTACCAAGGTATCCGAGAGTCTGTCGATTCCCACTATCGGCATCGGTGCCGGCAACGGATGCGACGGCCAGGTGCTCGTGATGCAGGACATGCTCGGTATCAACAAAGGTTTCTCTCCCCGTTTCCTTCGCCGCTACGCTGACCTCGGCACAATCATCGAGGACGCCGTGGGCAACTATATCAAGGATGTCAAGAGCACAGATTTCCCCAACGAGAGCGAGCAGTATTGAAATCCCATAGTGGTTTGCAACCATTAGATACCTTAAAATTGATTTATTGAATTTATGTCAGAATTTATAAAACTCGACACGGTAGAGGAAGCTGTCTCCGCCATACGGGAGGGGCAGTTCGTGATAGTTGTCGATGATGAAAATCGTGAGAATGAGGGAGATCTGATTATCGCGGCAGAGAAAATCACGCCTGACAAGGTCAATTTCATGCTCACAAACGGGCGCGGGGTGCTGTGTGTGCCTCTCACCATCTCCCGTTGCAGGGAACTTGGTCTGACGCATCAGGTAGAGGACAATACTTCACTTCTCGGAACACCTTTCACCATCACTGTCGACAAAATTGAAGGATGCACTACCGGTGTGAGTGCTCATGATCGCGCGGCGACTATCAATGCTCTCGCCGATCCAGCATCTACGGCGACTACTTTCGGACGCCCGGGCCACATCAATCCGCTGTATGCCAACGATGAGGGCGTTCTCGGCCGCGACGGTCACACGGAGGCTGCCATAGACCTCGCCCGTCTTGCCGGACTTCAGCCTGCCGCCGCTCTGATTGAGGTACTCAATCCCGACGGCACCATGGCGCGTCTTCCGCAGCTAAGAAAATTCGCCGACGAGTGGGGCCTGAAGCTGATTTCCATCGCCGACCTGATTGATTACCGCCGGAAAAACGCACTGTAAGCCCCGGTTCAGAACTTAGTTTCTGTGTGAAGATATAAAATCGCCGTTGCCATAGACGAATATGGCAACGGCGATTTTGTTGATTGTCAGGTCTTATGTCAGTTGGAGAGAGTGATTAACACAAGTCCGGCGATGAACAGCAGGAACATGGCTCCGATGAGTGAATATGTGCCTTTGGGGGCGCCTTTGAACTCTTTCCAGACCCATACGCCCCATATCATAGCCACAATAGGAGCGGCATTGCTGAGTGCATAGGAGATGGCGGGATTGGCTGCGCTGGTGCCCATGAAACTGATGACCATACCACCCATCCAGATGAATCCGCCGAGTATGCCTATGAGGTGAGTGCGGGTGCTTCCTGCAAGATAGTCGCTGAAAGACCTCTTGCTTCCCTCAAACGGATGGCGCATCACGAATGTATTGAAAATCGGAGTGGTGATGAGCACACCGAGAGCGAAGAAGAATACTCCGGTGTAGGGGGCGAGGGTTCCTGTGCCGCCGCTCACATACATGGGATCGAGTGACTTAACCACAAGACCATAGAAGAATATCAGACCGATACCTGAGATGACCGCGAGCACAATGCCTTTGGTCGGGGTTTGCCTGCGGACGGTGGTCAGCTTGCCGTATGCCTTAGCGCAAAGGTAGATGGCAAGAATGATGATGACGACTCCTGTCCAGAGAAGTGCCTGATTGCCCGGATAAGTCTGACCGGCGATGATGACGAGGAGATAGTTGAAGATTATGCCTCCTATCCATCCGAGACCGCCGCCGATAGGGAAACCTACCGACATACCGGCTATGGCGATGGCCGCCGTAAGGAAGATATTGGCAAAGTTCCACACCATACCTCCGAGCATCGCGCACCCGGCGCTGCTCCAGTCAAGATTGGTGATGTCGTCGATGAACGTGCGTCCCTCTCCAAGGGTGCCGAGTGTCAGAGCGGCGAGTGCGGCCGTCAGAAATACACCGATGGTGAAGTCCCAGTAGTAGAGCTCGAAACTCCACTTGGGAGTGGAGACGAGCTTCTGTGTATTTGCCCATGAGCCCCAGCAGATGCAGCAGATGCAGCAGCAGATGATGGCGAGGACATAGTTATGGACGAGTATCATAGGAAACGGTATTTAGAGATCGGACTGAACGTTTCCTGTTATTCATGAACATAGAGATCCCAGCCGAGATAGTTCTCCACGGCTTCGCGGAGTATGTCTACAACATCGGTTCTCACCATAGCCACATGATGTTCGAAACCGTTTTTGCAGATGAACTTCATGAGTTTCTGAAGATTGTCGACCTTTGTCACTGCGATGCAGCCGTCCATTCCGTAGGGATCGGCTGTGATTTCGCCCTTGCCGAGATAAGCCTTGATTTCGCCGAGTGTATCGTCGGTCGAGATGCGGAAGAATGTGAAGTCGCCGGGAGCGGCCTTGGCATATACGGCGCCGAAAGTGTTGATTTTGCCGAGTGTACGGCCGAGCACGCCGAGAGGACCGAGCTTGAGGTCATCTTTCATGAAGCTCTTGGGAGCGTTGCCGCAGTGGGTGCAGACGCAGCAGTTGCGGTCTTCTGCGAAGTTGTTGTTCCAGTCGAGAAGTGTGGATGCTTCCTTGGCTGCGAGCGAGAGTGCATACATCGACACGGCGCCGGCCACGTCTGTCTCGCAGGCGCATGGGAGGAGTTTGTCGCTGAGCATACTCATGGTCACACAAGCGGCACAGCCGTAGTTTTGCTCAAGTGAATCCCAGCACTGGATAGCGCAGGCGTCGATTTCATTGGCCTCAATCCAGTCCTCGACAGCGAGACCGAATTTGGCCTGGAGCGGGAGTTTCTCACGGTAATTGTCGGGAACCTTGGCGTATGCCGAGATTGCTTCCATCTTTTTGGCGAGACGCGGGTCATTGTCGTCGATACGGCGTGCGTTTTCAAGAATCTCGCTGAGGTCTACGGGTACAACGGTGATACCGCTTGCCTGAAGCAGCTTCTCGCTGAAGCGGCAGGTGTTGAAGCCGAGAGGACGGGTGCCTATCTGACCGATGCGGCAGTGGGTGAGTTTCTTGACTACGCGGCAGATTGCAGCGAAGCGGTTGATGTCCTGCATCAGCAGCGGGCTCTTGATTGAATATGTGTGGAGTGTGGTGTCGGTGAAGGGTATGCCGTACTGGTAGAGGTTGTTGCATACGGAAATTTTGCCACAGAAGGCGTCGCGGCGGCTGTCGAGGTCGACCTTGTCGTTTTCGTCGTCGCAGGCCTGAACAAGCACGGGCACATTGAGTTCGGCACGGCTGATGGCGTTGATGATGCCGATCTCAAAACCGAAGTTGGGAAGCGAGACAATGATACCGTCGATTTCATCTCTGTATTTGCGGAAAAGTTCGGCGCATTTCTTGCCGTCCTCAAGTGTCTCCATCGAGCCGTCGGTAGGGGTATCGGCAGGGTCGAGAATCACATAACCATAGCCTGCTTTCTCAAGGTCGGAGAGGAGTGTCTCGCGGACGTCGATTGCGAGGTCAGAGTTGAAATAGGCGCGGGTTCCGATGATTATGCCGAAAGTTTCTTTGCCGTTGATAGCATCTTTTTTCATTGTAGTCGTTTTTTATTGGTTATTAGTTTTTTATTGGTTATTAAATAGAAGATAAGAAATTTGATATGTGTGATAATCAGCGTTTTTAATGGTGTTGCGGAAACATATATCTCACCGGTTGATGAGTTTCACGGCCTCGCACCAGCCCTTGTAGAGTTCCGATTTTTTCTCTTCGTCGGCTGCGGGAACGATGAGGTCGTCATTTGTGCGCATGGCGGCTGCTTCGTCGAGGCTTTTCCAGACACCGCGGGCCAGACAGTTCATGATTACTGCTCCGAAAGCAGAGGCTTCTTCGATGTCGGCGCGGTTGACAGGCACGTTGAGCATGTCGGCCTGGAATTGCATGAGATAATTGTTTTTGGTCGGCCCACCGTCGACGCGGAGTTCCGAGAGGCTTACTTCACCTGTACGGGTCATGGTGTCGACGAGGTCTTTTATCTGATAGGCAATGGCGTCGAGTGCCGCACGACAGATATGGCCCTTGGAGGTGGCAAGTGTCATTCCGACGATTGCTGCCTTGGCGTGTGAATTCCACCAGGGAGCACCGAGTCCGGCAAAAGCGGGTACGAAATAGACACCGCCGTTGTCAGGAACGCTCAGTGCGAAGCGCTCCACTTCAGCCGGAGAGTTGATGAGTTCGAGTTTGTCCGTGAGCCATTTTATCGTGGCGCCGGTACAGTGGATGTTTCCCTCGAAGGCGTAGTGGACTTTCCCAAGAGCGGCGAAACCTACCGATGTGACGAGTCCGGCCGGTGGTGTCAGGGCTTCGGTGCCGATATTGACCATCACGGATGAGCCGGTGCCGTAGGTGGCTTTACCCATTCCGGCATTGAAACACATCTGACCCACAAGTGCGCCGTGTGAATCGCCGATTGCACCCGCAATGATGATCGGTTTGTCAAACAGACCTTCGATTGTTGTCTCGCCGAAAATAGAATCGGAAGGTCTGGCTTCGGGAAGCATCGATGCGGGGATACCGAAGATGTCGAGAAGCTCACTGTCCCAGTTGAGGGTATGGATATTGAAGAGCAGTGTGCGCGATGCGTTTGTGTAGTCGCAGGCATGAACCTTTCCGCCCGTCAGTTTCCAGATGAGCCATGATTCCATGGTACCCATCAGCAGGTTACCGTTGGCGGCTGCAGCAGCTGCGCCATCCACATTGTCGAGAATCCATTTCACTCCTGTGGCGGAGAAGAACGGGTCAATCATCAGGCCGCTCTTGGCTCTGACAGTGGCCTCATGGCCGGCATCCTTGAGAGTCTTGCAGAGATCGGCGCCGCGCTGACACTGCCATACCACAGCATTGTAGATCGGTTTTCCGCTGTGGCGGTTCCACACCACCACGGTCTCGCGCTGGTTGGTGATTGCGAGCGAATATTCGCAGCCGCTGTCGGGTTTCTCTCCAATCAGTTTTCTGATTGCCGCGACAGTATTATTGTAGATTTCAACCGGGTCATGCTCAACCCATCCCTGGCGGGGATAATACTGGTGGTGTTCTATGTTGACTCGGTTGAGTAGTTTGCATTGTGCCGAGAAGAGCATGGCTTTCGTTGCCGAAGTGCTTTGGTCTATAGCTATGACTTGGTGATTCATGATAAATTAAGGTATTGGGAGTCAGGTATAATATAAAAAAGAAAAAGCACCAAGTCATATCAGCCCTTGACAAATTCGAGCGCGCTTCTGACGATTCCGTCGGTATCCATGCCGTAGTGGGCAAAAATCTCTTTCGAGTTACCGTGAACCACATCTTCGTCCGGTATGCCGATGATTTTCACTGGGACAGGATTTTCGGCTATAGTCTCGGTCACAGCGCCTCCGAGACCACCGAAACGGCTGTGTTCCTCTACAGTGATTATTCTGCCTGTCTCACGGGCCGCCTTGATGACGGCTTCGGTATCGAGCGGCTTCACGAATGCCATGTCAAGGACACGGGCGCTGATACCGAGTTCGCGCAGACGCAGTCCGGCGTGGTATGCGTGGTAGACTGTCTCTCCCGTACCGATAATGGTGAGGTCTGTACCGTCGAGGAGCATATTGGCTTTACCGAATTCGAAGCTGAAATCATCATTTTCATACACATCGGGCACATCCGCACGTCCTACGCGGACATAGACCGGTTCGGGACGGTTGACGAGCATTTCGACGAGGCGGCGGGTCTGGCGGGCGTCGCAGGGAAGCACGACATTCATGCCGGGGAACGTACGGAGGGCGGCTATGTCATGAAGACTGTGGTGGGTGGCACCGAGGGCACCGTAAGCCACACCGCCGCTGACACCCAGTATTTTCACGTTTGTGCGGTTGTAGGCCACATCGACTTTTACCTGTTCGAGACTGCGGGCCACATAGAAGCATGCCGGACCGCAGACGTATGCTTTTTTGCCACACATTGCGAGACCGGCCGATATGCCTACAGCGTTCTGCTCGGCAATACCACATTCCACAAACTGGTCCGGAAGTTCTTTGGCGAAGTCGCCGAGGGTCACTGAGCCGCGGGCATCAGTTGTCACCGCTATAATATCTTTATCTTTGCGCGCGAGTTCAAGCAAAGTTTCTGTAAAGGCTTTTCTGCAGGCTTTCATAATTTCTTAAAGTTCATTGATTCGACATTCGATCTCGCTGATGGCGATATTGTATTGCTCCTCGTTGGGGACTCCGTGATGCCACTTGGCCACATTTTCCATGAAGGACACACCTTTGCCCTTTGTGGTTTCTGAAATGAAGAGATGCGGCTTCCCGTTGGTGAAGTCTATGTTTTTCAGGGCATCGTCAATGGCTGCAACATCATCGCCGTTGATTGTCTTTACGTCCCATCCGAAAGCTGTCCAGCGGGCTGTGATGTCCTCAAGTGCCATGACATCCTCAGTATTTCCGCTTATCTGGAGATGGTTGCGGTCGATAATAGCCACGAGATTGTCGAGATGATATTGATTGGCGGACATTGCGGCCTCGTAGATTGAGCCTTCACCCTGTTCGCCGTCGCCCATGAGAACATAGGTTTTGTAGTTCTTGCCATCTTTCTTTGCGGCTATGGCCATTCCCACACCTATTGAAAGTCCGTGGCCGAGAGCTCCCGACGAGACTTCGATGCCGGGCACCTCGATTGTGGGGTGACCGGAAAGAATCGAACCGAACTTGCCGAGTGTGTCGGTGAGCTCATGTGTGTAGTAGCCTTTGGCTTCGAGGGTCACATAGAGGGCTTCCACGCAGTGTCCCTTGCTGAGTATGAAGCGGTCGCGGTCCGGGTCATCAGGTTTTGCGGGATCCACGTTCAGAATGTCGAAATATAGTGCTGTAAGGACGTTGAGGCATGACAGATCGCCTCCGATATGTCCGGCTTTTGCGTTGTAGACGATTTCCAGGAGTCTCCTGCGGTTGAGTTCTGCCTGTTTAGTTAGTTCATGGTGGTTCATATCATTGGTAAAATAGTTGATTATTCGTGTATGAGCGTGCAATAGTTATTGTAGACAGGCTTGATTGCACACTTTCTTCAAAAGACAGGCCTAAATTACGAAAAATATTTGTAACAGACGCTCAAAATTCAAAAATTTAAGCAATAGGAATATAAAATAAATAATATCACCCGACATTAAGGTCAAATGCCTCATGCCGGGTGATATTGTATTTTAGCGGATGTTATTAAATATTCTTTCAGCGTGCCATGAGCTTGATGGGCGAGTGGTGCTGGTCGGTCACGATGAGGTAGACACCGTGGGGGAGTGTGATTTCCAGTCCGTCGGTGATTTCGGGCAGGAGCATGAAGAGTCGGCCGGTAGCGTCGAAGATGCGTCCTCCGGTCTGCGGCTCGCCGCAGCGGAAACGGAGAGTGCCGGGATAAGTCTCGACGGAGAGACCGCAATCTTCCTCGATACCGCTGATACCCGAGCGGCTCACGGAGATTACGTTGGAGGGATCCGAGAGGAATCCGAGACGGCTGCTTTGAACGTAGTAGCTTTCGTTGTCGCTTGCATCGAAGTCCTCAATGATGGCCGAGTTCTCGTCACATTCCATTGTCTCCACAATCATCTCGCCGTTGACGAAACGCTGACGGGTGAGGAGGTAGAAGTCTATTACTTCCGGTGCCTCTGACCATGTGGCTTTGTAAGAGGTGGATGTGATGTCCGAAGCCTCGTAAGCGGTCAGTCTGCTCAGGGTGGGCTCGCCGAGGGCCTCGCCCTTGAGGGTCACGAACACGGAGCCGGGTATTTTCGCATCGTAGATGATGATTTTCGCTTCATGGCTCCCGATTTCGGTCGGAGCGTATGTCACCTGGAGCTGGTAGCCGTTGGGTGCGTTGAGGAGCGATGCCTGCACGGTGGTTGAGAGAGTGGGCTTCGCTGCGGTCGGGTCGAGAGTGAACATTGATTTGTTCGTTCCGCTGATGCTGACTGAGGCCGTGCCGCTGAGATTCTCGCCTTTCAGATAGAGAATCGAGGTGATGGTCTTGCCGACGGCTACCTGTCCGAAGTCGAGTGCGGTGTTGTTGACGGGATTTATGAGATTAGGATCTCCGGCCGGTGTCGAGCTTCCGGGGCTGAATTTTTCACCAACTTTGTCGCCCCAGATGTATTCGGCGAGGTCAGGGAAGTCGATGAAGGGGTTGCGGTTGTTCTGATAGCCATAGACCACCTCGTTGCGGTCGACCTCTTTCTGACTCACAGGGTCCTGGCGGCTCCACTGGAGGAGCATGTCGAGAGCCCAGGTGTTGAGAGTGGGATAGTCGTTCTGCTGGAGCATCCAGGTGCTGTTCCATTTCAGATTCTGGTAGCAGGTGACAATATAAAAGTACGCGCGCGCGAAATCACCCTTGTATTCGTCGGCCGGTTCGTAGACATATTGCGCGCCACCACCCTGACCCGATATGGGATAGCCGATTTTGCTGACACCGTTGTCAAACTTCGGATTTGCGGCGGTGACACCGAGCGGGTAGTTGCTCTTGGCCTGGTTAGCCGGGCCGTCGGCCGGATAGAGATGGTTGAGGTCGACGTAGGCAGGCGTGTATTCCACACTGCCGTTCTGTTTCCACCAGCTTTTCGGGAAAGCGTGCTCGCGGTTGAGTCCCGTGAACGATGGAGCGAAGCGCTGCACGTTGGAATACATGTCCCACCACTGGCGCGAGTCGGGATATACGTCCGTACTCTCGAAATAGCGCGGCAGGTTGCTATAGCTCGATACTTCTGTGTGAGGATTGATGACCTCAAATACGGCGGTCTTGAGCTCGGCGCCAGTTTTGCCGTCGAGACGCGAATAGTAACCGGCGGGAATTTCTGCCATCAGCCATTGGGATGACGACATGGCAATCGTCGCTGCGATTGAAAAGAAGCGTAAAGATAATCTCATGTAAAATAGTTGAAGAAGTGATGGAATGGATGCAGGGTGTGTGTATCGTGTCGGGTAAGTGAAGATGCGTGAGGGTGATTGGGGAGAGAGCAGAGCTGAAATCAGTGTTTCAGCTCTACTTTCTGTGTGGGCGGGAGCTCGCGGTTGCGCTCGGCCACTGCGTCGATTACCTCATGGGCGAGGTGGGCGAAGGCATGGGCGGTGACTCCGTGTGTGAGTGCTATGGGTTTGCCTGAATCGCCGGCGTCGGCAATCGAGGCCACCAGCGGTATCTGGGCGAGCAGACGGACTCCGAGTTTTTCGGCAAGACGGACTCCTCCCTCTTTGCCGAAGATGTAGTAGCGTTCATCGGGGTGTTCGGCCGGGGTGAAGTAGGCCATATTCTCGACGAGGCCGAGGATGGGCACATTGACTTTGTCCTCCTGGAACATGGCTATGCCCTTGCGCGCGTCGGCAAGCGCCACTTCCTGAGGAGTGGTGACCACCACCACGCCGGTTATGGGCAGAGTCTGCACGAGGGTGAGGTGGATATCGCTTGTTCCCGGGGGCATGTCGATGACAAAGTAGTCGAGCTCGCCCCAGTCGGCGTCGGTGATGAGCTGCTTGAGCGCGTTGGAGGCCATCGAGCCGCGCCAGAGCACAGCTTTTTCCTTGTCGACCACGAAGCCTATCGAGAGGAGCTTCACGCCGTAGCGCTCGATGGGGATGATGAGCTGTCGGCCGTCGACGTCATGGATATAGAGCTGCTCGTCCTCGATGCCGAACATCTTGGGCATGGAGGGGCCGAATATGTCGGCGTCGAGCAGACCTACCTTATAGCCTTCGGCTGCAAGAGCCACGGCGAGATTGGATGCGATTGTGGACTTGCCCACACCACCTTTGCCCGACGAGACGCCGATGATATTCTTCACTCCGGGGAGCACAGGCGCGTTTTTGGGTGCCGCGGGCTGACGTGAGGCCACATTGACAGTCACCTTGACATCGGGGGAGATGTAGGTGTGGATGGCTGTCTCGGCTGCGCGTGTCATCGACTTGATGAATGGGTCGGTCGGCTTGTCGAATATGAGGGTGAAACTTACGCTGTCGCCGTCGATGCGGATGTCGTCCTCGACCATTCCGGCTTCGACGAGAGTTTTTCCGTTGCCCGGATAGCGCACCGTCTGAAGTGCGTCTGTTATGAGTGCGGGATAAAGTTGCATGTTCTGTATTGTTTCGGGGAGAGTCTGTTTAAACTGGTTAACAAATTTTTACGCTCTGAGGTTCAGAGGCTGTTTAAAAACAAAAGTGAAAATGAGGGGTCACAAGGTTGAGATGGATATGTCCTTGCAGTCGAAGGATTACAGTGGGTCGAGCCCACTGTGAGCTAAAGGTTGTAGCTGTGCTACATCCTGAGGCAAAAGGACATAGACGCTCAACATTGTGAGGCCGTCGGTAACTACTGTTTTCATCAGTCATATTGATTGATTCTTTAATTTAACATTCTGTTATAGTCTGAAGGGGATATTACCATCGGCTCAGCGACTTTTTTGCTAAAATGCTTTCGCGTCTCAGTCACTTACTGACGTAAGCTCCTTCGACTTAAAAAGCATTTTATCTAAAAAACTCGCTGCCCCTCATTTCACTTTTGTTTTTAAAC
>DXXM01000041.1 GCA_019416285.1 Bacteroidales bacterium
CCCTCTACGAGAGCCGGAAAGCTGAACCAATCAGCCCTCCGGCTCTCTTTTTTATTTTATAGAAATTCTGTCGGGCCGACAATTTTGTTGCCGAAGCAAGGTTATGTGGCCGTTTTTTTGTAATTTTGCAAAACACTATCAATTTAATAAACCAATCAACGAGATTGACATGAAACTTACTGAACTGACAGCTATTTCTCCGGTTGACGGCCGCTATCGCGGAAAGTGCGAAAGCCTTGATGAATATTTTTCAGAGTATGCTCTCATACGTTATCGTGTGAAAGTCGAGGTTGAATACTTCATTGCCCTCTGCGAAGTGCCTCTTCCCGCTCTTGCTGACTTCCCCGCCGAGCTTTTCGGTAAGTTGCGCGACATCTACGCTTCCTTCTCTGTCGAGGATGCGGCGCGTATCAAGGAAATTGAAAGTGTCACCAACCACGATGTCAAAGCGGTGGAATATTTCCTCAAGGAGAAATTCGATGCGCTTGACATTGCAAAATATAAGGAATATATCCATTTCGGCCTGACTTCGCAGGACATCAACAATACTTCGGTGCCCATGTCGGTGGCCGATGCGCTTAAAAACGTGTACCGCCCCCGGATTGTCGAGCTTATCGACCATCTTGAGGCCCGCGCTGAGGAATGGTATGATATTCCCATGCTGGCCAAGACTCACGGACAGCCCGCGTCGCCCACCCGTCTCGGTAAGGAAATCAAAGTGTTCAGTTATCGTCTCCGCCATCAGCTCGCAGCGCTCGACGCGGTGGAAATTTCCGGCAAGTTCGGTGGCGCGACAGGTAATTTCAACGCCCATCTCTGCGCTTTCCCCGGAATCGACTGGCGGGAGTTCGGCGCAAAGTTCCTTTCGGAAAAACTCGGAATCGTCCGCGAGGAGTACACAACACAGATTTCAAACTACGATAATCTCGCAGCGCTTTTCGATGCTCTCGCGCGCATCAACAATATAATCCTCGACCTTGACCGCGACATGTGGATGTATATCTCCATGGAATACTTCAAGCAGAAGATCAAGGCCGGCGAGGTAGGCTCGTCTGCGATGCCTCATAAGGTCAATCCCATCGACTTTGAAAACTCTGAGGGTAATATCGGCATAGCAAATGCCGTTTTCGGACACCTTGCGTCGAAACTCCCCGTATCCCGTCTCCAGCGCGACCTCACAGACTCCACAGTGCTTAGAAATATCGGTGTGCCTCTGGCCCACACCCTCATCGCTGTCGCATCGACAATGAAGGGCCTCGGCAAACTCCTCCTCAACCGAGCGGCAATCGACGCCGATCTCGACAACACCTGGAGCGTCGTAGCCGAAGCCATCCAGACAGTGCTCCGCCGCGAAGGTTATCCCAAACCATACGAGACACTCAAGGCTCTGACCCGCAAAAACGAGGCTGTCACTGCCGAAAGCATAGCTGCCTTTATCGAAACACTTGACGTTTCCGACGAAGTAAAGGCTGAACTCAAGAAACTTTCTCCCCACAGTTACACGGGTTATTAAACCTGTGTGACTGCGCCCTCCGGCGCGCAGACGGAAAAACACAAATAAATCGCTCCTTACTGACCTTAGATTCTTTCATGGACACCTCCACAAAAATCCGCTTCGGTTTCATCGCCGTGCTGTGGCTGATACTCTGCTACCTGGTAGTGGCGTCGCAGCCGTTCACACTCTGGGTACTCTTCATCATCGTGGCATCCGGAATTATTGTGTGGGTTCCGCTTTATAAGAAATATATAAAGAATGGAAAAAGAGACGATAGCCGATAAGTATCCGCTTCTTTCGCGTATAGAGTCTCCTGCCGACCTCAGACAGCTCCCCCTTGAGGAACTTCCTAAGGTTTGCAGTGAGTTGCGGTCTTTTCTTATAAATTCACTGTCCTCTCATCCCGGTCATTTCGCATCGAGCATGGGGGCGGTCGAGCTGACTGTGGCTCTGCACTATGTTTTCAACACTCCCTACGACCGCATAGTCTGGGATGTGGGCCATCAGGCCTACGGCCACAAGATTCTGACCGGGCGCCGCGACAGATTCGAGACAAACAGGACTTTGGGCGGTCTCAGCGGCTTTCCTTCGCCGAAGGAGAGTGAATACGACACTTTCACCGCCGGTCATGCCTCCAATTCCATCTCGGCTGCACTCGGAATGACGGTGGCGAGCGACCTGCTGAATGAATCTCCGCGCCGCAATGTGGTGGCCGTCATCGGCGACGCCTCCATCAGCGGCGGACTCGCTTTCGAGGGCCTCAACAATGCCGCCAACGCCAACTCCAATATCCTCATAATCCTCAACGACAACGACATGTCGATTGACCGCAATGTCGGTTCGCTCAATTCCTATCTCGCGCACCTGACGGCGTCAAAGACATACAATAACTTCCGCTACAAGTTCGCGCGTTTTCTCCGCCGCCACCATCTTGTCACCGACAAGGGCAAGGGAATGATAATGCGCTTCAACAATAGCCTGAAATCGCTGATAAGCAAGGAGCAGAATATATTCGAGGGTCTCAACATCCGTTATTTCGGACCCTTCGACGGCCATGATCTCCCTACAGTTATCAATGTGCTTAACGAAATCAAGGACTACAGCGGCCCGCGGATTCTCCACCTCCGCACCGTCAAGGGCAAAGGTTATGCTCCTGCCGAGAAGAATCCTTCCGTATGGCATGCCCCGGGCCTTTTCAACCCCGAGACCGGAGAGCTGATAAAGGATAAATCAAAGAAAGCACCCAAATATCAGGATGTATTCGGCGAGACGCTGGTCGAGCTCGCCCGCAAGGATCCCAAGATAGTCGGTGTCACCGCGGCAATGCCTTCGGGAACTTCCATGAGCAAACTCCAGAACGCGTTTCCCGAGCGTACCTTTGATGTGGGAATCTCCGAAGGCCACGCCGTTACATTTGCCGGAGGTATGGCAAAAGAGGGGATGCGTCCTTTTGTTGCAATCTACTCCTCCTTTCTACAGCGTGCCTACGACCATATAATCCACGATGTAGCCATCGAGGGACTGCACGTCACGTTCTGTCTTGACCGTGCCGGTCTCGTGGGCGAGGACGGTGCGACCCATCACGGTGTTTTCGACCTCTCGTATCTCCGCTCCATTCCGGGCATGACGGTGGCCTCTCCGCGCAATCTCAACATGCTCCGTAACCTGATGGTCACGGCCGAAAATTTTGACGGCCCGTTTGCCATACGCTACCCGAGAGGCAACGGCGACGCCCCTGTCAGCGGCGAGATGCACGCTCTGCCCGTAGGAAAAGGGGAGATGCTTAAAGACGGCAAGGATATGGTGGTCCTCACCCTCGGCCCCATTGCCCGCGAAGCCGCCGAAGCCATGGCCGCCGCGGAGAAGGAATATGGCATAACAATAGCCCACTACGACATGATATTCCTAAAGCCTATGGACTCCGACATCATCAGCCGCATCGCGGCCATGAATGTCCCGGTGATAACGGTGGAGGACGGAACCGTAGAGGGCGGTATGGGCTCCGCCGTAATCGAGGCCCTGTCGGAACTCGGCTCACCCGCAAGAGTGTACCGTCTCGGTGTACCTGACCGCTTCATTCCGCAGGGAACTCCGGCCCAGCTGAAAAATCTTTGCGGTTTTGACGCAGACGGTATCCGTCAGACAATCGGGAAGATTGTTAATACTATAAACAACTCAAGCGAGAAATGAAGATAATCATCGCCGGTTCAGGTGAAGTGGGTACTCACCTGGCAAAACTTCTGTCAAACGAAGAGCAGGACATCACCGTTGTGGATAGTGACGGCGAGAAACTCTCCATGCTTGATTCAAACTACAATCTGCTGACGTTCAGAGGTTCGCCTACTTCATTCTCAAGTCTCCGACAGGCCGGAGTGGAAGGCTGTGACCTCTTCATCGCCGTCACCCCCTTCGAGACACGCAACATAGTGGCCTGCGCGATTGCCAAAAGCCTTGGCGCCACCAAGACCGTGGCGCGCATCGACAACTATGAGTTCAAGGATCCTGTCAACAAAGATTTCTTCAGTCATATCGGCGCCGACGATATGATTTATCCCGAATATCTTGCCGCTCTGGAGATTATCCAGGCGCTTCACCACAACTGGGTGCGCCACTGGTTCGAACTTCACGACGGCGAGCTGATACTCGTGGGCGTAAAGCTGCGCAACAATGCCCCCCTCATGGGGATGCAGCTCAAGGAGCTCGGCATGACCGAACACAGTTTCCACGTCGCTGCCATCAAACGCAACCACGAGACCATCATCCCCGGCGGTTACGACCGTCTGGAGCCGAATGACATAGTCTACTTCATGACCACCCGCGACCATGTCGACTCACTGGTAAGCCTCTGCGGAAAGACACAGAAAAAAATCCGCGATGTGCTCATCATGGGTGGAAGCCGCATAGCCATCAGACTTTGTGCGATGGCGGGCGACGAATTCAATTTCAAAATCATGGACATAGACCGCGAGCGCTGTCTGCGTCTTTCGGAAAAATGTCCCAACGCCAACATCATAAACGCCGATGCACGCGACACCGACGCCCTTCTTGATGCCGGTATCGGCGACATGGACGCCTTCATCGCGCTTGCCGACAGCAGTGAGACAAACATCCTGACCTGCCTCTCGGCCAAGGAACTCGGGGTGGTCAAGACCATAGCCGAGGTGGAGAACCTTCAGTTTATATCCGAGGCCGAGGGTCTGAATATCGGCACGATAATCAATAAGAAGTTGCTCGCGTCGTCAAGAATATTCCAGATGCTTCTCGACCGCGACACCTCCACCTCCAAGTGCATGGCGCTTGCCGATGCGGAAGTGGCGGAGATTATAGCCCGTGAGGGCTCTAAAATCACCCGCGGCCCGGTGAAGGACCTGCATCTTTCGCGCGACATGACCATCGCCGGACTCATACGCGACGGCAAAGGTCTGCTTGTGTCCGGCAACACAGTCATCGAGCCCGGCGACAGAGTGGTGGTGTTCACCCTCAACGGCGCAATCCATAAAGTCGAGAAACTTTTCAAGTAAGGCCGGGAGGCTGTTCAGATAAATGAGGTTACGCGACTATACATCCACAATCAACATGCCGGTGATTCTGCGAATCATCGGGCTCCTCCTCATCATCGAGGGGGCTTTTCTGCTTGTGCCTTTCATCACCTGCCTTGTCTATAAGGAGCATGACTGGATCTGCTTTCTCCTGACCATGGTGGTGACGCTGGTATGCGGCGCGGTGATGACCTTCGGCATACGTCCGCGCAATCCCCGCATGGGCAAGCGCGAGGGCTTCCTGCTGACGGCGCTGATATGGATATTCTTCTCCGCCTTCGGCATGATTCCGTTTATTTTTATGGAAAAGCAGCCGATGTCGGTTTCCGATGCTTTTTTCGAGGCCATGTCGGGTTTTACGACCACCGGTGCCACTGTGATGAGCTCGATAAGCCATCTGAGCCACGGTGTGATAATGTGGCGCAGTCTGATGCAGTGGATAGGGGGCATGGGTATCATACTTTTTACGCTTGCGGTAGTGCCGATGCTAAACCATTCCGGCGGCATGCAGATGTTTAACGCCGAGGTGACCGGCATCACCCACGACAAGCTGCGCCCGCGCATATCGCAGACAGCCAAGGGGCTGTGGCTTATTTATATAGTGCTCACCGTGGTGCTTTTCGTGTTGCTCTGCATAGGGCCTATGGACGTGTTCGAGGCTATATGCCATGCGTTCAGCGCCATGTCGACCGGTGGTTTCTCCACCGCCGATTCAGGTATAGAGGCCTGGGATTCGGTGTATATAGAGAGTGTGATGACCGTGTTCATGTTTCTCGGCGGAACCAGTTTCGTGCTTCTTTACCGTGCGGCCCACGGCGATTTCAAACCTATATGGCGAAATGATGTGTTCAAAACCTACCTGGGCATTATCTTCGTGTGCTATATCCTTTTCGTGTGTGCCATCTTCTATCATGGCCAGGCGTATTCGATAAAATCCGTCACTCTCGACCCCCTCTTCCAGATTATATCCACCATAACATCCACGGGCTATGAGGTGTCGGACTTCTCCAACTGGGGAACATTCGCGCTCTCGCTTGTCTTTGCACTGATGTTTTTCGGAGCCTGCGCCGGTTCAACGAGCGGAGGAGCGAAAATCGACAGACTTATTTATCTGCTTAAAAACTGCCGCAACGAGATTGTGCGCTGCGTGCATCCCAACAATATCCTCACCGTGCGTGTCAACGGGCGTGTTATTCCGCATGAAACCGTCTCGAAGGTCATTGCTTTCCTCTGCCTCTATGTGATGATTATAATGGTGGGAGGCATAGTCCTCTGTGCGCTCGGGCTGCCGCTAGTCGATTCATTTTTCTCTGCCTTTTCATGTATAAGCAACACTGGTCTCGGTGCCGGAGTCACCGGCTACGGCGGTTCCTATGCGATTGTGCCCGACGTCGGCAAGTGGTTTCTTGCGATAATCATGATGATAGGGCGTCTTGAACTCTTCACAGTGCTGATTCTGTTCACCCCGACATTCTGGAAGAAATAAGACAATCTCCAAGATAGCAAAGATAAAACACCGGTTTCCGAGTCTGCAATGAAAAAAGCGGATTCGGGAACCGGTGTTTTTACTATAAGGGAACTACCCCGGTCTCTCAGCGGACCGGAGAGGGATGAGATGCGCGGTAAGCCGGGTCAAATATCGAGTTCAGGATGTGGGCGAGACGCAAACCGCCGTTGAGAAACTGGCGTTCAACAACCGGAGTCCAGTCTGCAACCTCGTTGTAAGAGATATTGTCGACCTGCGAGAAGTATTTGTAGACGGCATCCGAGGCGGCTACTGTCTCCTTTGCCCAGTCGTCTACGGAACCTGCTATGACCTGCTGCTGAAGCTCTTCAGGAGCGCGGTCAATCTGCTGCTGCCATTCGGAATAGCTCCATTTGTGGGCCGACTCGGGGATTGACGAATCCCATACGGCGTGCAGATTGTTGTCGCGGCCGAAATATTTCACTTTCACGCGGTTGCCGCCGAGGTCTGTGGCATGGCCCATGTGAAGCGGCATGTGGAGGTCGCCGACTACGTGAATCAGTATTTTCACAGCCAGCTGCGAGTCCTCGAAAGAGGCGTTTCCGGACGAAAGAGTCTCAATCTGCGATTTAATTGCTGTGACGGCATCGCCGGCCGGATTTGCCTGCGCTTCCTCGTAGCGTTCACCCTCGTCGACGTTCTTGTAGTGCCATGTCTTGGTGTAGGCGTAGGGTTTGGTATGACTCGCATTGTCGAGCCAGTTGGTCCAGTAAATCATGGATTTTCCCTCCAGGAGCGAGTCGACCGCCGCTCTGGTGGCGGGTGTGAGATGATTTTCCGCTATGCAGGCGGTGACGTCGTGTCCCTTCTGGCCCCAGGCGAAAGCCGAGACTGCCGCGGCACACATGAAAATTGACAGTAAATACCGTTTCATTGTATTGGTTTATCTTTTCGGTTACAAAATTACTTCTATGCAAAATTACACAATTTTAGGCTATTTCTAAGTGAAAAGTCTGTATGTGTGGAAGCCGTAAATTAGCTGGTGCAGGTATCAGCGCGCTGCCTCATAGTGAGCGCGGTGGCTCATCACCTTTTTCATGTTTTTCTGAGCCCATTCGGTCAGTTGGTAAATCAAGGGAATGAGAGATTTGCCGGTGTCGGTAAGGGAATATTCGACCTTTGGTGGCACCTGGGCATAGACCTTGCGGTCGATAAGGCCATCGGCTTCGAGAGTTTTCAGCGTACCGGAGAGTACGCGCGTCGATATGTCGGGTATGAGGCGCCCGAGTTCGTTGAAACGGACTGTGCCTTCGCCGTCGATTATACATAGTACGAGCAGTGACCATTTGTCGCCGAAACGGGCCACCACATTGCGTATCGGACAGATTTCTATAATGGAGCTGTTGTCTTTCTTCTTTATCATAGGCGGACTGATTACACTTTATTTTGCAAAGTTACTTACAAAAACGGTTATATCAACATTCCTGAAAAATTTTTATTTATTTTTCATCTTGTAACCGTTTGTGAATTTGCAATGGTGAGGAAAAGGTTACTATTGGTTAAAAATGTAAGTTCTTGACAAGTAGTGGCTTTTGCTGTAACTTTGTACACAGAAACAATTAAAACAGACATCAATCATGAAACAGATTCAAAAACTTTCAGAGGCTGAGAATTTCAGCGCCATCAATCTCGGCAGACTTTCGGATATAAGCGATTATGTGCTTGAACTCGGGCCGGAGATAAAGATTCCCGGAAAGGTGTTCGGCGGACAGGCTGTCGGGGCCACGGGTGGCGAGTTTTCCTTCCAGGTGTTCGCGCCTGGTCAGGAGACAGGTTTCCTGCATACACATAAAAATCACGAGGAACTCTACTTTTTCCTGTCCGGCAAAGGTGAGTTTCAGGTAGACGGCAAGGTGTTTCCGGTCGGGGAGGGGAGTGTGGTCCGCGTAGCTCCCGCAGGACGCCGCTCGGTACGCAACAACGGTGACACACCCCTGGTGATGCTCTGCGTACAGTATCGCGGAAATACATTCGGTGCCGAGGATGCGGCCGACGGTGATATACTTTCCGAGCCCGTCAGCTGGTGATGCTGTGCCGCCCTCGGCCGAATATGAAAAAACAGTATGCTCGGAATATAAAAAACGGCATAATGGAATATAAAAAGAAGTGTCCGCAACGGTTCAATCCGTAGGCGGACACTTCCTTTCGGTCTGTTGTCAGAGCTGTTTTTCAGTAAAATCCGGCTGCGGGAGCGGATTCACTGCCTTATGGATGGGAAGCGCTGTCAGGCTTCAGTGCTCTCGACGAGTGGCTGCGCTTTGACATGGCGCGTGTAGGCCTGCGCCATGCGGGTGTGATAGCTGCGGCGGGCATATCCCGGGCCATTGTAGCCGCGGGCGAAAGCTGCCCAGTTTTTGGACTGGAGATGCTTGAGAAGGCCGGAGTTGGTGATAAAATCAGCAAACAGCTCAAGCTGGTCGCGCTCGGAGCGTGACATGCGGCATACGAAGTCTTCAAGGCTTTCAGCTCCGCATTTTTTCCAGTTGAATCCGCCTATCTGAAACATGCCCCAGAAGGTGCCTTCGACAGCCGCATGATTGTTGATGGTGCGTGCGGCCTCAAGACGGCGGTGGGCCTTGACCTGCGAGCCTCTCGAAGAGGTAAAGACCACGGAATGTGACTTGCTGTATTTGGCAAGATTTACGCCACGGCGCGTGGCGAAGCGGCGAAACATGGTCAGGTCGAAGTTGACCAGCGGTTTGCCGGGAGCGGCGAAGCCCTGATGAGTGCGTCCGGCTTCGATTTCAACGACAGCTTTGATGGCGGCTACCTCGACTCCAAGTCGCTGGGCCACCTCTGCGAAATCTTCCTCAGTAAGTGTGATAATAGTATCGGAGGGGAGATTTTCACATTCTGCTATTGCTTTGGAGAGTGAGTCGGCTGTCGATTTGATTGACGATTGCTCGTTTTTCGAAAACAGGACAGTCGAGAAGAGAGCCACAAGCGCCAGCAGAGCGAAACGTTTAAGCATAAATATTAACTTTAGTACAACAATGTCCCTTGCGCGCCACACGGCGCAGGGGGATAACTAACACAGAATTGATGATGCCGCGGCGACGGCGACAGCGCTTCGCGGTTGCCGCGATTTAAAGGATTTCAAGGTGTCTCATGCCGGATTCATGCGAAACGTCGCAGTGGTCACAGCATTACACCTGTTATAATAGACGCTCAGGATGCGTAAAGGTTTAATTTGTTGGATATCCGTTGAGAGGACAGAGGACGGAGAGAGGCGCATGTGAGGCGGTCGGACTGCCGCCTCACGCGCGCGATAAATTGTGGTTGATATTTTTTATTTCTTAAGCTCGCCGACCTTTTCGAGAGTGCGTTTGAGCTGACCCCAGAAGCGCTCTACGGCAGGGATGAACATGCGTTCCGACGGGGAGTGAACGTCGCGGAGTGTCGGGCCGAATGACACCATGTCGAGATGGGGGTATTTGGTAAGGAAAAGACCACATTCGAGACCTGCGTGGATAGCTTTGATGGCGGGTTTCACGTGGTAGAGTTCCTCGTATGCCTCGCTCGAAATCTTCATGATGGGCGATTCGAGGTTGGGCTGCCATCCGGGATAGCCGTCGCCGTGCTTGACAGTGGCGCCTGCGAGGAGGAATACGGCCTCAACCTGGTAGGCGATGTCCCATTTGCGTGATTCCACTGAACTGCGCTGGCTGGTGGTCACAACGATGGTGTTGTCGCCGGTCATCTTGACGGATGCGAGGTTGGTCGAAGTCTCTACAAGGCCTTCGAGCTCGCGGCTCATGGACACAACTCCGTGAGGAGCCGAGTAAAGGGCGCGGATGAGGTTGAGCGAGGTGGTCTGGTCGATTGTGAAATCGGGAGTGTCGACGCTCTCCATAGTCATCCTGAGGTTGGGTTCGATGCCCTTGTATTCGTTTTCGAGGTCAGCGATGTAGTGGTTGAGCATCACGCGCACTTCCTCTTTGCGGGAGGTGTGGACGCCGATTACGGCGTGGCTTGCGCGCGGGATGGCGTTGCGGAGGTTGCCGCCGTCGATTTCAGACACCACTACCTCGTGTTTGTTGGAAAGCATGAAGAGGAAGCGGGCGAGAACCTTGTTGGCGTTGGCACGTCCGAGATGGATGTCGCCTCCGGAGTGTCCGCCGTTGAGTCCCTCGACGTTTATCTTGAAATAAAGGAAATCCTTGGGAGCGAAAGAGCGGTTGTAGGTGAAGAAAGCCTGGGTGTCTACGCCGCCTGCGCAGCCTACGAAGATTTCAGCGTCGTCCTCGGAGTCGAGATTGAGGAGCATGCTGCCGCTGATCATGTCGGGGCCGAGATTGTTGGCACCTGTCATTCCTGTCTCTTCGTCGACGGTGAAGAGGGCTTCGAGGGGGCCGTGTTCAAACGAGTTGTCGGTGAGGGCCGCGAGAGCCGCAGCCATGCCGATGCCGTTGTCGGCGCCGAGGGTTGTACCGTTTGTGCGGATCCACTCGCCGTCGATTACTGTGGGGATGGGCTGGGTGGTGAAGTCGAAATGCTTGTCGTTTGACTCGCAGACCATGTCCATGTGGCCCTGCATAATCACAGTGGGAGCGTTTTCATGGCCCGGGGTGGCGCCTTTGCTGATGACAACGTTGCCGACCTTGTCGGTCTTTACGGCGAGATTGTTTTTCTTGGCAAAATCAATGAGATATTCACGGATTTTCTCCTCTTTCTTTGAAGGACGGGGAATTTTGGTTATCTCATCAAAGATAGAGAAAACCTCGGTAGGCTGAAGGTCTTTGATTTCCATAATATAGAAATTATTAGTAATAGATGGACTTTGTTAAAAAATGCGTCCTGCAGGCCGAGGCCCGAGGGCTTATTTTAGCAAATATTAGCGCAAGTGTGAAACAATTGTTAAATATCTCACATTTGCACCACTAAATTATAAAATAAAATTGAGATACATGCTAAAATTTGAACTTAATTGCTACTTTTGCATCGGAAAAATCTAAATGACGATGAAAATCATGCTTCTTACCGTTGTCGCCGCGGCGCTCCTCGTCGGAGTGGCGGTGTTGATTCTCGGGGTGAAAGTTTTCTTTGTCAAAGATGGAAAATTCCCTTCCGGTCATGTCCATGACCATCCGGGTCTCCGTAGCCGCGGAATCGGCTGCGCTCATGAGGAAGCCCGCAAGTGAAGCTAAACTTAGTATTCTATTACCAAATCTCTTATTACATCACACATCTTTCTCACATGAACAAGTTAGCAATATCAGCTTCAACGCTGCTTTTAAGTCTCTTTGCCCTCTCTGCTACCTCGTGCGGCGGCTCAACGTCAAGCGACTCCGCAGCCGGAGCTCCGGCCCAAGCAGCAGTGGCCGATGGCGCAACCACTTCGAGCCTTAACATTCGCTACATTGATTCTGACTCTCTGATGACCCATTATAATCTTGCCAAGGATTTCCAGGAGGCTTCGATGCGCGCTGTATCGAAAATCGAAAGCGCACGCCAGTCGAAAGCTGCCGAAATCCAGAAGTTCGCGGCTGCTATCGAGCAGAAGGGCCGCAGCAACGGTTATCTCACCGAGGCAAGCTACAATGCCGACATGCAGAAACTTCAGAAGATGCAGCAGGATGCCGAGAACTACCTCGCGGGTCTGAGCCGCAACACAGAAAACGAACTCGGCCAGCAGCAGCTCCAGCTCAATGATTCAATCGAGAACTATATCAAGATCTACAACGCTTCCAAGGGCTACGACGCTATTCTCTTCAAGGCCGCAGGCGTGTATTTCAACCCTGCTCTCGATATCACCAAGGAAATCATCGAGGGTCTCAACGCCCGCTACAACAAGGTTGATTCCTCGAAATAATCCACCGCTACGGAAATAATCTACCGCGCGAAATTCATATTCCCCCCTTATAACCGCCCGGGTCATGGAGTCCATGACCCGGTTTATTTTTGCCCCTGCGCCGACGGCGGTGGCAACGCTGGGGAAGGGAGTCGGGAGTGAAATGGGGCTGCAGAATGGAATGTCTCAAGCCATGACAAATGTGAAGCGCCCGCGAATCAGCTTCGCAGGCGCTCCGTATGAGTAGTGTGTGTAATTAGTTCGATAGTTAGATTGTTAATATCTTAACATGAAAATTTAGCTGTAAAAAAATTGCATTTATCTTTTATTATTTAACCAGTTCGATTTATCAGCATGACTGCCGGAGCAGCCTGGGGGTTTCCTAAAACAATCTTTGTTACCTTAGCATATTCTTCCGTCTCGGAAACTTTTGCTATTGAAGTTGAAACATGAAAAAATTAATCTCTACAAAATAGTTTTTTTGACGCCGGCTCCTGGCCGGATAATATTGTCGGGTAGTATAATGTGTTTGGAAATGTCTGGGGGAATTGGAGGTCTTAATGTAAGAAGGGCGATTCTCTCTAATAACATTGGCGCTGAGGGGGTGTCAGCGATAGTCCGCGAAACGGGTCTGAAGTTTTTTGCGCGCAAAGAAGATGCGGCTCTTCACGGTTCCGAGCGGGAGGTTCATCTTTTCGGCAATCTCGTTGTTCTTGTAGCCGGCTACGTGCATCGAGAAGGGGATGCGGTATTCGTCGGGGAAAGCGTTGATTGCGTCGGAGATTTCGTTGGCGCCGAAAGATCCTTCCGGTGTCTCAAGACCTGAATCCTGTGAAAGATTGAGGTGGTAGAGATCCTCGGTCTGATCGATGACGGTTGCCGAGCGGACAACACGGCGGTAGTTGTTGATAAAGATGTTGCGCATGATGGTGAACACCCAGCCTTTGAAGTTGGTGTTGTCAACATACTTGCTTTCATTATCAAGGGCCTTCAGGGTGGTGTCCTGGAGCAGATCATAAGCATTGTCCCGGTTGGAGGTGAGCATGTAGGCGAAGTTGAGGAGGTTGTCCTGGAGGCTCATAAGCTTGTTCTGAAATTCCTGAGTTCCCATAATTATATATTTTAGAGAGTTGAACGTTATTGAGAAGATTGTTATTCTGTTATTAGGCGTCAAGTCCCACGAGGGGCTGTTTTTATTTGACAGTTCAAAATTACAACCAAAACGCGCAGTTGTCAACATTTTTAACGTGAAAATATGTTAATTCAATGACAAAGTTGTTACAAAATATATTAAATTGCTCGAAATCAATTGAATGCAGATATGAAATTTTGATTACAAAATTGTTACAACGGATTGTATTCTGTAATAAGTTTTGTAACAGTCAGGTGCGGTTCAACCACACTGCCTGCGTCCGGCAATGTCAGGGTCAGAATGAAATCTGGATGTGTGAAGAGAGTGCGGCCGGGGGTGCCGTCCGCTGAAAGGACTGTTGTAGATTAGTGTATGATAGTTATGTGTAAAAGGGGAATATAGTATTTTTATGTTATAGGGTTTGTTGATGCAGACTTGAAGAATTAATGCCTGGAAGGGCATATTGTCAGACCGACAATATTCGGCCGTCACAATATACAATGGTTTTCCTCCCGGAAAGTTCGGCGCATGATGGTATTTTAACTAAATTAACGGATTTTGTGTTTTGCAACATATAAAATTAACACCGCTCCGGAAAATCATCCGGAGCGGTGTCGGGTATCTGTGTCTATAAACAGTCTGTGAGCTTAATCTGCAAACTTAGCCTTGATATACTCACGATTGAGGCGGGCGATATTGCTCAGAGGCACGTTCTTCGGACATTCGGCGGCGCAGGCACCGGTGTTGGTGCAGTTGCCGAATCCGAGCTCGTCCATCTTGCTGACCATGGCGCGTGCGCGGCGTGCGCGCTCCACCTGGCCCTGGGGAAGAAGGGCGAACTGGCTGACCTTGGCACTGACGAAGAGCATTGCTGAACCGTTTTTGCAGGCAGCCACGCAAGCGCCGCAGCCGATACAGGTGGCGGAGTCCATGGCAACGTCGGCAACCTCCTTGGAGATGGGTAGCGAGTTTGCGTCAGGCGCGCCGCCGCAGTTGAACGACACGTAGCCGCCGGCCTGCTGAATCTGGTCGAAAGCGTTGCGGTTGACCATGAGGTCACGAATCACGGGGAAAGCGGCCGAGCGCCAGGGCTCGATAGTGATGGTGTCCTCATTGTTGAACTTACGCATGTGGAGCTGACAGGTAGTGATGCCCTGTACGGGTCCGTGGGGATGGCCGTTGACATAGAGCGAACACATACCGCAGATACCTTCGCGGCAGTCGCTGTCGAACACGACAGGCTCTTCGTTGCGGTCGATGAGCTGCTGGTTGAGCATGTCGAGCATCTCGAGGAATGAGCTTCCGGTGGAGACATTCTCGACACGATAAGTCTGGAATGAACCCGGTTCTTTGGGGCCACGTTGACGCCAAATCTTGAGGTTTACATTTATAGTATGTTCCATTTTTCTTCGAAATTTTCTTATGATTTGTAGTTACGTGTTTGAACCTTGATCTCTGTGTAGTTAAGGGGCTCCTTGAGGAGAACGGGCTTTTCGTTGTCGCCTGTGTACTTCCAGCAGGACACATACATGTAGTCCTTGTCGTTGCGGGCAGCCTCGCCGTCGGCAAGCTGATATTCCTCGCGGAAGTGAGCGCCGCAGGATTCGTTGCGGTTGAGGGCGTCGATGGCCATCATCTTGGCAATTACGAGGAAATCCTCGAGACGGAGAGCCTTTTCGAGCTCGGTGTTGAGGTCGTCGGCACGGCCAACCACGCGGAGGTCGCTGTAGAATTCCTTGCGTACTTCCTCGATTTCGTCGAGAGCCTTGACAAGACCCTGGAGTGTGCGGCCCATACCTACGAGGTTCCACATCACGTGGCCGAGGCGCTTGTGAATCTGGTCGGGCGACTTGGTACCCTTGATTGACATTAGCTTGTCGATGCGGGCACGCACGGCCTTCTCTGCCTCGTCGAATTCCTTGGCGTCAGTGGTGAAGTGAGGCACTTTGATCTGGTCGCTGAGGTAGTTCTGCATTGTGTAGGGGAGCACGAAGTAGCCGTCGGCGAGACCCTGCATGAGAGCAGATGCGCCGAGGCGGTTGGCACCGTGGTCGGAGAAGTTACATTCACCGATGGCGAAGAGGCCCTTGATTGAAGTCTGAAGCTCGTAGTCGACCCAGATACCGCCCATGGTGTAGTGGCTGGCGGGGAAGATCATCATAGGAGTCTCGTAGGGATTGTCATCGGAAATCATCTGATACATATCGAAGAGGTTGCCGTAGCGGTCGCGGACAACGTTTTCGCCAAGACGGTTGATGGCATACTTGAAGTCGAGATATACGGCGTTGCCGGTACCTACACCGTAGCCTGCGTCGCAGCGCTCCTTGGCAGCGCGGCTGGCGATGTCGCGGGGGCAGAGGTTACCGAAAGCGGGGTAGCGGCGCTCGAGGTAGAAGTCGCGGTCCTCGTCGGGGATGTCGGTAGGTTTTTTCTTGCCTGCGCGGATAGCCTCGGCGTCCTCTTTTTTCTTGGGCACCCAGATGCGGCCGTCGTTACGGAGCGATTCGCTCATGAGGGTGAGCTTCGACTGGTCCTCGCCGTGGACGGGGATACAGGTCGGGTGAATCTGAGTGAAGGCGAGATTGGCGAGGTAGGCACCCTTCTTGAAGGCCTGGATTGCAGCGGAGCCGTTACAGCCCATGGCGTTGGTCGAAAGGAAGAAGGCGCGCCCGTAGCCACCGGTTGCGAGCACGACAGCGTGGGCTGCGTAACGCTCGATTTCACCTGTGATGAGGTTGCGGACGATGATACCGCGTGCGCGGCCGTCGATGATGACCACGTCGAGCATCTCGCGGCGGTTGAACGACTTCACTGTGCCCTTCTTGATCTGACGGTTGAGCGAAGCGTATGCGCCGAGAAGAAGCTGCTGGCCGGTCTGACCCTTGGCGTAGAATGTACGCGACACCTGTGCGCCACCGAATGAACGGTTGGCGAGGAGGCCGCCGTATTCGCGTGCGAAGGGAACGCCCTGTGCCACGCACTGGTCGATGATATTGTTTGACACCTCGGCGAGACGATACACGTTGGCTTCGCGTGAACGGAAGTCACCGCCCTTGATAGTGTCGTAGAAGAGGCGATAGATGGAGTCACCGTCGTTCTGATAGTCCTTGGCTGCGTTGATACCGCCCTGTGCTGCGATAGAGTGAGCGCGGCGCGGCGAGTCCTGGATGCAGAAGTTGAGCACGTTAAAGCCGAGCTCACCGAGGGTTGAGGCTGCGGATGCACCGGCGAGACCTGTTCCGACGACGATTACGTCGAGGTTACGCTTGTTTGCCGGGTTGACAAGTTTCTGATGAGCCTTGTAGTTGGTCCACTTCTGGGCGAGAGGACCTTCGGGTATCTTTGAATCAATCTGATATTCAGGAAGCTTGGAGGATTCGATGTCTGCGTAATCCTTCATGATAGGGGTAGAGTCAATCATACCCTCTATGTTCTTGATGTCTGCCATATCTGTGATGTGGTATTGTTTACAATGAGATTAAAAACATCCGACGCTATGGGCACGGACTGTGAACACGATAGCTTCAGCGATGAAGAGAAGGACTACGATGGTTGTCCACCAGCAACCGATGGTCTTGAGGCGGGGGAGCCAGGTGTCGTTGTTCCATCCGCAGCTTTGGAACATAGACCAGAAGCCGTGGTTCATGTGGAACCAGAGAGCGATGAAGCCGATGATGTAGACGATGGGAGTCCACACGAGCTTGAAGGCCTCATTGATGAAGTAGATGCCGTCCTGGGGATCGGGGAAATGGTTGCCCATTACTTCAGCCAGCTGCATCTTGGCCCAGAACTGAATCATGTGGACCACGAGGAAGGCGAAGATTACGATACCGAGCACGAGCATGTTCTGCGATGCCCATTCAACCTGAGCGGGTTTGGAAACCACGGCATAGCGGTCGTTGCCGCGGGCCTTGCGGTTTTGGATCGTCAGCCACACTGCATAGAAGATGTGGATGATGAAGAGCACAGCCAGTCCGATTGAAGCGACGAGCGCATACCAGTTAGCTCCGAGAAATGCACACACGGCATTGTAGCCCTCGGGCGAGAAGATAGCCACTCCGTTCATCAGACAGTGAAACGTGACAAATAGGACAAGGCAAATGCCCGTGAGTGCCATCACGAACTTCCTTCCTATAGATGAGCATGTTAACCACATAGTAGTTTGGAAATGAAATTAGAAATTATTAGATTGAATTTATGAAATTGATGCTATGGAAAAACGGCTTTCCGACCGTAGAACCTATCGGCTTCCGCGGCTTATGCCCGTGTCAGCGTGCTTGATAGTGCAAAGTTACGTCAAATCATCGGGCTTTACAAGAATTAAAGAAAAATTTCTTTAACTGAGCGAAAGATTGTTTAACGTTTCGGTTTCGCGCCACTCCACCTATTAATATATTATAGCATATCGGACTACGCGGCTCTCCGCCATCCTTTTCGGCATCCGCCCCGGAGTTCCTCTAAGATAAATTGCACATTTTTTGAAATTATTGCGAATTAATCGTATTTTTGTGAGGTTTTTTTCAGCCGCAGATTCCAAATAAAATTCAACTGTCTCCCCGCTCATGCTTATACTCTACCGCATTTATCAGATTTTCGTGATGTGTCCCCTCATTGTGGTCGCCACCATCATCACTGCTGTCGTGACTGTCGTCGGTTCGGCGCTCGGTTTCGGACGCTGGTGGGGATATTATCCCGAAATTCTGTGGTCCAGGCTTTTCTGCTGGCTTGCTTTCGTCAGAGTGACGGTGAGAGGGCGTGAGAACATCGATCCGAAGGTCAGCTATGTGTTCGTGGCCAACCATCAGAGTGCCTACGATATTTTTACCATCTACGGCTATCTCGGCCATAATTTCCGGTGGATGATGAAGCAGAGTCTCCGCAAGATTCCCTTCGTTGGCTGGGCCTGCCGCTGGGCCGGACAGATTTTTGTGGACAATTCCTCCGCTTCGGCCACACGTCACACCATGGAGCATGCCGAGCGTCAGTTGAGCGGCGGAATGTCGCTCGTGGTTTTTCCCGAGGGCGCACGCACCTGGGACGGCAAGATGCGTGCCTTCAAGCGCGGAGCCTACCGCCTGGCGGTCGAGTTCAATCTCCCGGTTGTGCCGCTGACAATCGACGGCGCCTTCGACGTGATGCCGCGTTTCAAAAAACTCCCCGTCCCGGGACATATCTGCCTGACAATCCACAAGCCTGTCTACCCCTCAGCCGACGGTCATGACCTCACAAGGCTCATGGAGGAATCCCGCTCCGCTATCGAATCCGGCTTGCGGAAGGCGTGAGAGAGGTTAATAAACCTTTGTGGGTGAACAATATCCCCTCTGCGACCGTTTTAAATACCGACACGGGAGGGCTGAGGCTCTCTGCGGTCAGCCATGAGCGAACACTTCAACCATGAAATTGCCATTTTGTCAGTCGTCACTGACACGTATGGCCTCTGGCACGGTTTGTGCGATATCATGAAACGGAACCAACTCCGAAAAATAAAAAATTCAATATAATCAACTAAATTCTAATCAAGACAGTTATGAATATCAAGCCATTAGCTGATAGAGTGCTGATCACTCCCACTCCCGTCGAGGAAGTGACAGCAGCAGGTATCATCATTCCCGACACGGCAAAGGAAAAACCTCTTCGCGGCACAGTCGTAGCCACCGGCAACGGCACCAAGGATGAAGAAATGGTCGTTAAAACCGGTGATGAAGTGCTCTTTGGCAAATATGCCGGCTCGGAAGTGGAGCTTGACGGCACAAAATATCTCATCATGCGTCAGAGCGACATCCTCGCTGTAATCGAGAAGTGATATTTTTGAGATTCAAAACCTATTAATACAAAGGAAAAATGGCAAAAGAAATTAAATTCGATATAAAGGCTCGTGAAGAGCTCAAAAAGGGTGTCGACGCTCTCGCCGACGCCGTTAAGGTTACGCTCGGTCCTAAAGGCCGCAACGTGATTATCGAGAAGAAATTCGGCGCTCCCCACATCACCAAGGACGGTGTCAGTGTGGCACGCGAGGTTGAGCTCGAGGATGCTTTCCAGAACATGGGCGCACAGCTCGTGAAGGAAGTGGCTTCCAAGACCGGTGACGATGCAGGCGACGGCACAACCACCGCAACCGTACTCGCACAGGCCATCATCAACGTCGGTCTCAAGAACGTGGCCGCCGGTGCCAACCCGATGGACATCAAGCGCGGTATCGACCGTGCCGTGGCTGTCGTTGTCGAAGGCATCAAGGCTCAGAGCGAGGAAGTGGGCGACGATTTCAAGAAAATCGAAGACGTGGCCCGCATCTCAGCTAACAATGACGAGGCTATCGGCCGTCTCATCGCCGAGGCTATGAAGAAGGTGAAGAAAGAAGGTGTTATCACCGTCGATGAGGCCAAGGGAACTGAAACCACTGTCGATATCGTCGAGGGTATGCAGTTTGACCGCGGTTACATCTCGCCCTACTTCGTGACCAATACCGAGAAGATGGAGTGTGTGATGGAAAGCCCCTACATCCTCATCTACGACAAGAAGATTTCAAACATCAAGGATATTCTCCCCGTTCTCGAGGCTACCGCACAGTCCGGCCGCGGTCTGCTCATCATCTCCGAGGATGTCGACCAGGAAGCTCTCGCAACTCTCGTTGTCAACCGTCTCCGCGGTTCTCTGAAAGTCTGCGCAGTCAAGGCTCCCGGCTTCGGCGACCGCCGCAAGGAGATGCTTGAGGACATCGCAGTGCTCACCGGCGGTGTGGTTTTTTTCGAAGAGGAGGGCATGCAGCCCGCAACCGCCACTGTCGACCCGCCCGGCCGCGCTGAGAAAATCACCGTCAATAAGGAAAACACCACCATCGTCAACGGTGCTGGCAACAAGGACGCTATCGCAGCCCGCGTAGCCATGATCAAGACTCAGATCGAGCAGACCACCAGCGACTATGACCGCGAGAAACTCCAGGAGCGTCTCGCCAAGCTCGCCGGCGGTGTGGCAGTGCTCCACATCGGCGCTCCCAGCGAGGTTGAGATGAAGGAGAAGAAAGACCGCGTTGACGACGCTCTTTCCGCAACCCGTGCGGCTATTGCAGAGGGTATCGTCCCCGGCGGCGGTGTGGCTTACATCCGCTGCGTGAAATCGCTCGAAAACCTCAAGGGCGCCAACGACGACGAGACTACCGGTATCAACATCGTGCTCCGCGCCATCGAGGAGCCCCTCCGTCAGATTGTGGCCAACGCAGGTGAGGAAGGTGCCGTTGTGGTTCAGAAGGTGAAGGACGGCAACGCCGACTTCGGCTACAACGCCCGCACCGGCAACTACGAGAACCTCCTCGCAGCCGGCGTCATCGATCCTGCCAAGGTTACCCGTGTGGCTCTTGAAAACGCCGCTTCGATTGCCGGAATGTTCCTCACCACTTCCTGCGTCATCGCCGACAAGAAAGAGGACAATCCTGCACCCGCAATGCCCGCTCCCGGCATGGGTGGCATGGGCGGCATGATGTAATTATCGCCCCCGCATAACTCATAAGTATTTAAAATACCCAATTACGGCCTCCGCGCTCATTCAGGCGTGGAGGCCGCTTTTTTTGCTCTTAAGTTAAATAATGGTTCTCAATGCTTGTAAATTAGCGAATTAAGTCGTAGCTTTGCAATGATGGAAATTGTTGTCTCTTGCTATTTTTAGGTTAATCTGACAATAAGTAGACCCCTTTTCGGCACATTATTTAATTATCAATAAATTTAATACCAATCATTACAAATTTCTACTCATGACAAAAAGAATCTGGAATCTTGTCCTTGTTCTTGCCTGTTTGCTCGGCTATCAGTCGGCAAAAGGTGAATTCAGGGACATAAAGATTGATTTGACTAACGGAAATCTGCTGACCGAAGCAGAAATTTCGAGTAAATCATCCACCACTTTTGGAGTCGCCATTGCCGCCGACGGCACTGCGACCCGTGTAGTGGCCGACGATGCCTCTTCCGCGATTACCTTATCCGGAAAATATCACTCTGACGAACATGGCTGGGGCAATTTCAGCTCGACCGTAAAGGTCGACGGCCCGGTGAAAGTCTCTATGGGCACCTGTGCCTGGGGCGGTGATGTCACCGTCAAGAACGATAAGGGCGAGACTGTGGCTACTTTCAACACCAACACCGGCGCATGCTATCATCAGAACAAAGAAGCCAACATCGCGTCCGCTATATATAAAGGTGATGCGACTACTCTTACAATTTCCGGCGGCAGCTACACTCCGTATGTGGCCGTTGAAAAAATCGACCCCTCTGAAATCGCCGAGGACTATGAGGTTTCTTTCGGTTTCGGCAATTATCCTGATGCCGGAGTGCTTCCCGCTGCTATGAAAGTAGAGGCAGGCAAGACTTTCACAATCCCCGCCAACTTCACCCTCTATGCCGACGGCAAGACTCTCACCGGTTGGACCGACGGCTCGAAAACATATCAGATTGGCGAGATTGTGACCGTGACTGCTCCTCTCGCGCTGACTCCGGTCTTTGTCGACAATACCGTCACTCTCGCCGACCGCACCGAGCCTGTGACACTCCGGTGGGATTTCCAGCGTCAGAACGGCGCGCCGACAGTCGGATTCCAGAATGTGACGGGCTTTTGGGTTACCCAGGCCACAATCGGTACCGAAGTCATCGATGTGAAGCTCGATTTCGACACTAACAACGGTGGCAAGATTGCTAATGGCGGCTGGAGCGACTGGGCTCAGATGAACTCCGGCACCACCTTCAAGGTTCCTTCCTGCAAGGGTGCCGTAGTCTCGATGGAGGCTTATGGTGCTCCGAGCACTACTACTGTCGATGGTATTGTTGTCGGCGACGGTACGAAATCTCCCTCTTTCACCTGCCAGAGCAAGGCCGAGTTTGTCGACCTCGTGATTGGCGACGGTTCCTACTACCGTTATATCCAGGTCATGCTTCCCTTCGTACCTAAAGATCTTAGCGGAACAACATTCAATGATCAGGAGGCATCTGTCGTTTGGGCGTTCAATTCCGCCAACTATATGGAAGATGTCGTGTCCGCCCCTGAAGGTGCGTTCTCGATAGCCAACTTCGACATAGGTGTCTGCTCGTTCAAGAAAGTTGTCAGCACAACTGTATGCCCCGATATCAAGTTTGTGGATATAGCGTCGGGTAATGGTGCCTCCGACATTCTTAAATGGACTGTGAAACCGGCCAAGGGCCTTTCATTCACTCCTGTGAGTGTAAGTTTCTACATCGGTCGTGACGGTACTGACGGCGCAGGTAACGATGTCACTGTACGTGGTGAAGTCACCGGCGGCGAGTCAATTGATTTCGCTTCGATTACTCCTCACCGCAATAACAAGACTCAGGCAGATGATAAGTTTGGCTCTCTTGATTCCTATACGGTCAAGTTTGAATACACCCTCACTCCCGACCAGCAGAAAGCCCTCACTTCAGGCGATGGTTTCAACCTCGTCATGAACAACGGTTACGCAACAAACAAAGGTCTTCTTGTTTCAGACGTTCATATCAACGGTATCCTCAACGGTACCGTCGAGGCAGTGGAGAAATTCACACTCAAAGTTTCCCAAAATATCGAGTCTGCCGGAAATGTGACGGCTTATCCCGGAGCTTCGGAATATGAAGCCGGCACGGAGGTTGTTCTGACTGCCGCCCGCAACTTTGGTTATAAATTCATCAATTGGACAGACGGCACAGGCAAGGAACTCTCGACTGCTCCTTCGTTTACATATACAGTAAATGAAAATGCAGAAGTTATTGCAAACTTCGAGCAGCTTCGCACATTCGCACTTGACTATAAGGTTGAAGGCGGTGCAAACCTCTATATGGTCACTCCGACTCCAGCCCCCGAAGTGGTCGACGGCAAAAATATGTATGAAGAGGGAACTACTGTGACCCTCGCCGCAAGCAGCAATCCGATTCTTACTTTCACCAACTGGAACGACGGTCAGTCATCGAGCGAAATCCAGTTCGTCATGGATACCGACAAATCATTCACAGCTGTTTATTCCGCTACCGACTTCGTGGCCGGTTGGGACTTTGTCCGCGCAGGTAATAACGGACGCGTAGCTGATTTTGCCGCTCCCGACAATGATGCTGCGGCACTCGTGCTCCGCAATGCCGACGGCGACTCACAGGGCTGGCTCGACAAGAGCGCATCGGCCGGTGGTTACGAGGGTCGTCCCGGTGGTGTGAACTGGCGCACTGACGGCCTTGGAAACTACTATTGGCAGACTATGGTCAATGCCGAGGCCTTCACTGAGCTTAAGGTAATCACCGCTATGGTCTATAACTACAACGCATATCAGAAATACAATGTGCAGTATTCTCTTGACGGCGAAAACTGGGAGACCGTAGGTACTATCTTCATGCAGGGTACAAAGAACTGGACAGACGGTGAGTTTGCCCTGCCTGCTGCCGCAAACAATCAGAAGTCGGTTTATCTCCGCTGGATTGCCGACAAATCGTCTGACATCGACGGTACTAAATCGAATAACGATGGTGCTTGCATCGGTGCGACATACATTCTCGGTACCGCCAAGCTGATTGACGACGGAACTGCTCCCGTGCTTGTTTCATTCGTTCCCGAAGAGGGTTCGGCGACTGCCTCGATCAATGGTAAGATTGTGCTTACTTTTGACGAGAAGGTGAAAGTCAGTGAAGGTGCGAAAGCCACTATCGGCAATCTCGAACTGACTCCCTCTGTAACCGGTAAGACAATTCTCTTCCAGTACAAGAATCTTGCCTACGCTACAAAATACACATTCTCGCTTCCCGCAAATAGCGTGATGGACCTTACCGACAATGCCATCAAAGAAGCAATCACCATCAATTTCACGACCAAGACACGTCCGGCTGTTGTCAAGACACTCTTCGACGCCGAGGTCCGTACAGCTGATGAACTCGTTGCCGCTATCAAGGCTGCCGGTGCACGCGAGGATAAGACAAAGCGTTTCCGTATCTTCATCCACGACGGTTTCTATCGTCTCCCGGCGAGCGCTACCGCAACTAAAGTGGGCAGTGACGGAAAGGCTTATCCTGACCCGACCACTTATGTCAACACTCCCAATATCTCGTTCATCGGCGAAAGCATGGATGGCGTGGTCATCACCAACACTGTTCCCACCGGCGAAGGTAATAACGGTTTCGGAACCGCCAACCTTCTTGAAGGTATAGGCAAGGGCGATGTGCTTCGTCTTGACAACGGCGCTACCAACACCTATTTCCAAAACCTCACCATGAAGAGCTCTATGGGCGATGCCCGCGGTCGTGATATCGTTCTCAACGACGGATCGAACAAGACCATGATGAAAGATGTCTGCCTCTGGGCTTATCAGGATACATACGTGTCAAACAATGAGCAGGGCCGCTTCTATTTCGAAGGCGGTGTCCTCCGTGGCCGTACCGACTTCCTCTGCGGCAAGGGCGATGTCTACTACAACGCTGTCACTCTCCAGATGTGTGAGAAGGGTGGCTATCTTGCCGTGCCTTCCAACCCCAGAAAATATGGTTATGTATTCAAGGATTGCGAGATTGTAGGCGAGAAAGATGACATAGATGGAAACTACACTCTCGGCCGTCCGTGGGGCAAGGGAACTCCGACTGCCATCTATATTGACACCAAGATGACTGTCAAGCCTTCCGCTATCGGCTGGAATGAGATGAGCGGCGGTTGGCCCGCACGTTTTGCCGAGTATAATTCCATGACTTCTACCGGCACAGTGATTGACCTCAGCCAGCGCAAGACTATCTTTGCCGATACACACGAAAACAATCCTGTTCTCACCAAGGCTGAGGCCGAAGCTATGAGCTATGAGGCTGTGATGGGGTCAAATGACGACTGGGATCCTGCAAGCTTTACCGAGCAGGCTCCGGCTCCTGCAAATGTAGCTCTTGAGAATGGTGTTCTCTCGTGGGACGACAGTGACTACGTTTCATGCTGGGCTGTCTGCAAGGATGGCAAGGTGATTGCCTTCACCACCGAACCTAAGTTCGACACTCAGACAAGCCGTGCCGACGAGGGCGTCTATTCAGTGCGTGCAGCCAACGAAATGGGTGGTCTCGGTGAAGCCGTGACTGTCGGAGGTTCGACCTCTTCGATTGTCGACACTGCTGTTGATTCTGAAATCGTCTCGACTGTCTATTACAACACTCAGGGTATCCGCGTCAGCTCCGATGCCAAGGGCGTTCTCATCAAGGTCGACACCCTCGCCTCCGGTCGCACAGTGGCCACAAAGGTTATCGTGAAATAATCTGTTTGGACTCTCGATAACATCCTCAGAGGATAATAGAAATATTGATAATCCTGGCAGGAGTGACTGAATCTCGTAGTCACTCCTGCTTTTTTGTATGTAAGTCCAAGAATAAAGTGCAAAAAAATAGTTCAAATGTGGGTTTACTAATATGTATGAATTTTTTTGGAAACATATCATTATACAAGGAGAATGATTAATTACAATTGAATGATTTATATGTAATGTTATAAGTAGGGGGGAAGATATTTTTGACAAATTTGAAGAAGATTGGATGCTTGAATACAGAGTATAGTATAGAAGCTGAAAATAAAATTAGATTTTAAATGTTTTATATAAAAATGTTATTATAAGTGAGTAATCAAATTTATTTATTGTAAAATATCTTCATGACTTATACGT
>DXXM01000042.1 GCA_019416285.1 Bacteroidales bacterium
ACTTGTCTGCTTACTGTCCGGTATTGTCCGGTTAGTTCAGCGGAGAGAGAGGGATATGAAACTATTGTAAAATAAAAAATCACACAAGTAAAGAATGTTAATGTAATAGTCTAATAATTAGCGTGGTATTTAGATTTGACGCAAAATAAAACATCTTTGAATTTCCTTGATTAAACCGATTTTTGTATGTAATTTTGTATGTGAAAATCAGAGTATCATCGTCTCATACAAAAAATCTCTCTCTCATGGATAAGTACAAGCATCGCGTCAGCTTCCGATTGGAAAAGCGCAAGGATAAAAACGGCAATCTCCCCGAAGAGCTGCCCATCAACGCCGACATTACCTTTGGCGGTAAACGTATATGGTATTATTCCGGATACCGTATTGCCCTCGCAAAATGGGATGAAAAGGCTCAGAGGGTGAAGCGCAATAATTTCAATTCCGATGATGTTTCGGCGACGGATATCAACCAGCGTCTTGTGAAAATTGCATCTGCAGTTGATGATGCTTTCGCCCAACTCGAACTTCGAGAGGAAGAAGTCACACCCACAACAGTCCGGGATGAGCTAAAGCGGATACTCAATGAGGAGAAATCAACAAGGCTGACGGTTGCCCAAGTCTATCAACTTCTGATTGATGAAAGGGAAAATGAACTTAAGACATCTCCGGCTACGGCTCAGTGGACGAAAGGGACGCTGACTAAACACAAGACCATGCTACGGCATCTAAGCGAGTTTAAAGCAACCCTGTATTTTGAGGATGTCAACGATGATTTGCTTGCGCGGTTTGAATTATTTCTGATTAACAAGGGGTTATCGAACAACTATTGCTATAAGTCCATGAAGGATATCAAAACATTCTTTAATTGGGCGGCAAAGAGGGGCTATAATAAGAATATGGCATATCAGTCGTATTCGCAAAGATTCCGCGACGAGACTAAATCGGACAGCACAATCAATCTGTATGCTCTTAGTGAAGAAGAACTTGCGGCAATTCAGACATTTCCGACTTCCCGCGCTGCCATTGACAGAGTGAGGGATATCTTTGTGTTTGCATGTTATACAGGTCTCCGATTTTCGGATGTTATTGCGCTGAAATGGTCGAATATCAACGGCGATATACTTGATGTCGTAGCCAAAAAGACTAATCATCGCCAAAGATTTGCTTTGGCAAATGAAGCCTTGCGAATACTTGCCAAATATCCAAAGGCTCCTGATGAAGATGATCCGCGTATCTTCCCGACCATCTCTAATCAGAAATACAATGCTCATCTGAAAGAGGTCGGAAAACTCGCCGGTATGACAGGAGACTGGATTACAGAAAAGCAGAGCGGACGCACCAAGACGCGGGAAGTGCGACCGAAGTATGAGCTGCTGACATCGCATGTGGCACGGCGCACATTCGTAACTATGTGTCTGCGCAAAGGCATGTCGCCGGAGGATATCCGTGCCGTCACCGGGCACACCACCGCCGACATGATGATGAAGTATGTCAAGTTCGACGATGAGAGCAAGAGGGAGAAGATGAGCGTACTCAACGAGGGAACGCAGTTGGGTGTGGAGACAGTCTTCGATCACGCCATCACTGAGGAAGAACGTTCGCGACTTTCACTTCCTACAAAAGAGGCTTATCTTGAAATGTTCGAGGGTGATACCGCTTCCGTCAATGCACACCTCGCCGTCCTCGCTCACATCCGAGGCAACCTCGATGCCCGCGCCGAGTACATCAAACGCCTCCCTGCCGACAAGCTCAACGAAGTTCTGGAGATAATCATGAGACTTTAACTCAAAAAAGCTACCTATGTTTACTTATAAATAAAACATTTTTCGTAACTTTGCCGTTACTAAGATAAATAGACAATACATATGAGCGAGGCAGAACTTATACAGCTAAACAAGGACCATAACTGCACCCTTTACACAATTCAGTTCATTACTGAGGATAAGGGTGAATATCTTCGTTTCTATAACCGGTTTAAGGATGACGCGACCTATAATGAAGATTTGGCCCGCATAGCCAAGTTTGTTGAAAGCATCGCTGACCTTGGAGCTTTGGAGCGTTTCTTCCGACCGGAAGGAAGGATGAGCGATAGAGTCTGTGCGCTCCCGGTTGTAAAATCAAAGTTACGCCTATATTGTCTGCGACTCTCTGACAGCATACTTATACTCGGAAATGGAGGGGTCAAGAAAACGCGGACTTATGATGAAGATGATGAGCTACGCGGATTTGTAGTCACCCTACAAAACTTTGATAAACTTATCAAAGAGGGAGTGAAGGACGGAACTATCGCTATTACCGAGAATGAAATTGAAACTGACAAAACATTTGATATATGAAGACAGCCTTTGAAGCATACAATCGTATAGTGTCATCTATACCAGATCACATCAGCAAAGAAGTGGACATGGAAATGGCTGTGTCCAATAGAATTTATGACCTTATGACCCAAAAAGGATTGTCAAAGGCCGAGTTTGCCCGTTCAATTGGTAAGCGTCCATGTGAAATCACCAAATGGCTGAGCGGACAGCATAATTTCACACTCTCCACTCTCGCTATGCTCTCCTCATTCTTCGGTCAGCCGATAGTGACCGTCAGCTGAGATTTGCATCTAAGATATGGATGGTAAAACAATTAGATTTTTGGTGGAGCATAGGGGTGAGGTTCTTTTGAGGTTTGAAGAAGCCGCATGGCGAAAGGAAAATACCGGCTGGCTTCCAAAGTATTCTATATACTTGCATCAACCACTCACCACACATTGAACAGTGACAATACCTTTGACCGACTTGTTTGGGAGTCAACAGAGGATATCCTTGGACTACGTAATGTCATCTCATTGCGTTTCATTCTACGGCGGTTGGAGGAACGTAAAGAGCCTTTCCTCCAGTGAGTGCCGCAAAATCCGCGAATACTACATCTTCCGAGTTAACGACCTCGAAGTATTACTTTAATATTCCGCTGAAAATGCGTAATTTTGTGTTATGAAATTATTCTCAGTAATTTTAACATTTTTAGTTTTTCCTGTCTTCATCATTAGTTGCTCAAACGCAAAATCTAATGCTAACGAGAGAGATACAATCTATTATTACGAAGATACCGTGATAATAGATAACGATACCCTGATTTATAGCAGAACCAATCTTGTTGACACCATAGCCATAGACTCCATTTTATAATGTGTACTTTTTATATTTGCCCATTAGAGAAGATGTTATTCTCTCACGTTGTTTCGGATATGGAGTATATCGGCGAAACGACATTGGCCGTCCTTGCAGAACACCTCGAGGCTAAAGAGGGAGACATTGTAATATTTGTTGGTTCAGATTATAGACATTGGGATTCAATACAATTTATGCCAGCCAAAGTGAAGGAAATTTCTTGGGATGATTCCCCTGCAACCACATACATTTTAACTTCAATATATGAATTATGGAAAGTTAGCGAGAGCTTCAAATCTTTCATTGAGACAATGGAATATGAAAATGAGCCAATTATGCTATATACACTTTCTACAGATGGTAAGCTAATAAAAATGCTCGAGCCGCAATTTTATAGCTATATGAATCCAGAACCTTAATAGAGTCTTTTCGTTAAACTCATATCGTCCATATCTTTGCTAAAAATTCAGCATAGATATGGACTTTTCTTTTTCTGAACTCAGCTTCAACTCCGTAGAGACGCTGCCGGGCTTCGAGACCCGCGCAGCTTTCACCGTCAACTCGGCAACAGTCTTCGGAGAAAACGTTGACATCATGCCGACCATCGTTGACAATACAATCTCATCTGTTCTTTGGGGCAGCGAAAGAGGAAATGGTAAATTCATAATTTGCAGATAATTACCATCTTCTACCTTTGGATTTAGGCCTTTTGTATTTATCCTTGTCGTTATCATTCCACGGCAAATCGGAAGATGAACCGCCTGCGTCGGTGCCGACATGCGTTGCCGGGATTCCTCCGGCGGCGGTCTGGAGTGCAACAGCGAGAAGGCTGTGTTGGGATTCATCGACCTGCTCCCACGGCTCAAACAATTCGTTTACCAATTCATGAAGAGTTAACGCACCGCTGTCGTACTTGTCAATAAGATTCTGAGGCAGATTATAAGAGGTGTTCTTGAATTCATTACCATGAAACAGCGTCGTGATTGACAGACTGTGGTACATACGGTTGGGAATCCAGCCGCTGATAAGCTCCGCTCCTGATGACAGACGATATCGCTCGGGGTATGCCAGGCGGTGCAGCTCTTTCGATCGGCTGTGTTCGACATTATAACGGGTCTCCCATTCGGCAGCTCGTTTGGTTGCCGCATCGATTTCTTTCTGGTAAGAGTTGTGTTCACGGAGCGAATCGGCTTTCAGATTGTCGTACCGCTTCTGCATCTCGGCGAGCTGCTTTTGTAATGCGGCAATCTGCCTGTCCCTGTCGGCAACTTCCTTCTCCAGTTTCGGCAGTTCCCCGGTTCCGAGCCATGAGAGAATGCGGTTCTTGCCGTCTTTTGCACCCTTCTCGACCCTCTCCTTCTCGGCGGCAAGTTCATCAATCTCGGCAGTCAGCCTTTCAATGTCAGCTTGCAGATCGAGTGCCTGCTGACGGTTGTATTGCTGCTGGGTCTGATGGATGGCTCCGCTCGCCACGACACCGCGTTTCAATCCGAATCCGGCCATTGCCAGTGCGTATTTGTCCTGATATTGCCGAAGCTTGCCGCGTGTCATCAGTTCATCGGCACACAACCTCGGAGCCGCGGCCTTCTCCTTGTACTTCTGCTCACCTTCGCGCTTGCGGCGTGTTCGGGGTGCCGTTACAATGGGAACAACCGTCGCATGAAGGTGGGGCGTCTTCTCATCCATGTGGAGCACACACGATACAAGATTTTCCTTGCCGAAGGTGTCATGCAGCCACTTGATGTTGGCACGGCACCAGTCATCAAGGCGACCGTCGGCTGTAAGTTTCATCATCAGCTCATGGGTGCCGGTCAGAAGCACTCGAATAGCACGTGTCTGGTTCTTGCCGATTTTGCGTTGCAGTCCGGCTGTCTCAAGGCGGTGTTGAATCGCCCTCGTACGGTTCGTGACGCCTTCGGGGAAGGTTATAAGCTCGCGGTTGAGGTGTGTTCTTGCCTCGTCAGCGTTGTCGGGAATGTGCGGTTTGCCGTCTGCGGTCTTGCGCTCGATGTGGCAGGACATGCCGGAATCGTTGCCTGCGCCACGCTCCAGGTGGCACACTGCATATTGTGTGGTCATATTGTCTTGATTGAAATTGGTTATGATAAAATTCCGTATTCATCGCCATAGAGAGCCGGGAGGAGGCTCTATGCCGGATGGCTTTTTCGGGAGATGTCGGAGACTTCGGCTGAAAATGCCATAATAAGCTACGGAATTTTATTACTAAAATCCTCCCTTCATTCAGCAAGCTGACCGGCTGCATCGTCAGCTCCTAAAACCGGTTCTAATCATCTTGCCGCATCAAATAGGTCATAGATATTGTTTCCCTCCATTTCAAAACTTGCAGAGTTGTGGAATTGAGGCTTACTACCGGTTCTCGGAAGTTGGTTGGGTGAGGTGGCGTGTATATATAGGCTCGCTTCATCCAACTAACTTTTTCAATAATGGAAGTCATGGAGATAGCGGTAAGGATTACCTTTCTTCTTACCCTTGTCAACCTGCTCGATCATGCGCTTGTTGCGGAGGAAGGTAATCAGAATCTTGAGCTTGTAGTCGCTCAGTTCGATGTCCTCGTTGCCGTACGCCTCGCGCAGAGCGTCCATCAGTTCGCCGTGACGCAGGAGAGTTTCCGGGGTCGTGAACACCGAGTCGAGAGCACTGCGGTGTGTGTCCTCCGATATGTCGTGGTACGGATCCCATGCCTCGTTGCCTCTGCTCTCGGCTGTCGGCACATAGTCAGTGATGATTTCCGGCAATGCCTCTGAGTTGATACGAAATGCAAATGAAGGGAAAGAAACATCCCGTATATAGACCGCCTCGACAGTGCTTATCGAATCCTCGTTCTTGTCCTTTTCGACACGGAGAACCGTCTCAGACTTGTTGTTGATTTCGGTTCCGATATGCCCTCTCGCGTTCTCGTCACCCTTGTTCTGGTGTATTATGGTATGAAGATGAAGATTGAATTCCTCTGTCCACTTCATCAAATAATTGACTACAACGGTCGCTTCACGGGGATTGTTGATGTCAAGCATCAGGTCACGGATGCCGTCGATGACTACCAGACCGACAGCCGGAGTATTCCGGATCTTGTGGTCAATCATGCCGATGCGGTCTTCAACCGAATACTTTCGCAGGGCGAAATACTTTATCCGCTCCTTGACTTCTTCGTTACTCTTGCGTGATAGAGTGGCAATGCGCTTGAATACGCGGAAGGCGTGATAGGTACTCTGCTCGGTGTCGAAGTACAGGATGCCGTTCTGATTCGACGGCATATTTCCGCGATAGTTCAAGATGGTGCTGTTGGTCATGGCTGCCGCCGTCATGGCCGACACGTTGAACGTCTTCTTGCCCTTCGGCTTGCCGATTGAGGCACTGAAATTGCCGAAAGTGCAAGCCGGAGAATCACCTATATAAATGGCAACCGGTGGCGGAGGCACCTCCTTGTCGATGTCAAGAAGTGCCTCGTTGCACATCCGCTCATAGCGCACAGACGCAGCATCCGGCGCCTGTAATCCGGTTCCGCTCTCAACTTCTGCCACGAAACCAACTGACGAATCATTTGCCATATTCATTTGCCGATGTCCTTTTTGCGTCCTACAAGAGCAAGAGCGAGTTCAACATCCACAACTATCTTGCGGCCGATCTGACGTATGGCGGCATTGATTCTGCCGCTCTTCTTGATGCGTGATGCCGTGGGGCGGCTGCATCCGAATATTTCTGCGATGCCGTCAATGCCATAGACATATTTCTTCTCAGGAGCAGGCTGAGACGGAGTGTTGTTAGATGCCGCCTCATCGTTTTGAGAGGCGGTTTTGGAGAGGAACATGAATTCCTCGCCGGTCATTTGCCACAAAGGCTTATGTAAAAGTTCTGATATATTCATTGATTGGAAGTGTTGTGGCTTCCGGTACCTGAAGCCGGGTTGTTTTTGAGTCGACGCTGCAAAAGTAGAGCACAACTTCCTCAATCAAAGAATATTCACCCCGAACAGCCCCATCTTTTAAGAGAGATTGTCCATATCATAAAATCGGCACCTATTTTTGGCACTCAGTTGCGGCAAAAGTGCCCTTTGTTGGCTACCTCAACTTATCGCATCAGACGCATACAACCTGTCTTCTCAGATTAGGCATAAGATGGCAGCCAACTAAAAAAGGTTACCGTTTTGGACACCCTTTCAGTAAAGAAACTTTATTATCCTCTATTAAATCACATGACCCTATCTTTCTTTATCGTGATTTTCTATGATACTGACGATTTTGTCTGGGTCGTGGATTGCCACGGAATTTGTATGTGTTTTTGTATGTGTATAAAACAATTACCGCCGTAAGTGTTTGACTTACAGCGGTAATAGCTTGATTATTTGCGGAGAGAGAGGGATTCGAACCCCCGGAGGTGTGACCCTCAACGGTTTTCAAGACCGCCGCAATCGACCACTCTGCCATCTCTCCTTATTCAATCCAGAAATGACGCTGAGACTTCTCTTAATCTCGTTGTCTGTGCCATTTCCTTTTGACGTGTGCAAAGGTAAGACGTTTTTTTGAACTGTGCAAATTTTTCAGCAATTTTATCATATTTTTTAACAAGAACGGCTCCGAAAAGGCTCGTAACATCTATTTTAGAGGCATTCCCAACATTGTTTAGGTCATTCCTAATTCTCTCTTGGTGCATCTCCGACATGGTTTTAGGTCTTTTCTGATTCTCACTTGGAGCACCTCGGATACTATTTAGGACCATTCCTAATCCTGTTTCGGGCCATTTCCGATTTTGTTTTGGGATTTTCTGATTCTGTTTTTGGTATTATTTAAGCATAAATTTGGACTACACACAAGTCTGATTTATCATAAAAAGATAAAGCGGATGAAGGGAAATAAACACTTTTCCATCTAATCTTTCCCTCCTCTCTCTAATCCTTTTCTCCGGTTTTGCCTGTTTTGGTTGCTTTAGTGCTTTTCACAGCATCGCGGCTGACGACTCCGAGAGACGAGTTCACGATTGTATCTGTCGTGACGTCGTCATTATGACGGTTGATGACGTATTCCTCATAGTAAGCCAGGAGCAGCGTAGTCAGCGGAAGGGCGATAATCATGCCTATAAGCCCCAGGAGGGTTCCCCACACGGAGAGGGAGAGCAGAATGATGGCGGGGTTGAGGCCCATGGCCTTACCCATGATTTTCGGGGTCAGCATGTAATCGCAGATACACTGGCTGACCACATAGACAAGCAGGCACTTGCTGAACTCAGCCCAAAACGTGACCTCACCGCCCATCGACGAAATCAGACACACGAAAGCGACAGGTATTACCGTGATATACTGGAAATAGGGTATCATATAGAGCACACCCACCAGTATGCCGAGCACGATTGCGAGCGGAATCCCGACTATTGAGAAGCCGATGCAGTAGAACACCGCCGCACATAGCGCCAACACTGCCTGACCGCGGAAATAACGATTCATGCTCACCTTGATGTCATTGCCCACCTTATAGGCAATCGGACGATACTTCGGCGGCACGAGCAGGGCGAAACCTCTCATAAGCGGCTTATAGTCAAGCAGAATGAAAATCACATAGATAAACGTAAGGAACCACTCAAGCGTGTGGAGCAGAAACTCTACGGAGGCCGAAATCAGCGATGTGCCCTTGTTGAGCAGCGTCTCGAAATGCTGTCCCTCAAGCAGTTCCTTCATCGTGCTCTCATTGAAATAGTTAACGAGGTAGTCGTGGATTTCCTTGGGTATGAACGGGAGGGTGTCGCCCCGGCGCGAATAGTCATTAATCATCACCCCCATCTGATGAATCTCTTTCATTATGGATGGCATAAACAGATAGGCCAGTCCGAAAAGCAGTGCAGCCGCAGAAATCAGCGTGACGAAAATCGAGACTATGCGCCAGCGCAGGTGCAGATGTTTCAGGCCGAACTCCACGAGCGGTTCAAGTATATAAGAGATAAGACACGCGATAAAAAAGGGCAACAGAACATTGCTAAGCCTGTTGACGAGCCAGACAATACCGACAACAATAGCGGCACCCAGCAGAAAACGTATCGCCTTATCAAATGTGATGGGGTGTGAAGCAGACATGAACGTGAGGTTTTTATATAATATTATAATAAAAATCCCTGCGAAAAGGTTTAAAGCATCGCGTCAGTCGGCTGAAAAGTGTGTACGCACCCCTGTCCACAGCGGACAGAAGTGTCCGTTTTCGGACAGGCTTCAAAACATCATACCACTGATTTGCAATTCATTACAACTTTGGCACGGTTTATGCAACTTTAAATGGCAGAAATCAAAAACAACATTAACATCTATAATACATGGATAGAGAACTAACCTCCGACGAGCGCAAGAAAGCGATGCGCAAAAAACTACTCCCCTATCTGATTGGCATCGGTGCGGTGGCGATAATAATCGTCGTGCTCATGGTAAGCCTGCGCACGAGCATCAGCCGCGACGACCTCATGGTGGCAACCGTCGACAGCGGGACTATCGAAACCACAGTGACCGGCTCAGGCAACGTTGTCCCGGCCTTTGAAGAAATCATCAACTCACCTATCAACACCCGCATCGTCGAAGTCTACTGCAAGGCAGGCGACAGCGTTGACATAGGTACTCCCCTCCTCCGCCTCGACCTCCAGAGCACCGAGACCGAGCTAAACAAGCTAAAGGACCAGATAGAGATGAAGCGCTATGAGCTCGAACAGCAGAAAGTCAACAACTCCACCCGCGTCAGTGACCTCGCCATGCAGGTCAAGGTGAAGGAAATGGCGGTCAACCGTCTTGAAGTCGAGCTCCGCAACGAGCGCTATCTCGACAGCCTCGGCTCCGGCACAGGCGACCGCGTAAAGCAGGCCGAACTCGCCTACAACACCGGCAAACTCGAGCTGGAACAGATGCGTCAGCAGCTCGCCAACGAACACAAAGTCACCGACGCCGGTCTCAACGTCAAAAACCTTGAAATCAACATCGCAGGCAAGAATCTCGGCGAGATGAGCCGCACCCTCAACGACGCGCAGATCCGCGCACCCCGCCGCGCCACCCTCACATTCATCAACGACCAGATAGGTCAGAAGATTTCCGAGGGCGAGAAAATAGCCATCATTTCCGACCTCAGCCACTTCAAGGTCGACGGCGAACTGGCCGACTCCTACGGCGACCGCATCCGCGTGGGCTCTAAAGCAGTGGTGCGCGTGGGGCGCGAGCGCATGCCGGGCATGGTAAGCAACGTCACTCCCCTCTCCCGCAACGGCGTCATATCCTTCACCGTCCGCCTCGACGACGACGCCAACAAGCGCCTGCGCTCAGGGTTGAAAACCGACGTATATATAATGTGTGACGTGATGGAAGATGTCAAGCGCATCAAGAACGGCTCATTCTACACCGGCCCCGGCTCCTACGACCTCTTCGTGTTCAACGGCGACGACGAGCTCGTCAAACGCACCGTCAAACTCGGCGAAAGCAACTTCGAATATGTCGAGGTAATCAACGGCCTTGAAAAAGGCGACAAAGTTGTCATCAGCGACATGAAACGCTTCAACAATTCCAACACCATAAAGGTAAAATAAACTTTCTCTTTCCACCCCCTTATCATCCAATCTCCAAATGCAGTTCAAATCATCACTGAAACAGCTTCTGGTCGAATCCCGTGCCAATCCGGGTTTCACATCGCTCTACATCGGAGGCGTGGCCTTCGCGGTAGCCTTCACGATGGTGTTTGCGATTATCTACTATGTCCATCTCGCGCCTCTTTATCCGGAATACGGCCGCAGTACGACATATTATATCAGCAATCTCACCCTCCGAAACGACAAGACCCATAGCATGAACCAAAGCTCTGTGGGCATCCCTTTCTACCGTGAATTTGTGGAAAACTCCGAAAACATCGAATATTCCACAGTTGTCAACCACCGGAACGGCTTCATACAGCCGCCGGACCAAAGCGGCGACATCGAAGTCTCCATCATCGACACAGACCCAGATTTTTTCAATCTCTACTCCTATGAATTCGTCGCAGGGCGTCCGTTCAATGAAGCCGAGACTGAATCTGCCATCAACAGCATCGTCGTCGGAACCTCGGTTGCCAACCGTCTGTTCGGAAGCCCCGAACAGGCCGTAGGCAAAGAGATTTCCATAAGTTACAAGCCTTACAGAATCGTCGGAATAGTCCGCGACGGCAATCCGGTGGCCTATCTTTCGTATGCCAATGTGTTCCGCCCCTATACAATCTACTCCAACGCCGACAATTCTTCGTTAAGAGGCGACAAACGCGACTATCTCGGAAGCTTCTCCGTGCCTATCAAGTTCAAGGACCGTGCACAGGCCGAGAAATTCCGCGCCGAAATCACCGACAAAGCCCGACGTGTCAACCTGGCCGATTCCACCGGCTGGGAGCTCAACCTGCAGAGCGCGCCGATAAGCCACACCATGCGCATCCTCTCGCAGCGCACCAACGGCGATGACCTTTCGATGGCTGAATTTCTCAAGCCCCTGCTCATCACCCTCCTCGTGCTCCTCATCATCCCGGCCATCAACATCAGCGGCATGATAGGAGGACAGATGGACCGCCGCCTCGCCGAAATCGGTGTGCGCCGCAGTTTCGGAGCCACCCGCGGACGCCTCACACGCCAGGTGATGTTCGAAAACCTTGTCCTCACTCTCATGGGCGGTCTTATCGGTTTCATCGTCGCATGGCTGATAATAGTGTTCGGACGCAATATGCTCCTGAAACTCATCATCCCCGCATGGGAATGTATCGACGCCCCGGCCGAAATCAGCGCCGAGATGATGTTTGCCCCCTTCATCTTCATCGCCGCCCTGCTCCTCTGCCTGCTGCTCAATCTCCTCTCAGCCTATATCCCGGTGCGTCTGTCGCTCCGCCGCCCCATAATCTCATCTCTTAACTCAAAACGCTGATTCTCCCCGCCATGCTTAAACTTATATACAGAAATATTCTTGCCCGTCGCGGACGCTACTGCTGGATTTTCGTAGAGCTCTGTCTCGTGGCGCTCATATCCTGGACGGTGCTCGACGAAGTGGTAATCGACACATATAAAAAGGTAATTCCGACGGGCTACGACCTCGACCGCCTCGTCACCTTCCGCCTCGCACAGAAACCCGATGCCGGTGAAAACGCAGAAACCGAGGGACTCACTGCCGACCAGCGCGGCGAGATTGCCTTAGGTCACCTCAACCGCATCCTTGACCGTGTGCGTTCCGACGCGCGTGTCGAATCCGCCACATTCGTCAACGACCTCTCTCCTCTGAGCGGGTCTATTAACGTCAATACCATTCCCTCGGGGCGTGAGGAGGAGTCCGGCTACTATTTCACCGTTCAGTTCTGGCCGGGCACCGACTTCTTCAAAACATTCGGCATCACTGACGCCGCCACCGGCAAAGTCTATGAAGAGACCTCTATGTCGGGCCGCGATCTGATTGTCGCCAAAAGCGTCGCCGACTACCTCTTCCCCGGCGAAAAAGCCGTCGGCCGCTTCCTTGAAGAATATGACAAGGGCCATAACCCGGAAAAATTCAGCAGAATCGTCGGGGTTGTCAACGACGTAATCTACCGCCCGGATCTCGCCATCACTCCTATCGTCTATAATACACGGAAGATACGCGACCTCGGCCGAGGTGGTGACATCACATCCATATCACCCGTCATCCGCCTCAAACCGGGAGTCGACGTCAACAAATTCATCGAGGATTTCTCACCGGTGGTTGCCAAAGAACTCCGTTCAGGCGACATCTACGCACATTCCCTCCAGAGCTATGAAATGAAGAACGAAAAAATGTCGCGCGACATGAACAACCATGATTTCATCTCCATGTCAATCGCTCTGTTCTTCTTCGTCAATATCCTTCTCTGCATGGTCGGTACCTTCTACCTTCAGACCCGCAAGCGCAGCGAGGAGACAGGCGTCATGCGCACCTTCGGCGCCTCACGCGGATTCATCGTGCGCGAGATGCTCGGCGAAGGTTTCATCATCACCACGCTGGCATGGCTAATCGGATGTGCCGTCTACTGGTTCTACATCAAAGACGAAGGCCTTGAGCAGCTTGCCTACTCATTCGGCGACGCCCCGTCAAGCATCATGTTGCAGATGACCCCGACATGGATTAACGATTTCATCACACATTTCTCGGTAGTCTCCTTCATCATCTACGCCCTGATGCTCCTCTGTGTCCTCCTCGGCATCTACATCCCCGCCCGCAAAATCTCCCGCATCAACCCCGTCGACGCCCTCCGCGATGAATAAGTTAATTCAATATAAATCAAACGAATAAAATAACGCATTAAAATACAAAATATCATGGCTATTATCGAATTAAAAGGTATCAATAAAATTTATCGTACAGACGAAATCGAGACTCTCGCACTTGAGAATGTGAATATCGCTATCGAGAAGGGCGAATTTGTAAGCGTCATGGGCCCGTCGGGTTGTGGTAAATCGACACTGCTCAACATCGTAGGCCTCCTCGACACCCCCACCAGCGGCACAGTGAGCATCGACGGCACGGCCCTCGGCAAAATGAGCGACAGCCGCCTCGCCGCTTTCCGCAACGCCAAACTCGGCTTCGTGTTCCAGAGCTTCCACCTCATCAACTCCCTCAACGTAATGGACAATGTGGAACTCCCCCTCATCTACCGCTCAATGAGCTCGTCGGAGCGCACAAAGAGAGTGAAGGAAGTGCTTGACCGCGTGGGCCTGAGCCACCGCATGCGCCACATGCCCTCGCAGCTCTCCGGCGGTCAGTGCCAGCGCGTCGCCATAGCCCGTGCAATCGTCGGAAACCCCGAAATCATCCTCGCCGACGAACCTACCGGTAACCTCGACTCCAAAATGGGTGCCGAAGTAATGGAACTCCTCCACTCGCTCAACAAGGACGACGGCCGCACAATCATGATGGTGACCCACAACGAGGAGCAGGCCAAACTCACTGACCGCATCATCCGCTTCTTCGACGGCCGTCAGGTACTCTGATTCCGACGCTTACACAAAAAACTCAGCTTCCAAGATAATGAAAATCAACTATATCAAACAGGCATGGGTGTCGATGCGCCAGCAGCCCGTGGTCAGTGCCGTCAGCGTGGCCGGTACAGCCCTCGCCATCTTCCTCATCATGATTGTCGTTATGATGCAGGAGGTGCAGGTGGCTCCATTCGCACCCGAAAGCAACCGCGACCGCTGGCTCGTGCAGCGCTGCGGCTCCATAACAAATACCCAATGGGGTCCCGACGACTCATCAAACGGCGCCCTCGGATTCAACACCATCAAGGCCGTGTTCTACGAAATGAAAACGCCCGAGGCCGTCACCGCCTTCCAGGTTAACCCTGAGATTGTATCCGTCTCCGTACCCGGTGAACCCGCTTTCGGCACCGAGGCCCTCGGTGTTGACAACGGCTTCTGGAATGTCATGGACTTCACCTTCATCGAAGGAAAACCATTCACCAAAGCCGATTTTGACTCCGCGATCACCGTAGCCGTCATCTCCGAATCCACCGCAAAGAAACTTTTCGGCACGACCGACGCCGTGGGACGCACTTTCTCCATCAACCATGCCGACTACCGCGTCTGCGGCGTTGTCAGAGACGTGACCAACCTCGCTAAACTGGCTTACGCGAATATATGGATACCCTTCACCACCACCAACGTGGCAAAAACCTCATGGTGTGGCTACATGGGTAGTCTCAGCGCTGTCATCCTTGCCAAAGACCCGTCGGATTTTCCGGCCATACGCGAGGAATACGAGCGACTTTTCGCCAAACTCGGCGACGAAGCCAAGGTCGACGGCTGGAAATTCATCCTCCGTGAGCGCCCCTACACCCAGGAGGTCCACGCCGCCACTCCCTGGGCCAACGAGGGTCCCGACATGGAGTCCGCGCGCCGCTCGCGTCTGATAGTCTATCTCATTCTGCTGATAGTCCCCGCCGTCAACCTCAGCAGCATGACCCATAGCCGCCTGCAGCGACGCCGCGAGGAAATCGGAGTGCGACGCGCTTTCGGTGCCACCCGCACATCCATCATCAGCGATATTTTCGTCGAGAATCTCATCATAACCGTCATAGCCGGTCTCATCGGTCTGATTCTGAGTGTGATTTTCGCACTTATATGGGGCGGAGGCATATTCATGCCCGGCTACGGTTCCGCATCACTCGGATCGACCGGACTCAGTCTCGGCGTGCTATTCCACTGGTCGACATTCGGATGGGCAATGCTCTTCTGCTTCCTGCTCAACCTCCTCAGCGCTGGCCTCCCCTCGCTGCAGGCCTCACGCGTCAACATCGTCAACGCCATTTCCGGAAAGAGATGACATAACACCCCCACGACTATTATGAAAAGAAAACTATTGACACAGATACGAAACGAGTGGCGCAGCAATCTGTGGCTCGCACTCGAACTGCTGATAGTAAGCGTGGTGATGTGGTTTATCACGGACTATCTCTACGTCCGCATATCCATCATCAACGAGCCCAGGGGCTTCGATACCGAACACTGCTATCTGATTCACTTCGCCACACTCACGGAGCAGGCTCCCGATTTCATCCCCGACAGAAGTCCGGAGGAATACAACAGCGACATTCTCACTTTTCTCGACCGACTCGAAAAGCGTCCTGAGGTCGAATGCGTGGCAATGGGACAGAACGCCTATTTCTACAACGGCTCCAACAGCTATACCAAACTCTCGACTGATACTTTCCACACCAACGTCCTTCGGCGCTACGTGACTCCGGATTTCCCCAAAGTTTTCCGCATCCGCGGAGCCCGCGGCGAAAGCCCGGAACAACTTGCCGAATTGCTCAAGGATCCATACAGAATTCTAATCTCTGATAACGCTCTGGCAAAAGGATATGGCATTAAAACTATGAAGGATTTCATCGGCAAAGAAATGTATGACCACAGCTTTTCAGATTCAGTTCCCTCCATACTGAAAGGATCATACCTTCCTGCCCGCTATGATGACTATACCTCAGCCGACTGGAGTAAATCAATGATGTCGGCGATGCCGCAGGAAAACTACACATTTTTCAATGAGATGGTGGTGCGTGTCCGCGAAAATATGGACAAGGATTTCATCGACAATCTGATGAAGGATGCCGACAGCCATTTCCGTATCGGCAACTTCTACATCGCATCCGTCCAGTCTTTCGACAATATCCGCGCCGTCCATCAGCGCTCCGATGTACAGAACATGAAAACCTATTTCACGGGTGCGGCCTTCCTTGCGCTCAACATTTTCCTCGGACTGCTCGGTACCTTCTGGTTCCGCACTCAGCAGCGCACGTCGGAAATCGCTATCCGCAAGGCTAACGGCGCACGCCGCGGCGACATCTTCCGCCGTGTCATCGGCGAGGGTGAGCTCCTTCTTCTCCTGGTCACTCCCTTCGCTGCACTGATTGACTACGGACTTGTCCATTTCGAAATCAACGCCTACTATCACTTCACATTCTTCGAACCCGTCAGATTTTTCGCCTGCCTTCTGATTTCATGGGGCTTCATGGCTCTCATGATTTTCCTCGGCATCGTCATCCCCGCCAACCGCGCGATGAAGATAGCCCCTGCCGTGGCGCTCAAAGACGAATAATCACCGGTTTTCCTCCCAATCTCAGTAGTAATATGAAAATTATAAAGCAATTGGCACTCGCCTCAGCGCTCGCCGTCACAACTGTGGCGGCGGCCGCTGAAGCCGATTCTGTCCGCCGCATCACACTCGAGGAAGCCATCCTCACTGCCCGCGCCAACAGCGTCGACGCAGCCGTGGCACTCAACGAGCTTCGCACCGCCTATTGGAGCTACCGCACATATCGCGCGGACCTGCTCCCCGAAATCAACTTCAACGCCACTGTCCCCTCCTACCGCAAGAGCTACAGCGCCTATCAGCACGAGGACGGTTCCTACTCCTTCGTCCGCAACAATTACATGCAGATGACCGGAGAGGTCTCGATTGCACAGAACATCTGGTTTACCGGCGGCACACTCTCGCTCAACACCTCGCTCGACTTCCTCAAGCAGCTCGAAAATCCGAAATACAACCGCTTCATGTCGATTCCCGTCGCGCTGACTCTCTCACAGCCGATTTTCGGAGTCAACACAATCAAATGGAACCGCCGCATCGAGCCCGTGCGCTATGCCGAGGCCAAAGCCGCCTTCGTAAGCGCCACGGAGACTGTGGCCCTAACTGCCATCAACCATTATTTCTCCCTCCTCATGGCCAAGGAGAATGTCAACATCGCCGCACAGAATCTTGAAAACGCCACCAAGCTCTATGAAGTGGCCAAAGCCAAGCGAGACATGGGTCAGATCAGCAAAAACGACCTTCTCCAGCTCGAGCTCAATCTGCTCAACGCCAAGTCGAAATATACCGACTGCGAAATCAGCTACCGCTCCAACATGTTTCAGCTCCGCGCCTTCCTCGACATTCAGGAAGATGTTACGCTGGAACCCGTGGTGCCCGACCTCATCCCCTACACTCTCGTGAGCTATACCGATGTACTGGAGAAGGCTCACGCCAACAACAGTTTCTCAAAAAACATACGCCGCCGTCAGCTCGAGGCCGACTATGAGGTGGCCAAGGCCAAGGGCAATCAGCGCGAGATCATGCTCTTCGCCCAGATTGGCTACACCGGCACCGCCGACAAGTTCGGCCCCGCCTACGACCGTCTGAAAGACAATCAGATTGTGGAAGTGGGCTTCAAAATCCCCATCGTCGACTGGGGCAAGCGCCGCGGCAAAGTGAAGGTGAGCGAGAGCAACCGCGATGTGGTCCGCAGCCGTCTGCGCAAGGAGCAGATGGATTTCGACCAGGACATATTCATCCTCGTGGAGCGTTTCAACAATCAGCAGCGCCAGCTCGACATCTCCCTGCGCGCCGACACCATAGCCCAGCGCCGCTACGACACCAATGTCGAGACCTTCCTTATCGGCAAAATCTCCACTCTTGACCTCAACGACTCCCAGACAAGCAAGGATGAAAGCCGCCAGGCCTACATCAACCAGCTCTATCTCTACTGGAATTACTATTATCAGCTTCGCAGCGTAGCCCTTTGGGATTTTGTGTCCAACAAAGGCATAGATGCGGACATCGAAGCGATTCTGAAACGGTAATAACGTAATTTTTTCTTAAATTTGCACTATGATACTCATTGTTGATGATGATGACGCCGTAAGGCTGTCACTAAGGTTACTGCTGACCCGCAACGGCTACACCACAGCCGAGGCCGCCACTCCACGCGAAGCCGTGGACATCATACGCGCCACCGCCCCGCAGCTCGTCATGCTCGACATGAACTATTCCCGCTCCACTACCGGCGAAGAGGGTCTGACACTCCTGAAACAGATTAAGGTGTTCCGGCCGGAGACGCCCGTAATACTCATGACCGCGTGGGGCAACATACCCCTTGCCGTCGAGGGCATCCATGCAGGCGCTTTTGACTTCGTGACAAAACCCTGGGACAATGCCTCGCTGCTCCAGCGCGTAAAAGTGGCTCTTGAGCTCAATTCACCCCGTCCGGAGGACACTGAGGCAACCACTTTCGACCGCTCGTTTATAATCGGCCGTTCACCCGTGCTGCTAAATGTACTCGACACCATCGAGCGAATCGCTGCCACTGACGCACCCGTGCTCATCATGGGTGAGAACGGAACCGGCAAGGAGCTGATTGCCGAGGCCATCCACCGCAACAGCCGCCGCGCCTCGCGTCCGATGGTCAAGGTGAATCTCGGAGGCATCGCCCCCTCGCTCTTCGAAAGCGAGATGTTCGGCCACAAGAAGGGCGCCTTTACCGGCGCCGTCACTGACCGCGAGGGGCGTTTCGCCGTGGCCGACGGAAGCACAATCTTTCTCGATGAAATCGGCGAGCTCGACCTCAACTGCCAGGTGAAACTGCTGCGTGTGCTTCAGGAACACACCTTCGAGGTGCTTGGCGACAGCCGTCCCCGCCGCAGCGACGTGCGTGTGGTCTGCGCCACCAATGCAAACCTCCCGGCCATGGTGCGTGAACGCACCTTCCGCGAGGACCTTTTCTACCGCATAAACCTCATCACGGTCACTCTTCCCCCGCTCAGAGAGCGCAAGGAAGATATACCCCTGCTGGTCGACCATATCGTCGGCAACCACTGCCGTACCGTAGGCCGCGAGCTTCCGGAAATCACCCCCGACGCACTTGAATTTCTCTCCGGTCTCCCCTATCCCGGCAACATCCGCGAGCTGAAGAACTTCGTGGAGCGCACACTGCTTGTCACCCCCTCCGACCGCCTCGACAAGCGCGATTTCCAGGCCCAGTACACCGGAGAAATTCCCACATTCGCTGCTGCGGCCAAAACCACACTCGAATCAGCCGAGCGGACAAACATCGAGATGGCCATAGCGAAATCCGGAGGCAATCTCTCGCGCGCCGCCGCGATGCTCGGCATAAGCCGCCAGTCGCTCTACCGGCGTCTTGACAAATACGGAATCAAACTATGAGGATAAGCCGCATATTCTTCCTTATCATCCTGCTGCTGATAGCATCACTGGTCACATCCTTCATGCTTTCGGTTCATGAAAACAGCGCTGTCAGCTGGGTTGCGCGACTCTCGTCGATACTCGCGCTGCTGCTAATGATAATCTTCTACCGGAGCGTCATGAAGCCCATGCGCAGTATCTCCAACGGTGTCGACCTGCTCCGCGCGCAGGATTTCAGCAGCCGGCTCTCGCATGTCAATCAGCGCGACGCCGATAGAATCGTCGACATGTTCAACGGCATGATGACGGCCCTCAAGGAAGAACGACTCCACATGCGCGAGCAAAACCATTTCCTCGACCTCCTCATCGGTGTCTCGCCAATGGGCATAATCATCCTCAACGAGAACCGCATCATGTCCGGCAACCCCACAGCCGCCTCCTTCCTCGAAATCGGGAAGGGCGGCTCACTCGCCGGACTCTCGCTGTCCGACCTCCGCTCGCAGCTCGGACAGGCTCTCGCCTCACTCAGTCAGGGACAGACGGAGACGGTGCGTATGAGCGACTCTATGGTTTACCGCTGCTCACGCCTCTCGTTTATGGATAAGGGCTTCTCTCATCCCTTTATCCTTATCGAGAAACTGACCGACGAAGTAATGAAGGCCGAGAAAAAGAGCTATGAGAAGGTAATCCGCGTCATAGCCCACGAGGTCAACAACACCATGGCCGGTGTCAACTCCATGCTTTCGACTGCAAGTATGCTCCTCGGCGACAAGCCTGAGGAAAATGCCGACCTACTCGAAGTCATGAAGGTCTGTGAGGGACGGTGCCGTTCAATGAGCGAATTCATCACCTCCTTTGCCGACGTAGTGAAAATTCCGGAGGCAAATCTGACCGCTACCGACCTTAACGCGGAGGTGAGCCGTTGCCGCATCATGCTCGAAAGCCTGTGTGCAGGCCGCGACATCTCGCTCCGCTTCGACCTCTGCGAAAAGGAACTGCCGGTGAAGCTCGACCCGGTCCTGATGGAGCAGGTGCTTATAAACATAGTCAAGAATTCGGCGGAAAGCATCGGCAACCACGGAGTAATCACAGTCTCCACCACATCCTCACCCGCCACTGTCGTCATAACAGACAACGGTCCCGGAATATCTCCCGAAATATCCGGTAAACTCTTCAGTCCATTCTTCTCGACCAAAACCAACGGCCACGGCATCGGCCTCCTCTTTATCAGCGAAGTCCTCCACAAACACGGGTGCAGATTCTCCCTCCGCACTGACCCCGATGACCTCACCCGCTTCACAATCAAATTCTGACCCACCCCTTCCTCCACCCCCTTACCTCCTCTTAGTCCCTCCCCTCCCGGTTCTCTCTTATCCCCTTTGTCCCTTCAAACTCTGACTCCCCACTCCCAACTGTTGCATATTCCGATTAAATTACCTAATTTTGCACCCGAAACAGGCCCTTGTAGTTCAATGGATAGAACGTGGCTCTCCTAAAGCTAAGATATGAGTTCGATTCTCATCGGGGGTACAAACAATGATGCGTGAGAAATAGATTTACTCTTATCCTTTCTCACGCATCATTGTTATTTTATTACATCTCAGGCCTTATACTTTACGAGATATTCTTTTAATCTTTGGGCCTGTGCTTTAGTTATTTTTGAAAATGACATACTTGATTTTAGTCTGTCAATACCGTATTCATCTATTATTTTCCCAATAGAGACATTGAGAAATATCGACGGAAGGGCCGTTACTTCCTCCATGTCAACCACTACGTCTGTTGAATTAGAGAAAGCCTCCTTCACCTTATCATAAAACACTGCTCCAGCATGCGGCATATCAGGAGTTTGAGAAAAAATGCTGGCAAGATTGATTATACACATAATAAATAAAATTTACCAGTTGAACGATTCCAGGATTTCAACATCTTCAAACGATGTCAGATCCACATCTAAATATATCAACTAAATATATCAACGTTCCGGGGAACTTGAATGTTGTTCCAAATGATTTCCTATCGTCTGCTATAATGACAGTTAAGCCATTTCCGCTGAGGATTCTTGCAGAAGAAGCAATCGCAAGGATATTGCCCATTCCGAGACCCTTGTTATGTGCTGTTGATTTCACTGTCGAATGATCTTCCAAAGCCCATTCAATAGCCTCGACATCCGATTTAATCTCATTGTTGAAATTGCGGACAGATCTTGCTATTCCTATTCCAAAATCTGCAATCGCTACTGAGAGGATATTCCGGTTCCGGTCATAGCGCAGGATTGAAAAAGCATTTTCATTCGCCCTTGCATGGTCGAAAACATTATAAAAGGCCTCGACAAGACTGACACTTATAGCACTTAAATCCTTATCTTGAAAATAGTTCTGAGTCAGATATCGCTCTACGTTCTTGGCATATAAATCCTTCTGAGACTAATATATAAACACATAATATGTCTGATATTTAGCAATTAATCAAGTTAAATAAGAATATTTGCACAGCATCTGCACAACAAGAGTGGAAGTTGCTTTTGAAAATTCACCTCCGTTCACGCTCAATCATATCCTCAAACGCATTAAGACAATTTAACGGCAGGGCATCCATTAGGTCAGAGTACAACAAGAAAAAATTTCACTGCTCACTGAACTTTTTGAAACAACTGAGTGTTTGGGAATTTGTGAAGGTATTCCGGCAATTTGATTTGCTGTATGCTTCGTGCATTGCTTGTGGAATTAGATTCCCAGTAGCGATGATTTGTCTCATGGCTCTCACTAAATAGAGAACCGGGCGATTTTCAAGAGACACACGATTATGCACTTCAATAGGTTTAGCGGAGCGACAAACCGCCATCCTCGTTTCTATGGAATGGAAGGCTCTGCCGAGACAACCTCATGACCGATTTTGAACCTATCACAATTCAAACGCCCACGATTGGGTGAATTTTAACATTTCGGCCCGTTTTGGAGCCGAAAAACTATTGCACAGCCTTGAAAAAAGGATGAACTTTGCACTCGGAATCCATGCCTGATGGGGTCCAATAAGAGAAAGTGCATCAGGAGGCTCGTGACAATTTGGAGATATGAAGTATTTTTCGTATCTTTATTGTAACAAACGGCGGAAGAGCGACTGTCCGACACATTCAACCTATATGATTGAACTGGAATGATGCCTCTGACTTCGCCATGTCGCCGTGAGTTACATTCGATTCAGGGCGTTACGCCCCAACTATATTATGAGAAAGCCGTATGCGGTATTACCCGCCGTTCCGACAACTACGCACTAAGGAAGCGTTGCTCAACGGAACGAAAATCTCAGTCCTGACGGCAACTGAGCTGTTTCTTACCGTGATTATCCTCGGAAATCGTCATGCTTCGGCATCGACGGCTTGACACTTGAGGTAGACTGTCGAAGACTGTCGTGCGCCGGATTTTGTGGATTTAGTGGCGGCGCACTCTGTCGGATAAGTGGACTTTCAATGCCGATAAAGTCAGAGGGCAATCCCGAGTAATGCGAAATGTTCGCACCCCCCAATTTCACTTCTTAACGCATCGCATAATTGCGACTGCACCCTGCGTATATCCGCTTAACATTGGTGGATAGCCTCTATGCTGTGTCATCCCGATGCAGTGGAGGGGTAGCGCAGTCCATGTCTATGCCAGCCTATAAAGGTCGGCAGCCATCGCTGTTGTCTTTCTCAATCATAAGGAAGATACAGTACAACAGGGTTCCCGTCATACGCCACTCATTGCCGGACAACCCCGAGTGAAACGAGTGGAAAACAGCAAATTCCAAACATCCCCACAAATGAATCTTTATTCACTTCTTCAGGCTGCGGAGGCTGACCCCTCCGCGCCCAATATCCTTGTAAGTGTTCCTCTTGCAGACCTGAGACAGCTCGTAATAGACACAATCGACGCCACACGCGAGCGTCTGCTCCCCCTATTCATGAAAGCCGAGGAAGACCGACTTCTTACCAAGAAAGAAGTATGCTCCCAACTCGGCATCGGAGAGACTTCCGTATGGAATCTCACAAAACGTGGTAAACTAACGCCCGTAAAAGTTAACCGTAACACCCGCTACCGTCAGAGCGAGGTAACAGCAATCCTCAACTCAAAATCAAGCTGAGCCTATGAATCAGTCATCAAAATCTGTTGACCCGATGCTCGTACTCGGCAAGGCCGTTGATATGAGTGTAAAAGCCCGTGGTGGAGATTTTCCTCTGGGCGCGTTGCCGATGAAGATTCAGAGAATCGTCAGGGAGGCTAACGACTGTTACGGCTATCCGGTGGATTATCTTGCAGGGGCTATGCTTGTGACTGTCGGCCTCGGCATTGGCAACACCCATTTCGCCCGGCTCAAAGGGAAATGGGACGAGAGCGCGATTCTGTTCATGGCTCTTGTCGGCAGACCCGGAGCGTGTAAGTCGCATCCGCTGAATTTCGCCATACGACCGTTCACGGAATTGGACGGAGCCGCGACCCGTGCCTACATCAAAGCGTGTGAGGAATACGAGCGTCAGCGTGAACTGCCCATGAAGGAACGCAGCGAGCCTCACCCCGTTGCGCCGGTATGTAAACGCTTACTGATTTCCGATGCCACTCCCGAAGCCATGCTGCTTATCCATTCGCAGAATCTGAGAGGGATAGCCATGTGGAATGACGAACTTGCGGGATGGTTCAAGAATTTCAACCGCTATAACAAAGGCTCAGATGAAGAATACTGGCTAAAGCTGTTCAATGCCAATCCGTCGTTTTCCGACCGCAAGGGGGTAAAGAACTCGGTCTATATCAGCCGCCCCTTTATCTCGGTGGTAGGAACTATCCAGAACGGCATACTCAACGAATTGGCACAGGGCAGCCGCTCATCAAACGGTTTTATCGACCGTCTGCTGTTCGTCATGCCCAATAATCAGGACAAACAGCCTTGGAGCGACAAGGAGCCGACTTTCGACATAGAAGCGGCATGGGCGGAGATAATAGAAAGGCTCGTCGCTATTCCATACGAAACAGATTCCGACGGCAATGTCATAGCCAATATCCTACCCTTTGCGCCGGACGCGAAAGCAAGGCTCTACGAATGGCAGCGTCAGAACACCGAGGAATGTAACCGCGAGGACTGTGATGCGCTGAAAGGCGTTTACAACAAGTTCGATTTCCATGCCATACGTTTCTGCCTGATATTGCAGATGGCGCGGTGGGCCTGCGGAGAAGCCGACAGAACGGAGATAGATCTCCTTTCGGTTGAGAACGCCATATCGCTTGTGGATTATTTCAAATCCACTGCCAAAAAAGTGCATGGCATCATCAGCGAAATGTCGCTGACCGAGCAGCAGAGGGCGGTCATAGCGGCTCTGCCTGATGAGTTCACGACCGAAGAAGGGATTGCCGTGGCAAAAGAGAACGGTATGCCGGGACGCACATTTCAGGATTTTCTCAAACGGTCGGTCTCGTTAGGCACCTATTTCCAGCGTGAGAAACATGGGCATTATTCCAAACTCTGACACCTGCGCTTTCTGCATTTTCCGCATTTTGAGCCGACAAAATGCGGATTACGCAGAAAATGCAAGCAAAATCTTTGAGAATCTATGAACGCACACCGATTCATTCTCCAGCCCTACAAAGGGGTTGGAAGCCGATACTGTTGCCCTGCCTGTCAAAAGAGACGCTGCTTTAGCCGCTACATCGACACCGAGAAACAAATCTCGTTTCCTGATGATGTCGGCAGATGCGACCATGAACAGAGTTGCGGTTACCATCTTACGCCAAAGGAATATTTTGAGCGTGATCCTGAGGCTAAGCCATTACACTCCGATTTCACAG
>DXXM01000043.1 GCA_019416285.1 Bacteroidales bacterium
ATCAACGGTGCAATCTGGGCGGCTATACCCGGATGGATCTACGCCGTGGTCGGCTTTATCCTCCTCGCTGCCGTCGGTCTCGGCATCGGCTGCTACCATCTCTATCAGGACAACGCCCATCTCCACAAAGTCGAGTGGCTATACCGCTACGAAAGAATGTGGTGGGAGGGTGAACAGCGGGACGACCTGATGCGCCGAGAGAAAATCTTTCGCATCGGCACCATCCATCAGCAGGACTCCATGAAAAACTACATCCGGCAGAGTGAGGCACACCGCAATATCGACGAGACCTTTCTTTACTTCAACCCGACCGAGAAATAATCCTCTAACATCAACCAACGCCCCGGCAAGAAAATCACATCTTGTCGGGGCGTATTTATCAGTCCTCATGGCGAAGCGAGATTACATAACCGTGGACTTTAATTAAAATAGGCATCCTCGACATCGCTGCCGAGACTGCCTATTTATTCCTGTAGAGTAATGTCATATTTATATTAACATTACAGATTCGAATAGGATTCGGATAAAATTTTCATCATTTCCTCCTCATGCCTTTTAGCGGCTTCAGGAGTCCATCCATCCGGATTTCCTTTGACTAAAATATACATTCGTAGCAATTTAATGCTTTGCAATGTCTTATTGCGAGCCTGAGTCTCTATCCGGGAAAACTTCACATGTACATCCTCATTGCTCTGTTGTGAATTGAAACTTTGGGAAATCATGGCAAGATTGCCGAATGAATCAATATCGGTTCTATCCCATGAGCTGTTGTTTGACTCGTTTTGCGGATGCAAATGTTCAATAGATCTGTTCGCGCGAAAAATATAGTCTGTTATCGCCTGACGATATGATTTGATTTGTCGATATGCCTCTGAATCTTCTTCATTATCTTTTGGCAGAACAACTTGTTCCCATAGATAATAATCCAATCGCCAGAACCAATAGCGGTCAATCGTTCCATAAGTAAGACTTGAAGCAGATGCAGGATATGGATGTTGGTCATTGTCCCATCTCTTCAGTAGCGACAACAGATCTTTTGACATTTTGTGAGTCGTTGGCTTCAGGACATATTCAAATAAAACTTTCAGCCATTTATAGTAGGGAGTTGAGACGGAAAGCATCGCCTCATACTGTTCAAGGCAATCGTTCTCTACCTTGTCGTTTCCTTGGAATATCAGACTGTACTCACTGTCTTGGCCATCAATTTTGCGACGAATCACATATAGATCAAGCGCAATGCGTAATTTCAACAATAAATCGTAAAATCCGGGAATATCTGCCGTAGAATCTAACAGATGCTCCTTGAAACGCTCGTTCAGTCTATCCGTTTTATAGAACGACCATTCTCCACCGAGGTTTTTGTGGATATCAAGTGTTAACAGTAGAAATTCCGGGAATGTGAGTATACTACGCTCATTTCTTTCGGAGAGAGGTTGATTGAATTTCTGTGGCTCGATGTCAATTTCAGCGATAGTTAGATTATGGTCAGTGTCTTTATCGGTATCGGAAGAAAGCTGGTTATACGACATAATTGTTTTGGTAGCCTCATCGGTTTGCTGAGAGAACAAATCCAAGTATTGTTTAGAATACTCTCCCAATCCGACATTCTCTTTCTTCGGGATAATAGGGCGTGCGAAATCTGAGCATATATTCCAGATATTGAGCAACATTGTTTGGTTTTGCTGCCCTTTAAGCAAAGCTACTTTCAGTATTTCATGCTGTTCAAGATTGACTCCTGCCGAGTTCATTACCTCAAAATATTTGTTTAGAGAGGACGGCTCGGACAGATAGCTCGACGGAAGAACCGAATTAAACAGTGTTATTCGAGAAAAGCATCTTTCCATGAACAGTGTTTGCTCTTTAATATCCATCCCGGCTAAGAAATCAACAATCACTCTGTAGGCCTCCAACATCAATACATTGACATATTTACCTTGTGTAATGCCATCTGCAAGACCTTTAAGGAATCTTGTATCGTCTTCGCGGGCGAATAATTCAAGCCTGTTCCCATCTGCGAAGAAAACTCTCCAGTCAGATGACATTCTCCTGAATACACTTGCCATAATCATAAGCACCGTGAATCGTTGCTGACCGTCAACAAGACAATACCGACCTTTATCCGGGATAGTAGTCACAATTCCGAGATAGTATGGATAATGAATGTCTGACGACTCCGCATCAGGCCATTTGTCAAAATGCGATTTAAGGTCGCAGAGCAGTTCGTAAACCTCATTATGCGTCCAACTGAATAATCGCTGATACAAGGGCACGATAAAATTTATACCTCCTTGCTGTTTAACAATATTTTCGGGAGTAAATCTCATGGCTGGTCTAATATTCATTCACAATCCGTCTGATAATCTCTGTCACAATTACATCATCGAATGAAGAAAAAAGATGACACATTCTTTTGTAAAAATCCCATCTGATACCATCACTGATGTCATAATCCATTACTCTGCTTTTGACGCTCTCAATTGCGGACGCAAGAAAGAACGTAGGGGAGGTGGAAAGCTGGATGAATTGTATCAGGTTTGACTCTATGGCAAATCTCTGAACCTGATATTCTAAGGCCCTCACTTTCATAAAGCGATGTTCCGCAAGATTCGCCACAATACAGAATAATGCTTCAGAAATATACTGAGTTCCGAATTTGAGATAATATGCGAACAGCAGGGATTCGCCCATCTCCCAATACACTTTGTGCCGGTGTGCAAATATGTTTTTGAACGCCACAACCTGCGGCAGTTGTACAAATGCCTTATAGCTTTCGTTGAAACGATTGGCAAATGCAAAGAAGTGAGGACCGCCTTGAATGGGCTCGAAAAATTCAAATCGCTCTCCGAAAGGCGGAATATCGCTCATAATCGATGCGGCTTGAAATTCATTTCGGACATAGTGGCCGTATTCATTGAAATCATCCTTGCGCAGCAATTTCCTAAGCCTATAAACATGTTTTCCAAGTGATTGAACCACTGTTACATCTGATTTTTCATTAACATTAGTCAGACTTGTCCAATTTTTCGCAAGATGAATAGCCTGTGGTTCCGAAGTTATGTAACGCAGATGATGGGCTTTCAATAAATCATAATCCGACAGCTTTACACCTTTGGAGTTCTGATTTGAAAAGAAGGTATATCCGAGGTCAATATTATCACCGTTGATGATAATCACAGAAAATCTCAGTGCATCCACCACGGATTCCAGCATATCATTATTACACAATTTCCGAAGAAGCGCGGTTATCACAGCTTTGGCGTTTTTGACATGCTTTATGGCATCATTATGCTTGAACCTTTCGCTCAAAAGTGGAATCCTTGCTTTATAGCCAAGTCCCCATAGAATCAACGAAAGAGTCACGAGCCTTTGCTGACCGTCCACAATCTCAAACTTGCCGTTTCGATTCTGCAATATAATCGTGCCAAGGTGATAGGGTGCGCTCTTTCGTATGGACAACAGACTGTTCCACAATGATTCTATCTGCTTGTCCTCCCAACAGTATATGCGCTGATAGTCCGGAACAGACAGTGGCAAATCAAATAAATCCGCTATGCCGAGATTATGAATGGAAACCTCATCTTCTGAAAAGATCTTCCTTCCGGCTTCACACGGCAATATGTACTTACCCTTTAACTCATTATAACCCGATTCATCATTACCATACAACTCAAGAATATTTTTATCAAATATCTCTACAAGAAGATGGAGTTTTCTTATTAAATCATCCTCGCCGTCTACCTCCGATTTTACAATACAACTTATGCAATCGGGGTCAGGAGAAAGCCACTCTATTTCATCATATTCACGGCTTCTTCGTTTTAATTCACGTGCCTGACGAGCATATTTCTTACCTGCATACTCGCCTTCGAGGTGCAGACACGCATATCCGCCATAATATTCATAATGGATATATTCGGTTGGTAATGCCGTAAAAATCTGAATCCACCGATTATAATGGCGCTTGTTGTACCAATCTCCGATTTTTACCCAAGTTTTGTCGGGATATAGGTAAGAATCGGAATGAATCTCGCTGATACGTTCTTTCAGAACGTTCTCCAGCTCTGGATAAATCAGAGGATTCATTACTTAAAATCTTTCATAGCCCTGCGAAAATCGTAGTTAGCGATAAGCACACGGGCAATCGTATCTACAATTTTATCTTCCTCGAAATGCGAAGGCTTTTCAAGGTCTATCCAGAACTGAGGATTGTTGGTTATGTCACCTGACATCCAGCCGTTTTCATGAATGTATCTTAATTCATCAATGTAGCTCGGGAAATAGGTTGTATTACCTTCGTAAGTCCGGCCATTGAAAAACCAAGTTCTCTTGCTCAGGAGTGGAGCGAGAACGGCGTCCAGTTTGTTGAGATTATCTGCGATAATTGATTCCTGCATCAGTTCGTCAAAAGTTTTTCCGTTGAGCCGTTCAGGACGGGCGACATGGAAGTCAAGCCACAGACGCAGAGCAATTTTGTTCTCCGCATTAATTGATGGCGTGAATGTCACATCAAAGTATGTATTATCATCTATCCAAATATACACGCCTCCGTTACCGGTATTCCTTTTAAGTTGCCATCTCTCTATGTCAGGACGTTTTTCCTTAATCCGTTCCATTACATTCCTATGGAGTTTCTGGATAAGGCTCTTTTTATCGAAGTCTTCAACCTTAAACTCTGCGTTTATACCCGTCACAGATGATTTATCCATAATTTCCTTCATTTTTTTACCAAGCTGCTGTACACCCGCCTGATTCGTTTTTCCAAGGATATCAGTAACCAAATTCAACAGCAGAGTAATATCGTTGAGGTGCTGTGTGAGATATGCATCGGGGGCACACGCAGCTTCAAGAATATCCTCCCATTGATTGCCGGATTCATTATCCCGGGAATCAGTTTCTACCTTAATACCCATTTGCTGTGCAAATTCTGAATTCCAACCCGTAAAACCCGGATTTCGGGAAAGCATACGATAAATTTTGGGGTAACAGATTTGTATAGAAACAGTAATAAGGTTCAACAACTTATCATCTAAAGTATCATCTGTGGAGTTATTACCTTGAGTTGCGCCACACTGGGCAATGCAGTCAAGTAATGACAGAGTGTTTATCAGACGCTTGATTGAACGTGGATTCTTGCCTACGGATGCCTCTACCACTGTTGAAAACAATGATTTAACTTGCGGATTTGTGGTGTCGAATTCTTTGATGTATCCGATTTCTACAAGTGATTTGAGAACAAAATCCATTGGCCTGTAATTATTTACAGGCAGAGAGAATGGCACTTGAATGATTTTATCAAAGAACGAGCGGAATTCACGTTCATTTTTCTCAGTGAGTTCACCGAATTTCGGTTTCAACCCTTTCACGACGACATCATAATCAATAGCAAGGACAAAAATACAATTGTCAAGAGTGAAAATATTTTTCAGCAGTTCAAGAATCTCGACAGCGACGGGAGGATTCAAACGGTCGAGATCATCTACAAAAATGATTACGCCGCGTTTATTTGCCTCATTGATTGATTTTTGTACTGCTTCGGACAAAGATTTTCTCAAGTCTGACAAGGAAGCCGTTTCATTCGCTTCGGAATATCCCGGCAGTTGAGTAGGCACATTTGCGGCTTCAAGACCGACTGCCAACATACCGCCGACAGCGGGAATAGTCTTCAGGCTTTCTCTGGCTCCACGATACAGGAAATTGCCTGCGCCTCGCAAAAAGCCCTTGAAGGTCTTTTTAGAAGCCAGATCATCTTTCGCTAATTCTTTGACCAATTGTGCCAATATGTTATAAACCGTTGCTTCGGGAGAAGACATCATGGAATATTCCCACGTATTGATCTCGATTCCGATAAATTGCGATTCGGGAGCGGAACACAATTCTCGTTCAAGCCGAGTCATCAGGGAGGTCTTTCCGCTGCCCCATTCACCCTGTAAGGCAATAGTGATTGGTGCAGAGGAATTTTCTATGAATTTTATTAATCCGTTCACATATCGCTGCGTGCCAAAGTCATTGATGTTTTCTTTGAACGGAAGGTCAGATAAAGATGTCCTTTTCATCGTGCGGGAGAATGTTTGCCTTTATTTGGTCCAAGTGGGTGTTTTGGACAATTGCCGGAAGTCAGACTGCTCAGATTGGGACTTGAATACCCGCAATATTTGCAGGTATATCTTGATTTCAGCCCACCTTCAAATGGTTTGTGCTTGCCTCTGTTCGGTCCGGCGGGATGACGCGGACAATTTCCAGAAGTCAATGAAGAAATGCTTGCGGATTCATGTCCACAATACTCGCATATATATCGGGAAGCCTCATCCCCCTGGTAAAGTTTATGCTTGCCTTTGTTCGGACCTAACGGATGACGCGGACAACTGCCGGATGTCAATGACTGAACGGATGAAGCTTTGTGTCCGCAATATTCACAGTAATAATTTGCCATGAGGTTATTGGTTGTATTGCGCCTACAGATAACGGACTTCGGCATTCCCGGTTGCATCAAAAAGAGGACACAACACTCTTTATCTTTTTCTCTTCGGTTAGGCTCTGGTATTGCCATTGGGTCAAGAATTAGAGAAAGCAGCCTGTGTCCTCGCTGGAGGACGCACCAAGCAAGCTTTGACCTATTCTTTCGACCCTTTAGTTAGATTTACCAGATTTAACCGAATCGAGATATGGTCATTGCATGTTAATGCAAATCGTTATGTATTATATATCTTTGTCTTCTTATGATTTGAAATTTGTGATTGTTATTCAATCGCAAAATTACAAAATATTAGTGAGACAGAGAATATGTTTCACAACATATTTACAGGCTGCACAGGCTACTATCACTGCTAATCTCAGAGTAAGAAGATGTATGGGGTATTATATGCCAAGCGCCCCATACAAGAAAAGGTTAAAGTTTCTCCACTTTGAGTTCATTACCGTTCATGTAACCGGCAGGGAAATCCACATTATATTTCAATTTGAACTGACGCTGAATTTCAGATTTTACAGTTGAGTTTGAAAAAGGAAGAGAGTTCCCATTGAAGGACACCTCGGCTGTCATGCCGGCTTCGAGTCGCTTGCCTCCACTGAGGAGGAGCCGTTTTGTTGTTACTTTGAAGAGTGACATATCTATTTTATTTAAGTTACTCGGCAAAAGTATTGATAGGTTGTCTCAATATTGGTGACACCTCTACAAAATTTTCAATGCAATTGCTGCACATGCCTCTGCATCGGCCAAAGCATGATGGTGATTCTCCATTTCGTAGCCGCAAGCTGCAGCCGAAAGGTGCAGCTGATGGCTGGGAATATCAAGGCCACGACGCGATGCGGCGAGCGTACAGTAGAACCCATATCCCGGATATGTCATGCCATATTCGGCAAAAACGGCTTTCAGGCAACTTTCGTCAAAAGGCCGGTTGTGGGCGACAAGGGGAAGTCCCTTTATCAGCGGCTCTATCTGCGCCCATACTTCGGGGAATGTCGGTTGCCCGTCGGTGTCGCGACGGGCGAGACCGTGCACCTCGGTTGTCCAGTAGGTATAATAATTAGGTATGGGCTGAATGAGTGAGTAGAACTTATCTACAATCTCTCCTCCGCGCACTACGACAATGCCAACGCTGCACACGCTCGACCGGCGTCCGTTTGCCGTCTCAAAATCTATTGCTACAAAGTTTTGCATGGTCAATCGTTTTTATAGAGTTCACTCATTTCTGAAATCCAACCTTTCATAGTCTTGCGCAGTGATGTCGGGCTGATTACTTCTATCATTGCTCCTACCTGAAGCAGCTTCATGACAAAATCATATGTCGGAGAAAGATACAGTTCGAAATCGGCATATTCTGTGCAGTCCTCTAACAAACGCTGGCTGTGATGCAGCGGCAGAGACTTTAAATAATGCTTATGGTATTCGTTTGCACGAATCACAATGCGTTCCGGCGGCACATCGTCGCCGATAACAATACCGTAAGACGTGGAGAAATAATCATCGGCATTGAAATTATTTGGAAGCTTATACGTGTCATCCGTAATCTCAACATCCTCCAGCCGGTCAAGTCCATAAATCTTTATCTCGTTGCGGTTGTTGTGTGCAAGCACGTACCACCGGTTTTCAAACAGCTTGATACAATACGGCTCGATTGGAAAAATATAGCCGTGCGACCTGTTGAAAGGGTGGTATGTGATGTTTACCACCCGGTTCTCTTTCATCGCTTCAAGTATGGCTGTCAAGTGGTCGCGCCCGGATGGAATCTTATCTACTATGATACGGCCTTTCAGCGAGAGGTTCTCGCCGATAAGGTTACCGACTGCGAATGAGTCGAGCATCCACTTTTTGAGTTTGTCCTCGTCGATGTCTTCCGGATTGGCTATATAATATAAGTAGCCGCCGACCTTCTGGCAGTCGATGATTATTCCGAACTGTTCAAAGATAGCGTCGCGCCAACGGTTGAATGTGGCGCGGTGGAGCGGTTTGCAGTCGCTCAGGTCTTTGTTCCGCTCCCATTTGTAGGATAAATCCTTGTGAGAGATTTTACCAGCACGGCGGATTGTGTCAATCAGCCATGTGTATTTTTGCAGTTGTTTCATCTTATAGATTTTTTCTCCGCAAATTTAGCCGCTTCCTGTATCATTTAGCGATACATATTTATTTAATGCACACTTTGGTTTAGTTCTGGATATATATGCCCGTATAAACCTGAACCAATATATTTGGAGACAAGAGGCTGGGCAAAAGGAAAAAGGATGCTCATAAGTTTTCCTTTTCATCAGCAGTGATTACGTTCTCCGTGTCCTGAAACGTTCTTGGAATTGTTCCAGTCGAGCAATCAGCTCATCAAACGACAGTTTATCGCCGTGAATCATCGAGAATCTCATTGCCTCATAATTCTGGCGCATTTCTCTCGTGCAAATCACCGATTGGACAGAATGAAAAGGTCTATGGATAGTGCAACACTATGCGGATAATGCAGAAAATGCAGGTTATTTCAGTTCCAATTCGATGTCCTCTATTGATGGCAGAGAACTCTTGAATTCGTCGGGGATGAATTTTGTTAGCTGAAATTCCGCTACTCCGATAGGTTGTGATGATGACTCAAGTGCATATTGGGCAAGCACATTGTCTTTGTCCTTGCATATCAGCAAACCGATGGTGGGGTTGTCCTGTTCAGTTTTCAGTATATGATTTACCGCCGTCATGTAGGTACCAAGTTGCCCAATATCCCCGGCTCCGAAGGTCCCGGTCTTGACTTCTATAACACAATACGCGTGCAATTTGATGTTATAAAACAGTAAATCAATGAATTGTTCAGTATGTCCTACTTTGAGACGGTATTCTTCTCCGACATAAGCAAAGCCTGAGCCAAGTTCAAGAAGGAACCGGGATATATTCGCCATCAAAGCTTTCTTCAGTTCTCGTTCCTTGTAAGGCTCGGTCATTTCGGTAAAGTCGAAGATATATGGGTCTTTTGTCAGTTCCTGAGCAAGGTCACTATCGGGAGCAGGCAGCAAGCGGGAGAAACTTGTCAGAGCTTTGCCCTGACGAAGGTGCAGACTCGTGTCGATAAATGATTTCAACACATTCCGCGACCAACCACCTTCAACTATTTTATGAACATAGAATAATGCGGTTTCCCGTTCTCCAGTCTCAAAATATTTATCTATCAGTGTCCGATGATGCCCCCAAGGAACAGAAAAAATAAAATCGCCCACAGCTTGTGGGCATATTTCAGATTCAGAATTGCCTACAAGTTGTGGGCAATTTGCAGAATCCTCACTATAAAGAAGATACATCTTCTTCATGTATTGTAAATTCTGCCGAGAAAAGCCCTCGGCTTCCGGTATAGCCGCTTTCAAATCCTGACTAAGATTCCGATAGAATCCGCTACCATAGACATTCTCGGCATCACGAGCCACGATGTCACGACCGAGCGACCAGTAGAAGCGCAGCATCTCCCTGTTCACCTGCGTCGCTGCCTTAATCTGGCTGCGACGGTAGCGTTCTTTTAACTCCTGAATCCACCGGGAGTATTCGGCATCGGTTTTAATCAGTTTGCTCATGGCTTTACCTTCTTGTAGTTGATCTAATTACAAAATTACAAAAATATTCTGATACTGAGGGCATAATATATCCTATAATCGCCTGGCTAATCCAGCAGTCCGACAAGTTCCTTTTTGATGTCTTCGTCAATTTCGCGGTAGCGGGCGAAGGCTTTGCTTCCCTCCTTGTGGCCCGACAAGGCGCCGACAAGACTTGGGTCTTTTACCTTCTTATAGAGGTTGCCGACAAATGTGCGTCGAGCCATGTGGCTGCTGGCGATCTCATTAATGGGGCGTCGTTCTTCTTCGCCAGTCTTTGGATTGAGAACGGTTACGATTCGTTTTATCTCACAGGCTGTGAAAATGCTCTTGATTGCATCATTGTATTTCTGGGTACTGATAAACGGGAATAATCTCCCCTTTTTATCGACGCCTTTGTATTTCTCCACCAAAGCCACTGCCCGTTTGTTCAACGGAACGCGAATAACCTCTGGTCTTTCTCCCTTTGTCTTGTTGGGCATATATTCGACTGCTCCATCAATTATGCTTTCCAGAGTCATTTCTATCAAGTCGGAGACACGGCATCCGATGAGGCACTGAAAGATGAAGATGTCGCGTTGAACTGCCAATGCTGGTTTATCCGAGAAATCATGGTCGGCGATTGTATCCCGCTCTTCAATGCTGATATAATATGGCGTACCATATTTCTCCGCGCCTATGCTTGTGCAGGATGCGAAGGGAGTGCGGGTAATGTAACCGCGTTTGACACACCAGTTGAAGAATGCCCTCAGTCTTTTCATGATGGCTATAACAGCATTGTGTCCTCGCTGCTCAGGCTTGCGTGGTTTACGCTTTGATTTCACAACCTCCGATACATCCTTATATATGGAGGGGTATTTCTCGTATATCTTTGGCTCGTCAATAACAAACTGCTTGAAAGCATCCACCATTTCGCCGGTGAACTCTTCAAGTTTGAGAGAGAAATTCTGTCGTGTCGATTTCCGCTTGTATTTCTCATATCTCTCCAGCAACCGGGCCAACACGCGATAATGGCTCGATAACTTCGTGCCATCTTGTGTCGTATCAAGATATTCATTGAAGGTGTCGAAGAAATTTCTGCTGACAGGAGTAGTCTCAAACAGTTCAGGATGATTGTGGCGCATTATGGCATCCTCGAAAAATTCCTTTGAAAGAAGATTCTGAGGTGTATTGACGCAAAGGGATACCAATCTGCTTTCCAATGAAACAAGATTGTCGCTGATTGTTTGTAAATTTGCAAGGGTCTTGCGGTCGGCTCTCGGCATTATGAATTTTCCATCACGAAACCGAGACGGATCGACAAATATGCCGCTTTTGAGTCTTAGACGCAAATCGCGCGATACTGACAGGCGAAGCATGATTTCAGATTCGCCGTTGCCGTTGACCTTAGAGGAGAGAGATCTTGTTATAGTAGCCATATTGAGAGAGGTTTTGATTACAGGTACAAATTTACAAAAATTTGTCCACGCGCCAAAATTTCTGTCCACGTTTTGTCCACATCCTTTGCCACTGCTTGCGCTTCGTTGAAATCGCAAGCGCAATACCCAGCCCAAAACATTTATTTAATAATCTGATAATCAATAGCTATTAGATAAGATTGATTTGCGCCTTAGACTCAATCAGATTCAACGAGATTCATAATTACAACTCCAAGTGGGACCACTCTTTTCCATCGAGAGACTGTCCAAACTTGTTAGACAGTCTTTTTTTTATGTCTTTAAACCTTCCAAACGCTGTGAAACGCACAGAATCACGCCCTCTGTTTTCACCAATGTTTTAACTATTGAAGAATGTGATTTAAGCATGTAAGCTGAAAAATTCATGTTATTTTAATGTTTAATTACAACAGATTCATGCTGAGGGCAGATACAAGACAAAAGTCTAAAACAGAAAGCAATATCCATTACGACAGCGCATTTGTATGGTTCCGCATGTCTCTTCATAAGAATCTTTCTTTAACAGATATAGGTCCAATCAGACAAAAAAACTGCAAATTAATGAGGAGGAAAGCGAAGCACCTCCCAACGAGTCTCATCTGATTCTACTGAAGGTTAACTGTGCTTATTAGTGGTATTCCTTCAACGCAGGAATTATTAAAAAATAAACTAAATAATAGGTGATGGATATGAGCAAAATGTGTATCTTTGCGATTGTTAAAGGATTCAGCAATCTTTAATCTATTCAGTAACGTTTGATTCGTTCTGTAATATCTGATTTGTTCAGTAATATCTAATCAATTCGATAGTGTTTAATTCATTCAATAACCTTTAATCCATTCAATAATTTATGAGACTTTTCAGATGGCTGTTGGTGCTTGTCGCTGTGGTTATGGCGGCGGGGATGTGTGCGCAGGAGGGGGCGAAGGGCTCCAAAATCTATATTATCGACGGGTATTTCTTCCATGAGATACCGATGGACCACAGTCTGCTCGACGGGCTGCTGTCAATCCGTACGGCCAACGGCACAAAGGCTTTCGGGCTCACTCTGAAAGAGTCTCTGCCGGAGGAGGCGAAGCAATATGCCGTGCCGAAGGAGCAGATTCCGGAGGCGGACGTATTGCTTGAGATGTATAACGAGAAGAAGAGCCGCGTGATTCATTTCTCGGTCGAGAAGGAGAATATTCTCAAGCCGGGAGAAAAATTCCCGCACTTTGACGCACAGGATATTGATGGGCGCAAGTGGAGTTCGGCCGATGTGGAGGGCAAAGTGATGGTGCTCAACTGCTGGTTTACGGGTTGCGGGCCGTGCAGGGCGGAGATGCCGGAGCTGTCGAAGTGGAAAGAGGAAATGCCCGATGTGATGTTTTTCTCTTCCACCTACGAGAAACCCGAAACAGCCCGCCCAGTGCTGGAGCGCGCCGGTTTCAACTGGATACCGCTGGTCAACAATACACAGTTCATAGAATATATCGGCGGCAACGGCTATCCCATGACCATTGTGGTCGGCAAGGACGGGAAAATCGCTCAGATAGAGTATGGAACCAGCCCCCTGCAACGCGACAGTCTGAAAGAGACAATCCGGTCACTGAGATAGTATCTCACAGAACAAGGGGTGCCGGTGAGCGTGATATGATTACGGTTCAAGTCTAATAGTGGCCGACGCTGGCATAAAACATGAAAACCATCCGCGGGGCCATTGCGACCCGGGATGGTTTTCATGTTTTTTATGTCTGTGACAGAACCGGTGGGGCGGTATCAGAGCCACAGCGGAGCCACGTGTTTGGCGAGGATATATCCGCCGATAATCAGCCACACATCGAGGCAGAAAGCGAGGATGAAGGGCTTGGCTCCGGCCTTCTTGAACTTGTCGATGCTTGTCTCGGCACCGAGAGCGGCCATTGCCATGGTGAGGAGGAAGGTATCGAAATAGTTGATGGCGTCTACAAACACTGTGGGGAGGAGATCAAACGAGTTGAAGGCGATGACACCGAGGAAACCGATGGCAAACCAGGGTATCTGCACCTTGCCCTTCTCATCGGCGTTGCCCTCTTTGGCATTGCGGCGTGCCACCCAGAAGCCGAGCACGAGGAGCACGGGCACGAGAAGCATCACACGGATCATCTTCACGATAATCGACACGTTTGAAATCTCGGTTCCCATGGCGTTGCCGGCGCCTACCGCGTGGGCAACCTCATGGAGCGTAGCGCCAGAATAGATACCCATTTCCTGCGGGGTGAGGTCGAGCAGACCGGAGCGGTAGAGGATGGGGTAGAGGAACATGGAGATTGTTCCGAAGATAACTACTGTAGCCACAGCGACGGCTGTCTTGTAGGGCTGTGTACGGATTGTGGACTCGGCGCCGAGCACGGCTGCCGCGCCGCAGATGCCGCTGCCGACCGAGGTGAGCAGGGCGGTGTCGCGGTCCATCTTCAGCAGACGTCCTATCCACACGCCGCCGAGGATGGTGACGGTCACTATGATGACGTCAATGATGATACCGGCCACGCCGACGTTGACAATGTCCTGAAACGTCAGCCTGAAACCGTAGAGGATGATACCGAGACGAAGGATTTTCTTTGAACAGAACTGGATGCCCGGAACCCATGTCTCCGGGAGGTTGTTGCGGAGCGAATTGGCATAGAGCATACCCAGGATGATACCGATAATCATCGGACTGAATGAGATGTCCTTTAGAAACTGTGCCTCGCCGATATAGAAGGCGGCGCAGGCGAAAAGGGCTATAAGAAGTATACCGTGAAGCATACTCACGCGTGTTTCCGTAAGTTTAGCCATGATGATTTTATTGAATTGATTTAAATTTAGGTTATTGTATAGAAAGTAGATTTGTATGATATAAATGAGTCGGGCGTTCAGATGATCCACACGGGTGATCTGCGCGCCGAGAAATTGGCTGAGAGCACAGGGGCGAAGGGGGAGTTGAGTGTCCGCGCTCCGTCGGGACATGATTTCACGCAGGCGCAGCACTTAATGCAGCGGCTCGCGTCGGTCAGGAATCCGTCGGGGCTTATTGCGCCCGTGGGACACACTTCTACGCACACACCGCAGCCTCCGCAGAGCTTCGGGTTATGGACGGGAATGAGCCTGACTGGGTTTTCGGCCTGGCTCTTCTGGTAGCTTCTGACGAAAGCGAGGAAATTTTCAACCGATTCGGGTGCCGCGGGCTCGTCGGCAAGGGCCGAGAGGTCGACGTGGGAGCAGGTGCCCGAGGCAAGTGCTGCGGCTATGGCGCGGCCGAAGGCTTCGGCATCGGCGAGGTCGCGTGCGTCGGGGCGTCCGGCGGCTATCGGAGTGGATGCAGTACTGTAGGAGTGCTCGCCCACGAAGGCCGCGCCTCCCACGGGAATAAATCCGCGTTCCGAGAGAAAATCGGCCATATCGGTCACCGCTTTTTCAAACGCGCGGTTGCCGTAGACTGCCACCGCGACTGCCGGAGTTGAGTCGCCGGCTATCGCAGCCATGCGCTCCCTGACTATGGCAGGAGTGTGGCCGCCGTAGACCGGTGTGGCGGCTATAAGAAGTTCGGTGCTGTCAAACCGGCGTCGGCCGACGGCGGTTTTCGTGACATCTATCATTTCAACCTCCATGCAATCTCCGAGTCCCCGCGCGATAGCTGCGGCTATGCCGGCTGAGGTGCCGGTGGGTGAGAAATATATGATAGTCGTTTTCATATCTCTGCGGGGATTTGCTTTCTGGGGGGTGAATTTCTGCGGATGCTTCGGTTTTATGCCACTCCGACCAGTTCGATGTCAAATACAAGGGTCGATCCTCCCGGGATGCCCGGCTGATTCATGCGTCCGTAGGCTTTTTCCGCGGGGATGTAGACCTCCCATCTGTCGCCCGGACGCATCTGCTGGAGAGCGATGATCCAGCCGGGGATGAGTTCACGAAGGCGGAAAGCGGGTGCGACTCCGCCGCGGCTGCTGTCGAATATCTTGCCGTTGATGGTCTTGCCGACGTAGTGAACGGTGACCACGCTCCCGCGGTTGGGTGTGGGGCCAGAGGCGGGACCTGACTTTATGATGCGGTAGCACACACCTCCGTCGAGCATCTTCACTCCCGGCTCCTGAGCCTTTTCAGCGAGCCATTCGCGGTTTTTGATTATATATTCCTGCTTAGCCATTGGTTGTGATTGGAAAACCGGATGCAAAAATACGAAAAATCTGCATATTTTTATTACTTTTGTCTGATGGATTGACGGCCAAAGCGTTAAAAAGACAGAAAATATGGAAAATATTACAGAAAACATGCTCAGGATGCGTTCAGGCGAGTGGACCTACGGTTTTGCACCGGAGTTTGGGGCCGGTCTTGCGGCATGTGAGGAAATGTGTTTCGAGTTCAATTCGCTCCCTCCCTCGCGCAAGGAGGAGAGGCGAAGACTCATCCGCTCTCTCTTTGGAGCTGTGGGGGAGAGATTCACCATCAATCCTCCCTTTCACTGCGATTTCGGTTTCAATATCCGTGTCGGGGAGAATTTCATCGGCAATTTCAACCTCACGATTCTCGATGAGGCCGAAGTGACGATAGGCGACAACGTGTTCATCGGGCCCAATGTCAGCCTCTGCACCGTCATTCACTATCTCAACCCCGAGGAGCGCAACCGCGGCATAATGCGGGCGCTACCCATCACGATAGCCGACAATGTGTGGATAGCGAGCAACGTCGTGGTGCTTCCGGGTGTGACAATCGGAGAGGGAGCGGTAATCGGAGCGGGCAGTGTGGTCACAAAGGATGTGGCGCCATTCACTCTCGCTGCCGGTAATCCCTGTCGCCCCATCCGCCCGATAGACAGGAAATGAATTCCCCTCGCGGAATTGTCATGGCACAGTTCCTATGTTTGCAATGAAAAGCAGGCATAGGAATTTTTTTACCCCAAAAAGGCATAATTATAGAATAAACAAAAGGAAGATAATATTTTTCATCCAACTGTAGGGCCATCGCATGCGGTGGCCTCATTCAGTCGAGGCCGTCCTGAAAATACTTTTTATAGATGGAATTTGGGATAGAGGAGAATAGGATGGCCCCATGAAAATGGGCCACCGCATGCGATGGCCCTACAGTTGACTAATAAAAATCTTGTGTCTCTTGTGTTCTCCTGTTCTCTTGTGCCAAAAAATTCTAACACAAAAGGAATGTCAGGCATAGAAATTTTTTTGCCAAAAAGGAAGGCACAATTCCGGCAAATTCCGGCCGGAGCAATCTGATTCCTGGCTTATTCCCCGGATTTTTCCTCTTTGATTATGAGGAGGGTGTCGCCTGCCTGGAGATGGCGGGTGCCGTTGGGGACAATGTAGCGCGAGCCGCGGCGAATCATCATCACTAATGAGCCGGCCGGAAGCTGCATGTCGCGCAGCGTGTCACCATTGAGCAGATGCCGCTCGGTGAGGGTGAGAGTCTGAAGCGATGTCGGGAGTTCGTCGGCCAGTTCGACGCCGAAATCATCCTCCTCCTTCGCGTCTGTGTCGACGAGGCGCAGGCGCCGTGCCGCAGCGATGACCGTGGTGCCCTGAATGAGCAGCGATATTATGGTGACGAAGAAAACGATGTTGAAAATCTGTCCCGCACCCTCAATCTGCGAGACAACGGGGTAGGTGGCGAAGATGATGGGGACGGCGCCGCGCAGTCCCACCCATGATATAAACAGCTTCGAGCGGGTCGAAATCCTGCGCAGAGGGGCCAGCGAGACAAACACGCTGAGCGGACGCCCCACAAGAATCATGAAAATGCCTATGAGCAGCGACACGGCCGCCACGCCCAGCATCTCGTGGGGATTGACAAGCAGACCGAGCATCAGAAAGACCACAATCTGCGCGAGCCAGGTCATGCCGTCGAGAAACTTGTTGATGCCGCGGTGGTTGGGGAGAGTGGCGTTGCCGAGCACAATTCCGCAGATATAGACCGCGAGGTAGCCGTTGCCTGCAAGCGCCGTGGTGACGGCGAAGGTGAAGAACACGCAGCCGATTATCAGTATCGAGAGCATCGATGTGGCCTGCGACGCATCCTCCTTGGCCCCGGCTTTGTTACCGATGCGGCGGTAGGCGCTGATGAGCCACAGCGTCACTTTTCCCATCAGGAAACCTCCGGCGGCGCCCACTCCGAACTGCAGCAGAAGCTCGACCGCGATACTTCCGGCCGAGAGTCCTCCGCCTATAGTGATGGCTTCTATGAGGATTATGGTGAGCATATAGGCCATCGGGTCATTCGAACCGCTCTCAAGTTCGAGCATAGGACGCAGATGGTTGCGCAGGGCCACTTTCTGACTGCCGAGTATTCCGAACACCGAGGCCGAGTCGGTCGACGACATCGTGGCCGCGAGCAGCAGCGAGGGCAGAAACGCAAAATGGATGTTGGTCCAGCTCATGCCCGAGAGCCACCAGATGAACAGGCCCGTGATGAGCGCCGTCAGCAGCACCCCGACTGTTGAGAGTATGAGGCCGGGAAGAATCACCGGGCGTATGGCCGAGAGCTTCGTTCCCATTCCGCCTGAAAAGAGTATGATGCAGAGGGCAATCATGCCGATGAACTGGGCAGTGTGCATGTCGCTGAACTGTATGCCGATGCCGTCGGTACCGAAAATCATGCCGACGAGGAGGAAGATGAGAAGCAGCGGCAGTCCGAAGCGGTAGCTTGACTTGCCGATGAGCACTCCGGCTATAAGCAGGACTGAGCCGAACAGTATGATGTTTTCAGACGTGAGAAATCCCATTGTGTTTATTGTGTGAATGAATGTGGTGAGCTATTGTGCAAAGTTACAGTTTTTTGTCGGCCGGTGCAAATGGCCGGAGACGCTTCGCCCCCTTTGGGATGCAGGTCCGGTGCCGACGCGCTCCCGGCAACCTCCGTGACGGTGCTTGCCGGTTCTGCGGATTCCCGGCAGGAGTTACCGGCAGCCTCCCCGTCCTCCTTAGCCTCCGCTGCAGCGGCTTCCTCCAGTGCGGTTTTCTCGGCCTCTTTACGGGCACGACGCTCCGCGGCGCGGCGGCGTGCCTCGTCAGAACGTTTCTTCGCATCTTCGATGTCTATGCGTATGGCGTAGAACATCACGAAAAAAGCTTCGCCGAAATCGTGTCTGTTCGGACGGCAGGTGCGGTCATTGATGTAGGCGTCGATGTAGCTCGTGAGATATGACTCCCAGCTCGACAACCAACCCACATCACGGAGCAGCTGTTTGGCCTTGGCGATTATTTTTTCGTAGGCTTTTTTGGAAAGGGGCTTGTTCCATTTCGGCGCGGATGATTTTGTAGTTTTCATGTATCTTCGGTTTTGTTAGAGGGTGTTTAATAACAATAGTTAAAATCTGAGCGAAAGTTTTGAGATGGATATGGCTCTGAATTGAAGGAGCATAGCGCGCTATGTGACTGAAATGAAGAGCCATAGACGCTCAAAACTTTCGGAGGCGACGGTATTGTCTTTTCTTCTGTATGCTGTTTTATGAATAAAAATTTTTAAGTTACCCAGGCCTTGGTGTCTCTTTTGCTAAATTGTTGAAGCTCGTCAGTTGCATAGCGCGCTATGCTTCTTCCTCGCTTACAACAATTTATCTAAAAGATACACCACTCAGATTTTAACTCTTGTTATTAAATACCCTCTTATTTATTGCAAAGATACAAGGCCGTCCGCGCCGGAATGGTGCGATAATGCAAAAGCGGGAGACTTTTTAAACAGTCTCTTAACTCCCAGCCTTTATTTTGCCGGGAGGATTTCAATCCAGTAACCGTCGGGGTCCTCGATGAAATAGATGCCCATGTCGTGGTTCTCGTAGCAGATTATGCCGAGTTCGCGGTGGTAGCGGCGGATGGCGTCGTAGTCCTGTCCGGGAGCGAGGCGCAGAGCCAGATGGGTTTCGTTTTCGCCGAGGTCGTAGGGCTGCGGATGGTCGCGCAGACAGGTTATTTCAAGTCTGAAGGGCGACACTCCGTCGGTCAGGTAAGTAATTGTGAACGAGCCGTCGGCGGCGACGATGTGGCTCTCCTCCCTGAGCCCGAGGGCGCGGGCGTAGAAGTCTATACTGCGGTCGCGGTCGGCGACGTTGATGTTGTAGTGGTCAAAATGAATCTTGAAGTCCATGTCAGTATGTAATAGGGTATTTACAGTCTTCAATTGAAACACCGCAGACGTGCGATAGGTTCTGAAAAAATGCACAAAAAATTTCATTACCCGTGAACAAAAGCGTGGGGCGGGTGTTTTATATATAAATTTAGTGCCGTTGTTAACCTGCGGCACCCATTCATCCCGACTCAATAATACACCATATCAATTATACTTCCACAATGAAAAGCGTAAAGGACAGTTTGCTCGACCGACGGAGCGTCCGTCGTTACGAGCGCGAGGCCATCACGGAGGAGCAGATGGAGTTGATTTACGAAGCCATCCGCAACACCCCGACAAGCTACAACGGCCAGCAGTTTTCGGTAATCGATGTGACCGACCAGGCCCTCAAGGAGCAGATTTATACACTGACGGGTCAGAAGCAGATCAAGACGTGCAGCCATTTTCTGCTTTTCCTGGCCGACTATAACAAAATTTCCCTTATCAGCGAGGCCCGCAATCTTGACATGCCGGAGTTCTCGCACACTGCCGACGGCCTGATTGTGGGAGTGGTCGACGCCACTCTTGCCATGATTAGTGCCGTCACGATGGCCGAATCGCTCGGCCTCGGCACCTGTCCCATCGGCTATGCGCGCACTGTGGCTCCAGAGGCGCTTTCGTCGCTGATGAAACTCCCGAAGCGCACTTTCATAGTCTGCGGATTGGCCATCGGTGTGCCCCGCGAGCGTCCCGATTTGAAACCAAAGCAGCCTGAAAGCCTCGTGGTGTTCAGCAACCAATACCGGCAGGACAGCGAGGCCATGACGGAGGAACTGGAGGCCTATGACCGCAACGTGGCCGAATACAACCGGACCCGTGAAGGCTCCAAGACCGACAACGACTGGGCCTCACACATAGTCGGCTACTACCGCGAGGCGATGAACTACCGCATGCTCCGCGCCCTCCAGCGCCGCGGCTTCGACATCACCTGCTGACCTGTTGAATCATCCCACGTCATTCGCCATCGCCAGTCGCCATCCGCCCTGTAGGGACGCGATATATCGCGTCCTCATCACGCGTCCCCACCTCCCGTCCTCATCATTGGCCACACCTCGCGTCCTCATCACGCGTCCCCATCATTGATAATCCCCATCATGCACCCTCGAGAAGAGAAATCTTCGCGCGGGTGTTTTTTATTTTCTCCGGCATGAGAGCCTTGACGAGACGGCGCCCCTCGCTGCGGGGCACAGCCACGAGTGCCGAGTGGTCGCGCAGCGCTATGCGTCCTATCTGACCCGCTTCCAGTCCGCCCTTGGCGATGAGGAAGCCCACGATGTCGCCGCGCGAGATTTTTTCCTTCTTGCCGACGTTAAAATAAAGTGTGGCGACAGAAGATGTGATGGGCCTCTCAGACTTTCCCTGAGGCACATAGTCGCGGTCCCATTCGATATATTCGGGTATGCTCTCGTCGTCGGTGGTGATGACGTAGACCTCACCCTCCGCATCCTGGCGGGCGGTGCGGCCGTTGCGGTGTGTCCATGCTTCGGCAGAAGGGGGAAGATGGTAGTGGACCACGGCCGAAAGTTCGGCTATGTCAAGTCCGCGCGAGCCGAGATCGGTCGATACGAGGATAGGTGTGGTACCGTTGTTGAGGAGCTCCACGGCGTTTTCGCGGTCATGCTGCTCAAGGCCGCCGTGATAGAGCCCGGCTGGAAGTCCGGCTTTGCGCAGGGCGGCGTGGATGCGTTCCACGCTCTCGCGGTGGTTGGCGAACACTATGACGCGTCCGTCGGGGAGCGAGCGCAGCAGGTCGATGAGAGTGTCGAGCTTGTCGCGGACAGGGGAGGGGACATGCACTATTTGCATCTGCCTGCGCGGTAAGGTTGATTCGCTGAAATCAATCAGCTCCGTGCGCTTCGATACGGGGAGATAGGAGGGAAGTTCGGCCAATACGGTGGCCGAGGTGAGGATTATCAGCGATACCGACGTCAGTTTGCGGCACACGCGTTTCATCTCGTCCGCGAAACCGAGTTCGAGAGCCTTGTCATACTCGTCGAGCACGAGGGTGCGCACTCCCGAGAGGTCGAGCTGCCCGCGCCTGAGGTGGTCGAGCAGTCGGCCCGGGGTGGCCACGATGATGTCGGGTGTTACCGCGAGCGAATTGACCTCTTCCTGCATCGGATGGCCGCCGTAGAAAGCCACGGTCTTGAGGCCGGTGGCTATCGGGCGTATCACCTCGAAAATCTGAAGCACAAGTTCGCGCGATGGAGCCATCACGACGGCTCTGACACGTCCGTCGGCCGGCCCGAGGCTCTTGAGCAGGGGTATGGCGAAAGCCAGGGTCTTTCCCGAACCTGTCGGCGAAATTAGTGTGAATGTCCCGGAGCCCGGGAACTGTGCCATGCGTTGCTGCATGGGGTTGAGTTCGGTGATTGCGAGCCGAGAGGCTATGTTGGCGCGTATTTCTTTCTCTTTCATTCGAATAGCTGATTGTTGGCGACCTCTACATCCGGCTTTACATCATGCTGGAAATCAAGGTCGTCGGAACCTGGATTGTCGAAAAGCTCGTCGGGAATCTCGACTTCGATATAATTAACTTTTTTGCCTGATTTCGCGTGGGAGTGGAGCCCGTCGTAGATTTTGAGTATGTTCTTGCCGTAGCGCGGATTCATGGCCCAGCGTCCGGCGAGTTTCTCCCATGTCTTGGCACATCCGCGGTTGACGAAGTTGAACCGCGGGTCCACAATCTTCTCTCCGTCAGGGAGCTGCTTGGCGCAGGCGTAGGCGTAGAGATGCTGTATCATCGCCGTCACACCCTCCTCGACGTTTGAGAAGGAGCATCCCTTGTCGCCGCGCTTCTTAACTCCTAAGCCGCAGTAGTTGTGTGATTTGGCTTTCACGGCAGTGCCGTTGTCGAAACGGAACCAACCGGTCTCGATGATAGCCTGGCAGAGAGCTATGTCGCCGCGGATTCCGTAGCGCTCGCCAACACGGTAGAAGGCTTCGGCGATTTTACGGTCGAAATTCGGGTTGTGGCGGCTCACATAGGCGTACATGTGGTCTACCTCTACCTCGGCTTTCCCGAAAATAGGGGTCTTGGCGTATGTCAGTGTCGGGAGGAGCAGGAGTAATAACGGAATAGCGAAACGGAGCATGGGATAGTAGTGGCTGACGGACGGAATTCTCTGAGAGAGTATTTAACTCTTGTGATTAAATAACCTATAAATAAATCAGGCGCAAGTTAGTAAAAATCTGCCGAATGTGGAAGAGTCCGGGGTATTATTCTTCGAGTTTGGCGTTTTTAATCTGGCCGAGAAGATTGAATTTGAGCTCGATATCATCGGAGAGACCGATGACGTAACCGGATGACTTCTTGACGATTCTGACAATCTTAGCACCGTTGCAGTTTTTAGTGACATAGTTGCGGATGGGTTTCATCACAAGTCCTTCGGGAACTTCGCGTGTCTTGCAGTCGACGGATTTCCATTTGCCTGAATTGGAAAATTCGATGGTGGTGCCATTGACGAGCCGCACATCGTAGTCGGTTTTCTTCAGAAGATGCCGGTCGACTTTTATCATACCGACTTTTGCTTTCGGGAAGTATTTGTCAAGCATTTCACGCGCAGGCTCCGGAAGATTCTTGCGGTCGAGGGTATAGGAGTCGATAAACGCATAGGCTGCCCCTGCAGAGGTGATGAGGAGCAGAAGAAAAAGTATCAGTTTTTTCATAGTTTTATGGATATTTGTTTTTCAGTTGCTAATATTACAACAAATTTCACCGCAAAAAGGATTTTGTGGAAAAAATCATTACTTTTGCATAATATGACTTCCGGCAGTGAATATGCTGACCCCGGTGGGATCCGAACCCGCAGCCCGTGCCGGAACCGAACTTTAAACATTAAATTATCTATGAAATATTTCTTCTCGGCCGGCGAAGCCTCCGGCGACCTCCATGCTGCCCAGGTAATCAGAGAGTTGCTTGCTCTCGACCCGCAGGCCGACATCTGCTTTCTCGGGGGCGACCGCATGGCCGCCGCCGCGCGCAAGGCTCCGCTGATTCATTTCAGCCGCATGGCTTTCATGGGCTTCATCGACGTGGCCGCGCATCTTCCGCAGGTGCTCGGAAATCTTTCGACAGCTAAGGAGGCCATACGGACCATGAGACCCGACGCCGTGGTGCTTGTGGACTATCCCGGGTTCAACCTCAAAATTGCGAAATATGCCAAGAGTCTGGGAATAAAGGTGTTCTACTATATAGCCCCAAAGCTGTGGGCTTGGAAATCTTACCGCATCAAGCAGCTCCGACGCTATGTCGATGCCATTTTCTCTATCCTTCCTTTCGAGCCGGCGTGGTTCGGCGAGCGGGGAGTGAAGGTTGACTATGTGGGGAATCCGTCGGTCGAGGAGGTGGAGGATGCTATCCGCGCTCTCCCGCCGCGCGACGAGTTCCTGCGGCGACACGGATTGCCTGACCGCCCCGTGCTCGCGCTTATTCCGGGCAGCAGGGTAGGGGAAATCAAGGCCAATCTGCCGGTGATGGATGCCGTGGCACGCCGTCATCCCGAGATGCAGGCTGTGGTTGCCGGGGCTCCATCTCTCAGCCGGGAGCTGTATGCGAAGTTCACGGATTTTCCCGTAATCGACGCCGCCACGCTTGAACTGATGGCGAGCTCGCGGGCCGCTATGGTCACTTCGGGTACCGCAGTGCTCGAATGTGCGCTCGCAGGATGTCCGCAGGTGGTCTGTTACCGCGCCGTCGGCTGGAAATGGGCCCACGACATTTTCCTGCATATCCTGAAGATACCCTACGCTTCGCTCCCCAACCTCATCGGAGGCAAAATCGACCGGCAGACGCGCGACGAGGTGAACCGCGAGGCCATCCGCACTGGTGTCCGCGGCTGCGTGGTTCCGGAAATGCTGGTGCATAACTGTACGCCCGACAATGTTGACCGTGAGCTCTCGCGCATCATCCCCGACGGTCCCGCGCGCCGCCATCAGCTCGACGGCTACGAGCGTGTCCGCCAAATCCTCCACACCGACAGCTCCGCCGCCGCCAACACCGCCCGCCTGATATTTGAAAAGGCGAAGGGATAGCGGGGCATGCCTCCATCAGATTGGGGAGGGTGTTGCAGAACTACTATTGTTAAAACCTCTGAGAATTGATTATTACGGA
>DXXM01000044.1 GCA_019416285.1 Bacteroidales bacterium
GGGTAAATGACGGTCTTTATCCCCGTGGATTGAATCCCCTGCGGGACATGGAATGACCGTGTTCAGTCGTAAGATGAGAACAATCGTCCCCGGTTGCACATCTTTCGGCGACACGGCTATTCGATGTCCGGCATCGCTGTGAAGCAATATAGAAATCCAGAACCGTCCTGTCAAGGACAACTATCAGGCTTTGATAAATAGAAAGGAGAGTGCAATCCCGGAATAGGATAATGTCAGGCATTTGTTCAAGCCGGAGAGTAACGGAGGCACAGGGCAAATGCTGGTCTTTATCCCCGTAGATTGAAAATTCTTGCGGGGCATGGAATGGCCGTGTTCAGTCGTAAGATGCGGACAACCATCCCCGGTTGCACATCTTCTGGCGACACGGCTATTCGATGTCCAGCATCGCAGCGATCGCAGCGAAGTATATTTCAGATTTAGTTATCTGACATTATTAAGTATAAAAAATTATGAGTACTTTTGTGTGCAAAATTACGAATTGGAGTTACGGCAACTTCATAATGACCCCGATTATGGGGCTGCGAGAGGTGTACTTTTCGGTGTTTGCATAGGTAAAAACAAGCAAATCGCGACAGTTAAAAATCCTTAACACAAGCCAAAAAATACAAAATTCAGTTTCCTCGGCTTTCCGTCAACTTCCACAAAAGTACACGATTAGTACCCACGCCTCTCCAAACCCCTCTGAAAATCACCGAGTTTGCCCAAATCAGAAAAAATTAGTAAATTTTGTGTATTTTTGCGTTGTTTATACATCCACTCATCCTCGCAATCAATGAAAAAATTCGCCATATTTCTCCTTTCGGCCGGAATAAGCGCGGCTGCTTTCGGCCAGACGGCGCCTGACATCAGCACTACGCGAGAACTCCCCGACTCGCTGCGCAACGGCGGCATGAATCCTCCTGAAAAGACCGACTCCGTCCGCAGCCCGCTCTCCTCGCCAGAAACCGCAGGCGACGCGGGAGCAACCGCACCCCTCCGTCCGGGCCTGCCCACGACGCTGGGCAATGAGACACCATCGGATCTCAGGCCTTTCAGGTATTCGATGCCGACAGACGGCCGCATATTCCTGTGGAGAAACGGCGGAGTGTTCGGTAATGTATCGACCGCCTCTATGCCTGGACTCATGGGTGTGGAAAGCGGTTCGATAATCTTCATGCAGCAGGCGGGACGCTTCACTTTTACCGCCCACGCCGACGCTGCGAAATATGGCTACTTCAACGGTCTGCAGACCACCTTCGGATATGGCGGCTCGATTGGCTATCGCTTCAGCGACCAAGTGAGCATGACGCTTTTCGGCTCGTATTACACTCCGCTCAACGCCGGAGCAATGTCGCCCGCGGTGGCCGGCTATACCTCTGTAACCAACTTCGGCGGCTATGTCAACTATCAGTTTTCAGACCATTGGGGCATAAAGGTCGGCGCGCAGGCCTACCGCCGCAGCGACACGGGCAGCTTCGAAGCTCAGCCCATCGCCATCCCCTACTACAAGATTTCCAAAAACGCTGAAATCGGTGTCGACGTAGGCGGCATGCTCTATCAGATACTGAAAGGGAGCGGCAGCTCCTCCCGCCGGATGAACCCAACTATAGCTCCGCCCAAAATGGGCACCCTCCCCGTCGGCCCCCGCCGCTGACGCCAGCGCACCTCGACCTCGGGGGTGAAAAACACACACACAAAATAACAACACCTAATAAATGTAATAACCATGATAGGAATAATTCTTTGGGCAGCGCTCATAATCTTCATTGTCATCTGCATAAACGGATGGAGCTTTATCGGGATGCTTCTTTTGTCAGGAGCTGCTTATCTCGCCGTCTACGGTCTGATAATGTGGATTAAATATAAATATTTCAAATGACAGAATCTTCTGTCTTTGTGTGCCTTTATTTCCTGAAAAAAATTTCCAGGAATCGGATTTTTTATTGTGGATTTCAATTAATTATGTTATATTTGCGTGATTTAACTTAATAACCTTTTTAATGAAACACTTAAATTTAATTCAGAAATGCGCGATTGCATTTATGGCGGTATTTGCATGCGCAGCGACATCGTGCTCTGAGGCGGACGAGCCGACATTTGACAAGAATTTCTCACGTTCCTTAAGCGACGGCACAGCGACCGTGACTTATGAAAGAACCAATGTCAGACTCTATGACCAGAGTATCCTGACACACGGAAAGTGGGTGGAAATGGATCTTAACGACTATTGCGGATGGGAACCGACGGCGAATTCCAAACTTATCATTCAGGACGGGAAAATATGGACAGACTACAAGCTGTTTCATCTGTCCACCGGCCCCACGCTCATAGGCCGTATATGGAGAGCCTATCTCTACTCGACTAAACAGAATCTCACTCTCTGCCTGTCACGCAAATTTGAGATTGACGAGGAGAAGTCGTCCCTCAGACTAAACAAACGAGAGTTTACCGTGGACCACATCGACAAGAATTCCCTGCGACTGATTTATATATCCGAATATGCCTGGGGCGAAAGCCATCAGGGAGGTCTGCATAAGGAGATTTCTTATTACAAAGCTACTGAATCCACTGACATTCCCGAGAATCTCCTGGCTTTCGAGACGGAAGAGGAGTTGCAGCGCTATGTCATCGACACGGCCCGCGCACATTTCGGCGAAGTCATCGACTTTAATAAAGTCTATGCAGGGATGATAGAATACACCACCCCAGAGGGCCAGTTCATCAACCTCCATGATGCGGAAGTCAGTCTGGGCCTGATTGCCGAATAATTTTTGGTACAAGAGTACAGGAGAACACAAGAGATACAAGATTTTTTCAGCCAACTGTAGGGCCATCGCATGCGGTGGCCCATTTTCATGGGTGGGTGTGTTTCTCCTGTTGTACCCCAAATCCCTGCTATAAATTGCATTTTCAGGACAACCACGACAGAATGAGGCCACCGCATGCGATGGCCCTACAACTTGGCAAAAAATTCCTATGCCTGCTTTTCATTGCAAACATAGGAACTATGCCTTTATTTCTATGCCATATACCTTAATATACACCTAATACTATATAAGGGAATAGATATAAGGGAATAGATATCGGGATTTTATTTCATAACTTCGCTGAGTTTCTCGGGGGTGACTTTCACCTCGATTTCGGCGCCGGATTTTGAACCGGTATAGTGATAGACTATACCGCGGCCGGTTGTGACGAGCGCCGCCATCTCCTGACGCATCGTCGAGTCCTGCAGGTTGAGTTTCAGAGACTCGATGATACTTCCGTAGAGGGCATCGGGCGATACCTTATCGCTGTTGAGCGTCACGCCGAGACCATCCTCGTCGATAGTGAACAGATGCACAATCTCTTTGGGCGTGAGCTGCACATCGGTCTGCGTAGTGACCTGGTCGACTTTCAGCGGGAAAGAGGCTTTGGCCACCTTGCATCTCTGGCGGAGTGTGGCATCCGCAAGCGATTTTTCATCGTTGGCGGCGGCAACCGTATCGGTAGCTGTCGCCTCACGGCTGTCGCTACTGCCTCCGCACGACGATGTTAACACGAGTGTTAGGAAAAACACCGGGAGAAGAGCTGCAATTTTAGTAAAATGATGCTTTTTCATTGTTTCTGAGTGTATTTTATGTTGATATTTAATTGAAATTCATTGTTTTCGCCAGAGATTGACGGAATATCCTGCGGGAAAGGGGCTACCAGCGCCGCGAGGCCGGTCTGGGCCGGAAAATGGACGTTTGTCGAGTCAAATATACAATTTTTTCAAAAATTTCTTCTAAAAAATTTGGCAGAATGTGAAAAGGTGCATACCTTTGTGGTGTGTTAGTCATGTACAACACCTCAACACTACAACAAAGATTATTCACAATTCACCTCAACAACACATTCGGAAGCAATGAAAAAGTTTCTCCTTACACTCCTCGCAGTGGCAGCCTCCATCGGTTGCAACGCCCAACTCCTCTGGAAAGTTTCAGGCAACGGTCTTGAAAAGCCCTCATATCTTTTCGGCACACACCACATAGCCCCCGTCAGCGTGCTCGACAGCGTGCCCGGCTTCGCTGAAGCCCTCGCCTCGGCCGACAAAGTATATGGAGAACTCGTGATGAGCGAGGCCAACACACCCCAGGGACAGCAGCTCATGCTCAGTTATGCAATGGCTCCGCAGGACAGTCTGCTGACCAAAGTCCTCGCTCCCGCACAACTCGACTCGCTCAATAAAGTGGTCAAGTCATATATGGGCCCGATGGCCGACGCAAGCCAGTTTGCCCCGATGAAACCCGCCATGGTCAGCACCGTCCTCGCCCTCGTGCAGAGCCAGAAGGCATTTCCCAACTTCAACCCGGCCGAGCAGCTCGACGGCATCATCCAGAAGCGCGGAGCTGAGGCCGGCAAGGAAATCGGCGCCCTCGAGACTATGGAGGACCAGTGCAAGGCCATGTTCGGCACCTCTATCATGACCCAGGCCGAAGAGCTCATGGACCTCGTGCGCAACGACGAGAAAGCCGCCGACACCGCCATCAAACTTGCTCAGGCATATCTCTCCGGCGACCTCAACACAATGCTCGCCATCATGGAGGATCCCTCGACCGGCGGAAGCGAGGACTGGGCCGACCGCATGCTCAACAAACGCAACGCCAACTGGGTGCGCATCATGGCCGGTCTGCTCCCCACCGCATCGGTGCTCATCGCCGTCGGTGCCGGACACCTCCCCGGCGAAAAGGGCCTCATCAGTCTCCTCCGCGAGAAAGGTTACACAGTCACCCCTGTTGAAAAATGATAGAATACAGAAATCTCTCATACGGATATCGCCGTGGCTTCATTGCAATCAATGACGTCACGGCAGATGTCGCTCCCGGCATCCACCTGCTCCTCGGCGAGAACGGCGCCGGAAAGACGACACTGCTCCGGCTCACGGCCGGACTCCTCTTCCCCACCGCGGGAAAATGTGAAATCAACGGCTGCGACACCTCCACGCGTGAGCCGTCGGTGCTGAAACGCGTGTTCATGCTCCCGGATTCGATGGAGATACCCACCCGCTGCATCCGCGACTTCGCCCGCGCCCACAGCCGCTTCTATCCGACTTTTTCCGAAGGCAATTTCGAGGAAAACCTGTCGGAATTCCAGCTCACGGGCGAGGAAACCTTCACGCAGCTGTCGCTCGGACTTAAACACAAGACCCTCCTGGCCTACGTGATAGCCCTCGGGGTCGACGTGCTGCTCCTCGACGAACCGGCCAACGGCCTCGACATTACCTCCAAGAAGGCGCTACGCCACATCCTGGCTCGCTGCGTGGGGCCCGACCAGACGGTAATCATCTCCACCCACACTGTCTCAGACCTGCGCGAACTCTACGACGGCGTAATCGTCCTCTCCAAAGGCAAACTGCTCCTCGCGCGCCCCACATGGGAAATAGCCGAGCGTATTTCGTGTGTCGCCACCACCATCCCGCCCTATCAGCCCATCTTCACGGAACAGGGAGCCGGAATGTTTTTCTCGATTGTCCCCAACGAGAGCGGCGAGACGTCCGACCTCAACTACGGCCTGCTCTATTCGGCGCTTATGTCGCCCGCACGCGACCGTGTGCTCGAAATAATCAATTCCGAACCAAGCGAAAGATAAAACCGACACAATGGAAAATATCTCAACCCTGTCCGACAAATTCTCATGGCGACGGATGATGAGCGTCGGACTGCTCTATAAGAATCCGATAAAGCTCTATCTCATAATATCAGCCGTCATATCGACAGCCTGCTATCTCTCGCTGCAATGGATAAACTCACTGGGCACAAATATCCTCCCTTTCTACACCCTGGTGAGCCTCATTGTGGCTGCGGCTCTCTACCTCAGCCCCATCACTTTCACCAAGTGTGACGACACTCTCATGACCCTCCTGCCGGCAAAACCGTCGGAAAAATGGGCCTTCTATCTGATTTATGTGCTCGTAATTGTCCCCGGCGTCCTCGAAGGCATCTGGTATGCACTGAATTTCATATTCACACTCATCAACGAGGACTACAACCTGAACTGTCTGATGTACGAGCGGGCAAACTTCGACATCAATACAATCTCCCTCTCCGACAGGATATTCTTTTTCTTCCTGAGCATCTCGCAGTCACTCGCCATCATAGTGACAGTGCTGCTCATAGTGCTCTCCTCGCAGCGCAACCGCATCATCAAAGCCATCGTGGGCCTCGTAGGAGTGATATTCCTGAGCGGACTCCTGTCGGCCATCTCCGGCTTCGTGGCGGCTATCGGAAATCTTGTCGAGTTTGACGATAATATCAAAAATCCGCTTGTGGTTCTTGACCTCATGCGCCCCGCCTTCGTCGTACTCTACAGTGTATTTCTCTGTTACGCCGTCTACATCGTCTGGTATATCTACCGCCGCATCTCACGCGGCCAGATCAAGGCTTAACACACATCCGAATATTTCCATCACCCGTTACTGATAATGGATTTCTCACCGAACAAACCCATATACCGCCAGATTATCGACTATAGTTTCGGACGGATACTCACCGGAGCCTGGACTCCCGGCGAGCGAGTGCCGTCCGTGCGAGAGATGTCGGTCGAACTGTCGGTCAACAGCCATACCGTCCTCAAGGCCTACGAATACCTCCAGGCGGAGGAAATCATCGTGGCAAAGCGCGGCATGGGATTCTACCTCGCCTCCGACGCCATGGAGCGAGTGAACCACGCCCGACGCGAGGAATTTTTCGACACCACACTCAAGGAAGTGTTCAGGGAAATGAAACTCCTCGACATATCCATTGAAGAAATAGTCACCCACTTCCGTCAACAGGAAAGCCAAAGCGACGCCTGACCCCTCCCTGGCGCCCCTATTCTGTTTTTCTCTCTTCACTTTTCCATTCCATCCCCTCACCCGCACACATCACGGAAAGGGAAATATCTCCCCTCTAAAAGCATCGCGGTCCCAAAAGCCACTCCCCGCTTTCAGGACCGCGATGCTTTTAGAGGGTGTTTCCCCGTCCGCAGACGGATACAGAACGGGCCGGGAGCATGATGCTTCCGGCCCGGGAATGTTTTATGTCAGTGCGTCAATCAGTTTTATTTGATGAGCACTCAGCAGGCTCTTGTCAGCGGTGTTACACCGGCTGGTATCAATAGTTCCACTGGCAGGCGACCATACGGAGGTTGTCGCAGGCGATGGTACGGAGGTCGGTGATGGTGTTGAAACGGCAGTTGATGTAGACAAGTGCCTGGTCAAACGATACATCGAGCATGGTGAGCTGGTTGTTGTTGCAGAGGAGTCGCTGGAGGAAGGTCTGGTTGGAGAGATCCAGTGAGGTCAGGTCGTTGTAGGAGCAGTCGACATACTGGAGGTTGGGGCAGCTCTCTACGGAGAGTGTGGTCAGGTCATTGTAAGAGCAAACGAGGTCGAGAAGAGCGTTGCAGTTACGGACGCCGAGTGTGGTCATGTTGTTGTCGGAGCAGATGAGAGTGGCGAGCGAGGGGAGACCGGAAACGATGAAGTTGGCAATCTCATTGTCGTCGACATTCAGGTTCTGAAGGCTCTCGACACCGGCAAGCTGAAGCGCGGTGAGCTTGTTGTAGCCGCAGTAGAGGTTCTTAAGAGCGGTGCAACCCGACACGTTCAGATATTCGAGGTGACAGCCCTGGCAGTTGAGGGTCTTGAGTGTGGTGCTGTTGGCGATGTTGAGTTCGGCGAACAGGTTGTTTGACACATTCAGATTCTCAAGCATCGGAGTGTCGGAGATAGTGATGTCGGTAAGACGGTTCTTGTAGACAGAAACTTTCTGCAGGTTGGTGCATCCGGCGAAGTCCACTTCAGTCAGCTTGTTGCGGCCTGCGTTGAGTTCCGACAACTGCGGACATCCGGCCACTGTCAGCGAGGTAAGTTCATTTCTTGATACATCTACTTTGGTAAGTGACTTGAAGTTGGAGAGATTAAGCGAACCTCCCAGTTTCTTGTCTTTCCATTCGATAGCTGTCACGTGACCGTTTTCTACGGTGATACCCTCGATTGAGGCAATCGCATTGATATCGGAAACTTTGAGTGCAGAAGCATTGGTTCCCTCTTTGGCGGGCTCAGATAAGAAAGCCTTCAACTGTTTGGCTTCGTTCTTGTCAAGATTCTGAGCAAATGCAGACATGCCACCCAGCATAACTGCAATGATTAATAACGCTTTTTTCATAAAACAATAGTTGGTTTTGTTAATTTTATCTATCTAACAAACCGTGTTCGGGAAAAGTTTTATGAATTTTAAGCAATCATTACCACAGCTATCTGAGGGGCAGTTTTTTTACAAATATTTTTTCGGCTGTTAAAAGCGTACCCTATCAGTCGACAGCCGGAACCACCATGAAAGAGGGGAAAAGCACAGAGGTCAGAAGGGAGCCACGTCATCGGAAGTAGCGCCGAGAATATCGGCCGAACCGCCGCTGAAGGGACTCGACGGAGCAAAGGCGCCACCGCCCATATCGTCGTCGCCGGAGTTGAGACGCGACACTTTCGAGCCGCTCGCCATTTCAGTCTCGCCATCCCAGTTCTCGAAACGGGCATAGCGCGATTTGAAGCGCATCTTCACATCGTCCACTCGGCCGCTACGGTGCTTGGCCACGATAAATTCGGCCAGACCGCGGATGTCGTTGCCGGCAGCGTCCTGACCCGAGCGAAGATAGTATTCCGGACGGTGGATGAAGCAGACAATGTCGGCATCCTGCTCTATCGCACCCGATTCACGGAGGTCGCTCAGCTGCGGACGTTTGCCGTCCTTGCTGTCGGCGCCGCGCGACTCAACGCTTCGGTTAAGCTGGGAAAGCGCCACGATGGGGATGTTGAGTTCCTTGGCAAGCTGCTTGAGAGAACGTGAAATCATTGACACCTCCTGCTCGCGCGAACCGAACTTCATACCCGAGGCGTTCATGAGCTGAAGGTAGTCGATGATGATAAAGGAAACATTGTGTTCGCGCACGAGGCGGCGCGCTTTGGTACGGAGTTCGAAAATCGAGAGTGAGGCCGTGTCGTCAATATAGAGAGGTGCGCTATAAAGGTTCTTTACCCTCGACATCAGCTGGTCCCACTCCATCTGCGAGAGCTGGCCGCTCTTGATTTTCTCACCCTCGATTTCACAGGTGTTCTGAATCAGACGGTTGACAAGCTGGATATTCGACATTTCCAGCGAGAAGATAGCCACCGGAATATTATAGTCGACCGCCATATTCTTGGCCATAGAAAGCACGAAAGCAGTCTTACCCATGGCAGGACGGGCGGCGATGATGATAAGGTCGCTCCTCTGCCAGCCCGAAGTCAGCTTGTCGAGTTCATGATAGCCCGATTCGAGACCTGAGAGACCCGACGTGCGGTTGGCCGCCGTCTGAATCTGCTCGATGGCGGCGTTGATGACGGGGTCAATCTGCGTTACGTCCTTCTTAACATTGCGCTGCGAAATCTCAAACAGCTTTCCTTCGGCTTCCTGAAGAAGGTCGTCGACGTCGTAGCTCTCGTCGAAAGCCTGCGCCTCAATCTGCGAGGCGAACTTGATGAGCTCGCGCGCAAGATATTTCTGAGCCACGATACGCGCGTGAAACTCGACATGGGCACCCGAAGCCACACGCGAGGTAAGCTCGGAAATGCGCAGAGGGCCGCCGGCGCCTTCGAGTTCGCCCATCAGACGGAGTTTCTCGGTGACTGTGAGCATATCGATGCTCTGCTGGGCGGCGCCGAGGCTCTGGATTGCGGCATATATCTTCTGATTGGCAGGCTCGTAAAACGATTCTGGCTTCAATATGTCGCAGACCACGGTGTAGGCGTCCTTCTCAAGCATGAGCGCGCCGAGCACAGCCTCTTCCAGATCATTATCGCGCGGCGGGATGCGGCCGCCGTGGTCAAAGACTGAGACATGTTCGGGTTTCTGACGTCGCTGAGACGATGAATAATTATCCTGTGGCATAGGGTTTGGGACTGTTTAGAGGGAATAAAACGGGGAGAAAGTGGGAGGAGACGGGAGGGTTGACGATACAAAGGTACGGATTTTTTAGCACCCGAAGGTGCGATAATACAAAAAAGCCTTAACTTTGCATCCAGTAACCATCACACCGACCATGATTCTATTTCCAAACGCAAAAATCAATCTCGGACTCGATATACTGAGAAAACGTCCCGACGGCTACCACGACATAGAGACTGTCATGATACCCGTTGGGTGGCGCGACATACTTGAAATCGTCCCCGCCAAAGGTGATGAAACCACTATGACCGTGACCGGACGCGAGGTCAACTGTCCGCCCGAAAAGAATCTGGTGATGAAGGCCTACCGCGCACTTTCGGAAAAGGTGGAGCTACCTCCGGTCGACATCTATCTCCGCAAAATTATTCCTGACGGCGCAGGCATGGGTGGCGGCTCGGCCGACGCAGCCTTCACGCTCCGCGGGCTCAACGAACTCTTCGCGCTCGGGCTGACCGACGCGGATCTCGCCGAAATCGCCGCCACACTCGGGGCCGACTGCCCGTTTTTCATCTACAACCGTCCGATGCTCTGCACCGGCACCGGCACCGACATGGAGAAAATCGACATGGACCTCTCGGGACTCACCGTGGCAATTGTGAAACCGCCCGTGAGCGTCCCCACAGCCGAGGCCTACCGTCATACCGTCCCGCAATATCCCGCCACGCCGCTCCGGGAGAGCATAAAACTCCCCGTCGGCCTGTGGAACGGACGTGTGAAAAACGATTTCGAGCCATCGGTGTTTCCAGCCTATCCCGCCGTGGGCGAGATAAAATCGCAGCTCATGGAGGCCGGTTCAGTCTACGCTTCCATGTCAGGCTCAGGCTCCGCCGTCTACGGACTTTTCGAAAGTGACATTTTGTCAGATTCGCTGACAGAGCGTTTTCAGGGAAATTCGCTCTTCGTGACAAAATTATAGCCGCCGGACGCCGCGCGCCGCTTTTTATTGTCAGATTGAACGTTATAGGCTCGAATTTGTTGTAAAATTACAACGGATGTTGTCAAAAACATCCCGTCTGAAGGCCTCCGGCGCGCTTATGCGGCGAGTTTGGCAACCTTTTTGAGAGATGTTTACCGATAGGCATCAGCCGTCAAGACCACGATTAATCGAAAAAACTACATATATATTATGAGCCACAAGCACAATAATCATCAGAATAACGCTCCGCGTCCCGACGAAGCGCCCGAGGAAGGCGCAGTGCTCGACGATGTGCAGGAGGCATTTGACGAACAGAACTCCACCGAGGACGAAGAGAATGAAATGATCAACCAGCAGCTTTCGGATATCGACGCCCTCACCAAGCAGCTCCAGGAGACTCAGGAGCAGCTTGCGAAGGAAAAGAAAGAATATCTTTTCCTCATGGCCGAGTTCGACAACTTCCGCAAGCGCACCGTGAAAGAGAAATCCGACATCATCAAAAATGCGGCCGAGAGCGTGCTCAAAGGGCTTCTCCCCATTGTCGACGATTTCGAGCGCGGCATCGAGGCAAGCGCCAAGACCGACGACCCCGCGTCGATCCGTCAGGGCATGGAGCTCATCTATCAGAAGCTTGTAAAATTCCTGGCTTCAAACGGTGTGAAACCCATCGAAAGTACCGGCAAGCCGTTTGACGCCGAACTTCACGAGGCCATAGCGATGGTGCCCGTGACCGACGAGTCGCAGAAAGGCATCGTCATCGACACCCCCACAAAGGGCTATACTATCAACGACAAAGTGCTCCGCCATGCTAAAGTGGCTGTGGGGCAGTAAGCAGCAAGTGATTAATGGCAACTAAAAGAGATTACTACGAAGTGCTTGGAGTCGACAAAAATGCCGACGAAAAGACTATAAAAAGCGCCTATCGCAAAAAGGCCATCCAGTATCACCCGGACAAAAATCCGGGCGACAAGGAAGCCGAAGAGAAGTTCAAGGAGGCGGCTGAGGCATACGACGTGCTCTCAAATCCCGAGAAACGCGCCAAGTATGACCAGTTCGGCCACAACATGGGCCCGCAGGGATTCCCTGGCGGTGGAGGCGGATTCCACACCGGCGGATTCTCTATGGAGGACATCTTCTCGCAGTTCGGCGACATATTCGGCGGAGGCTTCGGCAACATGGGCGGTTTCGAGACCGCCGGTGGCCGCACCCGTCGCCGTCAGCGCCGCGGTTCCGACCTGCGCATAAAGGTCAAGATGACCCTTGCTGAAATAGCAACCGGCGTCACCAAGACCCTCAAGATACCGACTCTCGTCAAAGACACCCACTGCGACGGCACAGGCGCCAAGGACGGCACCGCCTTCTCTACCTGCCCCACATGCGGCGGTTCGGGAACAGTGCTTCGGCAGCAGCAGACACTTTTCGGCCTCTCGCAGTCAGCCGTAGAGTGCCCGCAGTGTAAGGGCGAAGGCAAAATCATCACTGATAAGTGTAGCTACTGTCAGGGCGAGGGAGTGGTCCGCGAGGACCGCACCGTCACCTTCACCATACCGGCAGGTGTGGCCGACGGTCAGACACTCACTGTAAAGGGTCAGGGCAACGCCGCCATCCACGGCGGTGTCAACGGCGACCTTCTCGTGGTGATTGAGGAAATCAAGAATCCCGAGCTTATCCGCGACGGCAACGACGTCATCTACAACCTGATGCTCGACATCCCGACAGCTGCCCTCGGCGGAGCCGTCGAAGTCCCGACCATCACCGGACGCGCCCGTCTGAAAATTCCGGCAGGCACACAGCCCGGCAAGGTGCTCCGTCTGCGCAGCAAAGGTCTCCCCTCGACCGAAGGCTACGGCACCGGCGACGAGCTTATCAACGTGATGGTCTACATCCCCGAAAACCTCACCGACGAAGAGCGCAAGACTATCGAATCGCTTCAGGGCAAACCGAACATGACACCCAACGAATCGACCAAAAACCGCATCTTCAGCAAACTCCGCCACATTTTTGAATAATAAGTTTAGAGATTCATTTAAATTTTACGTTCCTGTAAAAACTGGCCACCACAGTTTTTACAGGAATTTTCTTTTGTGGGATTGATTTTGTAACTTTGCGCTTATAAATAAAATAAACAATGCACACACGCCAAGAAAAAATAGAAGCGCTCGGACGGGTGATTGACACCCTCGACATACTGCGCGTCAAATGTCCCTGGGACGCAAAACAGACCAACGAATCCCTCAGGGCAAATACCATCGAGGAGGTCTACGAACTCTGCGACGCCCTCATCAACTCCGACGACGCCAATATCCGCAAGGAGCTCGGCGACGTCCTGCTCCACGTGCTTTTCTATGCCAAAATCGGTGAGGAGAAAGGCGCTTTCGACATCGCCGACGTCTGCGACGCCCTCAATACCAAACTCATCTTCCGCCACCCCCACGTGTTCGGCGACACCAGTGTGAGCTCCACCGACGACGTGCTCAAGAACTGGGAGGAACTGAAGCTGAAGGAAAAGGGTGGCAACAAGACCGTGCTTTCAGGTGTACCCACCGCGCTCCCCGCAATAATCAAGGCCGACCGCATCCAGGAGAAAGCCGCCAATGTGGGCTTCGACTGGGAAAAGCCCGAACAGGTCTGGGACAAGGTCCGCGAGGAGATGGCCGAGTTTGAAGAGACCGTAGCCGAGAAATCACCCGAAAGGATGGAGGAAGAGATGGGCGACCTGCTTTTCAGCGTGGTCAACGCGGCCCGGCTCTATAAAATCAATCCGGAAAACGCTCTTGAAAAAACCAACAGGAAATTTATCAGCCGCTTCAACTATCTTGAAAAGAGAGCCCATGAGCTCAACAAACCGCTCAAGGAAATGACTCTCGCGGAGATGGATGCCATCTGGGAAGAAGCCAAACACCTCAAATAAAACGGCCCCTCCCCACTGACCATGAACTATAACGAACTCAACGCACATCCGCGCGACCCTTATCTCAAATTCGACCCCGAGAGCCACACCTACACTCTCGGTGACCGCGTACTTCTTTCTGTAACCAATATCGTCGAGGACTGTTTCCCGAAATTCGATGCCGACTACTGGGCGCTCCGCAAAGCTCCGGGCATGGGCATGACTCCCGACGAGCTCAAAGCCCGGTGGGAGGCCAACGCAACCCGCTCGCGCTCACTCGGCACGGAGATGCACGAGAAAATCGAGCGCTATTATCTCGGGGAGGATTCCGGCGACGACGGCGACGCCTTCACCCTATTCCGCCACTTTGCAGCAGCCGAGAAGCTCTATCCCTACCGGACAGAGTGGCGCATATACATGGAGGAATACGGCGTGGCCGGAACTCTCGACTTCCTTGAGCGCAGACCCGACGGCACCTTCAATATCTATGACTGGAAACGCTCGAAGAAACTGATTGCCGCCGACGGCTCTATCGAAACCACCAACCGCTACGGCAAACGGGGTTTCTTCCCGGTCAACCACCTCGATGACTGCTCCTACCACCACTATGCCCTCCAGCTGAGCATCTACCGCTACATACTTGAGCATTGCTATGGCATCCGGGTGAGCAATCTGAAACTCGGAGTCTTTCATCCGGACTATTCGCTGGCCTACATCATTCCGGTGCCTTATCTCTGCCACGAAGCAGAGACAGTGCTCCGCAACCATGCGGCAAAATGGCGCGTGGCGCTTGAAAAAGAGAATGTGATATATTAAAATTAGTTAAATCCGGCGTAACAAAGACACTTTTCAGAATAATCCGCGTCTAAATTTTAAAGAAATAAATCATTCATTATACTTATTTAATCATTCATCATGATGAAAGCTAAATCACGACTGATGTCGGCCGCACTCCTTATTGTGCTCATGCTGCTGCCGGGCATCGTCAGGGCTCAGGGCAACAATCCGATGCTCCAGCCTCTTCCTGTCGACACCGCTGTGCGTATCGGCAAATTACCTAACGGTCTGACCTACTATATCCGCCACAATGAATACCCCAAGGGCCAGGCGGATTTCTACATCGCCCAGAACGTCGGTTCGATTCTTGAGGATGACAACCAGCGTGGTCTCGCCCACTTCCTTGAACACATGTGTTTCAACGGCACCACCAATTACCCCGACAATCTCCTCCGCGACTGGCTTGAGTCAATCGGCGTGAAATTCGGCGCCAACCTCAACGCCGCAACCGGTGTCGACGAAACCATCTACAATATCAACAACGTGCCCGTGACCCGCGAAAGCGTCCAGGACTCCTGCCTCCTTATCCTCCACGACTGGGCCAACGACCTCACGCTCGACCCCAAGGAAATCGACAAGGAGCGCGGTGTGATTCACGAGGAGTGGCGCCGCACCACACAGGGGCAGATGCGCATCATCGAGAAACTTCTCCCCATCATCTACCCCACTACCAAATACGGCCACCGTCTGCCTATCGGCACAATGGAAGTTGTCGACAACTTCCCCTATCAGGCTCTGCGCGACTATTATGAAAAGTGGTACCGTCCCGACCTTCAGGCCGTGGTGGTTGTCGGCGACATCGACGTTGACCGCATTGAGGGCAAAATCAAAGAGATGTTCTCGTCAATCGAAATGCCTGCGAACCCCGCCGAGCGCGTCTACGAGCCGGTTCCCGACCACAAAGGCACCATCTATGCCGTCGGCAGTGACCCCGAGCAGAAAAACCTCATCGCCCAGATGATGTTTATCTCCGACCCCATGCCCGACGACATGAAGAACACTCCCCTCTACTATGCCAACAGCTACATCCAGCAGATGATTGCCTCGATGCTCAACAACCGTCTCGGCGAGATTTCATCCAAACCCGACTCCCCCTTCGCAGGCGCAAGCACAGGTTTCGGCGGCTTCTTTGTATCCTCGAAGGTCAAGGACGCCTTCACCGGTTCACTCGCCGCCAAGGGCAACGACATTGTGGAGCCTCTCAAGGCAGTCTACCGCGAAATCCTCCGTGCGCAGCGCGGCGGATTCTCACAGAGCGAATATGACCGCGCACGCAGCGAATACCTCTCGTCAATCGAGCGCATCTACAACAACCGCGCCACCCGCGAGAACGGTTCTTTCGTAAACGAATATGTAAGCAACTTCACTGACAAGGAGCCCATCCCCGGCATCGACGTCGAATGGCCCCTCATCCAGCAGATTGCAAACTCCCTCCCCATCCAGGCCATCAACCAGGCTTTCGCGCAGACCATCACCCCAGACAACCGCGTGCTCATGGTGCTCTCACCCGAAGGCGAGGGCTACACTCTGCCCACCGAACAGCAGCTTGCTGACGCTCTCGCGTCAGTCGATGGTGAAAACATCGAGGCTTTCGTCGACGAGATGAAATCCGAGCCCCTCATACCCTCCGAGCCCAAAGCTGGCAGCGTGACATCGACTGTCGACAACGCCAAGTGGGGTACTACCGAATGGACCCTCTCAAACGGCGCTAAGGTTATCGTCAAGCAGACCAAATTCAAAGAGGATGAGATTCTATTCTCAGCCTACGCCAAAGGCGGCTATGCCGATTATCCCGCTGAATACGACAATACTATCATCTTCCTGTCGGCAGCCATGGAATCCTACGGCCTCGGCTCATACTCGAATACTGACCTCAGCAAGTACACAGCCGGCAAGCAGGCCTCTCTCGGTATCAGCTTCGGCGACTACAGCCGCTCGATGGGCGGTTCGGCCACTCCCAAGGACCTCCCCACACTCATGGAGCTCATCTACATGGGATTCAAGGACATCGAATTTACTGAAGATGAGTTCACAGCGCTTCAGAAAGCCTACAGCGGCATCCTCGCCAACCAGGAGAAGAGCCCCGAATACATCTTCAACAAAAACCTCATGAGCGCTCTCTATGATTCTCCCCGCCACCACATGCTCACCTCCGAGATTGTCGAAGGCGCATCGCGCGAAAAGGCCATCGAAATTGCCCATGCCATGACAGCCAACGCCGCTGACTGGACATTCGTGTTCGTCGGCAACGTTGATCCCGCCGTCCTCAAGCCCCTCGCTGAAAAATACATCGCATCTCTTCCCGGCAATCCCAAGACCGCTGTAAAGGAAGTCAAGACCTACAATCCCGCACTCTTCATGAACGGCGGCGACAAGACCGACACCTTCACCACCCAGATGTCAACTCCCCAGACCCACGTGGCCATCATCGAGAGCGGCGACATGGAATATACTCCGAAAAACTCCATGCTTTCATCTATCGTAGGCCAGATTCTCACCAACCGCCTCATCAAGACAGTGCGCGAGGACATGGGAGCAGTCTACTCTATCGGTGCCGGTGGTCAGCTTGACCGCGCAGGCCTCCGTCCCGCATCAGTGATGACCTCATTCCCGATGAAACCGGAAATGAAGGGTGAGGTACTTCCCTTCATCAAGGGCCAGTTCGAGGCCATGGCCAAGAACGTGACTGCCGAGGAGCTCAATCCTGTCAAGGAATACATGGTTAAAGTGGCTACCGAAAGCAAGGAGAAGAACAATCCCTGGCGTCAGGCCATCGTCGGCACCCTTGTCAACGGCGTGGATACCTTCAACGGCAATGTCGACGTAATCAACTCGATTACCGTGCAGGATGTCATGGACTACATGAAGGCCCTCAACGCACAGGGCAACTACCGTGTCGTCATCCTCGACCCCGCCCAATAACATTGCAGACTTCAACTGACATTCATCTTCCCGGCGGCCATACCCGGTGGGTGAGTGAAAGATAAAACCTCTGCGGAGCGTGACGCTGAATCGGCGTCGCGCTCCTTTTTTTGTTTTTTTAATTAAAAATTTATTTTCAGGCTTTGTTTTTATATTGCAATTTTAGGCTTTTTATTTCCAAAATGCTAACTTTGCCTATAAAATATATCATATTATATCATACTTATGAAACTTACCTTTACCGTCAATTACCACACCGAATGGGGTGAATCGCTCTTTCTGACAGGCTCCGCCCTCGCTTTGGGCGAGAATGACCTGGCGCGCGCCGTCCCCATGCGTCTCGTAGGTTCCGAGACATGGACCGTATTCGTCGAGATTCCCGACACGGTCCGGGAATTTACATACAGCTACATAGTCCGTCACGACAACGGTTATGTCAAGCGCGAATGGAGCAAAGCCCGCGTGTTCCGTCACAGCGCCGACACCCATGTTTTCGATATTCTTGACCGCTGGCAGGACCAGCCCTGGGACAAGCCATATTACAGCAGCGCGTTCACCGACTGCATCTGCAAGCGCGCCGACCGCAGCGCGGCCGTCCTTCCCTCGGCAGGCATGCTCACGCTGTCAGTCGACGCTCCGATGATTGCGCCCGACGAGATTGTGGCCGTCAGCGGCGAGGCCGAGGTCTTCGGCGAATGGGACGTGAAGAAAGCCGTCCGCATGACCGACGCCGACTATCCCACCTGGACCGCAAACATTCCCCTGGCAGGTATCGGCTCCGGTACAGACTATAAGTTTCTCATTCTCAAGAAATCGACCGGTGAAGTAGTTGCCTGGGAAGGACGCGACAACCGCCATATCGACATCGAGATTTCCCGTCCCGACGAGTCAGTAATCGATGCCGGACAGCGTCTTGTCAATCCTCTCGCGCCCTGGCGCGGTGCGGGCGTGGCCATTCCGGTGTTCTCGCTCCGCAGCGAGGAGGATTTCGGCGTCGGCGATTTCCTCGACCTGAAACTCATGATTGACTGGGCCGCACAGACCCGTCAGAACTTCGTCCAGCTCCTGCCTATCAACGACACCACCATGACCGGCACCTGGACTGACTCATATCCCTACAACGCCAACTCGACATTCGCGCTCCACCCGATGTATCTCCGTCTCCCGGCCATGGGTCGTCTCCACAACGAGGAGCGCCAGCGCTACTTCGACGAGCTCGGACGCGAGCTCAACCGTCTGCCGCAGGTCGACTACGAGCGTGTCAACAATGCCAAGAACGAATTTACACGCGAGCTCTTCGCTCAGGACGGCGAGGCTGTCATGGCCACCGACGAGTTCAAGGCTTTCTTCAGCAAAAACGCATCATGGCTCACACCCTACGCCGCCTTCTGTGTGCTCCGCGACCTCAACGGGACCGCCGACATGTCGAAGTGGGGTGAATATGCCGTCTACGACGAAGCTAAAATCAGCGACTTCATCACCCGCCACAGCCACGACATAAACTACGTCTACTACATCCAGTATTACCTTGACAAGCAGATGCGCGAGGTGCACGACTACGCCCACTCACGCAGCGTGGCCATCAAGGGCGATATACCCATCGGCATCTCACGCACAAGTGTCGACGCCTGGATTTCACCCCGCCTCTTCAACCTCGACTGCCAGGCCGGAGCGCCGCCGGACGACTTCTCCGTGCTCGGTCAGAACTGGGGTTTCCCGACCTACAACTGGGAAGAGATGTCGAAAGACGGATTCGCATGGTGGAAGGCCCGCTTCCGCAAGATGGCAGAGTATTTCGACGCCTACCGCATAGACCATGTGCTCGGATTCTTCCGCATCTGGCAAATCCCGATGAATGCCGTCCACGGTCTGCTCGGAGTATTCAACCGCGCCCTCCCCTACACCCCCGACGAACTCCGCAACAGCTACGATTTCTGGCTTGATGTTGACCGTCAGACCCGTCCCTTCATCATGGACTATATGCTCGGCCAGTTCTTCGGCGACTACACCGACGAATGCCGCGAGCGCTTCCTCATTGATGAGGGCTACGGCCGCTACCGTCTGCGCGACGAGTTCAACACCCAGCGCAAGGTGGTGGACTACTTCGCCGGTCAGGAGAAAAACGACAAGAACAATAAAATCTGCAATGCCCTCCTCGGACTCATCGACGATGTGCTCTTCATCGAGGACCCTTACGAGAAAGGCAAATATCATCCGCGCATCTCAGCGCAGTTCACTTTCGCATATCAGGCTCTCACCGACTATGAGAAGTGGTGCTTCAACCGCATGTATAACGACTTCTTCTACCGTCGCAACAACGACTTCTGGTATGGCAAGGCTATGTGGAAACTTCCGCCGCTTATCGACGCTACCGACATGCTCGTCTGCGCCGAGGACCTCGGCATGATTCCCGCCTGCGTGCCCGCGGTGATGAACAATCTCGAGATTCTCGTGCTCGAAATCCAGCGCATGCCCAAGGACCCCAACGCCACCTTCGGCAACACATGGACCTATCCCTACCGCTCGGTCTGCACCACGTCGACACACGACATGGACGGAATACGCCGCTGGTGGGAAAGCGACCGCGACGCGACACAGCGCTACTACAACGAAGTGCTCGGCGAGCCCGGTCCCGCACCACAGTATGCCGAACCGTGGATTTGTTACCGCATTGTCCGCATGCACCTCCAGTCGCCTTCGATGCTCTGCATCCTCCCCTTGCAGGACTGGCTGTCGATTGACGGAGTGCTCCGCCGTCAGGATCCGCGCGAGGAGCTTATCAACATCCCCGCAAATCCCCGTCACTACTGGCGCTACCGCATGCACCTGACACTCGAGGACCTCAACGGTCAGAAGGAATTCAACAACCGCCTCCGCGAAGAAATCACAAATTCCGGCCGATAAAACCCGTCAGGTAATTTAAGGCACAGAAAGACAAGAGGAACAAGAGATACAAAAGAATATAATTCAGCTATATCGAGGTTTAATCCTTTCCGCTGAAAAAACTTTTGTATCTCTTGTTCCTCTTGTCTTTCTGTGCCTGAAAATTCCTGAGATTGGTCAGAGTTTCATTCCGATTCCGAAGAGGGCGAAGTCGTAGAGAGTCGGGTCCTCGGGATTGAAGCGGCGCAGATGGCCGGTAACCTCATCAACCGAGCGGCGGTCATTGGCCTTGCGTGTGAGCAGTCCGAGTTCACGGGAGATGTCGCCCACATGGACGTCAAGAGGTATATAGAGCTGTGCGGGGGTGATTACGTCCCACACACCCATGTCGACAATGCCGTCGTTGCGCACGAGCCAGCGGAGCGCCATGTTGACACGCTTGAGCGCTGTGGTCGAAAGATTCTGCGGCAGACAGCGCGACGCAAGCTCCGTATTTCCGGGTTCAGTCTCCGCAAGCACACGGTTGATGCCTTCGACCAGCTTCCATGCCGGAGCCTCGGACTCGGCTATTGCCTCGGCACGGCCGAAATCCTGAAGCGAGCCGTGGCGGGAATATATCTCGCGGAGTCCGCGCAGATAATGCTTGAGGTGCTGGGTGAAGAATGTGCGGTGGATATTCTGTCCGTCCGGAAGGTCCTCGTAGCCCTTATCCATCATGTATTTGTAGGGCTGATTGTCCATCAGGGCAAGCAGGCGGTCGCAGTCACGGCATATCATCCTGCGATTGCCCCAGGCGATGCCGGATGTAAGGAGAGCGGCGAGCTCGATGTCGCGCACATCGGAAAAGCGGCGGGGAAACTGGACGGGGTCGTCATCAATAAAAGACGGCGAGTTGATTCTCGCCGCCTCTGTGTCAAGAAGATCTTTAAGGTCTCTTTCGGTCATTATATCAAGTGTAATGTTTAAGAAGTAACTCTTAGAATATAACCGAAGCAGTGTCATTTGCAGCCGCGTCAGTTGCCGGGGCTACCATGGCCTGAGGTTCGAAACCGGCCATCGCCTTGTCCACATCATCGATGAGAGCCTGGCTCTGCTTGTCGCGCGACACGATGATGCCTTCCGGATTGATAAGGAGGATACAGGGGATTCCGGAGATGCCGTAGAGATCGGTGGGGACAGTCTGCGCGTTGATGATGCAGGGCCAGTCGAGACCGTGGCTCTTGATGGCCTTGAGAGTGTTGTCGGGCTCATCCCATACGGCCACACCCACTACATCGAGGCCCTTGTCCTTATATTTCGCATAGAGTTCCTTGATGACCTTGGTCTGACGGATGCAGGGGCCGCACCAGCTTGCCCAGAAATCCACGAGAGTGTAGCGGCCGGGCTTCACATAGTCGCTGAGTTTTTCCTGCTTGCCGTTGTAGGTGACGGTGAAATCCTTATAGTGCTTGCCCTCCGAGGTCTCGGACTTGGCGAGGAGATTGGTGCGGATAGCCTGCACGCGCTTTGACTCACCAAGCATCCTGTCGGCTGCGATAGCGGCGTCAAGCTGCGCGAGATCCATGTCGTAGGCGAGCTGGAGGAAGTAATAGAGGCCGAGGATGCTCCCCTTGTTTTCCTCGTATGCTTTCTTAGGGATAGCCTCATACTCCTTCTGGAGAGCCTCTGCTTTCACCATCTGAGTAGAATCGTTCTGGTCAATCGCACGGAATTCAGTTACGATTGCCTTCATACGGTCTGTGTAAACATCCATCTTCGCATTGAGAGGAGTTCCGGAAGCCTTGCCCTCGGGAGAGACTGTCACTTCACCTGACTCCACGATAAAAATCGGGCCACGTCCGCCGTCGACCATCAGTCGGCCGATGAAGGGAGCGGCGGTGTTGCCTGAAAATTTGGCCTGTCCGTCGGCCACTATGACGGAATCAAGTTTCTGGGAACCATCCCAGTCGTAGAGATATGCCATCGTATTGTTTTTCTCGGCAGGAACATTGGCAACTACGGTGTAGTTGGACTGGGCCCTGAGCCCACAGGCGCTCACGGTCAGCATAGCGGCCGAAAGCACAAAAGTCGATTTGATTTTCATAAAATAGCGTTATTGTCTTGTGGGACAAAAGTACGCAAAATCCACAAAAGAGCCAAATATACAACCAAAGACTGTAAGTCTACATGAATACTATATTAACTGATACACAAAGCTTGTAAAATATACAATCCGATACCAGCGATAACGATTGCCAATATCATAAAGACAGAATATAGATAGCATTTCTGTCTAATACCTATAAAAAACAGGTATAACATAAGACATGAGAATAGTATATATGCAATCCATAAATATATCATTTTAGGCAACAAAAAGAGCCCTACTAAAAATGACATTGATACAATATATGCAAATATACTAAATGTCTTGAAATTATGGAATTGAGGCCTTTTCATAACTTATAGGAATACACCTGTCCGTTCACACCAACGATATTTTGCCATAGCATCCACTACTGTAGCAAGGTCTGTTGTACTAATATTATAAATGGCGAAGCCTTCTCCGGCAGGACCTCCCATGGCTCCTCCCATAGCAGCATCCACAAAGTCAACAACAAGCATACCGCCAAGCTCCAAAGCGAGCATATCCTTGCAGCCAAAAGACCTTGAAGGAAGTAATGAGACTCCATATGTATACTCATCAAAATAGGCAGCAATGCCAATAATCATATTTTTCAATGATTCAGGCATATTTTCAATATTCTTTAATAACTCAACTTTATTATGTCCTCCCATCTCAAAATAATAATTTGTTACTGATATGAAATTTTCCACTGTTTCTGAAGGATACTCCATTACCAAATTATCAATAGCATTGTCATACCGAGTTTCAAAATCATAATCTTCAGAAACCGGATAAACGATTTTTAAACTGTCTATTTTTTCAGTTGAAAGGGATAATAGAAAAGCTAAAAGACTTTTTTCTTCACTTCTTGAATTTTTAGATTCGTTTCTAATAATTCAAGTAATTCATTAGACTTGGAAGATGCAAGAATATAATAGTCAGAATACAATTTCAAGTCTGCTTTAGATTGTTTTAAAAAAAATGCCTTCATCAGAAGAACAACCAAAGAATAGGATGGAAAGGAAAATACCTCCAAATAGTAGAAACGTTTTATTCATAATAATATTTTTTATAAGTAACTATTCAAAAATATTTTATGTATTTAAGCCACTGCGTTATAATTG
>DXXM01000045.1 GCA_019416285.1 Bacteroidales bacterium
AGTGCAAAGGTAGTCACTTTCTATATTCCCTCCAAATATTTCAGAGCGTTTTAACTGAAATTTAACAGTTAAAGCTAATTTTGAGCCCTTCACTAGCATTTTGTTAACATTTAAAGCCAATACAACCAGTTTTTAGGAAGTATATATTTTGCCATGCCAGGAGATTTGATTAATTTTGAAAACAGAAAATACAAGCCATCCTCCACTCCAACCAATCATAAAAAAAGCGAATAATAATGAAAAGATTTACCACCTTATTATATATAGCAGTCATTTCTTTCGGCTTTTTCAGCGCGAAAGCGACATCCCCGACAGAGGTAAGATGGCACAATGAAGCCATGGATACCACCCGAATTACAAAAATTCTCATCCAGGCGACGGATTTGTGCACGAATAATCCGAATGAGCTTATGGAATTTATCGGGCGACAATTCATCGGTACCACATATAAGAGCGGAACTCTCGAAGGTACGCCGGAGATGCTGACCGTCAATCTCGACGAACTCGACTGCACGACATTCGTGGAAACCGTGACGGCAATGTCACTGGCTGTGGAAGAGGGAAAGAATTCATGGCAGGATTTCGTCAGTTCGCTCCTGAACCTACGCTACCGCCAGGGTGAACCCGACGGCTATGCCTCGCGCATACACTATTTCAGCGACTGGATTGTCACCAACACCCACCGCGGATATATCCGCGAGATGACCGACAGGATACCCAACTCGGATTCCAACATCAAGACTCTCGACTATATGTCGCACAACCGCAGCTCATATCCGGCCCTGGCAGACGAGGGAGAGTTTTCCCGCATAAAGGATATGGAGGTGGGTTACCGCTCACACCGCTATCCCTATATAAAATCCGCACGCATTTCATCAAAACCCGTAATCAGCGCGCTCAAGGCAGGCGACATCATAGCACTGACCACCAAGACCGACGGTCTTGACATAAGCCATGTGGGTCTGCTTGTCATTGAGAAGGACGGTCCGCATCTCCTCCACGCGTCATCAAAAGAGGGGAAGGTCGTCATAGACAAACTTCCCCTCACAGAGTATATGCGTAAAGCCCACAATCTGACCGGAATCAGAGTAATCAGGCTTATTCAGCAATAATTGAGATCTCACGGTAGCCTTACCGCGGCAGGTGCGCTCAGAGATCGATACCGTATTCCTTAATCTTACGATACAGAGTCCGCTCGGAAATATTCAATTCCTTAGCGGCTTCTTTTCGTTTACCCCCGTTGCGTTCAAGCGCCCGGCGGATAGTATCGCGTTCCGTATCCTCAAGAGTGACAGGAGTGGTCACAGCCACGGTGTCAACCGGCTCGACCGCCCTTGCCGCTTTCGGCACGGGCGGAAACGCCGAAGAGAATGGTTCGAACTTGACCAGCGACTGCACGGAGGCGTCACCCTCCGTCCGGGCCGCGCTCACATCCTCGACCGACTGGAATCCGACAGACTGAATGGCGTGTGGCGAGGAGACAAGCTCGTCAATGCGGGCATTAAGCGACTCAATCTGACGCTGCATGCGCAGAATCATACCGAAGAGGGCATCGCGCTCGGCCGAATAATCGTGACCGCTCTCGTCATGATGCGACGGAACCGGAGAATAGTTGAACGAACCGGCCGGAAGAAAAGTCGAGACAGTTTCGGCATCAAGCTCCTTCCCGGATTCGAAAAGCGCCATCTGCTCGACAATATTTTTCAGCTGACGCACGTTTCCAGGCCAGCGGTAACGCAAAATCATCTGACGCGCGGAGTCATCGAATGAAATGACAGGCATCGAATAGCACTCGGCGAAATCGGCCGCGAATTTTCGCGCAAGCAGCGAGATGTCATTGCCGCGCTCACGGAGAGGGGGAATATGAATGGTGACAGTCGACAGACGGTAATACAAATCCTCGCGGAAACGCCCCTCGGCCACAGCCTTCGCCATGTCGACATTGGTCGCCGCGACGATTCTGACGTTTGACTTCTGAACCGTGGATGAACCCACCTTTATAAACTCACCGCTTTCGAGCACACGCAGAAGGCGCGCCTGAGTGGTGAGAGGGAGTTCGGCCACTTCATCGAGAAATATCGTGCCGCCGTCAGCCTCCTCGAAATATCCCTTGCGCGATGACACGGCGCCGGTGAAGGAACCCTTCTCGTGACCGAAAAGCTCCGAGTCAATTGTACCCTCGGGGATGGCGCCACAGTTGACGGCAATATATTTCGCATGTTTGCGCGGCGAGAAACCGTGGATGATTTTCGGAAAAAACTCCTTGCCCGTACCGCTCTCTCCAGTCACGAGCACCGAGAGGTCAATCGGAGCGACCTGAATGGCGCGCGAGATTGCAGCGATAAGTCCGGGCGCGTTTCCGACTATCCCGTAGCGCTGCTTGGCCTGGGTGATTTCCGCCGGAAGTTCCTGAATATTGAGCTGCATTGTGGTATGGGGTTACTTTATTGACTGTAGTGAATATGTCCGCTCGCGGAGGAAAGCGCCAAGCTCCTCGATAGAGCCGGAGTGAGCCTTGATTTCATCCACCGTAATCGGGTCGCCGATTGAGATGTGGAGCGTGTCGTTCTTGCGGCGGAACACCTCGGCGGGCAGGCGCAGAGTGCGCAACTGCCAGCTCACTATGCCGAGGAAACGGAACCACCAGCTATTGTAGCCGTGGAAAAAGATAGGAATCACCGGCACCTTCAGCTGCTGGATAAGGCGTATGATAGACTCGCGCCACTCGCGGTCCTCAAACTTCAGATGACGGTTGTAGTTACCCACGGCACCGGCAGGGAAGAAACCTATCGGCTCCCCCTTGCGCACCTGCATGATGGCCTCCTTGATGCCCTTCATCGACACAGCTTTTTTGGCGGGGTCGTCGCTCGCGGTCTGGTCGACTGCTATGAAGTTGGGACGCATCGCCACGATGTAGTTGAGAATCATGTTGACCATGACCTTGAACTGCGGACGGCGGCTGCCGATGATGTCGATAAGCGTAATGCCGTCGAGCGCACCGAATGGGTGATTGCTGATGGTGATGAAGGCGCCTTCTGGCAGATTGTCGAGCACCTTTTCATTGTCGATTCTCAACTTGATATTCAGGTCATTCAGAAGCCCGCGGCAGAACTGCGGACCGGGAGTGTCGAAATTATGGTCGTGAATCCAGTTCACCTTATCGATGTCGAGCAGCTTCATAAACCACTCGACAAGACGACGCTTGCCCTTGAAAAAGGGCGCCATCTTCACAATATCGTCATAGTCAAGCACAGTACGCTTGACCTCTGTATTTTCAGATTTTTCCATATATTTATAACAACTTTAGCCTGCAAATTTAAGAAAAATGTAAGAATCTGCGGTCATTTTGTGGAATATATGCCCAAAATGGAAACATAAAACGCCATTTATGAGCCTCATTTTGTAAAATTAACAATTAAAAAAGCGCACAAAATATATGTAAATGTGAAAAAATATCTAACTTTGCACACTGCAAAACGAACATTTAGTTATAACTTAACCGCGGAAGCAGTTATTGATATGAATTTACTACAGAAGAAATTAGCCAAATACACCGCCCCTCAGGAAGCTAAGGCGGCCGGTGTCTACCCTTATTTCCGCGCAATATCCAGCGAGCAAGACCCCGAGGTCATCATCAATGGCAAGAAAGTGCTGATGTTTGGTTCAAACTGCTACACCGGCCTTGTCAATGACCCCAGAATCAAGGAAGCCGCCATTGAAGCCACACGCAAATACGGCACAGGATGTGCCGGTTCACCCTTCCTCAATGGAACTCTCGACCTCCACAAGCAACTTGAAGCAAAACTTGCCGAATATATGGGCAAAGAGGATGTCATGGTCTATTCGACCGGCTTCGGTGTGAACCTCGGTGTGGTATCGAGCCTCACAGGACGCGAGGACTACATCCTCTGGGATGAGCAGGACCACGCATCCATAATCGAAGGACGCCGTCTTTCGTTCAGCCAGCAGCTCAAATATAAGCACAACGACATGGAGTCACTCGAAAAACAGCTCCAGAAGTGCGAACCGGACAAAGTGAAACTCATTGTCAGCGACAGTGTGTTCTCCATGGAGGGCGATGTCGCCAACATCCCCGAAATGGTGAAACTTGCCAAGAAATACGACGCAAGCATCATGATCGATGAAGCCCACGGCATCGGAGTGTTCGGTGAAGGCGGACGCGGTGTCTGCCACCACTACGGTGTGGCCGACGATGTTGACCTTATCATGGGCACATTCTCAAAATCATTCTCGTCACTTGGCGGGTTCATTGCGACTAACAAAGAAGTCACAAACTTTCTCCGTCATCATTCCCGCTCCTACATCTTCACCGCAAGCATCACTCCGGCGTCAACTGCAGCTGCGCTCAAGGCTCTTGAAATCATGCAGACCGAGCCCGAGCGTCAGGCAAATCTCTGGAAACTCACCAACCACGCTCTTGACGGATTCCGCTCGCTCGGATTTGAAATCGGCCATACTTCCACACCGATTATTCCCCTCTTCATTCGCGACGACTTCAAGACTTTTGCAATTACGCGTGACCTTCTCGACGAAGGAATATTCGTCAATCCGGTAGTTTCCCCCGCAGTCGCTCCGACCGACACCCTGATACGCTTCTCCCTCATGGCCACACACACCATGGAGCAGGTCGACCGCGCGCTCGAAACGATTGCCAGAGTATTCCGCAAATACGATCTCATTCCCGCCTGACCCAAAGATATCACCTCATAAAAAGCGCGGCGCTTTCCTCAATGGAAAAGCGCCGCGAGCTTTTTTATGATTGCCATTTAATAAAAAATAAGTGAATCATAGACAATCCAAATATCCATAAACAAAATCAATTAGATCAAGAAAAGGCCGGAGTATAGGGATGCGAATATTGCTATTCGCCGACAAAGATACAACTTTTTCACAAACAGACAAAAATTTTAACAAATCATTCCCCGACCGCTATGGCAGGGTCGCCCTGAACCGGCCCACCGGCTCAGGCTTTGGCGCCAGTGGTCGACGTATGTTGCGCATAATCCGCCTCCTCGCCGAGCTTCTTGCTCAGTTCGTGGTCTGCTTTCAGTTTCAGCGGGTCGAATCCCTGGCCATACACACCGTTTACATTTGCCTGCGTTATGAAAGCGTTGGGGTCCACATCCTTCACGATACGGAAAATAGTCACCGACTCTATCTTGCGACACACCACAAGGAGCAGCTTTATAGGCTGTTTCGTATACCAGCCCATACCGTCGATGACAGTCACACCGCGACGGCCATACTTGTTGACCGCTGTGGCAATCTTCTCCCAATGCTTGGAGATAATGATGAACTGCACCGCCTGACGGTTGGTGTTTATCATCAGGTCCACCATATAAGTCAGCACAAACAAGACTATGAAGCCATATACCACCGTAGTTATATTATGAAAGAAAAGGTAGCTCGACGAGATGATGGCGAAGTCCACATAGAGCATCGTGCGTCCCACCGTCACATTGGTTTTCTTCGCCACGATAGCCGCCACGATATCCGTGCCGCCGGTGCTACCGTTGTGGATGAACACTATTCCGAGGGCCAGGCCAGAGAGCACGGCACCGATGCAGACACACATGAACGGCTGGTCAGGGACAAGCGGCCCGTCGAAAAGCGGTGGCATGAAGGTGACAACAATCGAGATTGCCGTGGCGCCGTAGAGAGTCTTATATACAAAGGTACGTCCCACAATCTTCCACGCCACCGCAAGTAGCGCGAGGTTGATGGCATACTGCGTGATACCTATCGAGTAGGGATTGCCTGTCAGGAAGTAGACGATGGTACTCAGACCGGTCACACCGCCGATCACCACCTTCTCCGGCAGGATAAACGCCGAGAAGCCGAAACCATAGATAAGAGTCGCAAGCGTGATCATAAGGTAGTCACGGCTCGACATCCAGAGCTTTTTTCTTGAAAAAGTCATATATTTGAACTGTTGAATGTTTTCGACGCAAATTTATATTTTTTAATAATCACCTCCAAACGTCCTCCGCGATTCCGCGCGCACTCACCGTCGCCGCCGCGCGACATACGCTGACAAATCTGTAGCAAAAAGCCGGGTTTAGTGACGATTCTTAGCGTCACGGGCACTGATGATTCGCAAAAATGAACAAAGGACCGCAATTGTTAAAGATTCATAAAACATTTTTACCAATCTCCAAAAAATCACTACCTTTGCAGACCGATTATGTCCAATTAATAAATCCGACTTATTCCGGCCGAAGCTTTTGGCCAAGTCAGGCCGTGAGGACGTCAAAAGTAATTTTCTATTAATTAAACATTTAACGTGGATACTTTAAGTTACAAGACCATTACCCCCAACGCTGAGAGCGTTGAACACAACTGGGTCGTTATCGACGCCACCGATCAGGTGCTCGGTCGCCTCTGCGCAAAAGTCGCCCTGATTCTCCGTGGTAAAAACAAGCCCACCTACTCACCCAACATCGAGTGTGGCGACAACGTAATCATCATCAACGCCGACAAAGTCCGTCTCACCGGCAAAAAGTGGACTGACCGCGAATATCTTTCTTACACCGGCTATCCCGGCGGCCAGCGCGTGGCTACCCCCGAGATCATGATGAAGAAATCTCTCAACAAACACATCAAGCCCGGCTATCACCCCCTCTTCACCAAGGTTGTCAAGGGTATGCTCCCCAAAAACCGTCTTGGCCGCGCCATCATCGAAAACATGCACGTGTACAATGGTCCCAACCATCCCCACGAAGCACAGAATCCTGTAGTTATTGACATCAACAAAATTAAATAATTGAAGAATGGAATCAGTTAATGCAGTTGGCCGCCGTAAAGCAGCCGTAGCTCGCGTGATCGTCAAAGAAGGAAACGGTCAGATCACAGTAAACAAGCGCCCCCTCGATGTTTACTTCCCCTCTTCCATCCTTCAGTACATCGTTAAGCAGCCCCTGAGCACTCTCGAAGCGACCGAGAAGTATGACATCAAGGTCAACCTCAACGGCGGCGGCTACAAGGGCCAGGCTGAGGCTCTCCGTCTCGCCATCGCCCGCGCTCTCGTTAAAATCAACCCCGAGGACAAGCACGCACTCCGCGTCGAAGGCTTCATGACCCGTGACCCGCGCGTCGTTGAACGCAAAAAGCCCGGTCGTCCCAAAGCACGCAAGCGCTTCCAGTTCTCAAAGCGTTAATATTTTTCTCCGGGCTTACGGTTTCTGTCCGCGCATAGCCGCATGAGTCTAAACTCCCGACTTCAAGCCGTAAACCCAACTGTGTTTAGTATCTAAACCGCCGAGATGGACACGTTCCCTACTCCCCGGTTGTAATTTCCAAAAAGAACGTAAACAACACCCAAAAACAACAATGTCAACTCCCAACTTTGACCAACTCCTCGAAGCAGGCTGCCATTTTGGCCACATGAAAAGAAAATGGAATCCTGCAATGGCTCCTTACATCTTCATGGAGCGCAACGGTATCCACATCATAGACCTCTATAAGACTCAGGCCAAGCTCGAAGAAGCTGCCGCAGCCCTCCGCAACATCGCAAAGGGTGGCAAGAAAATCCTCTTCGTCGCTACCAAAAAGCAGGCTAAGGAAATCCTCGCTGAAAAGGCTCAGAGCGTCAACATGCCCTACGTGATCGAGCGCTGGCCCGGCGGTATGCTCACCAACTTCCCGACCATCCGCAAGGCTGTCAAGAAAATGACCTCCATCGACAAAATGCAGAAGGACGGCACTTTCGACAACCTCTCAAAGCGCGAGAAACTCCAGATTTCACGTCAGCGCGCAAAACTCGAGAAGAACCTCGGTTCAATCGCTGACCTCAACCGTCTCCCCTCCGCACTCTTCGTGGTTGACGTATGCAAGGAGCACATCGCAGTTGCCGAAGCAAACCGTCTCGGTATCCCCGTGTTCGCTATCGTCGACACCAACTCTGACCCCAACAACGTTGATTTCGTAATCCCCGCAAACGACGACGCATCCAAGTCAATCGAGCTTATCCTCAACACCGTCTGCGAGTCTATCAACGAAGGTCTTGAAGAGCGCAAGGTCGAGAAAGCTGACGAAAAAGCTGCCGGAGAAAACGCCGACGCTCCCCGTCGTGAGCGCCGCCGCGTAAACCGCAAGTCTGAAGGCGAGGCTGAAGCAGAAGCTGAAGTAGTTGCTGAAGCAGCACCCGAAGCTCCCGCCGCTGAATAATATCAGCCACCTCACCACCAACCTACTCATCATTTTACAAAACATTTAAACTCCACAATAATTATGGCAGTTACAATGGCAGAAATCACCAAGCTGCGCCACCTTACAAGCGCCGGCCTGATGGACTGCAAAAAAGCCCTCGCCGAGACCAACGGCGACATCGAGGCAGCCGTTGAGATTCTCCGCAAGAAGGGTCAGGCAGTTGCCGCCAAACGTGAGGACCGCAACGCCGCCGAAGGCTGCGTGCTCTCCAAAAACGAAGGCAACTTCGCCGCAATCCTCGCGCTCAACTGCGAGACTGACTTCGTGGCTAAGAACGAAGGCTTCGTAAACCTCGCCAAGAAACTCCTCGACCTCGCAGTGGCAAACCGCTGCAAGACTATCGATGAGCTCAAGGCTATCACTGTCGACGGCATCACCGTGGCTGACCTCGTTACCGAAGAGTCAGGCAAGACCGGTGAAAAGACCGAAATCAGCGCATACGAAGTAGTAGAGGCTCCCACTACCGCCGCCTACAACCACTTCAACAACAAGCTCGCTGCTATCGTAGGTTTCAATCTTCCCGACGTAGCTCCCCAGGTAGGCCGCGAAATCTGCATGCAGATCGCATCCATGAACCCTGTGGCAGTTAGCCGCAACGATGTTCCCCAGGCCACTATCGACCAGGAAATCGCTGTCGCTGTCGAAAAGACCAAGCAGGAGCAGATTAAGAAGGCCGTTGAAGCCGCTCTCAAGAAAGCAGGTCTCAACCCCAACCACTTCGACTCCGAGGACCACATCGAATCCAATATCACCAAGGGCTGGATTACTGAAGAGGACGCAACTAAAGCACGTCAGATCATGAAAGAGACTGCCGAGGCCAAAGCTGCAAATCTCCCCGAGGCAATGATTCAGAACATCGCCAACGGCCGCCTCAACAAGTTCTTCAAGGAGAGCTGCCTCATGGAGCAGGAATATGTTCAGGACAGCAAGCTCTCTGTAGGTCAGTTCCTCGAGCAGACCCAGAAAGGCCTCGTTGCCGTTGCCTTCAAGCGCGTAAATCTCAACCAGGACTAATCCGTTCTGCTTGAAATTTCATAATTGAAAGTCATAACAGCGCAATATCCACGGACGGCTGTCCGCTGCATCGCCAGCGGACAGCCGTCCGGCCATTTGTCGGCAAAATCAATCCGACCATCCAACAGATTTGTTTTCCAGCATAAAAACCATTATATTTGCCTCAACCGAATCGCAAGCGACCGCGAACTGGTCTAAAGCCCGACACTCGCTTTCGGCTTTCGGCGAATATTGGCGCATTTGCCTCAACCGAATCGCAAGCGACCGCGAACCGGTCTAAAGCCCGACACTCGCTTTCGGCTTTCGGCGAATATTGCAATACTTGCCTCTCCTCATCACAAAAACTTCCGAACAGAGCCATATATGAGAGAAATCATTAACCGGCAACGGGCAACCACCTTCCTGACCCATCTGCTCTGCATAAGCATCCTCTTTATTCTTCCCGAAGTCCTTGCGAGCATCTCGAACCCGGGACGCCCCTTCAAACCCTGGATGTACTCCAAGACTCTCATCTTCATCGGTGTATTCTATCTCAACTACTACTGGATTATCGAGAAATCCCTCGCTGGCACAAAGCGCTTCCTGCGTTTCACGGCCTACAATCTCGTGGTCATCGCCGTGTCGCTCGCCCTCTTTTATCTCATCTGGCGCTTCAGGGCCTTCTTCGGAGGCAAGCCGCCGCTGCGCCACTATCAGTCGCCAACTGAATGGATGTTTCTTGCAAAATCCGTCGGGATGCTCTCACGCGACCTCGTGATGCTCATTCTGGTAATCGGATTCGCCACAGCCCTACGCCTCGGCGATGAATGGATAAAGCTCGACCGCCGGCGCCGCGACTTGCTCAGCTCTCAGCGCGACGAGGAACTCAAGAATCTCAAAAGCCAGCTCAATCCTCACTTTCTGTTCAACACCCTTAACTCCATCTACGCCCTCATTGCCATCTCTCCCGACAAGGCTCAGGGCGCAGTCCACGAACTCAGCCGACTGCTACGCTATGTGCTCTACGACACCTCGGCCACTGTCAGCTTCCGGCAGGAACTCGGATTCATCGACAACTACATTAACCTGATGCGTCTCAGGCTAAATCCAACCCTCAGGCTCAATGTCACGCTCGACGCGGGCCCCGACAGCGACAACCTGCGAATCGCTCCCCTCCTCTTCATCACCCTCATTGAAAATGTGTTCAAACACGGGCTCTACACCCCGGAAATCCCTCTCGAAATCAATATCAGCGCCCGCGACGGCCAAATATGCTGCACTACATCCAACGGACGTCTCCCCGACACACCCGACAGCAGCGACACCCACCCCTCCAAAACCTCCGACGGAGGCATAGGAATGATGAACCTGCGCCGGCGCCTCGACCTCATCTACGGCAAAAACGCGACCCTCGACGTCGCCACCACCCCCGACACATACAAAGTGACCCTCCTCATCAATGCCTCAACAACAAAATCTAATCCCTAAACAATCACCCGACATGCCACTACGCTGCTGCGTCATCGATGACGAACCCCTCGCCTCAGGCCTCATAGCCTCATACATAGAAAAGACCCCGTTCATGCAACTCGCCGGCGAATTTTCATCGCCAAAAGATGCCATAAGCACGATTCTCAACGACAACATCGACGTGGTGTTTCTCGACATACAGATGCCCCAGCTCAACGGCATCGAATTCGCGCGCATAATACCCCAGTCCACACGCATCATCTTCACCACGGCCTACTCCAACTATGCCGTCGACGGATTCCGCGTCAACGCCCTCGACTATCTGCTCAAACCAATAAGCTACGAGGAATTTCTCGCAGCCGCCAACCGTGCCCTCGCATGGAAAGACCTCTCCACCCGCAGCTCCGCGGCTCCAGCAGCCGCCTCTGAAGAAAGCCCCGCGACAAACGGCGACTACATCATTATCAAAAGCGAATACAAGCTCGTGCAGATTAACATCCGCGACATTCTCTACATAGAAGGACTCAAGGACTACGTCAAAATTTTCATTGAAAACTCCGAGAAGTCAATCATGACCCTCCTGAGCATGAAAACCCTTGAGCAATCCCTCCCCTCATCACAATTCATGCGAGTCCACCGCTCCTATATCGTAAATCTGTCTAAAATCCACGTCATCGAGCGTAACCGCATCCTCTTCGGAAAGACAGGTATCCCCATTTCCGACAGCTACAAGGACGCCTTCTATGATTTCATAGCCAAACGTACACTGAGCTGATTACAGACAGGACATACCAAAAACAACAGAGGGTCGGTCATCACGACAAACCCTCTGTTGCTTTATACTTAATCCGGATTTCCACCGGAATAATTACAAATGGAAGCTAATTAATCTCGTATTACCTGAAAGCTTTCTGTCGGCTTTCATTAATATGACGCAAACACCCCATTAAAAGTTACACTTTCACCTGCAATTTTCACATAAATTAACCACCTGCGCAGACATAACTGCCTGTAGCGATGCCCGGCATCCCCATCATATCAATCTGAATATCTGAGGCAGCCAAAGTATTGAAAACAGCAACGGGAAAACGCATAAAAAATTAGGTGATACATCACAACGACTCGGTTAAAGAGTGTTAATCTATGGCATGATTAAAATAATAAGTGTAATTTTGCCACGTAATCATGCCTTATTGACATATCACCATGACCACCTTACTCCACGTATCAACGTCAAAATACCATTAAGACAATATTACTCACCCTCCCACCGGAATCCTTTAATTTATTATCAATAAATTTTCAATTACCTTTAATTAAAATCAATCATTTATGAAGAAAATTTTTACTCTTTTCGCAGTGGCTGCAATGGCCCTCACAGCATCCGCACAAAATGAATACAAAGCTTCAGGTGAGAACGTCGCAGCAGGTACTACTCTTGTAGACAACGCAGATCTTTCTGTAAAAACTGTTTACTCGGCTAAAGGTGGAGTAGAAGCCCAGAATATTTGTGGCGTAGAATTCACAGGTTGGTTCCAACTTCGTGTCGCTTCTGATCCCAACGCGGACAATGTAACTGGTGGCGAACAATCAGATTCTACTCCTCTCGTAGTTGAAGCTAAGAAAACTGTTGACTTTTCAATTTACACTCGTCGTCAGAAAGGCAGTGACGGTTACAACGTAGGCGATAACAAAGATATTCTCGCTACCAATCAAAATGGAATTGTAGCTGTAGCAGGTACACTTACTATCGACCCGAATACTGATACCGATGGCTCTTATGGATATGTTAAAAACACCTTCCACTTCGAACCCGGAACCTATACTCTCTATCGTCGTGGCTCAACTATGCGTGTTTTCGGTTTTACTTGGGCTGCCGGAACTTCTGCAATCACCGACATCGCTGCTGACGAAAATGCTCCCGTTGAATACTTCAACCTCCAGGGCATCCGCGTAGACAACCCCACAAGCGGTCTCTACATCAAGCGTCAGGGCTCAAAGGTTACTAAAGTCATCATGTAATAATAGTCCTGATTATTACCATACGACGGTCGGTCGGCACTTTCTGTGCCGACCGACTTTTTTCATACCCCGCGCCACCATGCCGCCATAAACCATCAGGTTGATAAAAACGTTTTCACATTATACTGCAATCACTCACACAATTCAACTCATAATGAAACGAATAATAATCATGGGAGCTGCCTCAGGCATCGGCCTGCGCGTAGCCGAGATATTCGCAAAAGCCGGATGGCTCGTAGGCGCGGCCGGTAGAAAAGAAAAAGTCATGCGCAAACTGCAGTCCGACTTCCCCGACCGCATACGCTATGCGCAGATTGACATCAACGCCACCGACGCCCCCTCACGTCTGCGCGACCTCATAGCGCGCCTCGATGGAATGGACATCTACTTCCACATCTCCGGCATCGGTTATGAAAACGAAGCCCTCGTCACCGACCACGACACCGCCACCGCACAGACAAACGTCGTAGGCTTCACACGCATGATTGACACCGCCTTCCGCCACTTCCGTTCCCATGGCAAGCGCGGACGCATCGCCGCCGTCACATCCGTGGCCGGCACGAAAGGCATCGGACAACTCGCCTCCTACTCCGCATCGAAAAAATACCAGCAGACCTACCTCACGGCGCTCGACCAGCTCGCCCGCATGCAGGGTCTTGACATCTCCTTCACCGACATACGCCCCGGATGGATCCGCACACCGCTGCTCAACCCCGACCGCATCTACCCGATGACCATGACCCTCGACCATGCCGTAGCCGGAATCATTCGCGCCGTCATAGCCCGCAAGAGAGTCTGCGTTGTCGACTGGCGCTGGGACATCGCCGTCAGACTGTGGAGCCTCATCCCCGACCGCATCTGGGAACGCATCCCTCTCCAGGTATCCACACCAGCCACCCCAGCCCAGGACCGCACCGACGCCCGGACCGAAAAAGAGCTCCAGTCCCCCGAACCACCCGCCCAGGTAACAATCCCCGCCCCCCTCCAACCCATTCCCAAGCCCACTTCCAAGCCGACCACACAACCTGCTCCACAACCAAAGCCTCACCCTACTTCCCAATCCGCCTCATCCTCTCCGTCAAAAAAGCCGGCAACCCCTGATACAAAAACACCAAAGCCTACGACAGAGGCAGCTCAAATGACACTTCCTGCGGCCCCATCCAAGCCCGTTCAACCCAAATCCTGACAACTGATAAAAGAAACAACAACGGGAGCCCGACATAGACAATCAGATTGTACGTGTCGGACTCCCGTTCTATATTTTAATGTCTTATCGTCGATAAAGTCAAGGCCCAAAACTCACGCTGTCAGCGGACGCGGATCATGTATTTGAGGGTGACTTCGATTGACTGGTTGCGTGAGGCGGCGAAGAAGTCGCGTTTTGAATCTTTGAAGATGTTGCCGAGGCCGAAGTAGTAGCGGCCTTCAAGAAGAAAGGAGTGTTTTTTCTTCACTATGAACTCTATACCGGCGCCTGCGGCGATGCCGTAGTCAAACTTGCGCTCCACTTCCTTATTGAGCTGTTCGTTTGTGCGGTAGCCCTGCGGGAAATCGGCGACAGACTGGTAATTCTCGTAGTCGAAATTGGCTGTGATTGAGTTTGACAGCATGTAGCTCACCTCCGGACCGAGATTCACAAAACCGCGCACCTTGTTCGAACCGAAATAGATATGTGTCATCAGTGGGATTGACACATAGTTGAGTGTGCGGGTATATGAGAACTGCGGAGCCTCGTCACGGACAAAGTCCTCGTCCCAACCGCGCTGTGTAAAATTTATCTCGGCGATAAGTCCGAAATATTTTTCTTCCGTGTAGCGGGCGGCGATACCCATAGTGAGACCCTGGGTGAATTTCTGATGCACTTCGGGTGAGAAGGACATGCGCGAGAGCGTCGCGCCGGCCTTACCGCCTATTGCGAAATTGGGAGAGTATTCGCGCTGGGCGGATACACGGAGAGCCTGAAGCATGAACACGGCGGCAAGAACCGCAACCCTCACTAACGCCGACCTAAAGGACGTAAACAACGAATCTGAAAATTTCATCAAAGATTTGTTTTTTCAATCAGTCCTCCGGGACGATAGTTGATAAGATAGAGTGAGGTGTTGCACTCGCCCTGCGCTCCTTCGGGAACCGAGAAGCTGAAAGCGTTCTGCACGCCGTCATAGCGCTTGGAGGGATTCTTCAGATAACCGAGCACGAACATACCGGTATCAAATCCGAGCATACCCTGACGAGGGATGGCATTTTCCATACCTGTACCGTACCAACCCTTGAATTTCTCCTCGAGTCTGCGGGAGCGCATGCTCTTTTCGTCGTCGAAAAAGCGCGAATAGACGAAAGTATTCAGATTGTGCATATTCTCAAGCGTCTCGCCGCGGAATGTAATCCACTCGGGATAGCCGATTACCTTAACCATTGGCATCACGGCCTCATCGCGCCACTCAATCAGAGCCGGGAGCAGACGGTTTATGTCGCTCTGGCGGCCGGAAGCCGGAATGAAGCTGTAGGAACCGTCGGCCGGAAGCGATTTGAGAGCGGTAGGAGTCAGCTTACCCTCGACAGAGATTTCCTTATATGCCACTCCGCGGGCGTCAAGGCGCTTTTTGAGGGCATCGATGAAGTCACCCTTATCGTTCTGACCGTCGGTCAGCGTGAGGAACACAGGTGTCGAGTAAGCCACACGTTCTGCAATGGCATCGGCAGCCTTTTCGAGCATCATGGCGCTCGGGATGTTGCCCTGCATCACGGCGGGATTGGTCATATATGTCTCGTCGCGCACGAGGAAATCGTTAAGCACCTTGATATTGTTGGCACGGCCGAACTCTCCGAGCATGATGAGCTGTTCGGCATTATCGGGGGCTATTATTATACGGTGCTGTTTGAGAACGGTGTCGGCGATGAGAGAATGTACCTTCGAATTCGAGCACTCGGAGTCAAAAGCCGAAATGCGCACGGGTGTGCCGTTGTTGCGCAGACTGTCAGCTGCCATGAGGAAGCCTTTGTAGAACTCCGTGTAGCGCTGGGCGCTTTTCGACGGAGTCTCCTCATTGAGCATAAACGGAAGCACGACTGCTACAGAGAGCTCGTCGACCTTCGTCGTATCCACACCGGACGCTGCAGCGAAATCATCGACGCTTATGCTTGTGGTTCCGTTTCCGGTCTGCGGCACGGTTCCGGCAGCTGTCTCACGCGATTCATCGAGCGCGGGGGCACTGGCTTTCGACGGGATTGCGAGCACCTGGCCCTCGCGGAGCACGGTTATTCCGGGATTCGCATCCTCAAGCTGTTTCACAGTTATGCCGTGGGCATTGGCTATGGAATATAAAGTTTCCTTCTTCTTCACGATGTAGCCTGAGGTCTCGGGCTCGGCCGGAGCGGTCTGCTGCGCGGATGCGGCAGTAGCGGCATCGGTCGAAACAGCCGGTGCCGGTGCTACATTTGCGGCGGGAACGGAGATGTGGAGCACCTGACCAGCTTTCAGGCCTTCGCTCACTATTGGATTCTGGTCAATCAGCTCCTGGGTCGAGATACCGTATTTGGTAGCGATACCGTAGATGGTCTGACCCTTCTCGACATTGTGGGTAATCATTGTCTTTCCCTGGGGCACAGGATTGGCCGCCGGCGTTTCCGGCTCATCCACAGGGAAGAAAAGGACTGTGCCCGACTTGAGCCCGTCGGCCACGGCGGGATTATACTTCACAAGTTCTTCCTTGCTGATGCCGAGCTTGTGACACAGCGAATAGACAGTCTCTTTAGAGGCCACTTCATAGTAATGATATGTGCGTCCGTTGACCTCTCTGACGGGGAGGTCCTTGATGGCGGCGTTGACACCTGCGAGCGACGTGCCTAACATGACAGCCGCAAATATGCCGAGTCGAGGGAGTTTCATAGATAGAATTTCACTTAGTAATGTGCTGCAAATTTACGCAGAATAATTCATATAACAAAGCAATGAGCATCCCGCCAAAAACTATCGGCGAGATGCTCATTATGCTTTTTTTCGCAAAAAATATCAGAGGGGCTGATTATTTCTTTTTGCGGTTGCCGTAACGACTCATGAACTTGTCCACACGGCCGGCAGTATCGACAAGTTTCTGCTTACCGGTGAAGAAGGGGTGAGAAGAGCTGGTGATTTCAAGCTTTACCAGGGGATAGGTAACGCCGTCAACCTCGATGGTTTCCTTTGATGCGACTGTGGAACGAGTGATGAAGATTTCATCGTTAGACATGTCCTTAAATACTACTTCACGGTAGTTGGAAGGATGGAGATCTGCTTTCATTGTTTATTTGGAGTTTTTTGTTGTCAATGTTACCGGAAATGCGCTGGTAGGACGCGAATCTTCGTAATGGCGGTGCAAAGGTAAGGATTATTATTGATTTATCAAAACTCTTCATCCTATTTTTGCGCCGGATAATCAGTCAGTGACGTAAAAATCAATGAGATTTGACAGCGCTCTCTGGCAGGCGGGACAGAATACGGGCCAGTTGTTGTCGCGCATGCGGCAGCGGTCGGCCGGACGGTAGATTCCCTTGAACGAGTAGCCGCCCCCTTCGTAGAGCCCGATAGGATACTTCTCGGCATCGGCCGGATCGGTGGGCTGCGGAGTGCCTTCGGGGATGATTTCCTTCCATTTGCTGTCGAAATCGACAAGGGTGGTGATGTTCGGCTCCCACGGCTCCACATCGAGCGGATAGGTGTCGGACATCACATCCGTCTCGTAGAAATACTCGTCGCCGAGGCCTCCGAAACTGTGACCGAACTCATGGGTGACTACAGGACGGAAATTGGGGTGGCGGGAGGTGGTCAGCGTGTAGCTGTTGTAGATTCCGCCTCCACCGTATTCATCCGTGTTGGCCAGTATGATGATATGCTCGTAGGGTATTCCGGCAATCGCGTCGTGGACTTTCGTAAGGTGCAGTGTGGTCAGATAGCGGTCGGAATAGAAAGTGCTGTAGTGCGAGGAGAAGGCTGTTGATTTCCAGTCGTCGAGACGGGGCACACTCACTCCGGAATCCTCCGAGGGTGTAGCCACAGCCACGAAATTGAACTTCGAGGCCTTGCTCTTGAAGGGTTCATGCGAGAGTATCGACTCCACGGCAATCTCAGCGTGGCGATAGAAGCTGTCCATTTCAGCCACGGTGTAGCCTTCGGCAAGGATGGCTACGTCGATGACCTCCGAGGGGTCGCCGCCACGGTGGATGTAGCGGTGGTCGGGCTTGGCTCCACGACCTTTCTTCACAATCAGAATATCTTCGGGGTCTACCCGGTGGGTCATGGTTGCCATTGTCTTGTGGCGGTTGTCGAGAATGTCGACGCTTACTTTCACCGGCTGTTTCGGGTAAGGCACGAGCACGGTGTGCTCGAATCCCTTGGCCACCTGCCCGGCCTCTTCGGTCGAAAGCCATTCGCTGTAGAGCGAGGAGAAGGATGTGCGGTAAAGAGTGTCGCCTGTAGCGTCGGAACATACAGTCACCGTTCCCGCTCCCTGCAGGGGCAGGCCGTCGAGGTGGTGGCGCCGTCCGGCCCAGCCGTCGGTCGACGACTGTCCGAGCAGATGCACCGCACGCTCTCCCGCCGGTGTAGCGGAGAATATGTAGTCGAGGCGCAGAGTGCGGTCCTCGAAACTCTTGTCGAAGATTTCAGATGAAAACTCCCGCTGTCCGGAGAGTGCTCTGCCACCTTCGGCACCGGCCGTCATAATCGGCTCGACGAGTGAATTCATATAGACTTCGAGATTGGTGTAGCCCGAAGCTACTGCGATGGCTGCGCCGTCGGCCGCGTTGCGCGGGTTGAGCCCGTGGGCCTTCTCCCAGGCGTCGGGGATTCCGTCGCCGTCGCTGTCGCGCTGGGCCTTTCCGCTTCTGAGCGCGGGCCAGCCTTTAGTGCCGTCGGCGTAGACCACCTGCTCCTGCGAATCTATAATACCATCGGTTCCGAAGCTCGCGCCGCCGTTGCGGACATCCTCAACCACAGCCGCGTCATAGGCATCACGCTTCAGCGAGGCACCGGCATAATCAAGCACAAGCTGGTATGCCTTGTCTGCGCTGTGAGTGGTGGTCATTTCGTAGTTCATCGGCTTTGCGAGCTTGATTTCGCGGCTTATCTCATCGTCCCAGTAATTGTCGCATGCAGCGCGGTTAATCTGTTCGAGCACACCCATGCGCCAGTTGTCGGAATTGACCGCCGCTATCTCATGGTTGACATTCCCGTGGACGTAAAAACGTCCCCAGCGGTGAAGCATCGGTGTCCACACATTCCATCCTACTTTCAACGTCTTTCCGTCGATAGTGACGGTAGTGTCGGCCATATTAATGTCATAGATACGTCCTGCAATGGATACCTGGTTAATGCCCTTCTTTCCATAGCCAGAACGCAATCCTCTGACATCGGAGGCAGCTATGTCCGTACCGAAGAGCTCGTTGTACTTCTGAGCCATACCCCTCGCGTTGAGGCAGTAGTTGACCGTCCGGATTCCGGGGCCCGCGATGCGCTCGGGCATCATGTTGGAGGTCTTTCCCGGCTTGAAATAATTGTTGACGATGTTGACGGTCATTCCCTCGCCGCCGTAGCAGCCGTTGGAGCCATAATTGTACATAACATTGTTACGCAGATCCATACGCTCGTCGGTCTGTGTATGTGGACTCGGGCCGAGACGCGGGGTGCGCGACTTGTGGTTGGCGATGAGGTTGTGGTGATAGCTTGCGCCGCTGCCGCCCCAGTTGCCCCCATAGCCGTGGGGACCTTTCTGGTGACCGCTGTTGTTAAGGCTGTGCGAACCGATACACCACTGCACGGTGCAGTCGGTCATACCGTAGACCGAAATACATTCGTCAATGCTCCAGCTCACAGAGCAATGGTCGACCATAATGTTTCTGTGGCCGCTTCCGCCGAGGCCGTCACCCTCATGATGCGCCATCTGACGGTCGCCGAGACGGAAACGCATGAAGCGTACAATCACATTGTCGGCCTGGATGAGAAAGGGATAGTCGGCGATACATACGCCGTCGCCAGGAGCGGTCTGTCCGGCTATGGTGATGTCGGGGTTCTCTACGCGGAGGTGAGATTTCAGGAAAATGGTGCCGTCGACGTCAAACACAACAGTGCGCGGCCCCTCCTGCATGCAGGCATAGCGGAAAGAGCCCGGCTCCTCATTGTCGGCGAGCGTGGTGACATGGTAGACCTTACCGCCACGGCCACCCGTTGCGAATCGGCCGAAGCCCTCGGCTCCGGGGAAAGCGGCGACCGACGGTTTCGTCCAGCCCGACGGCACAACATTCCGCGCTTCTTTCTTATGGCGCACATGTCCCTCTCCGCGATGGTGTCCCGCGTAATGGTCGGCATCACTCTGCGCACTCACCGCCGACACACAGGCCAGCATCATCAACAGTGATTTAATCCGTTTCATAATAAATATTTTTAACCGGTTTTTACTATACTTCTTTAAGATTGAGCCCGCACTTTCTCCAAGTTATGCTCCTTCAAGAATAACAGCAAGAGTATCAGTCCTTTAAATAAGAGCGGGAGGACTCACCTCCCGCTCTTCGTATCAAGTTTTCTTGCAAATTCAGTCTGTAGTTTCCGAAATAAAATCTTTCAGGCAAAATTCAATAGTCCTGCCGGTGTTTAGCGGACGAGGAACTTCTTGCCGTCACGGATATATATGCCGGGGAGCAGCGGCTCCTTGACCTCGACACCCATGATATTGTAAATCTTGCCGTCGCCGGGCTTCTCGGGAGCGATGATATCCTCGATGGCGCTCTGACCCGCATCGGTGACAGTCAGTTTCAGTTTCAGCACAGCCTGATTGCCTCCAATCTTAAAGCTGACAGGATTACAGGGTTTGGTGAGCTTGAACTGGTGAACGGTAGGCTGAGCCTCTGTTCTTGACACAAGCACGTAATCGCTCTCTCCATAGTTCTCATCGTTTACAGATGCAATCCAGGCTACATTATTATCGACATTTGCCCATCCGTCAAATGCAATATCCGTCACAACCTTATCAGCAGGAAGAGTTATTGTCATCACCTCATTTCTTGAGATTTTGATATATCCGGCGCTTGCCTTTGAACCACTTGCATATCCGCGGCCGGCATTGCTGCTCGCCATTGTCACACCGTTGCCGAAAGGCCATGCACCGGTATCTCCGTTTCCACCCTCATAGGTTTCATTGGAAATTTCCCACTCATAAACTTCACCGGGTTTTTCAGGCTGGTCGGGATTGCCCGATGGATCATAAACCGGAAGTTCCACGGCATTGTCGGCAAATGTAAGCTCACCGTTGAGCATCTTACCTTTGGCATTGCCGAGATCCATGATTTCCTGAACGAGAGAGTTCATGTAAAGTTCAAGATTCGTATATCCGCTGGCCGATGCTTTAGCGCCGTCCGATGCGTCATTCGGGTCGAGTCCATTGGCTGTTTCCCATGCGTCAGGCATACCGTCGCCGTCTGTATCGGCAGGAGCGGCAACTGATTTAAGCGCCGGAAGAACACCGTCAAGCTCAACACCTGCCGGATACTTGACATCTTCAGGTATATTTATAAAACCTCTGTCAAGACCAGAACCGGTACCGGAGTTAGCCACGTTGTTTTTGGCATCATTTATAACCATCTCGTCGAGAGCGTCGCGTCTGAGAGAGGCCCCGGCATAAGCCAGTACATTATTATATGCGTCTATTGCAGAATGAGTAGTCGTATAGATGTATGTTATCGGTGCTTCTCGCTTGATATTCTGCTTCATATTCTCCCAGGAAGCGTTGTCCGGACAATTCTCCCATCTTGAAAGCTGGTTATACACTCCTAAATCCCAGTTATTGGAATTCAGTGACGAGACATTGTAGTTGTTGTTGCCGTCCACATAATAGGAACCTGCAAGATGTAGGGCCGGATGATAGGCGTTCCAAGTGATAGCCACGCTCTTTCCGTCAACAGTTATTTTGTTATCATCGGAAATCTCATAAGCCTTGCCTGAAACATATATATAGGCCTTTCCTTTTGCAAACGCACCTTCAAGATCTTTATCTGAGATGCTTGTTCCCATTACCCTGTTATATGCGGAGGCAATAGTCTTCTTATCAAGACAATAATCAACCGTGCGGATACCGACAGAAGCAATACGTGTTTCCTTTGCTTTTCCAGAATACTTATTTCCGGGGCCCGGCTTGTAATAGTTGTTGACTATGTTGACGTTCATGCCTTCGCCTCCGTAGCAGCTTTCGCCGGAGTAATTGAACATCACGTTGTTGCGCATATCCATCACTTCATTCAACTGAGTGCTCGGACGCGGGCCGAGGCGGGGCGCACGTGATGTATGATGTGCAAGAAGATTATGGTGATAAGAGCCGTATTCACCGCCCCAGTTGCCGCCATATCCATGGCCGCCTTTGCTGTGTCCTGAATTTACAAGGCTCTGCGATACTATACACCACTGCACGGTGGTATTATGTGTACCACTGAAAGAGAGACATTCATCAATGCTCCAGCTTACAGAGCAATGGTCTACGATTATATTCTTCTGATCCAGAGACCCAAGGCCGTCCCAACCGTCAGCGCCATTCAGAGTGACATTCTTGTTGCCGAGGCGGAAACGCATGAAACGAATAATCACGTTGTCGGCCTTGATGGAAAAAGGATAGTCGGTCACGCAGATGCCGTCGCCTGGAGCGGTCTGGCCTGCAATAGTGACATTACCGTTGCGCAGATTCAATTCTGAGTTCAGGTGAATATTGCCCGAGACGTCAAACACTATGGTTCGGGCTCCGGCCTGGTTACACGCCCAGCGGAAAGAACCGGGCTGATTGTTGTCCTCAAGGGTAGTCACATGATAGACCTTGCCTCCGCGACCGCCGGTGGTGTAGCGGCCATAGCCCTCGGCTCCGGGAAATGCCTCAAGTTTGTCAATGGTTTCCCTTGCAGAACCCACAAGAGCACAAAGCACTGCTACAAAAGATAATAGTAAAATTTTCTTCATAGAGAAATGGTATAGAGATTTAATTAAAATCTAAGGTTAAGTTACCTGACTGTGGTCAGAAGTTTCTTAATAATTCGACATAAGAATTATCATCCACCAATGTATCACTCCCGCAAATGTAGTGATTTTTCATTAAATACCGAACTGATTTAACATTTTATATAATGTCAGGGACACCCTATCGCAATTAACCGAAAAATCAGCA
>DXXM01000046.1 GCA_019416285.1 Bacteroidales bacterium
AGTGCAAAGGTAGTCACTTTCTATATTCCCTCCAAATATTTCAGAGCGTTTTAACAGAAATTTAACAGTTAAGACGTGGACAATATCAATTTTTGGCCGTTATAGCACCTTTTTGCTCTCTCCGGGCTTCAGATTGACCTTTACAGTTTCACCTCCGGGTATGATGACATCAGTGGTGCCTCCGCGCTCAGATGACACGACAAGTGATGCAATTATTCTGTCTGTCCACTCCATATCCACTGTAAAACCTCCGCGCGCACGCAGACCGCTCACCTTTCCGGAGGGCCATTCTGCGGGAAGCGACGGAAGAATCATGATAGATTCGGGAATAGATTGCAACAACATTTCGGCCACACCTGCAGTCCCGCCGAAATTTCCGTCAATCTGAAACGGCGCATGGGCATCGAGGAGATTCGGGTAGGTTCCTCCCCCGCTGCGCTTGTCGGAACCCTTGTAGTTGTCGGGACTCACATATTTCAGCAGTCGGCGATACATTCTGTAGGCACCCTCGCTGTCACGCAGACGCGACAGCAGATTGACACGCCAGCCGGTGCTCCAGCCTGTGGTATTATCCCCTTTTATATCTAATGTACGCGCGGCCGCACGCGCAAGCTCCGGAGTCGAGTCGACCGAGAGATGGCGTCCGGGGAATAGACCGTAGAGGTGTGACTGATGGCGATGCTGCGGATCGCGGTCGGCCCAGTCGCAATACCATTCAAGCAGGGCACCGTTGCTTCCGGTCTTATAGGGATGCAGACGCTGGAGCACGGAGTCAACCTCAGCACGGAATCCGGCGTCGACATCGAGTTCGGCCGCTGCGTCGCGGGCATCGGCGAGACACTGGCGTATCATGGCAAGGTCAGCCGCACCGCCGAAGAATGTGGCGCCGGTGTAACCCTCGGGAGTCACATAGTTGTTTTCGGGCGAGGTACAGGGCGAGGTGATGAGTTCGCCGTCCTTCTCCGTGAGCCATCCGAGGCAGAACTCGGCCGCGCCTTTCAGGACGGGGTAATACTGAGCGAGTACCGTCTTATCCTTATTAAAGAGGTAATGCTCCCAGATATGGCTCGCGAGCCATGCGCCGCCCATGTTCCAGTTGGCCCACGTCGGGTCGCCGTCGTTGAGTCCCACAGGATTTGTCATGGCCCATATATCTGAGTTGTGGCCGAGACACCAGCCGCGGTCCACACCGTAATAATGTTTCGCAGTCGCCGCGCCCCCCTTCGACAGATTGGCAATCCAGGGAAGGAGCGCAGTGGCGTGGAGCTCGCCGAGGCCTGTCACCTCAGCCGGCCAGTAGTTTTCCTCCACATTTATATTAGTGGTGTAGTTGCTGCTCCATGGCGGGAGGAGATACTCGTTCCATAGGCCCTGGAGATTCGCGGGCACGCCCTGAGTGCGCGAGCATGCTATGAGCAGGTAGCGGCCATACTGAAAATAGAGTTCCTCGAGGTCGGGATTGATTTCGTGAAGGTCGGTATAGCGTTTGAGCTGCACGTCGGTGGGTAATTTCGCTATGGAGTCGGGAGTCGAACCGAGGTCGAGTTCCACACGGCCGAACAGACGGCGGTAGTCGGCGAGATGGTCGGCGAGCAGGCTGTCGAATCCCTTGGCGGCCGCACGGTCGATGCGTTTCTGAGCCAGTCCGGTGTAGTCACGCCCGTTTTTGGCCGGGTCGCGGTCGAAGCCATTGAAACTCGTGACGTTTGTGACGAGCAGCGTCACGTCTTTCACATCCTTCAGCTCCAGCGAGCCGTCGGCGTTGGCCGCCACGGAGCCGTCGGCAGGAATGGCCTTGACTATCGTGCAGAATCTCGTGCCGCGCTCGGGGTCATACTTGAGTTTTTCGTCAAATGACGTGTAGCCCGGTAGCGAGAGATAGGCCGCATGACCGGTCGAGCGCATTTCGCCGTCGGGAGTGGATTTCAGCTCATGCGGGAGCTGTGAGTCGAGTCTGAGGGTGGCGTTGAGTGGTTTCCGGCTCTTGATGCTGACCACAATCACCGAGTCGGGAGCCGAGGCGAAGTAGACTGTCCCCTGACCTCCCTCCCCCTCGCGGAATCCGCGGAAGGCGATGGCGTCGGAAATGTCGAGCGCACGGACATAATTGCTGACGGCGCTGCTGTCGGTATTGTGGTAGTCGATGGCCAGCGAACCGAGAGGCTGGTAGTTTTCGCTGTAGTGTCCCTGCACCTTGTGCTGCAATGAATCTGCCGCGCGATAGTCACCGCGGTCAAGTGCTGCACGTATTTCGGGGATAGCCTTGTAAGCGTCGGGGGTGGTCACACCTTTCTCCGGTTCGCCGGTCCAGAGGGTGATGTCGTTGAGCGACATTCGGTCCTGCACGGTGCCTCCGTAGAGAATGGCGCCGATATTGCCGTTGCCGATTACGAGAGCCTCTTCGAAAAACTCGGCCGGACGGTCGTAGTGGAGGCGGAGAGGTGTTTTCTCTGCTGCTGAAAGCCCTGCGGCAAGCCCGAGGGCAAGAGGGAGAAGAAGATTTTTCATGGTCAGCTTATGAATGTTGTCGGTTTTATGTCAGAGATTGTGGAAAAAGCCCGGCCGGAGGCTCCTTATCACCTGTCCGACCGGGCCTTGTATGTTATCTACGGTTGGGCATCACACGTTGAAGAGGAAGTGCATGATGTCGCCGTCCTGTGTCACATAGTTTTTGCCTTCGATAGCCATCTTTCCGGCCTCACGCACGGCGCTCTCGCTTCCGAGAGCCACGAAATCGTCATATTTGATGACCTCGGCGCGGATGAAGCCCTTCTCGAAGTCGGTGTGGATTACTCCGGCACACTGCGGAGCCTTGCTACCCTTCATGAAAGTCCATGCGCGAACCTCGTCGGCACCAGCGGTGAAAAATGTCTGAAGATTGAGCAGAGCGTAGGCCGCACGGATAAGACGTGCCACACCCGATTCCTCAAGACCGATTTCGGCAAGAAATTCCTGACGCTCCTCGAAGGTGTCGAGCTCTGCGATTTCGCTCTCGGTCTGCGCGGCCACTATGAGAAGCTGCGCATCCTCGTCCTTGATGGCCTCGCGCACGGCGTCTACATACTTGTTGCCATTCACAGCCGAAGCGTCGTCGACGTTGCAGACATACATCACCGGCTTGCTGGTGAGGAGGAAAAGGTCGTGGGCAAACTTCTGCTCGTCCACAGTCTCGAGCTCGACCACACGCGCGGGCTTGCCCTGTTCGAGAGCCTCCTGATATTTTTTCAGCACCTCATACTGCATCTTAGCCACCTTGTCGCCGCCGGTCTGAGCCTGTTTCTGAGTCTTGGCGATACGGCTCTCGATAGTTTCGAGGTCTTTCAACTGTAGCTCGTAGTCGATGATTTCCTTGTCGCGGACAGGATCCACAGTGTTGTGTACGTGTGTCACGTTGTCGTCGTCGAAGCAGCGGAGCACGTGGAGTATGGCATCCGTCTCGCGGATATTTGCGAGAAACTTGTTGCCGAGACCCTCACCCTTGCTCGCGCCCTGCACGAGACCGGCGATATCGACAATCTCGACCGTCGCGGGCACCACGCTGCTGGGCTGACACATCTCCACGAGCTTGTTGAGACGTGCGTCAGGGACAGTGATTACACCCACATTGGGCTCGATGGTGCAGAAAGGGAAATTGGCCGACTGAGCCTTCGCGTTGGAGAGACAATTGAAAAGTGTCGACTTGCCAACGTTGGGGAGGCCGACTATGCCGCATTGAAGTGCCATTTTATATTGCTGATGATAAGATTAGTTATAATTCGTATTCAGGATTGCAAAGGTAGTGATTTTTAAGAAAATAAAAAAATCAATCGCCACAAGCCGCCCATCCAGGGATTTCACCCCTCAATCACACATTCCTTTATGCAGCCGAACTGCGGATGAGAGTGCAGGAAAAGCAGCGTAGCCAGAGAGCGGATTGATTCCTCGGATGACACTGAGGATTCAATAATTTCTGATTGCTCTGATTGCCCAGATTCCTCTGATGTCTCTGATTCCTCTGATGTCTCTGATTCTTTTGCCTCCCTCAAATCAACCACCACATCAACCCCACCCCACCTGTCTGTGAGGTCATCAATCACGGCCAGGCGTTTAGCCTCGATTGCAGGGTCAAAGGGATAGTATCTGCATCCGGTCGACTGGGCTAAGGGCGTGAATGATTTCGAATCCGGACTGCATAGCGCCACCCGACACTCCACATCACGAAACATTCGGGCAAGCACCTCCACTAACCGCACGTCGCCGCCGAGCAACACCACTCTCAGCTGCGGAAACGCCATCACAAAATCGCCCGGATTTCTCAAAGGCGCCGACGTCACATGTACCGCACGCGTTTTCGGTGCGAGTTTTCCCGCGCGGTAATCCTCCATCTGCTTTTCAAGATAATTGTCTGCCATATTTCAATCTATTTATTAGCTGTTACCTACATTCCGCGTGAGGGAAATGCGCTGTTGTTCCGCTTTGGCTGAGTGCCCGACTTAAGGAAATCTTTCAGACCACCACCGGATTTCTTCTCCGACCGATCCTTCATCAGAGCATATTTCTCGTTAGGCTTGGCACCGGCGCGCAGTCCGCGGTGGTCGATGCTGTTGACCCTCTCCACAATCTTGCGGATTTCAGGAAGCAGTTCCGGCACGTCAGTCGAAGCCAGAATACCGATTTCATCGGCTCTCGGCGCCTCCTTGTGCCACTTGCGCGCATCCGAGAGGCTCATATATTTTCTGTCGGTAATATAAATCTCGGCACAGGTGCTCACGTCAAACTCCCCTGCATGAAGAAAACGCGGCAGGTCACGCCCGCGCCCATTTGATTCTATCTCAATCGTGACACGCGAGATATTGTCGGCAAGCAGCAGCCCCCCGCTGATGTCGGTGAAGTCATAGCGGAGTCTGAATTTTTCAAAATCTACCTTGCCACACATATACACTCCGAAATCCGAAAGCCATTTCCCGGCCGTCGAATCCCTCCGGATGTCAGTCTCAAACGTCGCGCGGCCCCCTTCTTTCTGCCACACGGCCACGGGACCATATCTGTCGGCCATGACAGTGTCGCAACCCGCAGCCACGTCGTTCAACCGCAACGGCATTTCAATCCGGTCGGTTATCCCCACCCAGTCGGCCCACGAGAAATATTGTCCGAAATAGTTGCTCACACTGTCGAGCCCATAGGCATCTGTGAAGTGGTAATACGACTTTGAGGCGAGCACTCTCGGCTGCGTCCAGCCTTTGAACTTCTTTGCCGCCTTCACTGTCGGAATCATGAAATCGACAGTCTTTTCCCGGAAGAGAAAAACCGTGTCGGCATAGGTGGTGAGCGTCGAATATTCCCTCACATAGCCCATCAGCCTCAGCACCTGGCGTTTCTTAGGGTTCACAACCACTTCCGGCAGGCTGTAGGCTCGCTCCACGTCCGTAAAATCCGCCGCGTGAGTCCGGCCTTCAGTCGGCGCAACGGTGCCGTGTCCCTCCGCGTGCCCGGAAAGAATGAGAGCGAAAAGGCAGATAAACAGCAGAAACGTAAATCGGTGTGACATATTGAGGATGAATATTATGGATTAAGACGCGCGCTACCGCCATCGAAACGCACGACCCGGTGCAAGACGCGGACAAATTTCAGAAAATTCCTGCACTCCGGCAAAGAATTTATCTTAAATCGTGTCAACGCCATCGGCCCTGCACTCTTTTTTCAGACAAAGATGAACAAAACACGCGCAGGATTTTTGTAATTTTGCACGTCAAAAGAAGTATTTATATGAAAATGTCAGTTCTGCGCCAACGACTGAAACCGTGGATGCTCCCCATAGCCATGGCTGCCGGAATGGTATTCCACGATTTCATGGGCCGCATCGAATTTCTTGCCCCCTACCTCATCTTCATCATGCTTTTTATCACATTCTGCCGTGTTAAGCCGAAGGAATTTCGTGTCACCTCCCTCTCCTGGGGCCTCCTCACCGTGCAGATTGTGGGCGCCATCGCCGTCTATTTCTGTCTCCTCCCGCTTAGCCCCGACATAGCGCAGGGCACATTCATCTGCGTTTTCTGCCCCACGGCCACAGCCGCACCTGTCATCACCGGCATGTTGGGAGGAAGTGTTCCCCGTCTCGCCACCTTCTCTATCATCTCCAATATCACCGTGGCCATTCTCGCCCCCATCCTCTTCACTCTCATGGGCTCCGACGCCGGCATACCCTTCATGGACGCTCTGATTACGATTTCAGCCAAAGTGATGCCCCTCATCATACTCCCCCTCGTTCTCGCGCTCCTCGCGCTGCGTTTCACTCCAAAACTCCACAAGGCCGTGGCCGAGCGCCAGTCGGTATCGTTCTACATCTGGGCCGTCTCGCTGTTCATCGTCGTGGGCCGCGCCGTCAGCTTCGTGATGGACGAACCGGCCGAAGCGGTTCCCGAGATGATACTCCTCGCCATCTTCTCCGGTGTGGTGTGTTGCGGACAGTTCTGGATAGGCCGCAAAATCGGACGGCGCTGCGGCGACAAGATAGCCGGTGCACAAGGCCTCGGACAGAAAAACACCGTGCTCGCAATATGGATGGCCCTCACATATCTCCACCCCATAGCCTCCGTAGCCCCCGCCGCCTACGTCGCCTGGCAAAACACCATCAACTCCGCCCAGCTTTACTTCAAAGCCAAACACGGAGGCATCTGACCAAAACTCTATATTATTAGCTCAACCCAAACCCTAAACCCAAAAATGAGACGTTAAATAAAAAACTAAAATCTCCCAAATTACGTTAATATAGGACATAGATTCCCCGACGGAATCACCAACTATTTTATCTGACTGAGTTATGGCACTTAACAGCATGTATGAAAACCTCATGGGCCTTCCCCTCTTCAACGGGGTAAGCTACAATCGCATCTCCGAGATAGTCGGCAACACCCGCCTTGCCTTCTCGAAATATCTGCCCGGAGAAAAGATTGTCGAGGCAGGCGATCCCTGCACCCGCATGATGTTTATTATCGGGGGAAGCGTAAAGCTTACACTACGCAACAGCACAGACCGTTTCACCGTCACCCAGACGCTTGAGGCGCCGACAGTCGTGTCGCCTGATTTCCTCTTCGGCCGAAACACTCTCTACCCTGCGGCGGTCTCGGCAATCGACACCGTCTCCATAATGCAGATTGACAAAAACGATTTCATCAATATCATCCGCTCCGACGAAGTCTGCCTTTTCAACTACCTCAACTACATCTCCACCAACGCACAGAAAGCCATCGACGGCGTCCTGGCCCTCACCTCCGGCTCTCTTGAAGAGCGTATAGCCTTCTGGATTATAGCCCTCACGCAGCGCGACGCCAAGGAAATAGTCCTCTCATGCCGTCAGCGCGACCTCTACACCCTCTTCGGAGTGCAGCGCTCGTCGTTCATCGCCACGCTTGAGGACATGAAGGAGCGTGGACTCATCGAATACACGCCCACGGAAGTCCGCGTAAACTCCCGCAGCGATCTGCGCACCGTACTCCTCAAGACCCCCGACTGACACTTCCGCCATACTCCGCAGGATGCCGCTCTTCCGCGCCTGAACTCACCTTCCTCCTACTTCTTCCTGGCTTTGAACTTACAGAATGTCTTGGAGGTCCCGGGGTAGATTACCGGGTCCTGCGGGGCAGACTGCACGTGTAGTTCCGTGGCGGTCAGTTTCTTTATGAGCCAGTAAGTGCCCGAATAGCCATCGGTCATGAAGATTACGGCAAATGTATCGTTTGTAAATGTCCAGTCGAAATAGGTCATCATATCCTCCAGCGGCGGTTCCCACAGCGACCTGACTATCCTGTTCCATCCGCGCCCACTGCGTTCAAAGCGGTAAAGGTCAGTCCCCGGCTGGCAGGCTGTTTCATCGCCGTCGGCATACTGAAGCGACACCATCTCCCACTCCGTCCCCGTCAGCATATCGATTACATCCTGCTGGCCCGGATCATAATAACCCGAGCGCCCTTCACACGATGCCGTCAGCACCGCCACCAGCATCACCGCCACAAATCCCACAAATACAACTGCCCTTTTCATTCCGAAAGCGTGACTGAAACTGTTCCGCCACCCGCAAGCATAGTTCCAGACATACGAAACCATCTGTCGCCAAGCTCGGGCACGGTTATTGAATAATTTCCGCTACATGATGGCAGATTCACTCCGGACACCACCATAGAAGCCTCTGTCTTATCCGCCTCGTCGACAAAATCAAGCAAAGCGACATAAAACATCGACTCGCTCGCAGACGATACGCTCACAGTCATCCGTTCCTGCGCTCTGAACATCGGCGAGACCTGAGTGCGCTCCCCGCTGATGTCAAGACTTGCGATATGCGAGCGGCGCGACGGCGCCTGTGCCTGACACCGCGCATCCATTCCGCGACTCCCCTTTCCGGACTCCACACATCCCGAGGTGTATGTCGAATAGAAAATGCCGTCTATCCCCGCCGACTGCCGCATGACGGCAAGCAGATTGTTGGCCTCATCCATCTCGTCGAGAAAAATCCTGCGGTTCGCAGAGCTCACCTCCATCAGTTCCTCCTGCGAATAAGAAAACACATGGTCCACGGCCGAGAGCTTCTTGTCGGGATTGATATAATATAGTCCGGTGGAGGTGTTCACGTCCACAAACTGCGCCATAATCCGGGCGTCGGTCTGATAATCGCGTACAGTCGGCACAGCTTCGCGCTGCTGCCTCGAGCAGCCACCCGCCGCAAGCGCCGCAAATATAATCACGGCCACTGATAATTTATCTGTTTTCAGCATAATGAGGAGTGATTGAATTAGAAGAGAGTATAAATTGAAAAGAGTAAATTAAGGAATAATACGAATAACAGAACTGAGCAGGGATTATAAAACTAAATAAAGCAATAACATCATAATCCCCACAACGCAAAATTAAGCAATCCCCCCATCCACTCCAAATATTTAGCATAAAATCAATAACCGAATTTGGTTATTCCCCCGACGTTTATTTTGCAGGGAAATGAGAATTATTTGAGAAGATATGAAATTTATTTTGGGAAAAGGAATGAAAGGAGCGGTATGATCAGCACAGCGCTGACCATACCGCTCCTTTCATTTCATATCAGGAAACATGCAAACCAATAAGATTTGTCGTGGGGACGTTTTTTAAAACGGCCAAATCAACCTGCATTGCAAAATTTAAGGCTTGATGCCTCACACTGTCCGGTGCAGGCGGCCGATGACACGGAAGAGCTCGCCGAGGATAAGGACAGGCGAGGTGCCGACAACGATTATCACCCAGTCCTCAAATTTCAAAGGCACGACGTTGAAGAACTCGCCACCAATGCTGACTATGAGAATCTGACCGATGAATATCACGAGTGCTATCATCAGGAACTCGCCGCATTTCCCGAGATGGAAGGCGCTGCGGTGTGTGGCGTATGCGCGGGCATTGAAAAGATTCCAGAACTGGAGCATCACAAAGGTTGTGAAGATGAGCGAAAGCTCGTAAGGGGTCATGCCGTGGCGCGCGCATGTCGGGGCACTGAACATGTCGGCGAGCGAAGTGACGTCGGCATGCTCGAACACATAGACCATCCCGAGAATCACAGCCGCAAAAACCACTCCAAGCCCACCGATAAAGGCCCACATAGAACGGGTGATAATGAAACTGCTGCGGTCACGCGGCTTGGCATCCATCACCGAGCGCGAGGGCGGAAGCGACGAGAGCGCCATTGAAGCGAAGGTGTCCATAATAAGGTTCACCCACAGCATCTGAGTCACAGTCAGCGGCGACTCTGTGCCCATGAAGGCGCCGACGAGCACCACGAGGCAGGCCACCACATTGACCGTGAGCTGGAAGAGGATAAAGCGCTGGAGATTCTGAAAGAGAGAGCGTCCCCACATGACGGCGCGGCCTATCGAGGCAAATGAGTTGTCGACAATGGTGATGTCGCTCGCCTCCTTAGCCACCGAAGTGCCGTCGCCCATCGAGAGGCCCACGTTGGCCGCCTTGAGCGCAGGAGCGTCGTTGGTACCGTCGCCGGTCACGGCCACCACCTGTCCCCTCTTCTGCAAAGCCTCCACAAGACGCTTTTTGTCCATAGGACGGGCACGGGCTATGATTTTCAGGTCGAGCACACGGTCGAGGAGCTCGCTGTCGGTCAACGCGCCGAACTCGGGGCCGGTGATGATATTTCGGTCGCCGTCGGCATCGGTCCAAAGGCCTATCTGACGGCCTATTTCCATTGCTGTGGCGGGAGTGTCGCCGGTGACAATCTTGATGGCGATACCGGCGTCGAGACACTCGCGTATGGCGTCTGGCACATCGGCGCGGACAGGGTCGGCTATGGCCACGACTCCCATAAATTCGAGCTCAGGCGCCTCCACACCCTTCTCGCCTATACCCTCGGCTCCGGCGGGGAGCACGCAGGTAGCGAAACCGAGTGTGCGCATGGCCTTGCGCTGGTAGCCGAGAAGAAGTTCCTCTATTTTATCACGGCTTACACCGCCGCTCACACTCGAGCTGAGAGCGAGAACAATCTCAGGCGCGCCCTTGACGAAAAGACGCTCGCGGCCGTCGAGCTCGGCGATGACCGTGGCCATATATTTCCGCTCTGTTGTGAAGGGGAGCTCACGGACCACCTTGGCGTTCTCGCGGATTGCGCGGTAGTCCACACCCGCCGCACGCATCCACAGCAGCAGGGCTCCCTCCGTCGGGTTGCCGAGCACCGTCGGGCGCTCCGGCTCCGAGAGGTCGAGCTGGGCAGTGGAGTTAACGGCTATCGCAGTCTCTATCAGATGGCTCTCGGCATTGTCGCCGAGCTTCTGGTCAGGCTGCCCGAAGAAAGCTGTCTCGGCCACACGCATCTGATTCTGCGTGAGGGTGCCGGTCTTATCGGTACAGATTACAGTCGTGGCGCCCATGGTCTCGCAGGCGTGCATCTTGCGCACGAGGTTATTGGTGCGCAGCATGCGGCGCATACTGTAGGCAAGACTGAGAGTGACGGCCATCGGAAGTCCTTCGGGAACAGAAACTACCACAAGGGTCACGGCTATCATTATCGTCTGGAGGAAATAGGCGATGAAATGCAGCCAGTCAAAATCGGGATGGCCGAGGAGATACATCATGACGCGCCCCACGATTACGGCGCCACCTATGAGGTAACTGCCTTTGGTGACGAGCGCTCCGAGGCGTTCAAGCTGCTCGGTGAGCGGGGTCTTGGTGCCGTCGTCGATATGGGCGGCCTCGTAGACCTTGCCGTTTTCGGTCGAGTCGCCGACCGCGTAGACCTCGGCTATGCCGTGGCCCTCCATCACGCGGGTGCCGCGCATCACATGGTCCGACGGGAAAGTGGCTTCAGGGTCGAAATGCTCCGGGTCGGTAGTCTTGGCCGCCATAGGCTCGCCGGTCAGGGTCGACTCGTCGACACTCAGCTGGGTGGCTTCGAGCAGACGGGCGTCAGCTGGAATCTCCTCGCCGGTGTTGAGGATGAGTATGTCGCCCACCACCACATCTTTCTTGGGCACCTGAGTCGGATTGCCGTCGCGTATCACCTGCACGGCCTCGTCGTCGTTGACCTGGTTGAGAATCTTGAATTCATCCTCAGCCTTCTTCTCGAAGTAGAACGACAGACCGGTGGCAAGGAAAATCGCCATGAAGATACCGGCCGGCTCGAAAAACACCGTGGCGCCTTCGTCAAGCCCAACATACTCATAAATCGAAATCAGAATCGAGAGCACTCCGGCTGCGAGCAGCACGATAATCAGCGGATCCTTGAACTTGTCGAAGAAAAGTTTCCACAACGATTCTTCGGGAGGAGGAGTGAGCACATTGGCGCCATGTTTCTGACGGCTCTCGAGGACCTGCTGTCCGGTAAGGCCGCGGCGCGGAGATGGGTTAGGGGTCATAGTCTGGACGTGTTGTTTTTTATGCGGGCACAAAAATATTATTTATCTATCGGCCATGCAAGAGCCGACTGTTACATTTTTATTAAATAGGTGCATTTTTGCGTCGGTGCAGAGGATGCGCCATGTCATTATAACACGTATTACCCCGCTTATGCTCACTCGCGCTTCGTCCGCGAGCGCTCTTCGCGGCGCTCCAGGCGCTTGCGCAGCTGCTCGGCCTCCCGACGCTGACGGCGGTTGAGCCTGTAGGTGACGCTCTCGTCGCCCGTCACCTCGCGTATGGTGTCTGTCATCACGCTTTCAATGATTTCAGTGACCGGAATCACGCCGCACTTACCGCTATCATCCTTCCGCTCAATGGCTTCACGCTTCTTTGCAGCCCGTTCACGGGCGGCGCGCGAGCGGGCTGCGGCCTTGTCTATTTCAGGGCGCAGCAGGGCGAATACAAGCCTCATTGTGAGCTGAGAATCCGCATCGGGTTCGCTCCCATCGGCAAGATAGGCGTCGACCATCGCGGTCAGCGCGGCCTGAAAATCGCTGTCGCCGTGAGTGAGCTCCACGGCGCTACGGATTCGCTCCATGATTCCCGCATAGAATTTTTTCGACACAGAAACCGGGGTTACAGCAGTGCCGGCGGCCTTTGCTTTCGTGTTTTTAGATTTTGTTCGGGTGGATTTGGCAGAGTTTTTCATATCGGCGGAGGTTTTGGTAAGAATTTAAATTTACGAAGCAAATTTACACCGGCCGCCACCCCGAAAAGGTGCGATAATACAAAAGCCTGGCAAAAATTTGCCGCCGCACACGGATTTTTCCTAATTTTGCAACCGTTCAGCAAACTGATAAATCACACTATCATCATGATCTGCGACAATTCCGAAGAAATTTTCCCTCTGGTCGACGAGACCGGTACCGTCATAGGCTCCGCCACCCGCGGCCGCTGTCACGACGGCAGCAAACTGCTCCACCCAGTAGTCCATCTCCATGTCTTTGACCGCGAGGGGCGCCTCTATCTGCAAAAACGCCCTGAGTGGAAGGATATTCAGCCGGGAAAATGGGACACGGCCGTCGGCGGTCACATCGACTTCGGCGAGGACGTGATGACCGCGCTCCGCCGCGAGGCACGCGAGGAACTCGGCCTGACCGATTTCGATCCGGAATTCCTCCGCAGCTACGTTTTCGAATCCACCCGTGAACGCGAGTTTGTCAATGCCTACCGCGCCACGGTCGACACCATCCCCCGCCCCTCCGACGAGCTCGACGGAGGCCGCTTCTGGACCAGCGCGGAAATCCTCGCCGCCCTCGGCCGCGACATCCTCACCCCCAACTTCGAAAGCGAATACCTCACCCTCTTCGGCCCGGAAGAATAACCCTTTTCCTCAAAGGCAATCATTCAAGACCGGCTTTAATGGCCTCGCTGAGTTTACCGAGCCCTATGCTGTCAGTGAGCAATCGCGACCATTACTGTACACGACATAAATATAATAGAAAAGAGCCGTTTCATTACTTCTGATAAATTTGACGAATATTTGCAAATATACGCCAATCTATTGAATATCCAAGCAAATAGTCGTCACTCCGGCTGATTAATGAAATTTTTATTTATTTAATTGGATGTAACCGGGAAATTTTTGTTATCTTTGTAGCCAGACAATTCTAATTAATTATTAACCAATACAACCTATTAACTAACATGACAAGTTATAAGGAATTAGGTCTCGTAAACACCAAAGAGATGTTTGCTAAGGCCATCAAGGGTGGTTATGCTATTCCCGCTTTCAACTTTAACAACATGGAGCAGCTTCAGGCCATCATCAAGGCAGCTGCTGAGGAAAAATCACCCGTTATCCTTCAGGTTTCCAAGGGTGCACGCAACTATGCAAACCCCATCCTTCTCCGCTACATGGCACAGGGCGCAGTGGAATATGCCAAGAGCCTCGGCTGGGAAAAACCCCAGATTGTACTTCACCTCGACCACGGTGACAGCTTCGAGCTCTGCAAGGACTGCATCGAACACGGTTTCTCTTCCGTTATGATCGACGGCTCACACCTCCCCTACGAAGAGAACGTAGCCCTCACAAAGAAAGTATGCGACTACGCTCATCAGTATGACGTGACCGTTGAAGGTGAGCTCGGCGTGCTCGCAGGCGTTGAGGACGAAGTTTCTTCCGACCACCACACCTACACTGACCCCGAGGAAGTTATCGACTTCGCTACCCGCACAGGTGTTGACTCTCTCGCCATCTCAATCGGCACATCACACGGCGCTTACAAGTTCAAGCCCGAACAGTGTACCCGCGACGCCAACGGCCGCCTCGTGCCCCCGCCCCTGGCTTTCAACGTGCTCGATGCCGTTATGGAGAAACTCCCCGGATTCCCCATCGTGCTCCACGGCTCAAGCTCCGTTCCCCAGGAATACGTTGACGAAATCAACGAATACGGCGGCAAGCTCCCCGACGCAATCGGTATCCCCGAAGAAGAGCTCCGCAAGGCTGCCAAGAGCGCCGTATGCAAAATCAACATCGACTCCGACAGCCGTCTCGCCATGACTGCCGCTGTGCGCAAAGTGCTCGCCACCAAGCCCGCAGAGTTCGACCCCCGCAAATACCTCGGCCCGGCTCGCGACGAAATGGAGAAGCTCTACAAGCACAAAATCGTTGCTGTGCTCGGCTCAAACGGCAAGGCAGAATAATTTCCGCCAACCGGATAACAACACAACATCAGGTAGGACGTCAACCCGGCGTCCTACTTTTTTATCCCGCCTATACCAGTCATATCATCCATCATTTCAACCGAAAACAACAGAACCACAATGGGAAACAAATGGAAAGGCCATATTGCCGTCCTGACTGCAAACGTAATTTTCGGACTTAATGTGCCGGTCACTAAATCCCTGCTTGACCAGTGGGTCACTCCTCTCGGATATATGACCACACGGACACTTTCGGCCGCTGTCATATTCTGGATTATTCAGTGTTTCCTGCCGAAAGAAAGGGTTGAAAAGCGGGATTTATTCATTATCGCCATCGGAGGTGTCATGGGATTCATCGTATCGCAGTTTCTGACCGCTCTCAGTCTACGCTACACCACGCCGGTCTATTTCTCACTCATCGTGGCGCTCAGTCCGGTCTGCGTCATGCTCCTGGCCGCTCTCTTCCTGAAAGAACCTATCACGGGAAAAAAGACAGCCGGGGTCGCCGTCGGTATCACCGGCGCTCTGATATTGATTGCAGGGGCAGGTGTGCAAAACACCTCCGGGACCGACAATCTGCTCGGCATCGGCCTTGCATGCGTCAGCATCCTGGCTTTTTCCATCTATCTCATCATAATGCGCTCCGTTGCCCAGAAATACAGTGCCGTGACGCAGATGAAATGGATGTTTTTGTTCACGGCGATGATTCTTCTGCCATTCGGACTGAAAGAACTTCCGGAACAGAGGATACTCTCGCCGGAATGGGAATGGAGCGGAGTGCTTGAAATCGCTTTCGTCGTATTTCTGGCTACCGCATCGGGCTATTTCCTCATGCCGCTCGGTATGAAATACCTGCGTGCCACAACAGTCAGCGTTTATATGAATCTCCAGCCAATCGTATCGTCCGTGACAGCAATATTCATCGGACAGGACATTTTTTCATGGGAAATGCCTCTGGCTGCCATTCTCGTTCTACTTGGAGCCTATATTGTAAGCACAAGTCCCGCACGTCAGCAAAAATGCGCCCCGCAAAGCCAGGGGTGCCCCGAGGCACAAGCGGCCGACTGACCTCAAAGATTGTTGTCTACATGGCCGAAATTCACTAATTCCGTCCATACCGTGGACCATAAATCTCCGCGTTGTCACATTCGCCGCGCATTTTTGATTTTTTATTTGTTCATTTAGCGGTGTGTCAGCATTTTTGCGTATCTTCGCAATTATAAAACAGACTTCGCAAACTTTTTCATCTTCGCACTATGCAGAAAATGTCATGGGACAGGCTGATCAACGACAAGCGGTTCGGGCTTGAACATTACCACGACCCCAAACGAGGCTCGCGGAGTGACTTTCAGCGCGATTTCGACCGCCTGGTATTCTCCTCCCCCTTCCGACGACTTCAGAACAAGACTCAGGTGTTCCCCCTGCCGGGAAGTATCTTTGTCCACAACCGTCTGACCCACAGCATGGAGGTGGCCTGTGTGGGCCGCTCGATGGCGAGTGAGATTGCCGCCGCGCTCCGACGGAAATATGCCTCGGAGCCGTGGGTCGACAAGCTCGACTCAATCGACGAAATCGTGGCCGCCGCCTGCCTCGCCCATGACCTCGGCAACCCGCCTTTCGGCCACTCCGGAGAGAAGGCCATCTCGACCTATTTCAGCGAGGGCGAGGGGCAGGCACTACGCTCCGAACTGACCGAGCAGCAGTGGAGCGACCTGACGCATTTCGAGGGGAACGCCAATGCCTTCCGCCTCCTGACCCACCGTTTCAACGGCCGGCGCCCGGGCGGTTTCGCCATGACCTACTCCACGCTCGCCTCAATCGTGAAATATCCCTTCGATTCATCCCTGGCTGGCGCACATGGCAAATTCGGCTTCTTCTCCTCGGAGCAGGACGACTTCATCAAGGTGGCCGAGGAGCTCGGGATGCTGCGCGTGAAGGAGAGCGAGGGCCACATCCGCTACAGCCGTCACCCGCTGGTCTACATCGTGGAGGCGGCCGACGATATCTGCTATGAAATCATGGATATCGAGGACGCCCACAAGCTGAAAATCCTCTCGGCCGAGGAGGTCATTCCCCTCTTTCTCGGATACTTCGACGAGGCGCGGCGCGCCCACATCGAGCGCATCATGACCGGAGTCGACGACCCCAACGAGAAGATAGCCTACCTACGCTCCTGCATCATCGGAGTGCTCGTCGACCGCTGCGCCGAGACCTTCGTGGAGCATGAGGAGGAAATCCTCGCCGGAACCTTCCGTGGCTCGCTCCTTGACCACATCCCCGAGCTCGAGCGCAAGGGCTACCGCGACTGCGAAGCCCTGTCGTGGAAGAAAATCTACTGCACGGGCGACGTAGTCGACATCGAACTGGCCGGCACACGCATCATCTCCTTCCTCATCCACGAGCTCGTAAAGGCCGTGCGCGAACCTGAGCTCAACTATTCCCGCCTGCTCCTGGCCAAAGTGCCGCAGCAATACGAAACCGACTCTCCCCATCTCTACGGCAAACTTCAGGCCGTGCTCGACCACATCTCCGGCATGACCGACGTCTATGCCCTCGACCTTTACCGCCGTCTGAGCGGCATGAGTCTGAAAATCAACAACTGACAATCCAATCATGAACCGTAATCCCATCCGTCTCCCCCTCTTCCTCATCCTCCTCGTCTGCGCGCTCGTGCGCTCCGCGGCCATGACTATCGACGAAGTACCCAACGTCCACGTGACCGACCGTACCCAGTATGTCTCCAACCCCTCCGGCGTCCTCTCGCAAGAAGCCGTCAGCCGTCTCAACGCTGAAATCGGCTCCCTGTGGCACGACACATCCGTTGAGCTCGTGGTGGTGGCCGTCGATCAGGTCGATTCCTCCCTCACCCCCGAGGAGTTCGCTACAAAGCTCTTCGAGAAATGGGGCATCGGCAAGAGCGACAAGGACAACGGTGTGCTCCTGCTCCTCTCTCCCGGCGACAACGCGGCTATAATCCGCACCGGCTACGGCGTCGAAGGCGCCCTGCCCGACATCACCGCCGGCCGCATCATCCGCAATGTGATGTTTCCGCTCTACCGCGAGGGGAAATTCGACGAGGGCACGATTGCCGGCGTGAGCAAAATCGCCGAAGTGCTCCGCGACCCGAAAGTTGGCGAGGAACTTCAGTCGAAATATGCCAATGACTCGCGCCGCGCCGTCGACAACGACCTCACCGGCTCCGAACTCTTCAACATGTTTCTCGGATTCGCCCTCTTTATCGGCCTGGGCATGCTCGCCGTGGTGATATATGCCATCGCATCGACCCGAAGGCTTGACGACGTGCAGCGCTACCGCGCCCTCGACCAATACCGCACCGTGGCACTCTTCGCAGCCTTCCTTTCGCTCGGCATGGCCCTCCCCGCCTACCTCATCCTCGTGCTGAAGATGAAACGCGTGCGGCGCCACCGCCGCGACTGTCCCCACTGCGGAACCCGCATGGAACTCATCGACGAGGAACACGACAACGACTACCTAACACCCGCACAGGACACCGAGGAACGCATAAACTCCATAGACTACGACGTCTGGCACTGTCCGAAATGCCATCAGACCGAGGTGCTCCCCTACATCAACCGTCAGACCGACTACACCGTCTGCGACCGCTGCGGCGCCCGCGCCATGTCGCTCGTCGACCGCCGCACACTCCGTCAGCCCACCGTGCGCTACGAGGGCGAGGGAGTGGACATCTACATGTGCAAGAATTGCGGCAACCAGCATCAGAAACGCTTCCGCATCCCCAAAAAACCTGACCCGGCAGCGGCTGTTGCGGCCGGAGCCGTGCTCGGCAGCATGATGGGCGGAGGACGCTCGGGTGGCGGAGGCGGATTCTCCGGCGGCTCATTCGGCGGAGGCATGACCGGCGGCGGAGGCGCGGGAGGCCGATGGTAAGTCTTTTCGTCACCGCATTGGCCGACTTCCTCTGCGGCTATCCGCTCTTCATCCTGCTCATAGGGGGAGGATTTTTCCTCTTTTTCTACTCAGGCATGGTGTCGCTGCGCAAACTTCCGGCCGCCATGCGCGAACTGCGCAGCAAGCAGTCGCGCGAATCAGGCTCGCAGATTTCGTCGGTCCAGGCCCTACTCTCGGTCGTGGCCGCCACGGTCGGGATGGGCAACATAGCTGGCGTGGCCATAGCGCTCGTGATGGGTGGTCCGGGCGCCATCTTCTGGATGTGGGTCAGCGCGCTCGTGGGCATGTCGACAAAATTTCACGAGGGAGTGCTCACAACGCGCCATAAACACACTGCCCCCGACGGTTCGACCGCCGGAGGCACCATGTATATCATTGACCGCGGCCTCGGGCGCCGCTGGCACTGGCTCGCTGTCACTTTTGCCGTCGCAGGCATGCTCGGCACGCTCTGCATCATGAACGCCAATCAGCTCACAGAGGCCATAGTCAGCGCTTTCACCACTCCCGAATGGCTTGCGGCAAATCCGATTGTCACCGGCATCTCCTCGGGGCTCGGCTGGAGCCACGAGGCGGCTTTCCGCCTGCTCGTGGGGCTCGGAATAGCCCTGACGGTGACGCTCGTGGTGGTCGGAGGCATACGGCGCATAGCGCGCGTGGCGCAGTGGCTCGTACCGTTCATGGTGGGGCTTTATTTCCTGCTCGTGTTCTACATTATCGTCACCAATCTCCCGGCCGTCCCCGGCGTGTTCAGGTCGATTTTCGCCGAAGCCTTCAACCTGCGGGCCGGGTGGGGCGCGCTCGCGGGAATAGCCATAATCGGAGCCCGTCGCGCGGCGCTCGTCAACGACGCCGGAGTTGGCACGGCCACCATCATGCACGGTGCGTCCGCCAACCGCTCGCCCGTCCGCGAAGGGCTCATCGCCATGCTCGGACCGAGCATCGATTCGGGACTCGTCTGCACCCTTACGGCCGTGGCACTGCTCCTTTGCGGCGACATTCAGGCCGTGGAAGGAGTCAAGGGACTCGATGTGGCCATGAAAGCCTTCGGCAACGCCATCCCGATGGGCGAGATGCTGCTGATGGGGATAGTGCTCTGCTTCTCGCTCTCGTCAATGTTCAGCTACAGTTTCTACGGCAACCGCTGCGCGGCCTACCTCTTCGGCGAGCGCAAGGCCCGGGCCTACACCTGGTTTTTCATCGCCACACTCATAGTGTTCGCCGTGATGCCGCTCGGCGTAGCCATAGGTTTCTGCGACCTCTTCTACGCGCTCATGGCCTTCCCGACAATGATAACCCTCCTGCTCCTGCGCCGTCAGGTCAGAGAAGAAGTCCGCGCTTTCGAGCACATTTCTCACGTCCCCGCCGCAGACTCTGTACAGACCGCAGGCTCATTGCCCGATGGAGTCGCAGAATCCGGCACCGACAGCCGGGACGTTTTTTAAAACATCCACAACAGCATGACAATCAGGTGCGAAACAACTTCTAAAGTCCGGTATATCGGTGGTCGTCATATCTGTAATAACATACAACATTAACAAACACATAACTAATGAAAAATATAATCATCACTTTCATTGCGGCTGTGGCGCTCGCGTTGGGATGCGGGGCGCAGAATGTCGAGACTCTCACTCTCAGCGGTTCGGAAGGGAAACTCTATGCCGAGTTGCAGAAGCCGTCCGTAAAAGCGGGCGATAAAATGCCCCTCGTCATCATCTGCCACGGGTTTTCCGACAACTGTAATTCGGGACTACTCAAGGATATAGCCGATGATTTGCAGACTGACGGCATAGCCTCTCTGCGTTTCGATTTCAACGGCCACGGCAAAAGCGAGGGGCGCTTTCAGGACATGACGGTGCCCAATGAAATCGCCGATCTGAAAAATGTGATAGCCTGGGCGCAGGCGCAGCCGTGGGTCGGAAGCATCTCTCTGCTCGGCCATTCTCAGGGCGGCGTTGTGGCGAGCATGACCGCCGGTGAACTCGGCGACAAAGTGATAAAGAGCCTCGTGCTCATGGCTCCCGCCGCGGTGCTCCGCGACGACGCACTCAGGGGTAACACCATGGGTGCCATGTATGACCCCTGGAATATGACCGCCGACTATGTGCAGCTTCCCTTCGGAGACCTCAAACTCGGGCGAAAGTATATCGAGGCGGCCGTCACACTGCCTATCTACGAAACCGCCCTCAACTACACAGGTCCCGTGCTCATCATCCACGGTACACACGACCGCGTTGTCCCCTATACCTACGGCGAGAGATATGACCACGGCTACAAAAACAGCAGCATCGAACTGATACCCGGCGAGGACCACGGCTTCTCACGCAATAGAGCAGAAGCCGCCCTCCACGCCTCCGACTGGCTTGCCAAAACACTTTCGGAAGGAAAATAAGAAACACCCGTTTCGGAGATTACGGGAAATTGTGTAAATTTGCTTCAGGAAGTTACGAAAAGAGTGTAATTTATTGGAAATGAGCGTAGGTTA
>DXXM01000047.1 GCA_019416285.1 Bacteroidales bacterium
CCCGTGGTCAAGCGGCCTCGGCCTCGGGGGTCACGCCGCCCCGGTTTTTCCACGGATTCAGGAAATGTCTGTTTTAACGATTTCGCCTATGCAAGCCAGCAGTATGTGTACGACTTGCAGAAACATAACTATGCCAATGGTATTGCTGTCCGCAATATGCTTGAGAGTAGCGGTTTTGCCCTGCAAGGAAACCAATCCTACGAGGCATCGGATGATTATGCACAACAAATGGAACAGATGGTTACCTCAGAATCCTTTGCCGACAGAATGAAGAGTTACTGTGAACTGCGCGACGACAACAGCATCTACGCTCTGGCATTGAATAATTTAGAGAGTCGTTTCCCACAGCTTAAATTATTTTATGAGGAACTTGGGAGCGATAGAATCCGGGCATTAGGTTACAAGGAGAAAGAGCTGAAAAATGAAGTCAATATCAGGCATCTTAACAAGCGTCTGACAGAGGAAATGTGCCGATGTTTCCCGATTGGAGATAGGCTGTACTCTCGTGACGAGATAAAGGAAATAATGGAGGCTGTTTTTACGAAAGCCGGAATAAAGAAAATCGGCAAAATTACCGAATTGGAGGAACTGTATAAGGTGAAAATGCAACTTGTGAAAGCGACGGTTAGTGTCGGTGTCCGCAAGAACCGATATAAGGTAGTGGGGCATCTTGTCTGATGCTTGCCGTCCTTCGACAGCTCTTTAAATGTTAAAATATAGTTAAAGTTACACCCTTAACGCACAATTGTATGTCTGCGTGGCATTGTGGAAATTATCAATGATGACAATATCCGCAGGAAAAAATGGCAGGATTGGTATATAAATCACTTCCCCGGTGGACCTGATGACCCGAACTATGTGCTGCTTCGCTTCGTAGGGACAGAAGCTACTATCTGGATAGACCATGAATTTGCCCATATTCAAATATAAATTCTTGCCATGATGAAGAAGATCGAAGCAAACAAAGAACTCATAGCGGCGTGCGGACTCTACTGCGGCGCGTGCCGTAAGTATCTGTCGGACAAATGCCCCGGTTGCCATAATAACGAAAAGGCTTCGTGGTGCAAGATAAGGTCTTGCGCTATAGGTAATGGTTATCACTCTTGTGCCGAATGTCGTAAGGATGTAAGCGAGTGTAAGATATATTCCAATTTCATAGGAAAGATATTTGCCTTCATTTTCAGGTCAGACCGTCCGGCTTGTATCCGCTATATCCGTGAGTATGGCGAAGAGGCTTTCGCCGAGGAAATGACTAAACGTAAATGTCAGACAATTAAACGGAAATAAAACTATGTTTATCGCAATTTTAACATATAAGAAACCTTTGAGTGAGGTTGACCGCTTCCTTCAGGCGCACCGTGAATACCTCGCTGAGCATTATGCCGTCGGAGATTTCATCGCCTCAGGGCCACAGACACCGCGTGTGGGAGGAGTGATTATGATTAAGGCTGAAAACCGCACAGTAGTGGACGCCATCATTGCAAAAGACCCGTTCAACATCAACAGCATCGCCGACTATCAGATTGTGGAGTTTACTCCGACAATGTTCTGTGATGATGCTCTCAAAAATATCTTCTGATTATGCCATATATATCAATTGAGAGCGGACGGTTGACCGCAGAACAGAAAAAACAGTTGATTGAACGCCTGACAGCAACCGCCTCCGAGATTCTTTGCAAAGCAAAGCGCTTCGCGTATTCCCATATCCCGAAATAGTTCTTCACTGTCACCATTAAGGAACTGCCTGATGAGAACTTCGGTATTGGCGGCAAGTCAATCGACAAGATTAAACGCGACTACAAACCATGAGTCTGACATTACGCCCCTATCAGCCTTCGGATGCTGCTATGATTGCGTCGTGGCTTAAAAGTGAGTATCTAATGCGTCAATGGTGCGCCGACAGATATGAACGTTACCCAGTCACGCCTGAAGATATGAATACATATCACGATAGGAATATTGACGGACGACACTCACGCGCCCTGGCAATGACAGATGGCGATGATATTGTCGGGTACATCACATTGCGCACTCCGGCGGATGATTCAACGGAGCAACGACTGGGATTTGTCATCGTCGATGATTCAAAACGTGGTCACGGTTTAGGCAAAGCTCTTGTTTCAATGGCGGTCAAATATGCTTTTGAAGAGCTTGGAGCTACAAAAGTGTCGCTCGGTGTCTTTGAGAATAATCCTTCTGCCATTCATTGTTATGAAGCCGCCGGTTTTCATCGAGTAGCACTATCTGAAACCGAGAGTTACGTTTGTCTGGGCGAAACGTGGAATTGTATTGAGATGGAACGATATTCAGATGTCGTGATACGTGAAATTCGATCCCACGAAATTCCATTGCTAACGGATTTTTTATATGAAGCGATATTTCAACCGGATAACAAACCGAAAATTCCGAGGACTGTCCTTCAGGAGCCGATGATATGGGCTTATGTTGATAGATTCGGAGTTCGACCGGAAGATTTTTGCCTTGTAGCGTTGGTAGATGGCGTGATTGTCGGAGCCGCCTGGTCAAGAAATGGCTGTTCATACGGGAAAGTGGATGATACGACACCGGAATTGGCAATATCTTTATACTCTGAATATAGGAATAAAGGCATCGGAAGTCGCCTGTTGGCTTTGTTGCTGGAAACCATGAGTGAAAAGGGATTTGGCAAAGTTTCGTTATCTGTTGACAAGACCAATTATGCAGTAAAAATGTATCGTAAACTTGGTTTTGAGATAATATCTGAACGCGAACATGATTACCTGATGATAAAAACTTTAAAAGATTAGATTCAAATGGACAGCAGAAAGATTTATCCAAGAACCGGCGACACATAGACAGTGTATCTGAAATCGGTTGTCACGCGCCCGACAATCGAGGTCGGAGACTTTACTATCTACAATGACTTTGTGAATGACCCGCGAGACTTCGAGAAAAACAACGTGCTCTATCATTATCCGATAAATAATGACAGGCTTATTATTGGCAAATTCTGCTCGATAGCCTGCGGTGCAAAGTTTATTTTCAACTGCGCCAACCACACGCTTAAATCGTTGTCCACCTACACATTCCCGTTGTTCTTTGAGAAATCAACAGAATAGGATTGAAATGGATGATACCGTCTTGCAATAATCTGCTGTGGGGAGACGTTTTTAAACAAAAAAGCATCATGAGCAACGAGATATTATATATCCTTCTTCCGGATTTTGCCTCACATGAGATGGTCTATCTTATGGAGGCGGTGAGCAGCGATGAGCAGCAGTTGAAACCGAATCCTAAGTATGTCAACCGAGTTGTGGCACCGTCAGCAGAGCCTGTGACGGCAATCGGGGGCTTCAGGGTCCTTCCCGACTATTCATTCGCTGATATGCCCGACGATTATGCGGCGCTTGTGCTGATAGGGGGCTACGGATGGCTGACTCCCGCGGCCGATGAAGTGGTGCCGATTGTGAAAAAAGCCATCGACAGCGGGAAAATCGTCGGAGCCATCTGCAACGGAGCCTCATTCATGGCCAAAGCCGGATTCCTCAATAGCGTGAAGCACACAGGAAATGGCCTGGGGCAGCTGCAACTGTGGGGAGGCGACAACTATACCAACTCCTACGGCTATATCCATCAGCAGGCCGTTTCCGACAAGCGAATCGTCACAGCCAACGGCTCGGGAGTGCTCGAGTTTACCCGCGAACTCCTGCTGTTACTTGAAAATGACACTCCGGAGCGCGTCGAGATGTACTATCAGTTCAACAAACAGGGATTCTGCAATCTGTTTCCCGGATAAGAGGACAAATAAATATAATCTGACATGGCCTGCACAACCGATTTCATTGAATCCGTCTGCTCTACACTCGCTCCTCTGGGCGAAGTCCGCAGCAGAAAAATGATGGGAGAATACATAATCTATGTCAACGAAAAATGTGTGATTACAGCGACAACACCGCCTATGTAAAGAAACTCCCCTGCATCAGCTCCCTGATGGCGGATGCCGAATGTGGCTGCCCCTATTCCGGAGCGAAGGAGGCCTATATTCTTGACTTCTCAAATCCACGAAAGGCATTGAAGGTTATCGAAACCCTCTGGGAACAACTCCCCTTCCCCAAGTCAAAGCAGAAAACATGACGCCGAAGAAGCTCCCCTCCCCCACTATGGCACAAGCTCTCTCGGAAATGACACTTGAAGAACTGTGGCGCCTGTTCCCGATTGTCCTCACACCTTACCGGCCGCAATGGAAGGATTGGGCGAAAGAGGAAATTGGAAATCTCCATAGCCTGCTTTCTGACTGTACTCCCGTCATCAGCCATATCGGAAGCACGGCGATTGCGGGCATCAAGGCCAAACCGATAATCGACATTCTTGTCGAAGTGCCCCCCACGGCCTCACTTGCAGCCATACGAACATCCCTTGAAAACGCCGGGTATATCTGCATGTGTGTTTCCGGGACGCGGATGTCGCTCAACAAAGGCTATACCCCCGCCGGATATGCCGAAAGAGTGTTTCATATCCACATACACCCCGCAGGCGACAACGCGGAGATTGCCTTCCGCGACTATCTGAACAGCCACCCTGCCGTGGCTCGGGAATACGAGAGTCTCAAACTCCGGCTCCTGGAGGAGTTCGGCAATAACCGCGACGGCTACACCGGCGCGAAATCCGAATTTGTAAACAGAGTAATCAATCAGGCCTCCCTTTCGGCCATGAGCGCGAGCACGCGCGACGTAAATTCCCTGGCCGGGAGGTCGTAGGGTATCCAATTGATTGGGAAACCGCGGTTTTCCATGCCTCTGAACCAAGTCATCTGGCGCTTTGCAAACTGATGTATCGCGATTTCAAGGCCACTGACCATCTCATCGTAGCCGATGGCTCCGGTGATGTAGAGCGTGAGAAATTTATATTCAAGTCCGTAATATATGAGGTCGGCGGCGGGAATACCGCTGTCGAGCAGACGGCGCACCTCGTCGACCATCCCCGCTTCGAGGCGAGCGTGGAGACGCTCGGTGATGCGGCGGCGACGCGACTCGCGGTCAATGTCGACCCCGACCACCACAGCGTCCGTCAGCGGATGCGGCTGCGCCCGGAGTGCGGCCTCGGGATGCGCGGCGTAATAGGTCTGAATCTCGATGGCCCGGACAGCACGCTTGGCCGTGTCAACGTCAGTAACATTGTGAAGCGTTTTCATAGAGGCGAGAATCTCCGTCAGCTCCGCAAGCGTTTTCCCTTCGAGCGACTTCCTGAGTTCCGGATTCTCGGGCACCTCCGGCAGACTCAGACCCTTCAGCACACTCTCCACATAGAGCCCGGTGCCACCGCAGAGAATCACCCTGCGCCCGCGCGCCTCGATAGCGTCGGCAGCCTGTCGGAAATCACGCAGAAACTCATAGAGATTGTATTTGTAGCCCGCGGGACAGATGTCAACGAGATGCACAGGCACGTCGCCGTATTCCTCAATATCCTTGCCGGTGCCGATGTCCATGCCGCGGTAAATCTGACGCGAATCCGCACTTATAATCTCGCCGTCTATCGCACGCGCAAGATCCACGGCCCTGCGGGTCTTGCCCGAGGCCGTAGGGCCGGTGATTACAATCAGTGGTTTCTCCATAATCCGAATCAGTTGTCGCGGTTATACCCGAGACGGCGTCCACGGAAAAGGCTCCGCAGCCTGAAGAAAGGTTTGTCCTCGTTGAAACGGGCCACGTCGAGCCGGCGGGGATTGTCGAAATCCACCTCCCAGTCGCAGATACCTTTCAGGCGGAAAGCCGGATGATAGTTCTTGATTTTGTAAAGGCGGCGCCCCTCGATATCGTATGTTTTCCAGGCCATGGTGACCGTGTAGAGCCTGTGGATTTCAGCCGCGAGCGCAGGTGCGAGGTCGCGGTTGTAGAGCAGACGCTGCAACTGCGAGAGGCTAAACCATTTGCCCTGGAGAGTGGTGTCGTCAATCACATCCTTGGAGCGCAGGCAGCAGATATAGTGATACACATTGGCCAGCCCCGACATATCGGTGCTCTTATACATGAAGCGCAGTGTATAGTCATCTTCCTCAAGGCCACTGAGGTTATGAAGGTACTCCTCGGCATCCTTCCTGTCCAGGCTATTTAGATGCGCGAGCGTGACGGAAGTCGGAGTGTCGAACTTGTTACCGTCGGGAGTGTCGTAGAAATCCTCCTTGCGGCTCAGGAAGATATTATCTTCATAGAGCAGGAGAAAACGCACGGCGCTGCCGTTCATTCTGACATGCGGATTCAGCTCGATATAGTTGTAATAGTAGCCCCAGAGCGAGAAGTAGCGCATGCCGAAGAAGATGACCGAGAGGCCGTAGAATATCGAGGGAACCCAGTTGAAAACAAAGTGGTCGAGGTTATTCAGATTAACGTTGATATAGCAGCAGACATAATATATCCACGAGAAGAGCGAAAGTGATGCCGAAAGATAGAGTAATGCACGCAACTGGTATTTGCCTTCCTGATAAAAGATCTTGCCGAGAAATCCACGTTCCGATGCGGTGCCGAATTTCATTATGCACTCGCGGCACACCTTGGAATCATAGCCCTGAATGAGTGCCACGCAGCAGAAAAATGTGGCCACAGGACCGAGAACAAGTATGGTCAGATAGGGAATCCGCATGTTCAACAGTTCGTCGGGATAGAAGAGCGAGATTATGTGACGGGCATAAATCACGCCGATAATCAGCATGATTACAGCAGACCAGCAGAGTGTCCGGACACAGACTGTCTGAATCCGTTCACACGACAACGACTGGAATCTGACACCGGTGTTGCGGTAAAGTATGAGGAGAAACATTACGCCGAAGGTGATTATGGGAATCCATGATCGTGGCACAAAGATGGCGGTAAATTCAGGCAACGCGAGCGCTCCCACCGATATGGCCCAGTTGAGCCATAGGGTAAAGATTGCTCTTTCGTTACTTATATGATGCTGAGTTGACATGTAGGGTCAGAAATAATGATACATTAGACGGACGGAAGAGAGGAAGGCACGGAGAATAGAGGGGCCTGCGGCAATCAGCGCAGATGGCTGTTGAAATACGCCAGCATGCGCGAATAGACCGAGAGGCGCGCGCCACAGCCATAGATGGAGTGGTTCATATTGGGATATATGAACATATCGCACCAGCGGCCTGCCGACTGGAGCGCCGAAGTGTATTGCACCGTATTCATGAAATGCACGTTGTCGTCGGCGGTGCCGTGCATCACGAGCAGGGGCACCTTGAGATTGCCGACAGCCGATATCGGAGCCGAGGCGGTGTAGCCATCCTCATTTTCCTGCGGGGTAAGCATATAGCGCTCGGCATAAATAGTGTCGTAGTAACGCCAGTCGGTGACGGGAGCGATTGCCACCGCCGCAGCGAAGGGGGTCTGCGGAGTGGAAACACACATCAGGGTCTCGTAGCCGCCGTAACTCCAGCCGCAGATGCCGATTTTAGAGCCGTCGATATATGACTGCGAGGCCGCCCAGCGAGCCACCGCCTGCTGGTCGAGGGTCTCGTAGTAGCCGAGATTCTTGTAGACCACGGTCTCCCACTCGCGGCCGCGTCCGCCGGTGCCGCGTCCGTCGGCACAGATTACTATGTAGCCCTGCATGGCCGCATACTGAGCCCAGTCGATGCCCCAGGAGTCGAGAACCTGCTGCGAACCGGGGCCACTGTATTGGGTCATGATGACCGGATAGCGGCGCGAGGCGCTGAAATCATTCGGTTTCAGCATGTAGGCGTTGATTGCCTTGCCGTCGGTGGTGTTCACGGTGAAGAACTCACGTTTTGGAGCCGTGGAATATTTCAAGGCTACAGCGGCATTGTCCTCAAGCACGCGGACATCCTTGCCGAGAATGGTGCAGAGGGTGTAGACCGGGGGCTGCTTGGCGTTGCTGTAGTTGGAGACGTAGAAATTCATCGCGGGAGTGAACCACGCCGAAGCGCAGCCGGTGGAGGGGGTCAGATTGGTCATCACGCCCTTCGGGTCGATGCGCGACACCACACGGTTGACGGCTCCGGTGGCGGTTGACTGGACGTAGTGGTTGCCGCGGGCGTCGGCGCCGTAATATTCGAGCACGTCGAAATCACCCTTGGTAATGGCACGCGTCATAGCGCCGGAATAGGTGTACTGATAGGCGTGGGTGTAGCCTGTGCGGGCCGAGAGCACCACGAAATTGTTGTCGTTGAGAGTCAGATTCTCATAGGTCGAGGGCTCGAGCCATGCCGCTTCCTCCTCGACGAGTATCGATTTCGCCACATTGGAGCGGGGATTCATGCTGAAAAGCTCCATGCGGGTCTGGGCGCGGTTGAGAGTGGCTATAATCAGGCGCTCGGGAGTGCCGCCGTAGGCTATGCGGGGAATGTATTCGTAGGAGGCGGGAATGTCGAGATCCTTCGTCTTGCGGTTGTCGACATCATAGCTGTGGACAGTCACCTTAGAGTTCGGTTCACCGGCCACGGGATATTTATATGTGAACGAGCCGGGATAGAGCGAGTATTGCTTCATCGGGTCGCAAGTGCCCTCGTAGAGCGGGAAACTGTAGGCGGGAACTTCCGACTCGTTGTATTTGAGATAGCAGAGGGTCAGGTTGTCGGGAGCCCAGGCCATGGAGACGGAGGTGGTGAACTCCTCCTCGTAGACCCAGTCGGGGACACCGTTGATGATATGGTCCGTCTTGCCGTCGGTGGTGACATCGACCTCAGTGCCGTAGAGATATTTGTGGAGATGGATATTGTTGTCAGCGCCCACGAAAGCAATCAGACGGCCGTCGGGCGAGAAAAGAGGTTCGCGCTGATATTCGAATTTCTCCGAGAGTGGACGCAGCTGACGTGTACGGATTTCATATATATAGAATTTCGCCATCGACGAGCGCCGGTAGATGGGCTTGCGCTCGCGGCTGACGAGGATTTTCGACTCATCCGGGCTGAGTGTGAACGACTCGATGGAGGGTATGGTGACGTCGCGGGTGTGGGTCACGTCCATCACGGTCTCGATTTCCTTGCCGGTGCGGGTGTCGTATTTGACCACCCGCTTATGGTCATCGGACAGAGCGAGATAGCTCATTCCGTCAGCTAAATATGCGGGTTTGGCTACATGAGCACTCCCGTTGTTGGGATACACATAGGGAGCGAGCCCCGAATCGTCAGTGATTGTAGCCGAAGCAGCCGGAATTACGGAAGCTGCGAGCAACAGGTATGTAAATATCTTCTTCATGTTTTTTCGTCATATACGTACTTTTCACAAGTGCGCCGACGGCCCGAAGCCTCCGGCTGCACAGGCGGTGTAATCAGAATAGCGAAAGCTGCGCCTCGTTGTCGTTGACAGGACGGCGCGGAGGTTCGTGGTAGCCGAAATCAGGGTCGTCGTGTTTTGCTCCGGCAAACCACTCAGTATTGTCGAGGTCACTGTCAATGCGCACTTTCTTCGGACGTCCGCGCCTACGGGCCGGTTTCTCCGTCCTGGGAGGCTCGGCGGGTCCCTCTGAAACAGCAGCCGCAGCGGATACCGGAGCATGACTGACGACGGACGGTGACGACACAGGAACGGCCACTGCTTCCGGAGCAGGCTTCGGGCTAAGTTTTTCGAGCTCGGCCTTAAGGTCCTTTATCTCGCGGCGCAGCTTCATCTCACTGTTGGCCTGATTGTAGAGATTGGTCTCTATAGTGCGGCGCAGGGAGGTGTTCGACTCCTGAAGCTCGCTGATTTTGGCATCCTTACGGGCTTTCAGTTCCTCAAAACCGTCGAGCTGCTCACGAATCTGCTCCATAGCCTCCTCCTGCTCGTGCTGGAACCTCTCAAGTTCGCCGCGGGCAGATGCAGCCTGGTTACGCAGATCGTTAATCATCACGTCGCTCATCGAAGTTTTCATCTCAAGCTGCTCCCGGAGAGTTATCTGGCGGCTCACTTCCTCCTTCAGCGTGTCGCGCTCGGCCTCAAGCGTGGCCTTTTCCTCGGCCCAGGCTGCGGTGGCCTGCCCGAAAGCCTCCTTCTGACGCTCCAGCTCGGCCTGACACTGCTCCAGCTCGGCTGAAGCGGACTCTGCGGCGGGAGTCTCCCCCTCTGAATCGGGAGCTTTTTCCGGCGAATTTCTGAGGTCGTTTATCTCGGCAGCAAGTTTCACGGACTCCTCCTCGAGTTCCTTCACTCGGGCATTAGCCTTGGCGAGCTCCTCGGACTCGGGGATGCGCTTCCGGCTGTAGAAACGCTCTTTTTCCTCAGACTGGCGTACCACCTGAGTCTCCAGGTCGTTGATGCGGTCGAGCAGGGCACGCTTCTGACGGTCGACACTGAGCTGCAGCCGCTTGTTGTCCTTGCGGAGACGCGAGATTTCGTTGTCGTCACCCTCAAGTTCCGCGATGCGCTTCTCGAGTTCGCCCTTCTCCTTCTCCCACTCGCGGTTGTCGGAGGCAAGGGCCGTTTTGACACGCCCGCGCAGACTCTCGGAAAGCGAGTTGAAGATATATTGGCGCTGTGCCTCGACATTAAGACACTCTCTCACAAACTCCGGCTGAGCCTGATTGAAAATCTCGATTACGGCATCAAAGATGTCGGCGGGAAGACTCTCGTCGGCAATGCTCATTGTTTCTGCCTTCTCCGGCGCGGACTCCCCATGCGGAGTTTCCCCTTCGGGCGCGGTGGCAACCGCAGAAGCCGTAGAGCCGGAGGTCTGATTGCCGACGGCATAGGTAGGGACTGTAGGGTCATATTCGCCCTCTTCCTCCTCAATGTCAGGTGAGAAGCCAAATGCTCGACGAAAAAGTGTCATTATCGACATAGGATGCGCAGTGTTTATTCAGGAGCAATCGGCCGACATGACAGATAGCTCGCTGGTTTCAGGGTATAGAGATGAATATGTGGAAAAAGGCAGAAAATCTTACCCGGGCTACGGGAGGGGATAAGACTTAATGCCACCACAACGCAAAGTTAAAGTAAAAAATCCAAAAAACATCACAGAATCCGCATAATTGTAACCAAATTGCCTCAAAGAGACAAAAAATCTCCTTAAATTTGCAGTCTCGTTAATCCTTAAGGTAAATAATCCAAATGGCCGTCGTCAATGGGGCCAATGACACTGAAGCCATTCCGAATATCGCAGTCTTATGGTATCTAAACATTTAGCCGTCATCATCCTGTACCTGTCACTGGCGTTAGAGTGCGCCGCCGGTTCGAAAACCGACAATCGGTGGGGCGACCTCGGCAACGGGACATTCGCAAATCCCGTGCTCAACGCCGACTATTCCGACCCCGACGTAATCCGCGTGGGCGACAGATATTACATGACCTGCTCGGAATTTCACTATATGGGGATGCCGGTTCTCGAATCGACCGACATGGTCAACTGGCGCATCATCGGCCAGGTCTACGACCGCATGGACTTCCCCGGATATTCCGACATGACAAGGTATGCCGAAGGTACGTGGGCTCCGGCGCTCAGATACCACGACGGGAAATTCTGGATTTTCGTATGCACTCCCGAGGAAGGTCTGCTCATGACCGCCGCCGAGAAGCCCGAAGGCCCCTGGGAGCCGTTCCATGTGGTCAGGAGTGTGGCCAAATGGGAGGATCCGTGTCCTTTCTGGGACGAGGACGGACAGGCATATCTTGTGAGGAGCCGTCACCGCGCGGGCCCCATCATAATACACCGCATGAGTCCCGACGGACGCACGCTTCTCGACGAGGGTGTGACGGTCTATAAAGGACCGGTTGCCGAAGGACCGAAAATGTTCCGCAAGGACGGATATTATTATATCAGCATCCCCGAAGGGGGCGTGAGCAAAGGGTGGCAGACCATACTCCGCTCGAAGAATATCTACGGCCCCTACGAGTCGAAGCGGGTGCTCGAGACCGGCTCGACCGACGTAAACGGACCTCATCAGGGCTCGCTCGTGGAGACTCCCGAAGGGGACTGGTGGTTCTATCACTTCCAGTCGGCAGGTCCGCGCGGCCGAGTGCTGCACCTCCAGCCGGTGAAATGGGTTGACGGCTATCCAGCAATCGGCACCGACTACGACGGCAACGGCGTGGGCGAGCCGATGAAGATATGCCGCATGCCGCTGGGCAAGTCCGCTCCCTCGGCGCCGCAGACGTCAGATGACTTCGACGGCACATCTGTGGGGATACAGTGGCAGACAAACCACAACCCCGTCAGTGAAAACATCACCCTGACCGACCGCCGGGGCTGGCTCACCATAACTCCCCTTCCTGCCACCTGGCTCCGCATGGCCCGCAACCAGCTTACGCAGAAAATCATGGGTTTCCGCTCCGCCGCGGAAACGCTCATAGATTTCTCTGACATGAAAGCCGGCGAGCGCAGCGGCCTCGAATGTCTCGGCAAGAGCTTCACCGGCGCGGGTATAATGGCGGAGCCCGACGCACGCGGAGGCATAACACCGGTCATATACATGGAACAGGACAGCCTCGTGACCTTCACCCGGCCGCTCGACAACACTGAAGCGAAAAGCATCACAATCCGCCTGGACATCGACACGGACGCCAACCGCTTCCAATACAGCTACAGCACCGACGGCCGTAAGTTTCACCCGCTCGGAGAGCCATTCGAAATGAAGGAAGGTTTCTGGAAGGGAGTGCGCACGGGCCTCTACTCCTACACCACAACTACGGCAGACAAAAACCAGCCCGGAAAAAGCCATTTCGATTTTTTCAGATATACCCACGACGGCCCTCCGACAGATGGGACCGTCCGAAACCAATTTTAAATTTTACGCGACTACAATCAGAATTTACGACATGAATAGAACCATAAACGATTCGGCCGAGGGCTACACCATGCTCGAAGCCATTGAGGAGGCAAAAAGATGCCTGCATTGCAAGAATCCGATGTGTAAGAAGGGCTGTCCCATCAGTAACGACATCCCCGAATGGACCCGCGAACTCTCTATGGGAAATCTCGGTAATGCGATGGCAATAATCAATGCAAAAAGCAATCTTCCGGCAGTGTGCGGCCGCGTCTGTGCCCACGAGCGCCAGTGTGAAGGCAACTGTATACTGAACAAGAAGGGAGCCCACATCAACATCGGCAAACTCGAGCGTTTCGTGGCCGACTTTGACAGCGCCATGAATCTTACGCGCGAGAATCTCGTGCCCAAGACACGCGGACGCGTGGCGGTGATAGGCAGCGGCCCTGCAGGACTGACAGTGGCCGGCGAACTCTCACGCAAGGGCTTCGATGTGGAGATTTTCGAGATGGAGCCCGAGGCTGGCGGCGTGTTGATGCTCGGCATACCTGAATACCGCCTTCCGAAAGATGTGGTGCGCCACGAAATCAAGAAAATCTGCGAGCTCGGAGTTCGTATCCACTGCAACGTCACCATCGGACGCGATTTCACTGTCGACGACCTCTTTGAGCAGGGCTTCGACGCCATTTTCATGGGCACTGGCACAGGCAAGCCCAAGAAACTCGACCTCCCCGGCAAGGATTTCGACGGCGTGCGCCAGGCCATCTACTTCCTGCGTCGCGTGAGCCTCTACAATTCAGGCCTCATCAGCCGCGAGGAAATTCCCGTGAAGCCGGGCGACCATGTGTTCGTGATTGGCTGCGGAAACACGGCGATGGACGCCGCCCGCACCGCGCTGCGCCTCGATGCCGCCGACGTCACTGTGGTCTATCACCGCACCATCGAAAAGATGAGCGCCCTGCGTGCCGAGTATGACGAGGCCGTGGAGGAAGGAGTGAATTTCATGTGGAACTCCTCGATACGCGAAATCCACGGCTCCGACGGTGTGATAAAGGAAGTGATTATCGACAGCGAGGGCAACGAAATCACCATGCCGGCCGACAAGGTAATCATGGCCGTGGGCAGTCAGCCCGCCAGCCGCATCGTATCGTCGACCGAGGGAATCAAGGTGGACGACAAGGGCTATGTGCTCGTGCGCGAGACACCTTACGGCATGACCAGCCGCAAAGGAGTGTTTGCCGGAGGCGACGTCACCAACCGTCCGGCCACCGTGGTCCACGCCATGCAGGATGCCCGCAAGGTTGCCGACGGCATAATGCAGTATATCGACGCCCTCAAGCTCATGAACGAGATTGACAGTGAAACCATCTGACCTGCGGCTATCACTGACAGGATAATATGACGCATCTCTCCCGCCGGCGCCCGCTCACAACGCTCGGCAGAGGGATGCGTGATATTTTCAGTAGCAGAAGCCGCAGCCTGTATATCAGAGCATTAATCATAAATTTATCTTCCCCTTTAATTTTATGAAGTTTTATTTATGTTTATTAATACAAAAAGGCTTATCTTTGCACGCTATCCGAACAACTCATTACCATTCACAAAACTGAATCCGAAAAATGTTTGACCGGAGGGTCACAACTCTATCAGAATATTGATGTAATTACGCTTTTTTACCATCCTCTTTCCCCACCACTACAAATCATGAAAATTCAATTTTGTGTTCTTTTAGCATCGACTCTATCATCAGTCTGCATGGCTCTTGCCGCCCCGGTCAATGTATCCGTCAAGCTCAGCGACAGCAATCCGGAGGCGAAAATCAGACTGGAGGTGCACAACATAGGACCTTATGTCCTGACGCCGGATGTCAATGGCTCGTCGTTTACCACGACTGCCGACATTGACACTCCGCGCTATGCCACCGTGTACTACAACAACCGCCCCACACTGCTCTGGCTCACCCCTGACGCCACCGTGAGCATAACCCTCGGCGACGACGGCGTTCCCACCGCGATAGAGGGAGACAATGCGGAGGTCAACCGTTTCCTCAACGACAATTCATACCGTTTCGCGGGCATCAACGATACCGGCCGCGACGAAGCTGACTTCATTCACTATGTCGACAGTGTAAATACGGCAAACCAGACACTGCTTGAGGCGTCGCACCTCCCCGCGGCTTTCAAGGCTCAGGAAAAGGACAGGATTTTCTATGAGAACGCTCTGGCGCTCTCGTTTTATCCCGAGTTTCATCCGCGTCTGAAACCGGATTCCACCTATGTTCCCTCGGCTGATTTCTATGAGCGTTTCAAAGCCCTCACCCGCTACGAGGCTCCGCTGATGGCAAGCAACGCCTACACAAACTACATTATAAATTCCTTCGGGCAGCTCTCGCGTCAGGCCATGCCGCAGCGCAAGGGTTTCGACCGCATCTCGGCCTATCTCGATTCCTGTGTCAGCGACGCCCGCGTGAAAGAATATATTTTCAACCGATACGCAACCTCAAACCTCACCCGCAACGGCATCGAAGCCTCACGGGAGTATATCGACGCCTATCCGCGCTACGTGAGCGACAGCACTCTCACCGCCGCCTTCCGCACTCTCTACGACGAGATATACCGTCTGACACCCGGACAGCCATCGCCCGCATTTGACTGCGAGACCACCGACGGCGGCCGCCGCACTCTCGCCGACTATGCCGGCAACTGGGTCTATATCGATATCTGGGCCACCTGGTGCGGCCCCTGCCGCCGCGAAATCCCCCATCTGAAAAAGCTCGAAGAGGAGATGGAAGGTAAACCGATCAAATTTGTCAGCATCTCCGTGGACTCTGACCGCGACGCCTGGGCCAGACTGGTGAAAAAACAGAACATGACCGGCGAGCAGCTGCATTTCGACGGCAAAGACACATTCTGCGACAGCTATAAGGTGACCGGCATCCCCCGCTTTATCCTCATCGACCCGCAGGGACGCATAGTCAATTCCGATATGACACGTCCGTCGGACCCAGCCACGGCTGAGACCCTCAACCGTCTTCTCAGCGCTCCAGCAAACTGAGCCCACTCTACGCACTCCCCTGACTGGTTCAGGATCTCCGGCTTCTCCCGCGCCGACCGGCGGAAACCGGCACCGTTATGTATCCCCCATGTGTGTATCCTCTCCGCAAGAGACTCTCCACAAAGATTAACAGTCAATCATTCAAATCAATCAATTTCATCACATTTCGTTTCATCTAATTTATGCTGAAAACAAGGTATCTATCTGACACCCTGGCCGGATTGCTATGCCGCCTGGTGTGTCTCGCCCTGCTCCTCTCAGCAGGCGCTATCACGGCACAAGCCGCAGCGGTGGCCGACAGGGTCACTGCCAAAGGCATAGTAACTGACACCAATGACGAGCCGCTGCCGGGTGTGAGCATCGTGCAGGTAGGCACGGCAAACGCCGTGGCCACCAATGTTGACGGTGAATACAGCATCACAGTGCCCAAAGGAAGCAAAATCGAGTTTTCCTACATCGGCAAAAACTCCCACACCATCACCGTCAATGAGTCCAAGACCTACAATGTGACTCTCTACGACAACGAGACCATGCTCGACGAAGTGATGGTGACGGGCTACGCCACCATCTCCAAAGCCCAGTCGACCGGCGCCTATCAGAAAATTTCAGGCGAGACCCTCCAGCTCCGCCGCATGGACAACCTCAAGGATATCCTCGAAGGCAACATCGTGGGCTACGTCGACGGTAAAATCCGCGGTATCACCACCATGAACGCCATCGCCAGCCCGCTGGTGGTCATCGACGGTTTCCCGGTTGAAAACTCCTCGCTCGACCGCATCGGACAGACCAAGGAAAACATGCCCGACCTCAACCCGGAGGATATCGAGAGCGTGACAGTACTCAAGGATGCGGCCGCAACCTCAATCTACGGCGCACGCGCGGCCAACGGCGTGATTGTCATCACCACCAAGAAAGCCGCTCTCGGACGTCCGGAAGTCAGCTTCTCGGCCACTCTGACCACTCAGAAGTATTCGCAGTATGTCGACAATCTCACCAACGCCGCCGACATCGTGGCGCTTGAAAGAGCCTGGGCAGCACAGTATCCCGACCTCCTCGCAGGGGGAGCCACCGCAGGCAAGGTGGCCGACGACCTCCGTCTCGGAGCCATCCCGAGCAAGGGTGTCAACACGCTTCTCGACATGTACACCGGCAAGATGTCGATGGATGATGGCAACGCCACCCTCGACGCACTTGCCAGAACAGGCTATAACTACTACAATCAGGTGAAGGAATACGGAAAACGCAATCCGTTTCACCAGCAGTATAACCTGCGCGTCGCTCAGTCGTCGGACCGCAATAGCTTCAACGCCTCGGCTACGTTCTGGAAACACAATTTCGAGGATGTGAACCATGGCGACCACTCGCTCGGCATCAACATGACCGACCAGCTGAAAATCACAAACTGGATTACAGCTGACATGGGTGCCTACATCAAGTATGGCCGTGAGAATTTACAGAACTACAATCTGCTCAACCCGGGATTCTCATTCCTCCCCTACGACGGCCTTGTGGCTGCCGACGGGTCATACATCGCGGCTCCCGCACAGCGCGACGCATCGCGCCGCGAGACCATAGCACAATACGGCATGGTTGAGGAGAATCTCGTGCCCATGAACGAGCTCGAATGGGGTCGCTCGAAGGCCAAGACTCTCGATACCCGCGTGTTCGCCAAGCTCCGCTTCGACTTCACCTCCTGGCTCAACTACAACGTACAGTTCCAGTATGACACATCCAACACCGACACCGAGTATCTGCAGAACCGCTACAGCTACAACGTCGTGGGTCAGCTCAACAACTTCGTCACCCTCAACCCCTATAACAATACGCTGAAGTATAATCTTCCGGAGGGCGACGTGATGTATCGCACCGCACTCAAACAGCGCGGCTACAACTTCCGCCAGCAGCTCAATTTCAACTATAATCTCGCCGACCTCCACAATTTCCTCGTGTTCATCGGTCAGGAAGTGCGCGACAGCCGCATGACCTACAACGACAACACCTATTTCGGCTATGACCCCGAGCTGCTCAACTGGCAGCCCTACGACCAGAGCACTCTCGGCTACTACTTTTCGGCCCTCCTCGGTTCGGCAAGCATCAACATGTCAAACCTCGAATCGCTGCGCGAAATCTCCAACCGCTTCGTGTCGTTCTACGGCAACGCATCCTACTCGCTCGCCGACAAGTACAACATCACCGGAAGCATCCGCTGGGACCGCTCGAACCTCTGGGGCACGAGCTCAAAGTATCAGAACAAGCCAATCTGGTCGGTCGGCGCAAGCTGGAACATCAACCGCGAGGCCTTCCTCAGCAGAATCGACTGGATCAACAATCTCCAGCTCCGCGCGTCCTACGGTATCGGAGGTAACATCGGCCGCAACACCGCTCCCTACATGACCGCACAGTATTTCACCGGCTCGCTCGGCACCACCGGTATGGTGATAGCTCCCCCGAACAAGGATATACGCTGGGAAAAGACCCGCACAATCAACGTGGGAGTGGACTTCGACCTACTCCGCAACCGCCTCTGGGGTAGCATCGACTACTACCACAAAAAGAGTACCGACCTCCTCGCCCTCATCAACGGCTCCCCCACACAGGGTTTCGGCTACACCACCCTCACGACCAACAACGGCGCGATGAACAACCAGGGCTTCGAGCTGAGCATCTCCGGCCAGCCCGTCCGCACTCCGAATGTGGTGTGGACCTCGACCCTCCTCTACGCCCTCAACCACAACAAGGTGAAGAGCATCTCCATCCAGCCCTCCAACTATGACTCGCGTCTGAGCCTCCCGACCTCCTATCCCACTCTCGGAAATCCCTACAACGCGCTCTACGCCTATCGCTGGGCAGGCGTAAGCTCCGAGGGTGAACCGCAGATTCTCGATGCCGAGGGCAACGTGACTACCGAGGATGTGCGCGACGTCAACGCTATCGTCTACAGCGGCACCACAGTGCCTGTACACAGCGGTTCGTTCAACAACGTGGTGCGCTGGAAAGGCCTTGAGTTCTCGGCGATGATTACCTTCGCTTTCGGACATAAGGTACGCGATAACATCACTCCCGCCATCTCAATGGCCTCCGGACGTATCGTCACCACCGCCAAGGACATCATGAAGGCGTGGACCAAGCCGGGCGACGAGGCTTTCACTGATGTGCCCCGCCTGCTCTTCTCCAACGATGTGGGCAACTACAATTCGTATCGCAACAACATCTACCGCTACTCCGACCTCTTCATCTACAACGCCTCCAACATCCGTCTGCGCGACATCGGCGTGTCCTACCTCCTCCCGGCCCAGATCAGCAGCAAAGCATATCTCAAGCAGGTGAAGTTCAGATTCTCGGTGGAGAATGTAGCCACAATCGCCATGGACAGCAAGGCCCACTATCTGCTCGACGGCAAACAGAATCCGAATTTCGTGTTCGGGCTCAATCTCGGTTTCTAAATCTTTCTTCTCACCAAAACCACATATCTAAATGAAACTCATATCAAGAATCATATCCAGAGCCTTTTTAGCCGGCACTCTCCTTGCGGCCACTGCTTCGTGCGACAGCTTCCTCAACGAGATACCCAAAGGCCAGAAAATCCCTACGACCTGGGAGGACTATAATGCGTTCATGCGCAACAACAACACCTCTTATTTTGAGTCGGAGCAGCTGCTCTTCCTCCTCGGCGACTACTTCCGCTCAAGCACAGCACTCAACAACAATGAACTGACCCGTGCCAACTATCTCTTCCTTGAGGATGTGAACCGCACTCTCATCAACAGCTCGAACTACATGCCCTATTACAGCGCCTACGAGATGATGTTCTACTGGAACCTCATCATCGAGGACGGCATGAACACCACCGAGGCCACCGACCAGCAGCGCCGCATGCTCGTGGCCCAGGCGAGAGTGCTACGTGCCATGACATACCACTACATCGTCAACTATCACGCCGACCAGTATTGGGAGACTACAAAAAACAAGCTCTCCGTCCCGATGGCGACTTCCGCATCCGTGGAATCAGCCTCACCTCAAGGCACACTCCAACAGGTCTATGACCTCATGCTCTCCGACCTTGACCTGGCCATCCCCGACCTCCCAGAGTATGGCGAGACCATCCTCCATCCCACCAAGGCGGCAGGCTACGGCATGCTCGCACGAGTGCTTCTCTCGATGGGGCGCTACGACGAAGCTCTCACCGCAGCTGAAAACGCTCTCGCTCAGAATTCGGCCCTCTATGACTGGGTGAAGTTCTACAACGACAACAAGGCCCGCATCGAGGACACCAGCGTATGGAACGCATCGACCACGGTCAACCCCGAAATCGACAATCCCGAGAACTATATCTATCACCAGGCCTCGTCAAACTACTGGCAGGGAATCAGCGGCGGCTGTCTGAGCATGCCGGTGGAAAGAGCCAAGAAGTTCGAGGAAGGCGACATCCGCCTGCTTGCCCGCTGGCGCTACTACATCACCGGAGCCGGAGTGGAGTACTACCGCGGAATCTACGCCAATGTACCCAACTACGGCGGTATCCGCTCTGCCGAGATGTATTACATCAAGGCTGAATGTCAGGCACGTGCAGGCAAGTGGCAAGACGCGCTCGAGACAGTAAACACCGTGCGCCGCACACGCTTCCTCCCGGAATACTACCACGACCTGACAGCCTCCGACCAGACCGAGGCCATCAACAAGATTATCGACGACAAGGCGAATGAGTTCGTGCAGACACAGGTGATTTTCTGCGACTACCGCCGTCTCAACAAAGAGGGCCTCTATCCCCGCACCCTCACCAAGACCATCGACGGCGTGACCTACACCCTCTCGCCCGACTCACACCTCTGGATCATGCCCTACCCCATCCAGGTCCTCGACAACCCCGGCAACAACCCCATAGTCCAGACCGTCGACATGTAATCCCCCCACTGAAACAAACGTAAGCATTAACTCAACTACAGGTTGAAGTACCAACATATAGCAACATCGGCTA